>NZ_AUMN01000004.1 GCF_000430705.1 Arthrobacter castelli DSM 16402
CTTCGCCAACTACAGGCTCAGATGCCTACTGGCCGCCGGCGGCCACCGCCCCTACCGGCGAAAAACCGCTAACCATGCCTAAATGCGAAGAGCCGGATTACGGTGCGGTGTCTGAGAGGAATATTAGGTTGCATCTCGATAACAACCCGGTGAACAATCGCTAATCGAAACCTAGCCAAGGCAATTTTAGTCTAGGCTCTTTTGATGTGAGACACGCCACGTACCGGTAGGGTGGGTGGCTGTCGGTCCAACGCGAAATAGCGTTGGGCTACTTCCACATCAATAAATAGGAGGCGGAATGCGTTTCGGACGTACTTCCAAAGCAGTCGGGACCGCGGCTATCGCCGCTCTCGCACTGAGCGCCTGCGCCAGCACCGAAGGGGGCGGCGGAGGTGATTCCACCGAGGGGGGATCCCAGGCATCCGGGGGGAATACATCTGTGACGGTGGCAGAGGTGAACCAGTTCACTTCGTTCAACTCGAACAGCGCCACCGGCAACGTTGACATCAACGGAACCATCGAATACCTCACCCAGTGGGATTTCAACTATCTCACCAACGATCTGGAGCTTAAGCGCCGCGAGGAGTTCGGCACTTACAAGAAGCTCTCCGAGGATCCGCTGAAAATCAAGTACACCATCAACGAAGGCGTTGTGTGGTCTGATGGAACGCCGATCGACGCGGGGGATCTGATGCTGGCCTGGGCTGTGCAGTCCGGGCACTTCGACGATGCGAAGACAAATGATGCCGGCGACGTGGTCTCCGGTACTAACTACTTCTCATACGCCGGAAGCACCAGTGGACTCGGCTTGACCGATGTACCTGAAATCGGCGACGACGGCAGGTCAATCACGATGACCTACTCCAAGCCGTATGCTGACTGGGAGATCGCCTTTGGCGTGGGTCTGCCGGCACATGTGGTGGCCAAGGGCGCCGGACTCAAGAACGAGCAGGCGCTGACGGATCTGCTCTTGAGTGCTCCTGAGGGGGATCCCGAGAATCCCAAGAAGCGCCCCAAGCTGAAGAAGGTCGCCAATTTCTGGAACACGGGATTCGACACCACGACGTTCCCCTCGAATAAGGGGCTGACGTTATCCAGCGGTCCGTACATGGTCGAGAGCATGGTTCCCGACCGGTCCATGACTCTGGTGCGCAACCCCGAGTACGACTGGGGCCCGGAGCCAAAGATCGACGAAATCGTCATCCGGTACATCCCGGAGTCACCGTCCCAGGTGCAGGCGCTGCAGAATGGCGAGGTCGACATCATCGCCCCGCAAGCTTCCGGCGACATCAAGGCCTCGCTGGAGCAACTCAGCGGTTTCAAGATGCTGACCGGCCAGATGCTTTCCTTCGACCATATCGACCTCAAATACGGTGGCGTGTTCAAGGACGTGGATGTACGCAAGGCATTTATGAACACGATTCCGCGCAACCAGATCGTCCAGTCGACCATCGCCCAGGTCATCCCGGATGCGAAACCACGTGATTCGCATGTCTTCGATATGGGTACGCCGGGGTATAAGGCGTCCGTTAAGGTCAACGGTTCGGAGAACTGGCAGGAAGTCGATATCCAGAAGGCGAAAGAATTGCTGAACGGACGGACTCCGAAGGTCAAGATCATGTACAACGCGGACAATCCGAACCGTGTTGACGCCTACACTCTGATTGCCGAGAGCGCAGAGAAGGCCGGCTTCAATGTTGTCGACGGCGGACTTCCGGGCAACAAGTGGGGCGCGGCCCTGACTGCCGGCGGCTGGGACGCCACCATCTTCGGCTGGATCAGCGATGGCGTCGGTGTAACGGGTGTTCCGCAGCTGTATGGCTGTGGCTCCGCGTCCAACTTCACCGGTTTCTGTGATGAAAAGGCGCAGCAGGCCATGGACGAGCTCATCGTCACCACCGATCCACAGAAGCAGCAGGAACTGAAGATCACTGTCGATAAGCGGCTCTTCGAGACCGGCTATGGACTGCCGCTCTTCCAGTCGCCGGGCATCATCGCCTATAACGACAAGCTCAAGGGGATCGAGTTCATGGGTAACCAGACCGGCGTCTGGTGGAACTTCTGGGAATGGGAAGTCGCGAAGTAAATCAGCGACCACCAAACCCCTGACGTTCTTGCACTGAATAACTGGAAGCGCCGGGGCCGCAAGGTCCCGGCGCTTTCCAGTGCCCAGCGCGGCCAATGAGTGATTGGGATCTCCCAAATTTTCACTGATGATGATCTGCATTACACTTTTTGCGACAACCCGGATTCTTCCCGGCAACCTTAAACATTGAGGTTTAAACAACTATGGTGACCTACATTGTTCGGCGGTTAGTCACTGCCGTACTTATTCTGTTGGCCGCTTCTTTCCTGGTGTATCTCCTGACAGCGGCGTCAGGGGACCCCTTGCAGCAGTATCGCCAGAGCAGCCTGCCGAATAAAGAACAACTAATTCAACAACGTATCCAATTACTAAACTTGAATACTCCTGCTCCATTGAGGTACTTCGACTGGCTCGGCGGCGCTGCCGGGTGCTTGATCCCCTTTGCGGCCGAGTGCGACCTGGGAAAGAGTATTCAGGGTATCGAGGTAACAACCCTGCTGGCCCGGGCGATGGGCCAGACCATCCAATTGGTGACCGCCGCGACGATCCTCGCGATCATCATTGGAATCGCGCTCGGTATCATCACCGCGCTGCGCCAGTACAGCGGCCTGGACTACGGTGTCACCTTCATGGCGTTCCTCTTCTTCTCGCTGCCGATCTTCTGGGTGGCCGTGCTGCTCAAGGAGTATGGAGCCATTGGATTCAACAATTTCCTGAACCAGCCCAATATCGGGCTCTCGGCCATGGGCATTATCGGGCTCGTGGCGGGTTTCATCTGTTATCTGGTGCCGAAATCAGGGGTGAAGCGAAAACTAATCGCGGCGGCCATAGGTTTCGTCGCCGCGGTGGCACTGTGCTGGTACCTCGACATCTCCGGCTGGTTCCTGACGCCAGGCTTCGGCGCGATCGGCGTGGCGCTGATGGGGGTGGCTGCGGCGTACCTTGTCACCGTACTCACGGCAGGCCTGCGCAATCGCAAGGCCTTATATTCAGCGCTGATTACCGTTGGCCTGGGGATGATCGCTTATTTCGCCATCCAGCCACTGCTTGACCTGGCCACGATCCTGATGATCATCATTCTGGGGGTTGGAGCAGTGCTGGTTGGTGTGGCCGTGGGGTACCTGATGGGCGGCTTCGACCGCCGGCAGAGCATGAATGCGGCCGGGCTGACAGCCTTCCTGATGGGATTCGTGATCCTGCTGGACCGCTACATGCAGGAATGGCCGGAGTACTTCAACAACTCCCGGATCGGCGGACGCCCCATCGCCACTATCGGCTCGTCGACGCCGAACCTTGAGGGTAATTTCTGGATCGCCGGACTGGACATATTCACCCACCTGCTGCTGCCCACGATTGCGCTGATGCTGATTTCGCTGGCCAGCTACAGCCGTTATTCACGGGCGTCCATGCTGGAGATCATGAACCAGGACTACATCCGCACCGCCCGGGCCAAAGGCCTGACCGAGCGGACCGTCGTGATGCGGCATGCATTCAGGAATGCGCTTATTCCTTTGGCCACTTTGGTGGCTTTCGATATCGGGGCGTTGATTGGCGGGGCAATTATCACGGAAGCTGTTTTTGCCTTCAGCGGCATGGGCCAATTGTTCGTGGATGCACTGAACGCAGTGGACCCTAATCCGGTGATGGGCGTATTCCTTATTACCGGGATTCTGGCCATGACCTTCAATCTGGTCGCCGACCTAATCTATTCCGTGTTGGATCCGCGCGTAAGGGTGAAAGCATGAGCACATCTGCTGAAAACGAAAATCCGGATACCGCCACTCCTGAGGCCAGGGGGCTGAGCCAGGGACAACTGGTCCGCAAGCGGTTCTTCGGCCATACCGCTGCTGTGATCAGCATGTTTGTGTTCGCCGGGATTGTCATTCTGGCGTTCACGTCCGTCGGCTACGCCGGAATCCCCGGTTGGTACCAATGGAACTACATCGAAACGCCCCCTATCCAGGGACGCGGTGAGCCGACCTGGGAACTGCCGTTTGACTTTGGCCAGCATCCGTTCGGCCAGGACAGCGTCGGCCGGGATATGTTCGCCATGACCATGCGCGGCGCCCAGCTCTCGCTGATTGTCATGTTCATCATCGGGGCCCTGGGCGGGATCCTCGGCGTGATCATTGGCGGCGTGTCGGGCTACTTCCGCGGCTGGGTGGAAGCGGTGCTGATGCGTCTGACGGACACCGTCATCATCATCCCGCTGATCATCCTGGCCGCCGTGTTGGGAACTATCAGCCAAACCATGACGGGACGGGGAACAATCGCCAACGCTATCTTCGGCGGAAGCGACGGCGTCGTCCTCCTCGGACTCTTCGTCGGCGTGATCATCTGGACGGGGCTGGCGCGTCTGGTCAGAGGTGAATTCCTCTCCCTTCGTGAACGGGAGTTTGTCGACGCCGCACGGATTGCCGGTGCCTCCGACCGCAGGATCATCTTCAAGCACATCCTGCCCAACGCCGTCGGCGTCATCATCGTGAACACCACCCTGGTGATGGCTTCGGCGATTCTGCTGGAGACAGCATTGTCATTCCTCGGGATGGGTGTTCAAGCGCCGGATGTGTCGCTGGGCAGCTTGATCAGTGATAACCAGCAGGCCTTCACCACTCGCCCGTGGCTGTTCTGGTGGCCGGGCCTGTTCATCATCGCGATCTGCCTGTCGATCAACTTCATCGGCGATGGCTTGCGGGACGCATTCGATCCACGGCAAAAGAAGTTCAGGGCCAAGAAGGCGAAGGACACCCGGGCCTCCTCCTCAGCCGAAGCGAAGGCCTGACAATGGACGTTTCAGGCTACGGCGAAGGCAAGGAAACAGGCGGCCACCAGGGCGGCTGCGCAGCCGACGTGGAGCCAATGGACCGACTTGGTGACGTTGGCCGCTTCCGGGCTGTCAACGTCGAGCTTCCCCGCTTCGGCCAGTGCCGCCCATTGGGAACGGACGTGGTAGGCAGCCGCACCGGAGTCAGTGTTTTTCAAGTCTCCGGGGCGGATCGAATCGGCCGCGCCATAGGTGGTGGCCGGCAGGCCGCGTACGTGTTCCGGTTTGCCCCGGTGCGTACCCCACACGCCGGGGGCCGGAGCGGCCCACGCGGTGAATTTTCCGCGCGTGGTGATCAACGTCAGCGCGAACTTGGTGTCCACGTGGATCAGCGCACTCCACGGCACCCGGACGCTGCGCAGCAGATTATGCAGGGTGACGCCGTCGTCGTCGATCTGCACAGAGGGATACCAGAAGACCCACCAGCCCAAGTAAGCCATCACCAGCAGCGGCCACGCGGTCAGCAGCCCGTCGACACCGTTGACTACTGCTGCAGCGATCAGGCCGACGGCGGCCAGGGCCCATGTGATTCCTGCGAACCACTTGGCGCTGCGGGGCCTGAGCGTGATGTCGCTGGCGTCAATGTTTGCCGAATTCATACACATATAGTTTCAGCATCCCGGATCAGTTCACCAATCACAGAGGTGACTGATGCGGTTGGAAGGAAAAAGTCATGACTGATGGCATTGTCGAAATTCCCGAATCCGGGGATGATCGACGGGACGAGACTCCCGTCCTGGAAGTCACCGACCTGAGTGTCGACTACGGCGTCGAGAAGGAATGGATTCCGGCGGCGATCGACCTGAACTACAACGTCCGTTCCGGCGAGGTGCTGGCGATCGTCGGCGAGTCCGGCTCCGGCAAGAGCGCGAGTTCCATGGCCCTGCTCGGATTGCTGCCGGAGAACAGCAGGACGAGCGGCAGCGTGAAGCTGAACGGGCGGGAAATCCTCGGCCTGAGCGGCAGCAAGCTCAGGGAGATCCGCGGCAGTGACGTGGCGGTGATCTTCCAGGAGCCGATGACGGCGATGAACCCGGTGTACACGGTGGGGTACCAGATCATCGAGACCATCCGCCTGCATAACGCTATTTCGCCCCAGGAGGCGAAGGAACGGGCGTTGAAGATGCTTGACCTGGTGGAACTGCCCGATCCGGAAAAGGCCTTCCAGTCATATCCGCACCAGCTCTCCGGTGGCCAGCGGCAGCGCGCCATGATCGCCCAGTCATTGTCCTGCGACCCCAAGTTGCTGATCGCGGATGAGCCGACGACGGCGCTCGACGTCACGGTTCAGGCTGAAATCCTCGATCTGATGCGCAACCTGCGGAACAAGCTCGACAGCGCGATCGTGCTGATTACCCACGACATGGGCGTGGTGGCCGATCTGTCCGACAAGATGGCCGTGATGCAGAAGGGCTTGATCGTGGAGTCCGGCACGGCGGACCAGATCTTCAACAATCCGCGGCACGAATACACCCAAAAACTGCTCTCCGCCGTCCCTCACTTGGGCCAGAGTGCAGAGGGCGACGAAATTGACGTGTCCGCCGCCCTGGCGGCTGCTGCCCACGCGGAACTGCAGGGTGTGGACCAGGAGGAAATGCGGCGCCGCGAGGAAGAAAACCAGCGTCGGCTGGAAGAGGCGCAGCAGGAGACGCAGCACGATGCAGAGAAGGCGGTCCTGGAACTCCGGGACGTCGCCATCGAGTACCCAAAACAGGGACGCGTTCCCGCGTTCCGCGCTGTAGAGGGCGCGAACCTGTCCATTTACCCGGGCGAGGTCCTCGGCTTGGTGGGCGAGTCCGGCTCCGGCAAGACGACAATCGGCCGGGCCGCCGTCGGTCTGTTGCCCGTTGCCGACGGGTCGCTGAAGGTGACCGGCGAGGAGATTTCACACGCCTCCCGAAAGCAGCTGTTCAGGCTGCGCCGCGGCGTCGGGATGGTGTTCCAGGACCCTTCGTCGTCGTTGAACCCACGACTTCCGCTGGGCGAAAGCATCGGCGAGCCGATGTACCTGGCCAAGGTGGCCAAGGGGCCGGCATTGCAGAAAAAGATCGAAAACCTGCTGGACCAGGTCCAGCTGCCCCGCGACTACCGCAACCGGTTCCCGCACGAGTTGTCCGGTGGGCAGAAGCAGCGCGTCGGCATTGCGCGGGCGCTGTCATTGGAGCCGAAGCTGCTGGTGGCCGATGAGCCGACGTCGGCGCTGGACGTGTCCGTCCAGGCGACGGTGCTGGAACTGCTGCAGAACCTGCAGCAGGAGTTGGGCTTCGCCGCCCTGTTCGTCACCCACGACCTTGCCGTCGTCGACCTGATGTCCCACCGGATCTGCGTGATGCGCCGGGGCAGAATCGTTGAGCAGGGCACCCGCGACCAGATTCTGCGGAACCCGCAGGATCCGTACACCCAGCGGCTGCTCGCAGCGGTGCCGCTGCCGGATCCGGAGAAGCAGCAGGAGCGCCGCGAACTGCGGGCGCAGCTGCTGGCATCGGGAATGGAGTGAGCCGAGCAGCCTGAGGCGGAGTAGACGCACGGAACCGGCTGAGAGGAGCTGCGGCGATGGTCCGCCCCATGAATATCGGCGCGCTGGAGACCGGAACGGGCAAGTCCTGGTCGGATTTCGAGCAGTACCTTGCCGGTATTGGTGCGGACCAGCTGTCCCACCAAGAGATCGCGCAACGGTTGAACGACGACGGCGTGGCCACAGGTTGGTGGGCACAGTCCGTCACGGTTGCCTATGAGCAGCAGATCGGTCGGCGCCAACCCGGGCAGGATTGTAATGGCGAGTACAGCGTCTCGGTCAGCAAGACCCTGCACGGCAGCAAAGATGATGCGCTGCGAATGTGGCTGGGCCTGGTCGAGGGAAACGAGTCCTTTTCGGGCATCGACATCAGCGCCGCCCCGGATGTGAACTCGACCGATAAATGGCGCTACTGGCGGTGCAGGCTCACAGATGGTTCCCGGGTGAATGTGAACATCCACCAGAAATCCGATGAGAAGGCCTCGCTGGGTATCCAGCACGAGCGGCTGGAATCAACGGACCAAGTGGAGCATTGGCGGGCGTTTTGGAAGGACCTCGTCAGCGGTTTGGGCCCGCAAATCTGAGCCGTTCGCCGCATCGAATCGGGGTGTTCGTCCCGCCTGCGACCACATTTCGTTAGGCTACTGACGCCTCTGGCCGCTAAAATGGATTGTCTGCCCTTTTTGAAGGGCGCATCCGTCATACTGAATTGAGTCTTTTTCGCATGTCTGAAACCACCGTCGACCCTAATTCCGGGGCTACTGCGCTTCGCAACGATATCCGCAATGTCGCCATCGTAGCCCACGTTGACCACGGTAAGACCACTTTGGTCGATGCCATGCTGAAGCAGACGCATTCGTTCGCCGAACATGGCGAGGTCGCGGACCGGGTGATGGACACTGGTGACCTGGAGCGGGAAAAGGGCATCACCATCCTGGCCAAGAACACCACTGTCACGTACAGAGGTACCGCCTCCGACGAAGACAAAGTCACGATCAACGTCATTGATACCCCCGGCCACGCCGACTTCGGCGGCGAAGTGGAACGCGGGCTGTCGATGGTCGACGGCGTCGTGCTGCTGGTCGATGCGTCTGAAGGACCGTTGCCCCAGACCCGTTTCGTGCTGCGCAAGGCCCTGGCCGCAAAGCTTCCGGTCATCCTCGTGGTCAACAAGACCGACCGCCCGGACTCACGGATCGAGGAAGTCGTCAGCGAATCCATGGACCTGCTGCTTGGCCTGGCCAGCGACCTCGCCGAGGAGCACCCCGAGCTGGATCTTGATTCCGTGCTGGATGTTCCGGTGGTCTACGCTGCCGCGAAGGTCGGCAATGCGTCCCTGGAGCAGCCGGCCGACGGCACCGCTCCGGAGAACCAGGATCTCGAGCCGTTCTTCCAGACCCTCATCGACCACATTCCGGCTCCCCGCTATGATCCCGATGGCGTGCTGCAGGCGCACGTGACGAACCTTGACGCATCACCGTTCCTGGGCCGTTTGGCGCTGCTTCGCGTCCGCAACGGCACGTTGAAGAAGGGACAGACTGTTGCGTGGGCCCGCCAGGACGGCGAATTGAAGAACGTGCGCATCACCGAGCTGCTGGCCACCAAGGCGCTGGATCGCGTTCCCGCTGAGTCTGCCGGGCCGGGCGACATCGTCGCCGTCGCGGGTATCCCCGACATCACCATTGGCGAGACCCTGACCGACGCATCCAATCCGCAGCCGTTGCCACTGATCACCGTGGACGACCCGGCAATTTCGATGACCATCGGCATCAACACCTCACCGCTGGCCGGCAAGGTCAAGGGATCAAAGGTCACCGCCCGGCAGGTCAAGGACCGGCTGGACAAGGAGCTGATCGGTAACGTCTCGCTGAACGTGCTGCCCACCGAACGCCCGGACTCCTGGGAAGTGCAGGGCCGCGGCGAGTTGGCCCTTGCCATCCTGGTGGAGCAGATGCGGCGCGAAGGCTTCGAACTGACGGTTGGCAAGCCGCAGGTGGTCACCCGCGTGATCGACGGCAAGGTGAACGAACCGATGGAGCACATGACCATCGACACGCCGGAGGAATACCTTGGCGCCGTCACGCAGCTGTTGGCCGGCCGCAAGGGCCGGATGACCAACATGGCCAACCACGGCACCGGCTGGGTCCGGATGGAGTTTGTGGTTCCGGCCCGTGGGCTGATTGGCTTCCGCACACAGTTCCTGACCGATACCCGCGGCGCGGGGATCGCCTTCTCCTACTCGGAGGGCTTCGAGCCATGGGCCGGTCCCATCGAGTTCCGCACCAGTGGTTCGCTGGTCGCCGACCGCGCCGGCGTTGTCACACCGTTCGCAATGATGAACCTGCAGGAACGCGGCAGCTTCTTCGTCGAGCCGACCTCGGAAGTATACGAGGGCCAGATCGTCGGCGAGAATAACCGCGCCGACGACATGGATATCAACATCACCAAGGAAAAGAAGCTGACGAATATGCGCGCGGCTTCCTCGGAAACCTTCGAGAACCTGACACCGCCGCGCAAGCTGACCCTGGAGGAGTCCCTTGAGTTTGCCCGCGAGGACGAATGCGTGGAGGTGACCCCGGAATCCATCCGGATCCGCAAGGTGATCCTGAACGCCAGTGAACGGGTGAAGGCTGCTCGTGCGCGGGCGAAATCCTAGGCGCTGTCGGATCCGGCGGGCCATTGAAGGCATAATGGCCGTATGACCATCCCGCAACCTGCTGCACCACCCGGACAACAGGCGGGGTTGCTGCCATCGTTCGCGCACCACTTTCCGCACGAGCGGCCACGCATGCTGTTTGTCCATGCGCACCCCGACGACGAATCGATTGCCACCGGGGCCACGATGGCCGGTTACGCTGCGGCGGGGGCCGACGTCGTCCTGCTCACCTGCACGCGCGGCGAGATGGGCGAGGTCATCCCGCCTCAGTTGCAGCATCTGCAGGCCGGGCAGCGTTCGAGTATCGACGACGGCGAGTCACTGGCCCAAGTGCGCCAGGTCGAACTGGGCGAAGCCGTTGCCGCCGTGGGGATCTCCCGGCAGGTCTTTCTCGGCGATGCTGACGCCGCCGCCCCGGCGCTTGGGCCGAAGCGTTATCGCGACTCCGGGATGGCGTGGGGCGAGTCCGGACGGGCGGAAGCCGGCGATGACATCGACCCGCGCTCGCTGGTCGCCGCAGCACTCGACGAGACGGCCACGCATGCGGCGCACTTGATCGCGTCGTTCCGGCCGCACGCCGTGATTACCTATGACGCGGACGGCGGCTATGGGCATCCCGACCACGTCCGTGCCCATGAGATCACCCACGCTGCGGTCAATTCGACGCCGGGCGGTTGGAAGGTCCCGTGGGTGTATTCCATCCATAGCGATGCCGAGGGTGCGACGGAGCCGGGGCACCGCACGATGGTGCGGATTAATGGCGAGCTGGAGCGCAAGACCGCTGCGATGCATGCCCACCGCACTCAACTGATCATCGATGACGGGCGCTTCGCGCTGTCCAATATGATCTGGCAGCCGCTGCGCGGCGAGGAGGTCTTCCTGCTGGAGGACTCCTCAGGTGTGCTGACGCAGGCACGGCCCGAAGCGGTGCCGGCCGGTGGCGGCCGCTTTCAATCGATTGCCGGCCCTCCGCCGTCGTCGTCATCAAAACCGTCAATGTTCAAGGCACTTGCCGGGACCGTCGCCGCGTCGCTGGCCGGAACATTCTTCGGCACCAGCCTGCACGGGCAGATCATGCATTTATCCTCATTTGCCGTGCCTTGGGGCGCCATTGCCGCGCTGGTACTGGTGTGCAGCCTGGTGGTCTTTGTCGGCGCCTGGGCCCGGAATGTCTGGATGTCGGTGCTGACCGGGTTGTTGACGTACGTGTTCGTCGGCCTGATATCGACCAGTTCAAAAATGATCGTCGTCGGGGTGGCCGGCAGCGCTGCGGAAGCGACGCCGACCATCGCCATGGCGGGGATGATCTTCAGTTACGGCATTACGGTGGCGACCATAGTCGGCACGATTATCACCCTGCGCGCCTTGCGGCGGCCCGGCCGGCGCTGAGCCTGATCCCGACGACAAGGTGCTGCCTTGGGGCGGGGCCTCATCTGCTGCGAGGCGCTGGGCCTCATTCCGACGAGCGGTCTCTGTGGTGGGCCAGCATGATCGACGTCGGAATGCCGTCGCCGTCGGCGGGCATCTTGGCGTACTCTTCCAGCAGCGCCTTGATCCTGTCCATCATTTCGGTGCGGTGCTTCTCGTTGAGTTTGAGGCCCAAGCGTGCGACCTCGATTTCCGACGGAGCCAGCCCTTCGATCTCCTGCAGGAAGGTATCGACCAGTATCGGAGCCACATTCTGAACCGGGGTCCCCCAGGACAGCCGCGTCGCCCGGTAGGGGACTTCTTTGGCTCCGCGATTGCCCTTGCGGTGCTCTTCGGCCTCCAGGAATCCGGTGCCCAGCAGGGTCCGCACGTGGTGTAAAGCGGTGGCCGGATTCAGCTCCAGTTTTTCGGCGATTTCCTTATTGGTCCGCGATTGATGCAGGCACAGCCGCAGGATCCGCAGTCGGACCGGGGAGCTCAGTGCCCGGCCCTTGGCCTGTAAGTCGTCGTCGTTAGACATAGCCAAAGTCTACGTCACCGGCAGGGTGTGATTGATATTACCCAATCGCATAGTAGATGCTTTTCCGGGGTCACCGCTGCCTCCGCCGGTGGTGGGTTCGAGACCTGGAATCGGGGGAGGCCGGGGCATATTGGCCCTTTGCTGATCTGCGCTGAGACAGCGGCCGCAAGTGTGCGTGTATAACAATCAGACAACGGCGCCAATGTTCCTGCCGTTGATTTGACTTTTGGGACTGTTGCCTCGGTTTACTATCCACCTTGATATTACGCGGCGCAGCCGCCGGTCGGATCACCGGTTTTGACGGAATTCTCTGGATCCTGATACGTCGAATGATTCCTTTTTGTGCCTTTGTGGTTCAGTTGTGACTGGGCTAACGTCATCTGCGATGCAACAAAAGTTGATACGCAGTCCGGTTTCTTTAACTGGCTGCCGCGAAGGACGCGCCGGCGCGTTCATCCGCACGCAACCGCGGGATGCGGGAATTTCAATGCATCATCACCTGCCACGTATCAAGATTCTCACCACAGCTCGCTGAACTGGTTGGAGCCATGGTGGCTTCATCACGAGCTATACGATCCCAGGAGGAGTTATGAAGAGCATCCGTCACAAGGCGTTGCTCAAGGGCGTTGGTCTTGCCGTCGTTGCCAGCCTTGCCCTCACAGGCTGCGGCAGTGGCGGTGGCGGTGAAGGAGGCGCAGGCGAAAGCGCCGAAATCATCACCACGAACACCACTGAGCCGCAGAATCCGCTGATCCCCACATCCACCAACGAAGTTGGTGGCGGACGCATCATCACCCAGCTGTTCGCGGGGCTCGTCAGCTACGACGTTGACGGCACCATGCAGATGGAAGTCGCCAAGTCCATTGAGACAGAGGATTCGCAGACCTATGACATCACGCTGAAGAAGGGCTGGACCTTCACCAATGGCGAGAAGGTCACGGCGCACTCGTTTGTCGATGCTTGGAACTATGGTGCGCTGGCCAGCAATGCCCAGCTGTCGGCAAACTTCTTTGCGCCCATCAAGGGGTATAACGACGTCAACCCCGGCAAGGAAGGCGCCAAGCCAACTGCCAAGACGATGTCGGGTCTCAAAGTCGTGGATGACTACCACTTCACCGTGACCCTCAATGAGCCACAATCGGACTTCCCCCTGCGGCTGGGCTACTCGGCATATTCACCGCTGCCCAAGGTTGCTTTCGAAGACATGGAAGCCTTCGGCGAAAACCCGATCGGCAACGGACCGTACATGATGGATGGCAAAGGGGCCTGGGAACACAACCGCCAGATCAAACTGGTGAAGAATCCCGACTACAAGGGCAACCGCACCGTCAAGAACGATGGCATCACCTTCCGCATCTACACCGATGCCGAAGCTGCCTATGCCGACGTGCAGGATGGCGCACTCGACCTGATCGACCAGGTGCCCGCCTCAGCTCTTCAGACTTACAAGGAAAATGAGAGCATCAAGGCCTACAACAAGCCGGGTTCCGTCTTCCAGAGCTTCACGATTCCCGGCCGCCTTGACCATTTCGGTGGCAAAGAAGGCCAGCTGCGCCGCAAAGCCATCTCAATGGCGATCAACCGGCCGCAGATCGCCGAGGCGATCTTCTACGGTTCCGTAACTCCGGCAACAGACTTCACGGCTCCCACCCTCGACGGCTACAGCGATAGCCTTGAGGGCTCGGATGTGCTGAAGCACAACCCGGAAAAGGCCAAGAAGCTGTGGGCAAAGGCCAACGAGATCAACAAATGGACCGGTGCCTTCAAGCTTGGCTACAACGGTGACGATAACCATAAGCAATGGGTCGATGCCGTGACCAACCAGATTTCGAATACTCTCGGCATCAAAGCAGTCGGCGCTCCCACTGCCACCTTCGGACAATTCCGCACTATGATCACCGAACGTAAGATCCAGTACCCCTTCCGTTCCGGTTGGCAGGGCGATTACCCCTCGATTGGCAACTACCTGGTCGCGCTGTATGCCTCAGCCGCCGCTGACGGCAATGGTGCGAACGACGGCGATTACAAGAACCCGGAGTTCGATAAGAAGGTTGCCCAGGCTGCTTCCGCTGATTCGCCCGAGGAAGGCATCGAGTTGTACCAGGAAGCGGAGGAGATCCTGCTTGAAGATCTGCCGGCCATTCCGCTCTGGTACGAAAATGTCGCGGCAGCCAGTGTGCCCGAATTGGAGAACGTGGAATTCGACTGGAAGAACGTCCCCGCGTACTACCAGATCTCTAAGAACTAGCTTCTCCTGACAGCCGGTCCGCCGCTGGGAACATTCCCACCGGCGGACCGGCTGGCGAGCACACACATAAGGAGGCCGCGTAGTGCTTCGCTACACGTCCCGCAGGATTCTCCAAATGATTCCTGTGCTGCTTGGCACCACCCTGCTGATCTACGCGATGGTTTTCGCGATGCCCGGCGATCCCGTAACAGCATTGTTCGGAGATAAGCCTGTCAACGAAAATGTCGCCGACCAGATCCGTGCCGAATACAATCTCGACGAACCGTTCATCGTGCAGTACCTGCTGTTCCTCAAAGGCATTTTCGTCGGCGATTTTGGAATTACTTTCTCGGGCCGACCGGTCATTGACATCATTGCCCGGGTTTTCCCGACCACGATAAAGCTCGCCTTTATGGCTCTCATTATTGAAATGGTCCTCGGCGTTGCTGTAGGCGTGATGGCGGGAATCCGCAAAGGCAAATTGTTCGACTCGACGGTGCTGATGCTCTCGCTGGTCGTCATAGCCATCCCCACCTTCGTGCTGGGGTTCGTCGGCCAGTTCGTGTTCGGTATTGAACTGGGCTGGTTCCCGGCCACCGCCCGGGACGCTTCCATCGGATCGCTGCTGATGCCCGCCGTCGTGCTGGCCGGTGTCTCCCTGGCGTACGTGATCCGCCTGACCCGCACATCGATCGTGGAGAACTTGTCCGCCGACCACGTCCGGACCGCCAAGGCGAAGGGGCTGTCAGGAAGCCGCGTCACCACGGTCCATGTGCTGCGGAATTCGCTGATTCCTGTGGTGACCTTCCTGGGCGCTGACCTGGGGACGTTAATGGGCGGCGCGATCGTGACAGAGTATATCTTTGCCGTCGACGGAGTCGGCAGCGCCCTGTATGACGCCATCCTGCGCAGCGAAGGTACAACTGTTGTCTCCATCGTGACCCTGCTGGTCGTCGTTTACATCTTTGCCAACTTGCTCGTGGACCTGCTGTATGCGGTCCTTGATCCGAGGATTCGATATGCCTGACACTTCCATTCCCCGCGCGACCCGTGCCGGTCAACAACGCTATGTGGCGCCGCTGGATGAGACGCCGCTGCAGGGTGTTGATGCGGTCTCGAACGAATCCGATGGATCCAGTCTGTGGAAGGACGCTTTCCGCTCCCTGATCCGTCAGCCGCTGTTCATTATCTCCGGGCTGCTGATCCTGCTGATCCTCGTCGTCGTCGCGTTCCCGTGGCTGTTCACCTCCGCTGACCCGACCTACTGCACGCTGGACAACAGCTTGGCCGAGCCTCGTGCCGGGCACCCGCTCGGATTCAACCAGCAGGGGTGTGACATTTACGCCCGCGTCATTTACGGCGCGCAAGCCTCAGTGATGGTGGGCGCCTTCACCACGCTGGGTGTAGTCATTATTGGCGGCATTATCGGCGCTGTCGCCGGTTTCTACGGCGGATGGATCGATGCGCTGCTTTCACGCATCATGGACATCTTTTTCGCGCTGCCTTTCGTCCTCGCCGCCATAGTCGTGCTGCAGCTCGTCCGGGACAGCATCACGGTATGGCATATCATTGGCGTTCTGGCGGCCTTCGGGTGGACCCAGATAGCGAGGATTACCCGCGGAGCCGTGATTTCGACGAAGAATTCCGACTTCGTCACCGCCTCCACGGCGGTGGGAGCGTCCCCGCTGAAGAACCTGGTCCGGCATGTGCTTCCGAACGCCATTGCGCCGGTGATTGTCACGGCGACAGTATCGCTGGGGATCTACATTGTGGCCGAGGCAACGCTGTCCTACCTGGGCCTGGGGCTGCCCAGCACCATCGTTTCCTGGGGCGCCGACATCGCTTCGGCGCAGACACTGATACGGACAAATCCTGAAGCCTTGTTCTTCCCCGCCGCGGCCTTGGCAGTGACAGTGCTGAGCTTCATCATGATGGGCGACGCCGTTCGCGACGCTCTCGATCCGAAAGCGAGGACCCGATGACCGGGGATGCTAACCAGACCGTAGACGAGGCCGCGACCGCTGAAACCGGTCCGCTGCTGCAGATTTCCGACCTGGAAGTAGGCTTCAAGACCCAGAACGGCATGGTCTCCGCTGTCCGTGGAGCAAACCTGAGCGTTTATCCCGGCCAGACGGTGGCCATCGTGGGGGAGTCTGGATCCGGGAAGTCCACGCTGGCGCACACCATCGTTAACCTGCTCCCTGACAACGGCCGGATACGCCGCGGCTCCATCCGCTTCCGGGACCAGGAAGTGACGCAGTTTTCCAAGCGGCGGATGGCCGCCCTGCGTGGCTCTTCGATCGGCCTGGTTCCGCAGGACCCGATGTCCAACCTCAACCCCCTGTGGCGCGTCGGGTTCCAGATCAAGGAGACCCTTAAGGCGAACAACATTGCCACGGGCAAGGCCGCGGACAAGCGGGTCCGTGAATTGCTGGCCGAAGCGGGCCTTCCGAACGCAGAAGAGCGGGCACGGCAGTTTCCCCATGAATTCTCCGGCGGAATGCTGCAGCGCTCGCTGATTGCCATGGGCCTGGCCGCCCGGCCCGACCTGCTGATTGCCGATGAGCCGACGTCGGCCCTCGACGTCACTGTCCAACACCAGATCCTCAACCATCTCGATGGGCTGACGTCCGAATTGAACGTTGCGGTGCTCCTGATTACTCACGACCTCGGGCTGGCGGCCGAGCGGGCCGAGCACCTTGCGGTGATGTACAAAGGCCGTATCGTCGAGTCCGGTCCGGCGCTGGATATTCTGCAGGATCCACAACATCCTTATACCCAGCGGCTGGTGCACTCAGCCCCATCACTTGCATCCCGGCGTCTTGAATCTGAACATCAACACATTCAGGTCAGCGACCCGTCCGCCGCTGCGACGGAGACCACGGACGGCGCCACCAGTAGGGATGCAGCCCCCGGTGCCACCAGCACCGACACTGTCCTGGAGGCCGAGCACCTGGTCAAGTCGTTCCCGATTCGGGGTGACTTCGGTCAAAAGTCCACAGATTTCAAGGCCGTCGACGACGTCTCTTTCTCGCTCCAACGCGGAACCACCATGGCACTGGTGGGAGAGTCCGGGTCCGGCAAATCGACTGTCGCCCAAATCACGTTGCGGTTGCTGCGCCCGACAAGCGGGAGGGTGCTGTTCGATGGAGAAGACATTTCCCCCTTGGCGAGTAAAGAGTTGCTTCGGCTGCGACGGAAGGTCCAGCCGATTTTCCAGAATCCATACGGCACCCTCGATCCGATGTACTCCATCTACCGCACCATCGAAGAACCGCTGCGGACCCATGGCATCGGCAATCAGAAGCAGCGCCGGCAAAAGATCAAAGACCTGTTGGAAAAGGTTGCGATGCCCGCCTCAACTGTCAACAGGTATCCCAATGAGCTCTCGGGAGGACAGCGACAACGTATTGCCATTGCCCGTGCCCTCGCGTTGGATCCGGAGGTCGTGGTGTGCGATGAAGCGGTCTCGGCACTGGACGTGCTGGTGCAGGACCAAATCCTCAATCTCCTCAACGACCTCCAGGGAGAATTCGGGCTGAGCTATCTTTTCATCAGCCACGATTTGGCCGTAGTCCGGCAGATTGCAGACGACGTATTGGTGATGCGCCACGGCCAGCTGGTCGAAGCCGCCAGCACTGACGAAGTCTTCGGTAATCCCCAACAGCAATACACTCGCGATCTGCTCGAATCGATCCCGGGCGGCCACATCCCGCTCGGTAACACCGCCTGACTCGCGGCTGCCGGTTCCTCAGCCATCTCGTGCAGACCGGCGCGGCGGGGGAGGGGGAACTGGCTTGGCCGCTTGGACATCTGCCAGGTCGATCACCACCTCCGAGCTGCGCGTTTCGACCATGCAGCGTTCTTCATCGACGCTGCGCAAGTACCCCAGTGCGTCGGTCAGCCCGCCGGGTATCCGGTAGCGGACCACGACCCGCGTCCCCACGGGTAGGGTGGTAAGTGTTTGAGCAGCACGATTTAAGGGCACAGCCCCATGGTAGAGGGCTGCAAAGTTTCACATCCGCCCCTCACGACTCCATCCTGCAGGCAACAAGTCCCGCACCCGGGCTCGCGCTGCCCCTCATGCGGTAGATCACGTGGGCCCGGTAGGAGTAGGCAGGGGATGTGGGGGACAATGGAAGGTGAACAGATGCGCGGATTCGAGAGGAAGGTCGGGACGTGACATACGTAATCGCCCAGCCATGCGTGGATGTCAAGGACAAGGCATGCATTGAAGAATGCCCCGTTGACTGCATTTACGAGGGCGAACGCTCCCTGTACATTCATCCGGATGAGTGCGTCGACTGTGGTGCCTGTGAGCCCGTTTGCCCGGTGGAGGCCATCTACTACGAGGACGACACTCCGGAACAGTGGGCCGAATACTACAAGGCCAATGTCGAGTTCTTCGACGAAATAGGGTCCCCTGGCGGGGCCGCCAAACTCGGCAATACGCACACGGACCATCCGATTATTTCGGTGCTGCCGCCGCAGAACCAAGACGTCCAGCTGTGACGTTCGCTGCTCCGCGGGAAGGTTTCGGACTGAGTCTTCCGGATTATCCATGGAACGCCATGGCCCCGTACGTGCGGCAGGCCTCGGAACACCCGGATGGGTCCGTCAACCTTTCCATCGGAACACCCGTTGACCCCACTGCGATGGTGGTGCAGGAGGCGCTGACTGAAGCGGCAAACGCCCCCGGCTATCCCACCACACAGGGCACGGCTCAGCTGCGGACCGCCATTGTCGATTGGTATGCCCGCCGTCGCGCCGTGCCGGACCTTGATCCGGGCGCCGTGATGCCGACCCTCGGTTCCAAAGAGCTGGTCGCGTGGCTGCCCACGCTGCTGGGGCTGGGGGCCGGCGACGTCGTCGTCCGCCCCACCGTCGCATACCCCACCTACGACATTGGTGCCTTGCTGGCCGGTGCGACTCCGGTCGCTGCCGACAGCCTGGAGGAGCTCGACGACGAAACGCGCTCCAAAGTGCGGCTGGTGTGGGTCAACTCCCCGGCCAACCCCACCGGTATCGTGCGCAGCAAGGACCAGCTGGCCGCCGTGGTCCGTCAGGCCCGTGAAGCCGGGGCTGTCGTGGCCTCGGACGAGTGCTATGCCGAGCTCGGCTGGGACCAATGGGACAGCGATCGGGGCGGCGAACCCGTCCCCGGCATCCTGCACCCTGACGTCGCCGGAGCGGACCATCACCGGTTGCTCTCCGTCTATTCGTTGAGCAAGCAGTCCAACATGGCCGGCTACCGGGCGGCGTTTGCAGCCGGCGACGCGGAGCTGATGGCCAATCTGATCAACAGCCGCAAGCACGCCGGGATGATTGTGCCGTTCCCGGTTCAGCAGGCGATGCGTGCCGCCCTCGACGACGACGCGCATGTGGAAGCGCAGAAGGACCTGTACCGTTCGCGCCGTGAACGTTTGCTGCCCGCCTTGCGCCAGGCCGGGATCCGGGTTGAGCACTCCGAAGCAGGGCTGTACCTGTGGGGCACCGCCGGCGAAGATACCTGGACCACGGTCGGCCGGCTGGCGGCGGCGGGTATCGTCGTCGGGCCGGGCACGTTTTACGGCCAGGCCGGGGAAGGCTTCATTCGCGTGTCCCTGACCGGAACCGACGAGCGCGTTGATGCCGCCGTTCAGCGGTTGCAGTCGTTGTAAGTGTCAAAGAATTAGAGATCGCGGCCACCAGACGGTAGCGTTTTAGCTGAGTATGTGCATATTCGTCCGCTGGGACGGGGTGCGCCACATTCATCGTCGAACCCATAAGGGGACAAAATGACCGAGCAGAACGGCGCCAGCCTGAAGTACGACGGCGGTGAGCTTGATCTCGCACGCGTAAAGGCGGCTGAAGGCAACGATGGATACGACGTGTCCAAACTGCTGAAGGAAACCGGCGCTGTCACCTTCGACCCCGGCTTCATGAACACGGCCGCGACGACGTCGGCGATCACCTATATCGACGGCGGTGAGGGGATTCTGCGGTACCGCGGGTACCCGATTGACCAGCTCGCGCAGAACTCGAGCTTCCTGGAAGTTTCCTACCTGCTCATTTATGGGGAGCTCCCGAGCGCGTCCCAGCTGCACGCGTTCGACGAGCGGATCCGCCGTCATACATTGCTGCACGAGGACCTGAAGGGGTTCTTCGGCGGCTTCCCGCGCGATGCCCATCCGATGCCGGTGCTGTCTTCGGCGGTGTCGGCGCTGTCGACCTTCTACCAGGATTCGCTGGATCCCTTCGACGACGAGCAGGTTGAGCTGTCGACCATCCGCCTGATGGCCAAACTGCCGGTCATCGCGGCCTACGCGCACAAGAAATCCATGGGCCAGCCGATGCTGTACCCGGACAACTCCATGAACCTGGTGGAGAACTTCATGCGGCTCTCGTTCGGTTTGCCTGCCGAGCCGTACGAGATGGATCCGACCATGGTGAAGGCGCTCGACCTGCTGCTCATCCTCCACGCGGACCACGAGCAGAACTGTTCCACGTCCACAGTCCGGCTGGTGGGCAGCTCCAACGCGAATATGTTCGCCTCCATTTCGGCAGGGATTAATGCGCTCTTCGGGCCGCTGCACGGCGGTGCCAACGAAGCGGTGTTGAACATGCTCCGCGACATTCAGTCCTCGGGCACCGCGCCGGAGGACTTCATGGAGAAGGTGAAGAACAAGGAAGCCGGCGTGAAGCTGATGGGCTTCGGACACCGCGTGTACAAGAACTACGACCCGCGGGCGAAGATCGTCAAGGACACCGCGCACGACATCCTCTCCAAGCTGGGCGGCAACGACGAACTGCTCGATATCGCCATGCGGCTCGAGGAGAAGGCGCTGGCCGACGACTACTTCATCGAACGCAAGCTTTACCCGAACGTGGACTTCTATACAGGCCTGATCTACAAGGCCATGGGCTTCCCGGAGAAGATGTTCACCGTGCTGTTCGCGATTGGACGGCTGCCGGGCTGGATCGCCCAGTGGCGGGAAATGATGCAGGACCAGCAAACCAAGATCGGCCGTCCGCGCCAGCTCTACACCGGACACACCGAACGGAACTACCCCGCGCGGTAGGTTCGGCCGCCACACGCCATGAATTGGTGCGTCAACCCCTGATTGTTGGTGCTCTGGTCGCTGGCGGGGTCCTCGGCGGGTGAAATCCCTCCGGAATGGGACAAATAACCGGCGGCGCCGCCGGTCAAATGTCCCATACCGGAGGGAAGTGGGATTGGTGGGGAACTCCACGGCCCGCTGGGCGATGCGCACGTCCCGGCCGCTGATACGCGGACCGCTTCGCGCCGGCCAGCCCTTACGCGGCGTCGTACCCGTTGGGGTTGTTCTTCTGCCAGCGCCAGTGGTCCTCGCACATCTGCGCCAGCGACCGGTCCGCTGACCATCCCAGATCGGAAAGCGCCGCCGACGGGTCGGCGTAGCTGACGGCCGCATCGCCGGGGCGCCGCGGCGCGATCTCGCTGGGCAACTCATGTCCGACCGCTTTTTCGAAGGCGGCGAGCACCTCAAGCACCGACGATCCCTTGCCTGTCCCCAGGTTCCAACGGTGCACTCCGGGGTGCTCCGGCAGGTAGTTAAGCGCCGCCAGATGTCCGGTAGCCAGATCCACCACGTGGATGTAGTCCCGGATGCAGGTGCCGTCGGGGGTGGGGTAGTCGTTGCCGAAGATGCGCAGTCTCTCCCGGCGTCCCACGGCCACTTGGGCGATGAACGGCAACAGGTTGTTGGGAATCCCCTGAGGGTCTTCGCCAATCCTGCCCGACTCGTGGGCGCCAACGGGGTTGAAGTACCGCAGCAGCGCCACGGACCAGCGCGGATCCGCGGTGGCAAGGTCGGTGAGGATGTCCTCGATCTGTTCCTTGGTCCGCCCGTATGGGTTCGTGGCATTGAGTTCCATCTTCTCCAGCAGCGGAACTTCCTCGCTCGCCCCGTACACAGTCGCCGAGGAGCTGAACACAATGGAACGGACTTCATGGGTATCCATGACGCGCAATAACGAGAGCGTGCCTGCCACGTTGTTGTGGTAGTAGTGCAGCGGCTCGGAAACGGACTGCCCGACCGCCTTCAGGCCGGCAAAATGGATCACGGCGTCGATAGGCGCCTTGCCGAAGACGGCGCTGAGAGCGGCTTCGTCCAGCAGGTCCAGCTGATGGAAGGTGAGCTGCTTCCCGCCAAGCTCCTCCACCCGCTTCAGCGACTCCCGACTGGAGTTGGAGAGATTATCGACGACGACGACGTCGTGGCCCGCCTGCAATAGCTCCAGTGTGGTGTGTGATCCGATATATCCGCTACCGCCGGTGACGAGAATTCTCATAGCGCAAGCCTATTTCACCTTGTCCCGAATGAACGAAAGTCCGTCGGGGCAGGGGCCCTTGCTCCGCCCGCCGTCCCAACCACCCCGCCCCGGCCAGTCCAAGGGGTGGAGTACTGCCGCCACAGGGGCTACCCTAGGTGCAAACCTGTTGCCGGCTTCAGCGAGGAACCACGATGCACCACTCCGGTGGCCCCGGCTGGGACATCACAGTGGACACCTCGTCCGTCATGCTCACGGCACTCTACCTGCGCGATGCCGCTGGTCTGGAGGGAACAGGCACTCCCGCAGTTTCCCCGGCGAGCCCGAAGGTCCGGACGGTGGATCCACGGCAGACAGTTGCCCATTGCGGAGGGGTAGCGGAATTGCGTGACCAGTGGAGCCGGTGGTGGAAGTCACTGGCGACGGGGCGTCCCGAAGCGGTGACCAACCTGGATCCTCCGGAATTCTCAGTCTTCACCGGAGTTCCGGCGCTGCAGCGGTTCTGCCAGGCACACTACGGGGCAGCGATGACATGGGGACGGGAACGCCGCAGCGAGTACACCAAGCTTCAGACTCGGCGCGAGGCCACCGGACGGTCGGAGATCTTCGCGAACCTCGTCGAGGAACGGGAGATGGAACTGGGCCGGGACGCGCGCGCTTTCACGCTCAACATCATTGAACTGCCGCTGAGCGAGGCGCGTGCCTGGTATATCGAGCCGCAGCGGCTCATCATGAGCCAGAGCCTGCCCGACGACGAGGAAGACCTGCGCAGTTTCGTGCAGCCGGTTATCGAGCTGCTGGTGTAATCGCCGGGCCCGCTATTCCTTAATATCGTCCGGGCCGGCGAGGGTAATGCGGACGGTGTCCGACGTGGTCTCCGCGACCGACCATTGGGCCTGTTCACGGGACCACTTCAGGCCGGCGTAGTCCACTCCGGTGATGTTCAGCGCCTTGGCGTTGGCCACTGCCCACTGGGCTATGGCCCACCCGGTGCTGCCTTGTGCCTGGACCAGCACCTGCCGCCCGCTGACCGACGTCGAATGTTCCCCGAACGCCGTCGTCAGCTGCCCGAGCACCTGCTGCGGGTCGCCAACGGTTGTCGGCTGGCGAAGCACGCAATTCAAGGCTCCGGTGGACTGGCCGGTCAATGCCGAGGCGAAGGCCCGGGCCTCGGCCTCATGATCGGCGTACGCGGCCGGGAACGCAGACCGCTGCACCTGCTGCGCCGCATCCGTAACGGCGAGATTCTCGTAGCCCTCAATCTCGACCAGCACGTCGTAAAACGCATTGGTGGCGTAGACGGGGTCCATCAACTGTTCAGTGGTGCCCCAGCCCTGGGACGGGCGTTGCTGGAACAGCCCGACCGAGTCCCGGTCACCGTAGTCGATATTGCGCAGCTTCGATTCCTGGATGGCCGTCGCCAGGGCAATGGAGGCGGCGCGCGGCGGCAGACCGCGCTTCACCGACAATCCCGCAATCAGGGCCGCGTTGGCCGCCTGATCGGGATCGAGCTCATAGGATTCAGGGCCGACGACGGCGGTGCAGCGCTCGCGAACCAGCGTCTGGTTCTGGGTCAGGTAAGTGACGGCCACGGCGATGCCGCCAACCACCACCACGAGAAGGACCGCAAGCACCGCGAACCCTCTCAATCGGCGCCTGAATCTGCGATCGTCCACTAGTTGGCGTGCAAAGCTTCGTTCAGCGCAACGGTCTGACCCTGGCGGGGGAGTGCCTCCACTTCGCCTGAGGTGGAGTTGCGCCGGAACAACAGGTTCGGCACCGTGGACAGCTCGACGGCCTTGACGATGCGCCCGCGCGCCGGCTGCCCGGACTGGCCGTCGGCAGACTGCACCCCGCCGGCGGAGTCAGCGGAACTTGCCAGGTCCTCGGTGGGACGGTCGGAGGGGACGACGATGCGCACCCGGGTTCCCGCGGTGACGTAGAGTCCGGCCTCCACCACGCAGTCGTCGCCAATGCTGATGCCGACCCCGGAGTTGGCGCCGAGCAGCACCCGCTCGCCGAGGGAGATTTTCTCCTTGCCGCCGCCGGAGAGGGTGCCCATGATGGATGCCCCTCCGCCGACGTCGGTCCCGTTGCCGATCACCACGCCGGCCGAAATCCGTCCCTCCACCATGGAGGCGCCCAGCGTACCGGCGTTGAAGTTCACGAAGCCCTCGTGCATCACCGTGGATCCGGTCGCCAGATGCGCGCCGAGGCGGACCCGGTCGGTGTCGGCGATCCGGACGCCGGCGGGGACCACGTAGTCGCTCATCCGGGGGAACTTGTCGATGCCGTAGACCTGCACGGGGCCGCGGCGGCGCAGCTTCAGCCGGGTCAGTTCAAAGTCTTCCGGCCGGCACGGGCCGAAGTTTGTCCACACCACGTTCGCCAGCTTGCCGAACACGCCCTCCATGTTCAGGCTGTTCGGGCGCACCAGGCGGTGGGAGAGCAAGTGCAGCCGCAGGTAGGCGTCGGCGGCATCCACCGGCGCGGCATCGAGGTCGATGTCGGCGGAAACGGCCTGCAGGGTCACGTCGCGGTCGGTGTCGGCCCCGTCGGCCGCGACCTGGGACAGCTCCAACGCGATCGCCTGGTCCGCGTCCGCCATTGCCCCGAGCGCCGGGGCCGGGTACCAGACGTCCAGAACGGTTGAATCGGCGGCGACGGTGGCCAATCCGAATCCGTAAGCGCGGCGTGAAGATGCAGTGTCGTTTTCGGCAGCTGAAGTCATGCCTGCCAGTTTATCCGCGCCAGAGGCTGAACCATACTCGCGCGCTGTCGTCGTCGTAGTCTTGTCACGTGACTACTTTGGACAATCATCTTCAGCTGCAGGACGTGGCCTCGCTCACCGCGGCGCTGCTCGACATTGAGAGCGTCTCCGGCAACGAACGGCAGATCGCCGACGACGTCGAGGCGGCCTTGACTGCCCTCGGCCACTTGGAAGTGGTCCGCGACGGCGATGCCATCATGGCGCGGACGAACCTGGGCCACGATGAGCGTGTGGTGCTGGCCGGGCATCTGGACACTGTCCCGCTGCCCACGACGGAAGGCTCGCGGGGGACCGTGCCGTCCCACTGGGACGGGTCCTCTCTGTTTGGACGCGGAGCGACGGATATGAAGGGCGGGGTGGCTGTTCAACTGGCGCTCGCCGCGGGGCTGGCGGCGCCCAACCGGGACGTGACGTATGTCTTTTACGACCACGAGGAGGTCGAAGCGTCGCTGAGCGGGCTGGGTAGGCTGGCGGAACATTATCCCGGGTGGCTGCAGGCGGATTTCGCCATCCTGCTGGAACCGACCAACGGGAACGTCGAGGGCGGCTGCAACGGCACCGCGCGTTTCGACGTGACGACGACGGGCAAGGCCGCCCATTCCGCCCGGGCCTGGATGGGGGCCAACGCGATCCACGCAGCGGCGCCGGTGCTGACCCGGCTGAGCGACTACGAACCCGCCGCCGTCAATGTCGATGGGCTGGACTTCCGGGAGAGCCTGAATGCAGTGCGGATCCAAGGCGGAAAGGCCGGCAATGTTATTCCGGACCACAACGTGGTCGAAGTGAACTACCGTTTCGCCCCGGATAAAACCGAGCAGCAGGCCCATGAACACGTGCGGCAACTGCTGGACGGATTCGACGTCGTCGTCACCGATTCTTCGGCCGGCGCCAAGCCGGGCCTGAACCACCCTGCCGCCGCGAGCTTCGTCGAAGCGGTCGGGGCGGAAGCAAAGCCCAAGTACGGCTGGACCGACGTCGCCCGTTTCAGCGAGCTCGGGGTTCCGGCAGTGAACTTCGGCCCGGGTGACTCGTTGCTCGCGCACAGCGATGACGAGCACGTGTCCGCGGAGGCCATTCGGGACTGTCTGGCCGCGCTGACGCGCTGGCTGTCCTGACCGGGGACGGATCAGCTTGCGGCGGGACACGTCCTGTCAGCTGGCCGGCTTCCGGCGAATGGCCCGCCTTGCCGCGGGCGCCTTCCGGCGACCGGCGGCGCCGGCTACGCCCCGGTATTGGCGTCAGTGGCTTCAGTCGTACTGGCCGTTTGATCCATTCCTTGCTGACCTGCCATCTTGGCCCGCTGGCGTCCTTCCAGATAGACCGCCAGTCGCGACAGCGAGTAGTTGATCGCAATGAACACTGCGGCCAAGACGATTCCGACTGCGATCGGGTTGTTGTACAAGGTCGAGGTGAAGATCAGCTCGCCTTCGCGCACGAAGCCGGGGTAGGCAATGGTGAAGCCGAGGGCCGTGTCTTTCAAAGCCACTACACATTGGCTGATGATTGCCGGAAGCATCGTCCGGATGGCCTGTGGAAGCTGGATCAACCGCAGTACTTGGCCACGGTTCATGCCAATGGCGTAACCTGCCTCGGCCTGGCCTTTGGGGACAGCAAGAATGCCTGCCCGGAATACTTCCGCAAGTACCGAACCGTTGTAGAGCATCAGCGATATGACGAGTGAGCCCAGAGCCCCAAGGACGTCGCTGTAGACCAGGAAGATGAAGAAGATCAGCAGCAGCAGTGGAACGGCGCGGAAGAACTCGATGACGAGGATACTGGGCCACCGGATGACGGCTACACGTGACAGGCGTCCTGCAGCGAATATGAGCCCAAATACGACGGATAGAACAATGGCGATTGCTGCCGCGAACAGAGTCGACAGTAGAGCCTCGAAGAGCCCGAGCAGGATACTCGGCATGGTCAGGAAGGACCACTTGTCGGGGGTGATCGCTCCTTCGGTCCAGAGCTTGAGGATCACTAAGGCAAGGAACGCCAGAATGACGATAGATCCGAGCACCGCCCAAGTGCGATGTCGGGCACGCGTCTTGGGCCCTGGTTCTTCGAACAGGACGGAGCTCATCGGACCACCGCCAATTTACGCTCGAGTGCCGAGGCGATTCCTGAAATCACAGCCACAATCAAGATGTAGCCTCCTGCAATGGCAAAGAACGACGGATAGATAAAGGGCGCAAAATCCCGGATAAGGTTGCTGAGCTGTCCGGTAGCTTCCACTACCCCGAAGGCAGCCGCGATGGCCGTGTTCTTGGCCAGAGCGATATAGACACTGGTCAACGGCGGAATTACCGCTCTCGAGGCCTGGGGCAACACAATCTGCCCCAGTGTCTGGCCGAACGTCATGCCAACGGAACGTGACGCTTCCGCCTGCCCCGGATCCACCGTATTAATGCCTGAGCGGATAGCTTCACAGATGAATGCGGAGGTGTACGTTGACAGGGTCACGACAGCGAACCACTCGAAGGGTATCGCTACCCCGAGAGTCGGCAGGCCCTCGACTGCGAGGATGAAAAGCACCACCAAGGGCGTATTCCGGAAAATATTGACATAGCTCGTTCCGAAGGCGCGCAACGGCGGTACTGGCGATACCCGGAAGATCGCCAACATGGTTCCAACGATCGTGGCGAACAACGCGGACCAGCCGAGCAAGAACAATGTCATGCTGAAGCCGTCGAGCAGCCGCCGCATCAATTCGGGCAGGTACTCATCCACGGATTAAGTCTCCTCACACGGTGGGGTTTGGAATTGTCCAGGTTCCGCCGGCCCGGTCACAGACCGGCGGAACCGGATTTCATTCAGCCCTGTGAACAGGAATCAGTCGTCGGCGGTTCGGGCGTTTCAATACCCGATTCGCCGAGGGTTGACTCGAAGGCCGATTTCCAGCTGCCGTTCTCGAACGACTGGTTGATCGTCTCGGTGAGGAACTTGCACATTTCCGTGTCGCCCTTGTAATAGCCGACACCGTAGCGCTCTTCACTGAAGACCGGGCCAACAACTTCCAGTTCATCCGGGCTCTGCGCGGCGTAACCGAGAAGGATCGCTCCATCCGTCGTGACGGCGTCAACAGTGCCATTCTGCAGCTGCCGAACACAGGCCGAGTAAGTGTCGAAGGGGACTGGCTCGGCGCCGTATTCCTTGGTCACCGTCTCGATCGAGGTCGAACCGGTGACTGAGCAGACCTTGACGCCTTTCAGGTCCTCTGGCCCGGTGATCTTGTCCTTGTCTTCCTCACGGACCAAGAGCTGCTGGCCGGTCACGTAGTACGGGCCTGCCTGTCCGACCACTTTCTGCCGGTCTTCAGTGATGGAATAGGAGGCGATGACAATGTCGACGACCTCGTTCTGCAGGAACGGTTCCCGGTTGTCGGAGACCGTTTCCTTCCACTGAATGTCGCTGGGAGCTATGCCAAGCTGACCGGCGATAATCTTGGCCATCTCGATGTCGAACCCGACCGGGTTGTCCTCGCCTGGAGGCATGAAGCCCAGCCCCGGCTGGTCGAACTTCACGCCAACGGTGATCTTGCCGGAATCGGCAAGTTTGGCCGGCGTGCTGCCCGAGGCGAATTCAGGGTTCTCTGCAATCGGGTACTCTGAGTCGCCTCCGGAACCGGAGCCGCCCCCGCATGCGGAAAGTACCAGCGCGAGCGCCATTGCTCCGATCGCTGCCCTTGCTTTCCTTCGTTTGAACTGCATCTTCTCTCCTTTATTCAGTGCTCAAGGATCTTGCCGAGGAAGTCCTTGGCCCGATCCGACTGCGGGTTGGTAAAGAATTCATTTGGGGTGTTTTCCTCGACCAGCCGTCCATCGGCCATGAAACTGACGCGGTGCGCGGCTGTCCTGGCGAATCCCATTTCGTGGGTCACGACGACCATTGTCATCCCCTGCTTGGCCAGATCCACCATTGAATCCAGCACCTCTTTGATCATTTCCGGATCCAGCGCCGACGTGGGCTCGTCGAAGAGCATCACCTTTGGTTCCATGGCCAGGGCCCTGGCGATCGCCACGCGCTGCTGCTGCCCTCCGGAGAGCTGGGCCGGGTACTTGTTTGCCTGGTCGTCCACACCGACGCGGCGCAGTTGCTCGTGGGCCTTCCTATCGGCGTCGGCCTTGGAATGTTTACGCACCTTGATGGGGCCAAGGGTGACGTTCTCCAGCACTGTCTTATGCGCAAACAGATTGAACTGCTGGAACACCATGCCGACGTCGGCCCGCAATCCGGCGAGGCTCTTGCCCTCCTTGGGCAACTCCTGGCCATCCACCGCAATGACGCCCTCGTCGATGGTTTCCAGCCGGTTGATGGTCCGGCACAGCGTGGACTTGCCCGACCCGGAGGGGCCGATCACCACAACCACTTCGCCGGGGGTGATCTGCAGGTCGATATCCTGCAGCACGTGCAGCTTGCCGAACCATTTCTGCACGCTGTCCATAGCGACCATCGGTGCTGCGCCTGCGTTATCTGACATGAGCGGACTGACACCCGGCCTTTCTCCTGACGAATTCCCCGTTGGGCCTCACAACAACGTGGCCCAAAATGGCGCACGTGTGGTGTCCGCCATAATGAACCCCAGCGTAGCCGACCACGTGCCCGTCATCGGGTAACCGGGAGATATTGGACCAAAATCGTGATCGAAGAGTGACCTGGTCTCCTCGGTATCGGCGTGTGACCGCCGGCCACTCAGCTATTGTCCGGATCTGCTTCCCGGCTCCGGTGCCGCGGTTCGGGCGTCGGCCCCGTCGGCCCGTTCTCGGGGCGGGTCTGGTAGGAATACGACAACTTCCGGCTTCCCGTCCGGCCCGCCAACGTGCCATTGCGCCGGCGGGTCTTGCCTGCGGGTGGCTGGATATACGGGTCACGGAATTGAGGCACCTCGTCCTCTGCCTGCGGTTCGACGACGACTTCCTCCTCGTCGTCGTATTCGCTCCCGTAGTCGTCGTCCTCGTCGGTACGGCGCTCGACCTCCTCCGGTGGCAGCACCTTCTTCCAGCGGCGGGTTTTCACCGGCGGCAGCTCGCCGCCGTCTTCCCGCAGCGCTCGGTGCATGGCATACATCTGGAAATAGCCCATGACGAAGAAGGGCAGCCCGACCAGAATGATCGTCGTTTGCAATGCTTCAAGACCGCCGGCTCCGGAGAACACCAGCAGGGTGGCGGTCACCACGCCAATGGCAATAGCCCAAAAGATCCGCTGGCCCAGGGGGTTGAAGTCTTCATGGCCATTGTTCATGGTGTCGGTGACCAGCGCCGCAGAGTCGACAGAGGTGACAAAGAAGATGATCACCAGAATCATTGCAATCACAGAGATGACGAACGTGAACGGGAAATGTTCGAGGAACCCGAACAGAGCACCGGGAATATCGCCTTCTTCGACGACGCGTTCAACCAGGCCGCCTTCGCCATTGAGCTGTATGTCGAACGAGGCGTACCCGAAAATGCCGAACCAAATCACCGAGAATCCAGCGGGGATCGCCAGTACTCCTGATACGAACTGCCGGATGGTGCGTCCGCGGGAGATCCGGGCGATGAAGATGCCGACGAAAGGCGACCAGGAGATCGTCCACGCCCAGTAGAAGACCGTCCACGAATTCTGCCAGCCGGTGTTCTGGAAGGCCTCGTTCCAGAAGGCCAGCTGGGGAAGTTCCTGAATATATTGACCAAAGGACTGGAAGACGCCGTTGAGCATGAACAACGTTGGTCCGGCGATGGCAATGAAGATCAGCAATCCCACCGCCACGACGATATTCAGGTTCGACAACACCTTGATGCCACGGTCCAGCCCCAGGGCCACCGAGATCAGTGCAGCGCCGGATACAACGCCGATGACGATGAGTTGCCACAGTGCGTTCTCCGGAATGCCAAACAGCTGCGCCAGGCCGCCATTGATCTGCAGGGCGCCGAGGCCGATCGACACAGCCACGCCGAAGACCGTACCGACGATCGAGATGATGTCGATTGTCTTGCCGATTCTTCCATGGATCCGCTCGCCGAGGATCGGCTGGAAGATCGAACTGACCCGTGGCGGCAGATTGCGCTTATGAATGAAATAGGCGAAGCACAAGGCCGGCAGGGTGAAGATGGTCCACGTGTGCAGCGTGAAGTGGTAATAGGTGAAGGTCATCGCGTCTTTGGCGGCCTCGACAGTGCCTGGTTCGACGCCCTGGCGCGGCGGGTTGCCAAAGTGGCTGACCGGTTCCGCCACGCCCCAGAACATCAGGATGGAGCCGATGCCGGCGGCGAAGAGCATGGCAAACCAGGAACCGCGGGAGTGCTCGGGAGGTTCCTCATCCGGACCCAGTTTGACCCGGCCGAACTTGCTGACCGCTATATAGATCAGGAAGAGGAGGAAAACGGAGACGCCCGAAATGTAAAACCAGCCGAGGTTGGTCATCAGCCATTCCGAGGCCGCCGAAGTGGCGGTCGCAAGGGCGTCAGTGAACACGATCGTCGCTACAACGAACAAGATGATCACGAGTGCGGAACCAAAGAAGATCGGTGGACTGGTCCGCAGTCGCAAGGCGTCATGCAGTTTGGTAAGCATCGCGGTTAGCCTCCGCTGGTTGGCTGGCCGGACCGGTCACTGCGGGTCCCGGGAAATCTCATCGGCGGGATCCGATTGGCCCGGACTATTTAGTTGTTGCGTGGGTCACGTGCGCCCAACGTTACCCAAGAGCAGGGTGAGCGCAAGGGAAACGCCGGAAGATGTGCCAATGAATTTGTAGTTGCCCCGGTCAACAGGGCCCCTGGGCAATGGGAAGTGTCCCTGGGCTAACCTTGTTGAATGAGTGACAAGGCAGAGGCGAACCATCATCCGGACGTGCCATCCCGTCGCAAGGGGCCGGTGGAATTGCGGCGCGATTTATCGCATGCTCCGACGTCGGACCAGTCACTGCTGGACACCAGGACTCCGGACGGATTCACCCATACCGATCCCTGGCGGGTGCTGCGGATCCAGAGTGAGTTTGTTGAGGGTTTCGGCAGCCTGGCCGAACTGGGCCCCGCCGTGTCTGTGTTCGGCTCGGCCCGGACCGGTCACGATAGCGACCACTACCGGATAGGCCTCGAAATCGGGCGGCGGCTGGTGGAAGCCGGGTTTGCGGTGATCACCGGCGGTGGGCCCGGGACCATGGAGGCGGCCAACCGCGGCGCTCAGGAAGCCGGCGGCGTATCCGTGGGCCTGGGCATCGAATTGCCCTTTGAACAGGGGATGAACGACTGGGTCGACCTCGGGGTGAATTTCCGGTACTTCTTCGCCCGCAAAACCATGTTCGTCAAGTACGCCCAGGGCTTTATTGTGCTGCCGGGCGGGCTGGGAACCCTGGATGAACTGTTCGAGGCCATGGTGCTGGTGCAGACGGGGAAGGTCACGTCTTTCCCCATCGTATTGATCGGCACCGATTACTGGACTCCCTTGCTTGGATGGTTGGACGAAACGCTGGCGGGGCAGGGGATGATTGCGCCGTCGGATATGGATCTGGTGCACTTGGTCGACACGCCCGAAGACGCTGTCCGGTCCCTTGTCGAGGACGTGTCGCACCACCGGTAGTCGGCAGCTGCACGCCTGTCCATCTGGCACGATGGTGCTGTGACATTAATGCTGGTTGTCCTGGCCGTGCTCGGGGCGGGATTCGTCGTCGTGATGGCTCTGGGCAGGTTTAGTCGCTCCGACCGCTCTGGTGGCCCCGCAAACGACGACGGCGTGATGGCCCGGCACTGGAAACGCGGGGAAGTGCCACTGGCGCGGGGGCTGGTGGAACCGGCGCAGAACCTGCCACCCGTGCTGTTGCCCGACGATCCGGCACCGGCCGACGTCGACCGGTTGCGTTTCTCCGCGGGAATGCGCGGATACCGGATGGACCAAGTCGACGAGGTCCTCGATATCCTGCGGGACGCCCTGGCCGCCAAGGATCGGCAGTTGGCCGAATTCCAGTCCGGCTCCGCCGACCAACCAGGCTCAGCCGACCCTGCACCTCAGCCGGACTCCGCCGACCAATCAGGCTCCGCCGACCGGCCGGACTCCGCACCCTGATGCACGACGACCAACTCCGCCGGGCCACTGCCGGGGAGTCGTTGGCTGCGCCGTTGCGCAGCCTCGTTCCTGTCTTCGCGCGCTGGCCATGGTATGTCCAGGTCGGGCTGGTCTACGCCGCCGCCCGGTTCGTGTCGTGGTGTATCTTCGTGGCCGTCGCCCGCCACCAGGGGCCGGGTCCGTGGGGAGACGGAGAGCCGGGCTACCTGGACTTCATCAACATATGGGACTCCGAGTGGTACCACCGGATCTACAGCGAAGGTTATCCCGGCGAGATCCCGCGGGATGACTCCGGCAACGCGCTGACCAACGCGTGGGCCTTCTACCCGCTGTTTCCGCTGCTGGTCCGGGTGCTGACGTTCATTACGGGGCTGCCGTGGATCGTCGCCGCACCGCTGCTGGCCACGCTGGCCGGGTTGGGCGCGGTGCTGATGATCTACAAACTCTTCCTGCTGATCGACCGGCGTCGCTTGCGTGGATCCGCCTCCGGGACCTTTGACGATGCAGCGATGGCCGGCGTCCGCCGCAGTCCACATGAGAACGCGCTGTGGGGAGCCGCGCTGGTCTCCACTTTCCCGGTCTCAGCCATACTCCAGGTTCCCTACGCCGAGTCGCTGCACTTGTTGCTGCTTGCGGCATCGCTGTTTGCGTTGTTGCGGCGCGATTACCTGATGGCGGTTCCGCTGGTGCTGTTGATGTGTCTCGCCCGGCCGACAGGCGTGCCGTTTGCGTTGCTGGTCTTGGTGCATCTGCTGCTGAGGATATGGCACCGCCGCTCGGACCCGTTCCCGGCCGGCGAAGCAGCCAAGGCGGGGCTGCTGACCATGGTCAGCGGAGCCGGGGCGCTGGCCTGGCCGGCCATTGCCTGGTGGGTGACCGGCGACATGCGCGCCTATACCGAAACGGAGGCGGCCTGGCGTTCTGATGGCGGGATTGTTCCATTCCTGCCGTGGGTGCAGACCGGCCAGCGGTTGTTCGGCGATGTGCTCGGTTGGGTGGCACCGCTGCTGCTGGTCGCCGCCGTCGTCGTCTATTTGGATTCGACGGCGGTGCGCCGGCTGGGCACGGATCTGCGGCTGTGGTGTGCCTCCTACTTCCTCTACCTGCTGGTCTTCCTGCACCCGCAGACCAGCACGTTCCGGTTGCTCTTTCCCGCCTTCCCGCTGGCACTGGCGGCTGTGTACGTATCGAAGTCCCGGGCCTATCGAGCCAGCGTGATAGTACTGTTTACGTTGCTGCAAATCGTCTGGGTGGCCTGGCTGTGGCTGTGGGACGAGTTGCCGGGCGGAGGCGATTACCCGCCGTGAGCAATCGTAAGGACCCCGGGAACCGCAAACAGGATAATGTGAGATAGGCAATGGTGTGGCCCGCGTGCTGTCGTCTTGGTGCTATCGCCCTGGTGCGGCGTGGTGCGCTGCGGGCCCGCATGCTGCGGGTGCCCGCGGCCACGCGATGTGTCCCCAACCGGCGTTGCAGTTGCGGCGTCAAACCAGTGGAAGGAATATTCCCTTATGGCGGCCATGAAACCACGAACAGCTGATGGTCCAATGGAGGTCACCAAGGAGGGGCGCAGCTTGATCATGCGCGTGCCGCTGGAAGGCGGAGGCAGGCTGGTTGTGGAAATGAATGACCAGGAGGCCGGCAGCTTGAAGGAATGTCTGCTCGGCATCACGGATAGCTGAGGTTGGAAGAGAATATGGCTGACACCACCCGCCGGACCATGGAACGCGCGCTCCTCGAGCCCGTCATGACTGAACTCGTTCCGCTGCCTGCCGCCGAATTCAGCGACTCGCTGACCGGCAGTGCGGCCGGGGTCGACGTTCTGGTGGTCCCTATTGCCGCCCCGCGCAGCGACGACGCTTCTTCCAACGGCACTGCTTCCAATGGCGGACCAGGTGAGTCTGCCACCCCGCAGCCCCGCCCCACGGCGGTCCAGGCGGCCATAGCTTACGACGTCGATGTCGCTGCCGTGGCGGAGATCCACGAGGTCAGCGGCAAGGCAGGGGAGTTGCTGACGCTTCCGGCGCCGCGGAACAGTAACGATCTGCCGTCGAAATTGTTAATGCTGGGCATCGGTGATGAAAGCCTGACCAGTCTGCGGCGCGCGGGCGCGGCGTTGGCCAGGGCGACCTTTGGCGCAGGAACACTCCGGTCGAGCGTCGTGGACGGACTCACCCCGGAGGAGCAGCGCGCCTTCGTGGAGGGGTTCCTGCTGGGGGGCTACCGCCCGCCGCGCGCCGGACTCTCAACCCCTCCCAAGCCGATGGCCGCCCGGCTGCAAATCATCGGCGCCGACGCCGGGGCGCTTCAGCAGGCTGAAACGGCAGCGCAGGCAACGTGGCTGAGCCGCAGCCTGGCGAACATGCCCTCCAACATTAAAAACCCGGAATGGATGGTCGCTCAATGTGAACGGGCAGCGGCGCAATCAGGCCTCGACATCCGGGTGTGGGAGGACAAACAGCTGCGTGAAGAGGGCTTCGGTGCCTTGAACGCGGTGGGAGCGGCGTCCCCGAGCGGGCCGCGGCTCGTCCAACTCGGGTACGACGGCGGCAGTCGCGACGGCGGCGGCAACGAAGAGCGCCGCAGCGAGGGGGTCAACAGCGAGGGGGCCAACAGCGACGGCGACAGCAGCGACACTCCGCACATCGTGCTGGTGGGCAAAGGCGTCACGTTCGATTCCGGCGGCCTGTCTCTCAAACCTCGCGAGGCCATGATGCCGATGAAGACCGATATGGCCGGCGCCGCCGTCGTTCTCGCAGTGCTGCAGGCCGCGGCCAGACTGGAGTTGCCCTGCCGGGTGACCGCGCTGTTGGCGCTGGCCGAAAATTCCATTGGCGCCTCGTCCTACCGGCCCGGCGACGTCATCAGTGCCTACGGCGGCACCACGATCGAAGTTGGGAACACGGATGCCGAGGGGCGCCTGGTGCTGGCTGACGCGCTTGCCTATGCCAGCAGCCAACTGAATCCGGACGTTCTGGTCGACGTTGCGACCCTGACCGGGGCCGCCGCCGTCGGGCTGGGTAAGAATGACGCCGCGTTGTACAGCAACCGGGATGAGTTGACCGGTGCTTTCCAAGCGGCCGCGGAGGCAACGGGGGAGCGGGTGTGGCCGATGCCGCTGTCCGACGAATACACGTTCGCGCTGGAATCGCCCATTGCTGATCTGACGCATATCGCTGCTCGGGGGACCGATATTGGCGGCGGGTCGGTCTTCGCGGCGCTGTTCCTGAGGGAATTCATCGGGCAAACGCCCTGGGCGCACCTCGATATTGCCGGTCCGGCGCGTGCCGACGGGGACAAACATGAAATCACCAAGGGCGCCACGGGCTACGGCGCGCGGCTGCTGCTCGCGTTCCTGGCTGACTGGTCTGCACCCGGGGAATAATGACGCTGCCCCCGGTGAGTGAACTCACACGCTTTGTGCTCCGGCGGCGCATGGCCGGCCTTAGAATAGAGGTGGCGGAAAGCGGTCCCACCATGCTTTCCGTTCAATGACTCATGTGCGCAGCGCCGCGGGCATGCCCCTTCGGGCACGAAGGGGGCCTTCTTCTCTGCGCCGGAACACAGCACAATCCAGGCGCAGCCGACGGCGTACGACGGCACCGTCCGGGACGGGAAGGTATTTACTTGAGCCAGCAAACTGAGAAGTGTCTCGACCAGTGGATCAATCGTGAGGCGCTTGCAGAGGCCATGATTCCGTTGATCGGTCAGCTTTACCGCAACAACAACGTAGTCATATCGGTGTATGGGCGAAGCCTGATCAACCAATCAGTGGTTGGCCTGTTGAAGGCGCACCGGTTCGCCCGCCAGATCGATAATGTGGAACTGCCGCTGGAGGAGACCCTCCCGATTCTGCAGGTGCTCACCCGGCTTGATCTCGGACCCGCCTCCATCGACGTCGCCCGGATAGGCGTGCGTTACCGCCAGGAGGGAGCCGGGCTGGGCCTGGAGGAGTTCCTGCGGACTGAACTGGCCGACGTCGTCGGTGGCCATGGCACCGATGAGCGCACCAGTACCGACGTCGTGCTGTATGGCTTTGGGCGCATTGGCCGGCTGCTGGCGCGGATCATGATTGAGCATTCCGGTGGTGGCAGCGGGTTGCGGCTGCGGGCCATCGTGGTCCGGCGGGGGTCCGATTCCGACATCATCAAGCGCGCCAGCCTGCTGCGCCGCGACTCCGTTCACGGACCTTTCGAAGGCACGATCACCGTGGACGAGGCCAACAACACCATTCTGGCCAACGGGACGCTGATCCAGGTGATTTACTCCGGCGACCCGGCCAGTATCGACTACACCGAGTACGGCATTCGGGATGCGGTCGTCGTCGACAATACCGGCAAATGGCGCGACGCCGAGGGGCTGTCGCAGCACTTGGCCTGCCCCGGCGTGGCACGGATGCTGCTCACCGCTCCGGGCAAGGGCGAGCTGAAGAACATCGTGCACGGTATCAACCACGACACGATCGGCGACGACGAAATTGTCTCGGCCGCGTCCTGCACCACCAACGCCATTGTTCCCGTGCTCAAGGCGGTAAACGACAAATACGGCATCGTCCACGGGCACGTGGAGACCGTGCACTCCTTCACCAATGACCAGAACCTGATCGACAACTTCCACACCGGCGACCGGCGTGGTCGTTCCGCGGCGCTGAACATGGTGCTGACGGAGACCGGCGCGGCCAAGGCCGCGGCAAAGGCTCTGCCCGAACTCTCCGGGAAGCTGACCGGCAACGCCATCCGGGTTCCGACGCCGGATGTTTCCATGGCGATCCTCAACCTGAATCTGGAACAGGGGACGGACAAAGAAGAGATCAACGCGTACCTGCGTGACATGTCGTTGAATTCCACGCTGCACAAGCAGATCGACTACATCGATTCGCCGGAGGTGGTGTCCAACGACTTTGTGGGCTCCCGTCGGTCGGGCATTGTGGACGGGCTGGCGACTATCACGTCCGCCAATAACGTGGTGCTCTACGTCTGGTACGACAACGAGTTCGGCTACAGCTCCCAGGTGATCCGTGTGCTGGAGGAGATGGGCAACGTCCATCCGCCTGCCTTCCCCATGGAACGGGAGCTGTCAGCCACCGTCTAGGTCCCGATTCCCGGCTCCGGACTCCTGCTCGATACCTGTCGGCGTCGGCCGGTTTCAATCGTTGACCAGAACGAGCTTGCCAACATGTTTCCGGGCGGCCAGGTCCGCCTGTGCCCGGTGGATGTCCGCGAGCTCATAGGTGGCGGCAACTACCGGCCGGACATAGCCCCGTTTCGCGATGTCGACGAGGGTTCGGAAGTGCGCCGGAGTGTGCATGCTGGATCCCAGCAGGACAATGTTGTGCAGGTACAAACGGCGGATGTCGAGGTCGATTTGATAGCCGCCGAGGGCTCCGGCCACGACCCATCGGCCGCCTTCCCGCAGGCTCGGCAGGCCAGTTGTAATCCCGGTTCCCGCCACGACGTCGAGCACGGCGTCAACGCCATCGGCCGCCGTCGACCCGATCTGTTGCCAGGGGTCCGTGGCGCGATCGATCACTTCATGCGCGCCGGCGTGCCGCACTGCGGACAGCTTGCCGGCGCTGCTGACCGCGATCACTGTTGCGCCTCGCGCTGCTGCGAGTTGGACGAGGGCCAGGCCGACACCTCCCGAGGCTCCGGTGACGGCGACGGTCTCACCTGCTTGCACGCGTCCCCGTTCCAGCATCCCGAGCGCGGTCCCATAAGCGGTCGGGAGGCAGGCCAGCTCCGTGTTGCTCAGCGGTGAGCCCTCAACGTTGTGGGCTCGGTCGGCGTGTACCGTCACGTAGCGGGCGTACCCGCCGTTTCTTTCACTGCCGAGCAGGCCCACGGGATTCGCGTCGTCGCCATCCTGATCGTAGTTTGCAGGATCCACGAGCACGCGGATGCCATGCATGCGGGAGTCGACGCCTGAACCAAGCCGGACGACGACTCCAGCGACGTCGGCGCCCTGGATGCGCGGAAAGTCGATCGGCCCGCGCCACCCGGATCGTGCGTGCGGATCGCCGGGTAGGCCATATGCGCCCTCCCGCGTCCAGAGATCGGTGTTGTTGAGCGCGGCGGCGTCCACGCGAACCAAGACTTCACCCGCGGCCGGCGACGGCACAGGCGCATCCACCAGCTCAAGAGCTCCCGGACCGCCGTGGGCGGTAAGCCGCGCCGCCAGCATCTTGTTCGGAACTGCCATGTGATTCGTCCTCCAGTTAGATATACTGATCTGTGTAACTGAATCTCAGCGTAAGGTATACAGACCAGTGAACACAACTGCGCTCGACCCCGATGCCCTGACACGTGGCGCCCGACGTATCCTCGAAGCGGCTTCGGCACTGTTCTACGAGCGTGGAATCACCGCTGTCGGCGTCGACCTGATCGCCGAGCAGTCAGGAGTTACCAAGCGGACCCTGTACAACCGTTTCGGGTCCAAGGACGCCCTCGTTGCCGCCTATCTCGTTGACAGGGACCGCCGCTGGCGATCCGCAGTCAACGAAGCCCTGGCCGCACCCGGAATGTCGCTGCAGCAGCGGGTGATGATTCCATTCGATGTACTCCGGGAGTGGATCAAACTGAACCCGCGTGGCTGTGCATTCATCAACGCGCTGGCCGAGCTGCCTGACCCCGATCATCCGGCCCATCAGGTGGCGGCGGACGAGAAGCGATGGCTGCTCAACTTGTTCGAGCGACTGGCCGCTGAGGCGGGCGTCGCGCGAGCCGGCCTGCTCGCCAATCAGCTGCTCAGCCTGCACGAAGGGGCACTGGCCATGCATGCCGTCTTGCCCGACTCTGACTGCGCGACATCCGCTACCCAAGCGGCGTGCGGGCTCGTCCAGGCGGCAGCTGGCGGCGAAGGTTCGAACCTCTGAGTGAAGCCGGTCGCGCGACGGGTCGCGTCGCAAAGAAGTGTGGGCCTGCACCTCGAGCGCATCAGAGCTCTGGCATCAGCGCAGCGGCCGACTGATAGCGACAGAGTCGTTCCCCGGCGCGCGTTTGTGGCTGAATGCTGGGCAGCGCCGTGAGCACTCTCCAGCTGGTGACGGCGGGAGTGCAGCTGCCTTTCGACCGTCGGGTTCCCGTGGGGCTGCCGTGCGACGAGCGGGGCATTCGGCGCCGGGGATTGGTGTGGGGCGGCCATTTTTCGACTGCCGCGCAGCGGTTAGGGATCGTCCGGGATCCCATGGCCAAGATTGCCTGAGTTTCGTTATCTGACCGTTATATTTGGTGGCCTGATTCTTCTAAAACTGTCGGTGCTCGATGGTTGACTATTTTTATGACGGTTCGAGTGGGTGTTGACGACGACGGCGGTGGCCGGCCGGGTGCCGGTGCCAAGGGCCGCAGTGCCTTTGACGACGCCGCTGCGGGTGCCGCTGGTGCCGCTGGCGGTGGTGCCAAGGGCCGCAGTGCCTTTGACGACGCCGCTGCGGGTGCCGCTGGTGCCGCTGGCGGTGGTGCTGGTGGCGCTGGTGGTGAGTCTGTGTTTGAACCGTTGCTGGTGACGCTGTTTTTGGAACGTGACGTGGTTCGTGGCGCGGGGTTCAAGGACAAGCCGGTGCTGGCCCGGGGCATTATCAACGGGCTGACCCGCCTGGATCCTGAGACCCTGGATTATCGGGAGGCGGTGAATCTGCTGGACGAGGCGTCCAAGCTTGTCTCGGCCGCCGAAGCCCTCAAAGCTAAAACCGTCTCCCGGGTGTGTGCCACCGCCGGCGACCGGGTTGATGAGGAAGATGTGTTGCCGCCGGCGGGCCCCGATGCCGACCAGTTGGCGTCGATGGTCGCAGAGTCGGAGATCGGCACGGTGCTGGACCTGTCCAAGCGGGCGACCGACCGGCTGGTCCAGCACAGTAACCTGCTCACCGGTGCCCTGCCGGTCACCTTGGACGCCCTCGCGCAAGGAACGTTGCATCCGGATCAGGCCGAAGTGATTGCCGATCAGTGCGGGAGTCTCCCGCGTGAGGCGTACCCCGACTTTGAGGCCGAGATGGTGGCCTTCGCCCCGGGGCGGGCGAAGCACCTGGTCGCGGCCAAGGCACGCAGGGTGCGGGAACGCTCCCACCCGGAGACGATCAAGCGGCGTAAGGAAAAGGCCGCCGCGGATCGGACCGTGGTGGTGGAGCCGGTCGAGGACGGGATGTGCTGGTTGAGCATGTATCTGCCGGCCGAGGCCGCGGTGGCGGCGTTTAACCGGCTGACCGGCCTGGCCCGGTCGTTACAGGGCCCCGACGAACCACGTGATCTCGCCCAGTTGCGGGCTGATGTGGCAGCGGACCTGCTCCATACCGGCACCGGCACCGGACTACCACCAGCGGCCCTGTCCGGCACCGGCAACGATGCCTTCTACGGCACAAACCCGCCACCGGGGGCCCCGACCGGACCTGCCGCACCCGGCACCGCCGGAAGCACCGGATCCACCGGGGTGGTGGGGGTCGCTGGAGATCCTCCCGTAGCCGGAGCCACCGCAGATACTCCTGCCGCCGCCGGAAGCACCGGTGGTGGTGATCCGCCGGGTTCGGGCCGGATTCCGAATTATGCCGGGATTAAGGCTGAGCTGCTGGTGGTGGTGCCGGTGTTGACGTTGATGGGGTTATCGGATGAGCCGGCCGATCTGGAAGGGTACGGTCCCATCGATGAGGACACCGCACGACAACTGTCGGCCAATGCCCCGTCGTTCAAGCGGTTATTGACTCATCTGGAGACGGGGGCGCCGATGTCGTACGGGCGGGACAGCTATGCGGTGCCGAAGGACTTGCAAAAAATGGTGCGGTTGCGCGACCGGACGTGTCGCGGGTACGGGTGCAATAAAGCCGCCCGTCACTGCGACCTCGACCACACTGTCCCATACCCGACAGGGCAGACCGAACTGACGAATCTGAAACCACTCTGCAAACCCGGCCATGCCCTCAAGACCGCGAAACTGTGGCGGGATATCCAGCACCGCGACGGCAGAGTGGACTGGACCTCACCGGCAGGCAGGAAATATTCGAACACTCCCGAAGGCCCACTACCCGAAATGCGGGCAGTACCCGACATCGCCACCCTGCTCAACAAAGCCAAACACCAGGCAGAAAGCGCCGGCAGGGCGGAAAAGACACCGGCAAAACCGGCTAAGCAGGCCAAGGGCTCAAACCAGCGCGGAGCCGCGGGCCAAAAGCACGACACCGGGGTCAAACCGCCCCGGAAAGATCCATGGCAAATACCTAAGGCCAAAAAGAACGGCACCGCCGGCGACGCGATGAACAGGCAGCCATCACAGAAACCAACCGACGACCCAGCACCCTTCTAATACGGTGGGGTGTCACCTGGGTAGGGTGGTCGTTTCCAACAGTCCGGGGCGGCAGGACCGCAACAACGAAGTGGCTTCCGGCCAGGCTTGCTAACTGTGTTTGACTGCCAGCAGCAAGCCATCGCCAGTTGGGGTGACGGCAGAAACCATCCGTTCGTCCTCGCGAATGCCTCGTTCGACTTGCCGCAGAACGGTTGTCGTTTCCTCGCGGTTAGCCGGATTGGATACGCGGTCGCGGTCCAGCGCGTCGTTGATGATGAGCATGCCCCCGACCTTAAGCAGGCGGACGCCTTGTTCAACGTACGTGGGATACGACAGTTTATCGGCATCGATAAACACCATGTCGTACGCCGAATCGGTCAGCCGTGGCAGGACGTTAGCAGCGCGGCCGGAAATGGTCCGCGTGCGGTTGCTCGCAATGCCAGCTTCGGAGAACGCCTCACGAGCCGCCCTCAAGTGGTCGACATCGACGTCGATAGTGGTAAGGACAGCTTGCGTGCTCAAGCCGCGCAGTAAGGAGACCCCGGAGACGCCCGCGCCGGCACCAACCTCAACGACCGTTTGGGCTTTGGAACCGGCGGCCAATACCGTCAGCGTTGCAGCTACGCCTGTGCTGACGGGTTTGACGCCAAGTTCATGGGAACGTTCGCGGGCGCGCAACAGGACGTCGTCTTCTGCATGCAACGACTCCGTATAGGACCAACTGGTCGACTTATCCGCGCTCATGCCTTCTCTTTCTTTCACCACATGTCCACCGTACTTGCCAAGCCTACTGTTAACGGAGCCGGAATATGGACACACCCCTTGACGTTGCAAACAGAAATCGCCTGAATAGGCTGGCCGCGGGCTGTGTGGCTCACGGCCAGGGCGCAGGGACGACGTGTTAGCCGAAGGATCATCGGCTGGGGATGATGGGGGAGAACAGACGCCGGGAGCAACGGGGGAGAACAGACGATCCGCCTGCAAGGGGACAGGATTTTTACAGTGTACGTTCAGCTTTATCAGGCATTATAGAAATTGGACATCCGCAGATGAGGCAGCCTCGTAGCCCTACCGAGGTCGACGGGCGTCACCGGAAGCTAGGTGGTTCACGGTCCTCTGCGAGGCAAGATGGGAGCAACGATGTCTGAGCCGACAACTTCGCTGTCCGCGGCGGGCGCCGATGGCGCAGCTGACGGATACGCTGACTGGGTACCGCCAACGTGGGAGCAAGTGGTCAACGACCACTCCACCAAAGTATTCCGTCTGGCATTCCGCCTGACGGGAAACCGCCACGACGCAGAGGATCTGACGCAGGAGGTCTTCGTCCGCGTATTCCGATCACTGGCCAAATTCAAACCTGGCACGCTGGATGGTTGGTTGCACCGGATTACCACCAACCTGTTCCTCGACCAGGCGCGTCGTAAGCAGCGCATCCGTTTCGATGGTTTGTCCGACGACGCCGAGAGCCGATTGCCGGGTCGCGACCCCGGTCCGGAACGCAGTTTCGAATTCAACAATCTCGATCTTGACATTCAGGCGGCCTTGGAAGATCTGCCGCCCGATTTCCGCGCCGCTGTTGTGCTCTGCGATATCGAAGGCCTCTCTTATGAAGAGGTCGCCGCTGCGCTGAACGTGAAACTTGGGACTGTCCGGTCACGCATTCACCGCGGCCGGACCATGCTGCGTGACAAACTGGCACACCGCGATCCTCGCGCAGGTGCGAACCCCCGTCTGACGCTGCCGCATGTGGCTGGTGCACTCTGACTGCCGATGATCAACATGCGTCACCCGGTATCGAAATATCTGGAAGGCAGCCTCAGCGGACGGGCGCTCCGGCGCTTTGAGCGTCATCTCAAAGAGTGTGGAAAGTGCCATGAACAGGTGGAAGCCGATCGAAGGATCCAGCAACGCCTTCGCGAGGCGGGTGGCCCGGAGCCCCGCCGTGATCTGGCTGAACGGATCCTTGCACGCAGTGCCCAACCGGATCCCCCCGCTAAACCGTCCCACCGGCCGCGCGCCGGAAGTGACGGCACAGCAGCGTGGATGGAACACCGCGGTTCCAAGGTGCGTAAGCTCGCCGCTTTGACTGGTTCGGCGACCGTGGCAGCTGTCGCAGTGCTGGGAGGCGCGTATGTCGTGGGGGGCGGATCCCACATCAAGGAAGCTGCGGACGGGGCGGTATTCGCATCTGTCCAGTCAGCCGGCCAAGGTGCGAACGGTCATACGGCGATGGCGAAAGAGGAATTGAGCCGCCTGCGCGCGGCCGGCTGGAACTGTCCGGAATTGGGCGCGCTGGGGTACGACCTGGAGTATGCTCACGGCTACCAGATAGCCGGACACCCGACACTAAAACTCGTCGTGGGCAGGGGAGACTCTGTCATCACCATCTATGAACGCCGGAAAACACCATCGGCTGCGCACGGTACCGAGGCAATGAAATCGGCACCTCCCATTAATGCCGCCACTGGTCGGACGGCGGCGGAGGACGGCTTTTCGCAAGTTCCGTTGCAGATGGGCGATGGGACCGTGGAGACGATGTGGTTCCGGTACGGGGAGAAATGGCAGATCGCATTCCAATCGCAGCAAGCCTGGTACATGGTCCAGTCCGATATCCCGGTCACTGAGGTGGCCGCCGCGGTGTCGCACGTGGTGGCGACCGACCGGGCGCAACTGGCTCAACCCTCAGATACGGAAAAGTCCGGCCTCTTTGACCGGCTGTGGCACGGGCTGACGGCGTTTGACCGTTAGCCCGTGCCACAGCCGGAGCGAATCGCAGTCACGGCGGGGCGGAAGGTAATCTTTCAACGTGTTTGGAATTAATGGGCTCGAGTTCGTCGCATTGGCGATCATTGCCGTACTGGTGATTGGGCCCGAGAGGCTGCCTGAGTATGCCTCTCAACTCGGCAGGCTCGTCAAGGAACTCCGCAGGATGGCAACGGGGGCGCGCCAGCAGCTCCGGGACGAGGTAGGACCGGAAATCGACGACGTCGACTGGCAAAAGCTGGATCCGCGCCAGTACGATCCGCGGCGGATCATTCGCGAAGCTCTGTTGGAAGACGACGAACCGGTCAAGCCACAAAGCCCCACCTCCGGTTCACGTGGAGGTGCGTCCGGAACCGCTGCATCGACCGCCGGTGCCGCCGCGGCGTCCGCGGGATCGGCAGCGGCGGCCTCAACAGATGGAAGCTCGGCAACTGGAAGCTCCGCAGCGGCGGCCTCGGCAGATGCATCATCGGGCGCCGGCGACGGCGGGGCTGCCCGTGATGGGGGAGCTTCGGATGCAGAGGGAACGGCCGGTTCTACCGCGGGAAAGGACAGCCCCGCGGTAACAGGCAACACAGCCGGGGCACCGCCGCAGCAGTGGGGCATGCGGCGTCGTCCGTTACAGCAGCTGCCGGCCGGCGAAGCCGCTCCATTCGACACCGATGCCACTTGACACCGGCCCCCGATAACTACTTGGGACTGACTCCCAGGCTCCTGCCGGCCAGCCCACGCGGTTGATGCATCAAGGCCCCGGCAATGTCATCCAATGCCTTGGAGGAGGGATTGTCCGGGTCCTCCATGACGACAGGTGTACCCGCGTCGCCTCCTTCCCGTAGGGCAACTTCAAGTGGAATGCTGCCCAGCAGCGGCACTTCCTCCTGCATAGTCGAGCTGAGCCGCCCGGCCAGAATTTCCCCACCGCCGGAGCCAAAGACCTCCATGCTGGTCCCATCCGGGAGCACGAGATGTGACATGTTCTCGATGACCCCGGAGACATGCTGGCCCGTCTGCAGGGCCATGGCCCCCGCGCGCTCGGCGACATCGGCGGCGGCAGCTTGTGGAGTGGTCACCACCAGTAATTGCGATCCGGGCAGCAACTGGGCCACGGATATTGCCACATCACCGGTTCCCGGAGGCAAATCGAGCAGCAGCACATCCAGGTCTCCGAAGTACACATCGGTGAGGAATTGCTCCAGCGCCCTGTGCAGCATTGGTCCACGCCAGGCAACCGGTTGATTACCCGAGACGAACATGCCAATGGAAATCACTTTCACGCCGTACGCGACCGGCGGAAGGATCATCTCGTCGACCCGGGTCGGGGTCTGTTCAATGCCCATCAGGCGCGGCACGGAGAATCCATAAACGTCGGCATCGATGATCCCGACCTTGAGACCCGAGGCGGCCATGGAACAGGCGAGGTTGACGGTCACGCTGGACTTGCCGACACCGCCTTTGCCGCTGGCGACGGCAAACACCTTGGTCAGCGAGTCTTCTTCGTTGAAGGGGATGCCTTGGCGTCCGGAACCGCGCAATTGATCCTTCAACGCCTGGCGTTGGTCAGGGGTCATGACGTCGAGGACGACATTGACCGACGTCACTCCTTCAATGCCCTCGACAGCGCGGCTCACATCGGAGGTGATGGTCTCCCGCATAGGGCAGCCGGCGATGGTGAGCAAGACAACCACGGTGAGGGCGCCGTCGTCGTCCGCCTCCACGCTTTTCACCATGCCGAGTTCGGTGATCGGTCTGCGCAGTTCGGGATCCTGCACAGTGCCGAGGGCGCTGTGCACCGCATCGATAAGTGGGGAGGTCATATGACCGAGCCTAACGTTCCGGGCCGCTGGGCCGAGACCCCTGTTCGCTGCGGGCTGTGCCGGAGGCCGGCTCGTCGGCATCGTCGGCGCCGTCCCTGGGCTCCATGACTTCTTCGAGCACCGATCGCAGTTCGGAGCGGACGAAATCACGGGTGGCGACGTCACGCAGGGCTATCCGCAGCGAGGCGAGCTCCCGGGTCAAATACTCCGTATCCGACAAATTCCGTTCGGCTCGTTGCCGGTCCTGCTGCAAGGAGACACGGTCCCGGTCGTCCTGCCGGTTCTGGGCCAGCAGCAGGAGCGGGGCCGCGTACGAGGCCTGCAAAGAGAGCATCAAGGTCAACAGCGTGAAACCCAGGGCGGCGCTGTCGAACCGCAGATACTCCGGCGCTAGGCTGTTCCAGCTCAACCAGAAGACGCAGAAGACCGTCATATAGAGCAGGAACTGCGGTGTTCCCATGAAACGGGCAAAGTTTTCCGTCCAGCTGCCGAAGGCATCAGGGTTCGGCGAGATCCTGGGCAACAGCCGTGCCCTGGCCTGCCGTGGAGTGTCGAGGCCTTCGCTGATCCCTTTCGCAGTGCCCCGGACCTTGGACTTTGAATCAGCCAATGCGTCCTCCAATCTTCCGCAGCGGTACATCGTCGTCGTGAAGGCGCCAGTCATCCGGCAACAGGTGATCCAGCACATCGTCGACCGTCACGGCCCCCACCAGCCGGCCGGCGTCGTTGACCACCGGAAGCGAGTTCAGATTATAAGTCGCGAGCATTCTGGCCACCTCGCTGACTGCAGCGAGGTCGGAAACGGCCTCCAGATTGCGATCAAGCAGGTTGCCCAGCGACTCGGGCGGAGGATTGCGCAACAGCTCCTGCATATGGACACCGCCGAGATACCTGCCGGTCGGTGCTTCCAACGGAGGACGGCTCACGAATATCAACGACGCCAGGGCGGGGGAGATATCGTCCTGCCGGGCGTGGGCGAGTGCTTCAGCCACAGTGGCCTCGGGCGGAAGGATCAGTGGCACCGGCGTCATCAGCGAGCCGGCGGTTCCTTCGTCATATTCCAGCAAGCGCCGCACGTCTTCGGCGTCGGATGGCTCCATTAGTTGCAGCAGATCTTCGGCCTGCGTTTCCGGCAGTTCGGACAGCAGGTCCGCGGCGTCGTCGGGATCCATTTCGCCCAGCACATCGGCGGCACGTTCACGATCCAGGGCCGACAGGATCTGCACCTGGTCCACGTAGGCCATTTCCTGCAGGATGTCCGCCAGCCGTTCATCCTGCAGCTCGCCGGCGACTTCGACCCGGCGTTTGGAGTTCATTTCATGCAGCGCCTCGGCAAAGTCGGCCGCCTTCATCCCTTCATGGGTGGCTACGAACTGGGTGGCAGGTTGTGCCTCCTCGGCGTTCCCGTGGACGGCGTCGGACCAGTCGATGATCATCGTCTCTTTGCTGCGGCGCCGGCTCAGTTTGGACGCAGCGTGGCCTCTGCGAACGTACAGTTTGGATACCAGCCAGTCACTGGATTTCTGCCGGTCCATGCCGATGTCCTCGATCGTGGCGTCCCCACTGCCATCGGCCAGGGTCACACGGCGGTCGAAGAGCTCGGCGGCGACAAGTGTTTCCCGTCCGCGCTGTTCAAAACGGCGCATGTTGACCAGGCCGGTGCAGATAATTTCGCTTTGGTCGATGGACGTAATACGGGTCATCGGTACGAAGACCCGTTTCTTGCCCAGGACCTCGACGACGATGCCCACGACATGCGGGGCAGCGTTGGTTCCGCGGGCCAGGACGACGACGTCCCGCAGGCGGCCGATGCGGTCGCCCAAGGGATCGAAAACGTCCAGTCCGAGCAGGCGGGCGACGAATACGCGCGATGGGTTGGTGCTCACAAATCAAGGCTACGACGCGCCGCAGGATTTGGCGGCATTGGAACTCTCGTTCACCTGCAGCGATAACGTTATCCGCGCGGGCGAATATGAAGGAGAATGGGTGTATGTCGAATATGCTCGGTCAGACTACCTCCCGCGATCAAACGCGTACGTTACCGCAGGGTGAGACGGTGGGAACGTACACGGCGTATCTTGATGCGCAGAAGGCAGTCGACTACCTGGCCGACCAGCAGTTCGCGGTCCAGAATGTGAGCATTCTGGGAAATGACCTTAAGACCGTGGAACAGGTGACCGGACGGTTGACCTATCCGCGCGTTGCTCTCGCCGCAGCGGCGACGGGCGCGTGGTTCGGTTTGTTCGTCGGCGTGGTGCTGATGCTGTTTGGTGGAACAGAGACCTATTCGACCCTGTTGTCTTCAATGGCGCTGGGTGCAGGATTCTGGATGTTGTTTGGCGTCATCACGTACGCCATGCAGCGCGGAAAGCGCGACTTTACCTCGAAGAGCCAAGTGGTCGCCTCGAATTACCAGGTCATCGTCTCTCCCGAGGCCGCGGGCGAGGCCCGGCGGCTGCTGCAGCAGTTGCCGATGAACGGAAAAGGTGGTCCCGCCGGGCCGGGCTACGGCCCGGGCCAAGGGCCAAATCAATACGGCGGCCCGGGGCAATACGGACCTGGACAGGGTTACGGGCCAGGTAGCCCCGGACAGTACGGACCCGGGCAGGGTTACGGACCAGGCGGCCCCGGCTACGGTCAGGGCGGCCCCGGCTATGGGCCAGGCGGCCAGGGGGGCCAGGCGCCGGAGCGGCCCGCCGGCTGGGAGGACCCATACCAGGATCCGAAGCCGGGCAACCAAAACCAACCGCAAGTTCCTCAAAATGGCCAGGGCTGGCAGCCTGGCCCGGGCGGCACCGGTGGCCAGCCTGCTCCACAGCAGGGCGCGCCTCCGCAGCAGCCCCGGGCACCGCAGGCACAGCCCCAGCAACCGCAGGCGCAGCCACAGCAGCCACAGCCACAGCAACCGCCGGAGGATTCGCCGCGGCGGGGGCAATTCCGGGACCTTCCCGACGGTCGGCCCCAGTACGGAGAACGGCTTCCGGCGGCCCAGCCTCCCCCTCCGGGCCAGCAGCATCCGTCGGAGGGGCCGAATCTTAACCAGCCGGGGCAGTCTGCGCAGCAGGGGCAGCAGCCTACGCAACCGGCGCGCCCACAGGACGAGCCCGGCCAGCAGGAGGACGCGCAATCCGGGCCGGACAGCCAATCGGAGCGTCCCGAAGACGACTCGTCGGACAGGCAGGAACCCGGGAAGCCTTCAAGCGACCGGTCGAGCTACGGGGACCAGGACCGGCAGTAGCACGCCTCGGCCGGACAGACGGCGGCTGGCAACTGTAGCACTGCCAGCCGCGGGATCACCGGCCCCGCCGACTGGCGACCGACGTCGAACAGATGCAAAAGAGCCCGTGCGGTACGCGACCGCACGGGCTCTTTAAAGCCGGCCTGTGCCTACCGGGGCCTGTGCCTACCGGCGGCCGGGGCTATTCGCCGGCATAGATTCCAGCCATCCAGGACTCCACGTCTTCCGGCTTCCGCGGCAGGGCGGCACTCAAGTTCTCATTGCCGTCCGCGGTAATCAGCACGTCGTCTTCAATCCTCACGCCGATACCGCGGTACTCTTCGGGCACTGCCAGATCCTCGTCCTTGAAATAAAGCCCCGGCTCAATCGTGAAGATCATGCCTTCGGTGATCACGCCGTCGAGATAGAGCTCACGCTTGGCCTGGGCGCAGTCATGCACGTCCATCCCCAAGTGGTGGCTGGTTCCATGTGGCATCCAGCGGCGGTGATGCTGCCCCGCGGGACTGAGTGCTTCCTCCACCGACACCGGCAGCAGCCCCCAGTCCGACAGTCGTTGGGCGAGCACCTCCATGGCGGCGGCGTGGACCTCCCGGAACCGGCGGCCGGGGACCGCGACCTCGAAGGCCGCATCCGCGGCGTCGAGCACTGCCTGGTATACCTTGCGCTGCACGTCGCTGTAGGTGCCGTTGATCGGCATGGTGCGGGTGATGTCGGCGGTGTACAGCGAGTCGATTTCGACGCCGGCGTCCAATAGCACCATGTCTCCGGAGCGAACCGTTCCATGGTTCCGGTTCCAATGCAGCGTGGTGGCGTTATTACCCGACGCCGCGATGGTCTCGTAGCCGAGGTCGTTGCCTTCTTCACGTGCCTTCGTGGTGAAGGCTCCTTCAATGACGCGCTCGCCGCGGTGGTGGGTCATGGCCCGCGGCAGGGAACGCACGACGTCCTCGAAGCCTTCCACGGAGGCTGCGACTGCGTCGCGCATCTGTTCGATTTCCCACTCGTCCTTGATCAGGCGCAGTTCAGACAAAGCCTCGGTCAGCTGGGCATCGAGCAGGTCGGACTGCTCCAAGTCGACGCTGGTGTTAATCCGCGACGTGTCCACCAGCGCGTCAACGTTGATATCGACTTCGCGGACGAGGCGGATGCGGATGCCGCCCACGGTCGTGACTCCGGCGTCCTTGGTGATGGCAACTTCCAGACCACTGGCGTCGGCCGTTTCCAGCCCCAGCAACGTCTTGAACTCGGGGAGGGTGGGACGCTTGCCGATCCAGAATTCGCCCGACCGCGCATTGGCGTAGAAGTCTTCCGTGTCGCGGCCGGCCATCGGGTGGAAGTACAGCGTGGTGATGTGATTGCCGCCGTCGTCGCCGGTTCCTTCCGCCACCGGTTCCATCACCAGCGCGGCATCCGGCTCATGGTCAACGCCCAGACCGGTCAGGTGCGCGAAGGCCGAATACGGACGGAACTTGTAGTCGACGTCGTTGGAGCGCACTTTCAAGGGGCCGGCGGGGATCACCAGGCGTTCGCCGACGAACTTGCCTGAAATAGCACGACGGCGGTTGGCGGCGTGGGCGGCAACCGGTGCGCGGGCGGGCAACTCGTCCGTGGAGGAGGCCCACTGGCTCGCCATGAACTCCTTGAATGCCGCCGAGTCCGGCCGCTGGGACCGGTTATTCACGCGGTCTGTCAGCGGTTGCTCCTCGGGGGTCATCGGGGTCGAGGTCCCGGTATCGGGCAGGGTTTTATGATCGTTCACTTCGCTACTCACGTTTCTATAGTCTCACCGAAGGACATGGGGGTAAAAGCCGACCTTCGGCGTATTCGGGCGGGCTCCCAGTAGGCTGAAAGGGTGAAGATCGATCTCCATACGCATTCGACGGTCTCGGACGGCACCGAGACGCCGGAGGGCGTAGCCGCTGCGGCGGCCGCCGCCGGGTTGGGGGCCTTTGCGCTGACCGATCATGATTCGACCGCCGGGTGGGACGACTGTGCCGCCAAGGCACGGCAACTCGATCTGATGTTCGTACCCGGAATGGAGATCTCCTGCCGGTCCACCGAGGGAATCAGCGTTCACGTGCTCTCGTATCTGCAGGACCCGGAGAATCGGGCCTTGCGTGCCGAAATCGACCGCACACGTCAATCGCGGCTGATTCGTGCCGAACGCATGGTGGAGCGGTTGTCCGAAGATTTTCCGATCAACTGGCACCATGTGGCCAAGCATGTCACCCCGGGGGCCTCGGTGGGACGGCCCCATATCGCCGATGCGCTGGTTTCGGCAGGAATCGTCACCGACAGGTCGGCGGCCTTCACCGAGATCCTCACCCCGAAGTCCCGCTACTTCGTCTCGCATTACGCACCCAACCCGGCTGACGCCGTCGCACTCGTCAGGGCTGCCGGTGGCGTTCCGGTGTTCGCCCATCCTGTGGCCCACCAGCGGGGCCGCGTGGTCGGTACGCACACATTCGGTGAAATGATCGACGCCGGATTGCTCGGCTTGGAAGTGGACCACCGGGATAACCCGGAGGAAAGCCGTCAATGGCTGCGTCGTTTGGCGGCCGAACATGACTTGCTGGTGACCGGATCCAGCGACTACCACGGCGCGGGCAAGGCGAACAGGCTGGGGGAATTCCTCACCAGCGCCGCCACCTTGAGCCGGATCGAAGAGCTGGCCAGCGGCGCCGCCGTCGTCCGTCCCTGACGTGTCAACCTGATCTGTCACATAAAGTGAGGGATGTCGCACAACCCGTGGGTCGGCGTGGAACCATGCTACGGTCAGTTCCCAGAAGGGGGGACGCAAGCGATGAGTAATCGCACCGGCACCTGATGTGTCGGCGGCGGTGAAGATTTGCCCCGTCCCCGGATCCCGCCAGGGGGCAGAACCCCTAATTGACGGTTTGCAGGCAGAGCCCACAGGCATCAGCCTCACCGTCACACTGCTACGGCAGAGGAAGTCGCGCCATCAGGCATGCGCAGCGGGATCCACGCGTTACGGACCCGAAACGGGTTCGCCACTTCGCGCCCGAAAACGGTGAGGTGGGAAGCCCGTTGGAGGCTGGCGCGCGGGCAAGGCCAGGTGACGGGCGCACCCTGGCGCGACAGAGAGGGTAGTAGTGTCCGAGAACGCTGGACTAATTCAATTGAGCGGATGGGCGGTTGTCCTTCTGCTCGTCGCCATTTACGGCGGCAGTTTCCTGATGTCGACAATGATCGGGCGTAAGAAGGAGAACGCCGACGGCTACATGACAGCCGGCAACAACATTGGATTCGGTATTTCCGCGGCAAGCATGACCGCAACCTGGGTGTGGGCCTCGTCCATGTACGCCTCGGCCACGGCCGGGTACACCTACGGTATTTCGGGCCCCATCCACTACGGGCTGTGGGGCGCGTTGATGATTCTGTTTATCTACCCGTTTGGAAAGCGGATCCGGAAAGTCGCGCCCAAGGCGCACACGCTGGCCGAGGTGATGCACGCCCGGCATGGCCGCTCCAGCCAGTTGATGCTGGCCGGCTCCAATATTGTTGGCAGCGTCATCAGCCTGACCTCGAATTTCATTGCCGGCGGCGCATTGGTCGCCTTGCTGTCCCCGTACAGCTTCACCACGGGCGTGATTGTGGTGGCCGCCGGGGTGTTGCTTTACACCCTGTGGTCCGGCTTCCGCGCGTCGGTGCTGACCGACTTTGCGCAGGTCGTCGCGATGCTGGGAGCCGTGGTGATTATTATCCCCGCGGTGTTCTTCTTCGCCGGCGGGCCGGCAATGTTCTCTGAGGGCGCGTCCAACCTGACGCCGGCGCAAGGCAATTTCTTCTCCAGCGAAGCCTTCCTGATGCAGGGCGCCCCGTACATTTGCGCGGTGCTGGCCTACGCCATCGGCAACCAGACCATCGCCCAGCGCCTGTTCGCGGTCCGGGAAGACCTGATCAAGAAGACCTTCGTGACCGCAACTATCGGCTACGGGGCCACGGTGATCGGCATCGGCATGCTCGGGGTGATGGCCTTGTACCTGGGGATGGAACCGGCCGGCGGCAATGTGAACAACCTGATCCCGCAGATGGCCTCCACGTTCCTCGGGCCGGTGCTGCTGTGCGTCTTCTTCGTGATGATCCTTGGCGCGCTGTCCTCGACCGCCGACTCGGATCTGGCGGCGCTGTCATCGATCATGATGGCTGACGTTTACGGCAAGAACCTGGCGAAGAAGGCCAGCCCAAAGACCATGCTGATGGTCGGCCGGATCACCATGATCCTGGCCACCGCTGCAGCGCTGGTCTTTGCCAGCGGGCAAATGGATATCCTCGACCTGCTGGTCTTCGTCGGCGCGCTCTGGGGTGCCCTGGTGTTCCCTGTGATTGCCAGCTTCTACTGGGGCAAGGTCACCAACAAAGCATTTACGACGTCGGTGCTCGTCGCGCTGGCTGTCTTCATTCCCGTGCGGTTCAACTGGTTCTCGATGTCGGGTGCCACCGGCATCATCTTCGACATCATCTCGGTGGTGGGCATCGGCGTTGTTCTGGGGCTGATGTCTTTCGGCTTCTTCGGCCTGAAACCGGCCAAGATCATCGCCGTCGTCGGCGCACTGGTATCGACGCCGTTCGTCATCGGATTCCTGCACGACTATCAGGTGCTGACCGGTTCGCTGGTTGCCTACGCCGTGAGCACGGTCGTCTGCTGGGCGATGTCCGTGGGAAACAGGGAATCGTTCGACTTCGCCCTGATCAGGAAGCGCACCGGCGACTACGACGAGCGGGAAGATGACCCATCTGACAGTGATCGCCGTGATGGCCGCGACGACGACTTCGACAGCGCCTCGGTGCACGCCGGGCAGTAAGGACTCACCATGGAAACTCTGTTCCTGACCATTTATGTACTCATGTGGCCGGTTATTGTCGCCGGCATCCTGTGGACCGTCTGCAAGGGCTTCATTAAGGACATGTTGAAGTCCAAAAAGGAAGGCCGGCCGGTTATTTAGGACCGGGCCCAAACTGAAGGCCAAAAAGGCTGAAGCCGGCCACCGCAATGCGGTGGCCGGCTTCAGTTGATTCGGTTGCTACAGCTCAGGAGGCGGTGATGCCTGTCCAGCCGGTGGTGCGGCGGGTGCCGCTCGGTCCGGCCGGTCCTGCCGGCCGGTGGCGGTTATCGTCTCGCCGGAGCCGCCGGCTGGGTCTGCGGCCGGACACGGTATTGCACGACGTCGGCCACCGCGCCCAGTCGGGAGTTCATCACGTCGATGGCCTGCTGGTTCTCGTCAACACAGACGAAGCGGCGGTCCAACGAGGCGGCAACTGCGCCCAAGGTCCCGGAGCCGGCGAAGAAATCGAGCACCCAATCGCCCTCACGCGAGCTGGCAGCGACCATTCTGCGCAACAGTCCCTCCGGCTTCTGGGTCGGATAGCCTGTCTTCTCCTTGCCGGTGGGGGACACGATGGTATGCCACCACACGTCAGTGGGCAGCTTGCCCCGGGCGGCCTTCTCGGCGGTCACCAAACGCGGAGCCATATACGGTTCGCGGTCCACGGCCGCGTTATCGAAATGGTAGCCGGACGGGTTCTTCACGTAGACCAGGATGTTGTCATGCTTGGCCGGCCAGCGGTTCCGTGCCCGGCCGCCGTAATCATAGGCCCAGATGATTTCGTTGAGGAAACTCTGACGGCCGAACAACATGTCCAGCAGCACCTTCGCGTAGTGCACCTCGCGATAGTCCAAATGCAGGTACAACGTTCCGTCGTCCGCCAGCAGCCGCCATGCCTCGGCCAGCCGCGGCTCCAGGAAGGACCAATAGTCGGCAAAGGCGTCGTCGTAGTGCGACAGCGATCCCTTGACGGTGGCGTAGGACCGGCCCTGGAAGCCGATCCTGTCGCCGTCGTCGCTGCGCACCATCGTGGTCTGCTGGCGGCGTTGCGTCCGGCCGGTGTTGAACGGTGGATCAATGTAGATCAGCGTGAAGGCGCCATCGGGCAGGGTAGGCAGGAAATCGGCGTTATCCGCATCGACCACCAGGTTCGAGCCGTCCGCGGACCACCGAGCTGAATCGTTCATTGGCGGCGCGGTCAGCTGTCGGTGTTCTGGCCGGTCGAGACCGTGACCCCGTTGCGGGTACGGCGGCGACTGCGCCGGCGGCGGTTGCCGGATGTGCCGGACGGCTTTGCCTCATCACCGGCGGGGTTGGGCTGCTCATCCGGCTTGGCCGTACGGTGCCGGTTTCCGCCGTCGCGTCCGTCGCCCGAACGGCGGCGTTCACGCCCCCGGCCGGAACCGCTCTTGCCTGATCCGTTGCGACCGGAACCGCTCTGGCCCGACCCGCCTTTGCCGGAACCGCGCTTCCGGGAACCGGCGTCATCAGCGTTCTTCTTGCCGGTTTCGCCCAGGTCCTCGATCTTTTCGGCGTCCAGGCCGGCATGGGTGCGCTTGCTCCTGGGCAGCCGGCCCTTGGTTCCTTCGGGAATATCCAGGTCGGTGTACAGATGCGGGGAGGAGGAGTAGGTCTCCACCGGCTCGGGGACATCCAGGCCGAGGGCGCGGTTGATTACGCTCCAGCGCGGCATATCCTCCCAGTCCACGAAGGTAATGGCCGTGCCCTTGTTGCCGGCACGTCCGGTGCGGCCGACGCGGTGCAGGTACATCTTCTCGTCCTCGGGGCACTGCAGGTTGATCACGTGGGTGACGTCGGTGACGTCGATACCGCGGGCAGCGACCTCGGTGGCCACCAGCACGTCGACCTTGTTGCTGCGGAAGGCGCGCAGCGCCTGCTCGCGGGCGCCCTGCCCGAGGTCACCGTGGATGGCTCCGGAAGCGAAGCCGCGTGAGACCAGTTCGTCGCTGAGCTTGGCGGCGGAACGCTTGGTCTTGGTGAAGATGATCGTCCGGCCTCGTCCTTCGGATTGCAGGATCCGGGCGACTACTTCATCCTTGTCGAGCGAATGGGCACGGTAGATCACCTGGCGGGTGTTCTTGACCGTCAGCGAGTCGTCGTCGTTGGAAGTGGCGCGGATGTGGGTCGGCTGGCCCATGTAGCGACGGGCCATCGACACCACAGCCCCGGGCATAGTGGCCGAGAACAACATGGTCTGGCGGACCTCAGGGACCGCCGAAAGCAGCGTTTCGACGTCGGGGAGGAACCCGAGATCGAGCATCTCATCGGCTTCATCCAGCACCACGGTCCTGACATTTTTCAAGGACAGGTGCCGCTGTTTGTACAGGTCAATCAGGCGCCCGGGCGTGCCGACGACAACCTCGACTCCCTTGGTCAGTGCTTCGATTTGCGGCTCGTACGCGCGGCCGCCGTAAATCGTGGCGATGCGGGCGTCCCGACGGCGGGAGGCAGTCTGCAGATCATTGGCAACCTGCACGGCCAGTTCACGGGTCGGGACGACGACGAGTGCCTGCGGAGCGCCGGGGGCGGGGAGTTTGTCATAGCCGGGATCCTGGCGGCCGACCACGCGCTGCAGCACCGGAATGCCGAAGCCGAGGGTCTTGCCGGTGCCGGTTTTGGCCTGCCCGATGATGTCGTGGCCATCGAGCGCGACCGGCAGTGTCATGGACTGGATCGGGAAGGGGTGGGTGATTCCGGCGTCAACAAGTGAGTCGACGATATCGGAGCGGACGTTAAAGTCGGCGAAACTCTGTTCGGCGAGTTCGTGGGGAGCTTCGTCAGTGCTGAGCGATTCTTCGGTTTCTACAATTTCCGAGCCGGTGTCATCGCTGAGCGAATGTTCGGTATTCAAGTTACTCAAGTGGGAATTATTCCTTTGTTCGTATCAGGCGCAGGACTTTGCTGCAGCTCTACGCCGGCCGGGGCATCAAAGCACCGGGACGGAGCGTCAGCACCTGGCGCATCCAGTGGAAGCCGATCGCGGGCTTACAACTGCTTGCCGGTTTCGAAAGAACCGGCGAAAGAGATTCAAGATCGCGTACGCGGTCAATGCGTCGGCGGTAAATCACCGTCCGCACTGGGTATGCAGGTCGGGTTCACTAACTTCAAACGACCGGGCATCCAATTACTACACGACCAGTCTACCTTCTTCGGTCAACTATTGTCGTTGCCCGGTGCAGGCGTGCCGCCTGTACCGTCGTCGGGCCCGGTGGCGTCGACGGCCCGGAAGAGGACTTCCCGGCGGGCGATATCGGCGCTGACCAGCCTGGCGCGGATGGTGCTGCCAGTGTGCAGCTCACCTTCGCAGTGGGCCGTGACGGGAGGTTCCTTGAGCTGGACTGTCCCTCCCGACCCGGGGCGGGTGGAAATCACCACGCAATCGAATTCCTGGCCGATGAAACTGCTCAGCACCGCGGCTTCCACCGCATTGAGCGATTCCCGTTCCACCCGGGACGCGAGTTGGTCCGACGTGGCCATCAGCGCCGGCAGCGCGGGCAGCGCCTGGCGTGCCCATTGCGGGATGTCGCGGTCGTTGGCGATGGCGTCGCAGATCGGCAGTACGAAACGGTCCACCAGCCGGCGCAGCGGGGCCGTGGTATGTGCGTAAGGCGCGGCGACGGCGGCCTGAGTTGTCTCCTCGGGGTGAGCACCGTCAAAGGGCGTGTAGCCGGCACCGCGGAACAGAGTGGCCGCGGCGAACATCAGGGCCAACTGCTCCGGATCATCGGTGTCCAGCGACCGCAGATACTCGCCATGGGCCATCCCCTCCGGCCAGGGATGTCCCAGCGCGATGGTGCGCCGCCGGTATTCCGAAACGGCATCAGCGTGCGGGGGCGGCATGGTGCGCAGAATGCCGACGTTGCCATCGAGCATGATCCGGGCAGCGGCCATCCCGGTCAGCAGCGAAATCTGGGCATTCCATTCCTCCACCGGCAAGGGCGGCCGGGCATCAATCCGGTAGCGGCGCCCGTCGTGCTCGACGTCCTGTTCCGGCAGTGCGAGGCTGGCGCCGCCACGGTCGCGTTCGAGTCCGGTCCGGCGCTGACCAACCTCCTTGAGCAGGTACAGCGGTTCCGGAGCCGTACCGGCGTCGATATCCTGCTGCACCTCCTCGTACGTCAATTGGGCGGTGCTCTGGATCCTCGCCCGCTGCAGCCAGGTATCCTGCAGACGGCCGCCGTCGTCGAGCGCGAACTCCCAGACATACGCACCGCGGATCTGATGCGGCAGCAGCGAACCGGCATCTTCGCCGATGGCTTCGGGGTGCAATGGAATCCGGGTGTCGGGCGCATAGATCGTCTGCCCGCGCCGCCGGGTCTCGGCGTCGAGCGCGGATCCCGGCGCCACGAACGCCGGAACATCCGCGATCGCGTAATGCACCCGGTACCCGTTGCGGTGTCGTTCGATGAATACCGCCTGATCCAGATCCGTGGAGCCGGGCGGGTCGATAGTGACAAAGGGCAGGTGGGTCAGGTCGGCTCGCGGCATCTGGTAGCCCGCTACCGCTTCCTTGGCCTGGCGGAGGACGTCGTCGCTAAATTCGCCGGTCAACTTCATTTCTGTCCGCAGGGCAGCCAGCGATTGCCCGAGTTCGTCCGGTTGGCCGGTGGCGTTCCGGCCCGGATCGGATGCAGCATCCACACGAGAGTAAGGCACATTCCTACGTTAGCCGGTTCAGCGCCGCCGTTTGGCACATCACTGGCCGGTACGCTTAACGTATGCAATCCACCCCATCGGTCCCGGACGAGTTCCCATCGTCGGATCCCGGCAGTTACCGCAGTTTCATCCTCGACCTGCTGGGCATCATGGCTTATGGGGAGCTGTCCGCCTTCGAACGACTCTCCTCCGATGCCCGGTTTTCGCCGGAGCTGAACGACCGGGTGGTCCTCGGCGGCCGTGCCGCGGCCGAGTATGCCCATTATGAGTTAATAGCCGCGCGGCTGGAAGCAATGGATGCCGACGTCGCCGGAACCATGCGGCCGTTCATGGCCGCCGTCGATGCGTTCCACGACCGGACCCGGCCGGCCGACTGGTATGAATCGATCATGAAGGCGTACGTCCTCGACGCCATCTCAGGGGATTTTTACCGCGCACTGGCCCGCCACCTCGATCCGCGGACCCAGCAGATTGTGGCCGAAGTCCAGGTCACGGAGGAACAGTCAGATGTGCTGATGTCGCGGCTGAGGACCGCGCTCGTGGACAACCCGCGGCTCGCGTCCCGGCTGGCGTTGTGGGGACGGCGCCTGGTGGGGGAGGCGCTGACCCAGGCGCAGCGCCTCGGTATCGAACGCTCTTTCCTGGAGGGGCTGGTCTCGCTGCACGACGAGTCGGGCGCCGATCCGGTGGCCAAGCTCTTCTCCGACCTGACCCGGGAGCATTCGCGGCGGATGAATCTGCTGGGCCTGACGGCCTGACGGCCTGCTGCTCAGTCGAGAGATCCAATCGGCGGCAATTCAGCTTTCAGCGCGGCGGCAGCTGCAGCCGGGTCGGTTGCCTTGGTGACGGCACGGACGACGACGACGCGCTTGGCACCCGCTTCAACCACCCGCGCAACGGTGTCCATCCCGATCCCGCCGATCGCGAACCATGGACAGTCAACTCCGCGCTCGTGCGTCTGCTGCGCCGCGTAGGCAACCAGCTGCAGGCCGGCGGCGGGGCGGCCGGGCTTGGTCGGCGTTTCCCAGACCGGCCCGGTGCAGAAATAGTCCAAACCCTCGGTGGCGAGTGCGGCATCCACTTGATCAGGGTTGTGCGTGGAGAGGCCGACGGCGGGATCCGGTCCCAGCAGTGCGCGGGTGGCCCGGACCGGCAAGTCGGTCTGGCCCGCGTGGAACACCGGGGCAGCGGCCAACGATGAGATATCGGCGCGATCGTTGGCGGAAAAGAGCTTGCCATGCCGGCGTGCGGCGGCGGCGAGGATGGCGAAATGTTCCAGCTCCTCGGCCGCGTCGATGGTCTTGTCCCGGAACTGGATGATGTCCACTCCGCCTGCGAAAGCAGCGTCCACGAACGCCGCGAAGTCGCCTTGGCCGCGTCGCGCGTCTGTGCAGACATAGAGCTGCGCAGCCGCCAGCTGTGCCCGCAGTTGCCGGCCATTCTCAGTGATTGTGGTTCCGGCGTCGCCGGCGCTGTCTTTGGCGGGATTTTTATCTGCCATAACCTCTACACTAGTAGCACCACGGGAGCCCGATCCGCGGCGCATCGACGCAGCGGAGGCATGGCTGAGAGGGCGTGCGACGCCGACCGTATGAACCTGAACCGGTTAGTCCCGGCGGAGGAAGGATTTTTATGGCGCAATACCCGGGTCGGCACGCGATAGTAGTCGGCGGCGGCATCATCGGTCTCGCGATTGCCTGGGAGGCGGCGCGGCGTGGCCACCGGATCACCCTGGTCGACCCCGACCCGGCCGGCGGCGCAACCCATGCGGCCGCGGGGATGCTGGCTCCGGTCAGCGAGCTGCACTACCGCGAAGAACACTTGCTGGACCTGACGTTGGCCTCCGCGCAGCTCTACCCTGACTTTGTCGACCGGCTCACCGCCGCAGCCGGACAACCGGTCGGATACCAGCAGACCGGGACGATGGTGGCAGCGGTGGACGCGGCGGACCGGCAGAGCCTGTCCGACCTGCATCAGGCGCAAACCCGGTTGGGACTGCAATCGGAGAGGCTCACTACACGCAGCGCACGCCGCATGGAACCGATGTTGGGGCCACAGCTGACCGGCGCGTTCCTGGCCTCCGCAGATCACCAGGTCGACCCCCGCGCCATGGCGGCTGCCCTGCAGACGGCGCTGGCCGGCCGCCCTGACTACCACAGGCTCACGGCCAGAGCCACCGGTGTGTTGAGTATGGGCGGCTGCGTTACCGGAGTCCGGCTGGAGGACGGGACAACCGTGACGGCCGACGAAGTTGTGCTCGCCAACGGGCTCTCCGCCGCGGGCATGGACGGGCTGCCGGACGGCCTGTCGTTGCCGCTGCGACCTGTGTACGGAGATATCCTCCGGCTGAATGTGCCGCAAGCCCTGCGCCCCCTGCTGACCCGCACCGTGCGGGCGGTGGTGTGCGGCAGGCAGGTGTATGTGGTGCCGCGGGCCGACGGCACAGTGGTGATCGGAGCGACACAGCGGGAAAACGGCTCGGCCGGTGTCTCCGCCGGGGGCGTTTACGAGCTGTTGCGGGATGCGCAGACAGTGATCCCCGCCGTCGCCGAACTGGAATTGCAGGAGACCATCTGCCGTCCGCGGCCGGGCACCGCCGACAACGCACCACTGCTGGGCCGGTGCCGCGGCCAGGACGGCCAGGACGTCGCCGGGCTGCTGCTTGCCACCGGATTCTTCCGGCACGGGGTGCTGCTCGCACCGCTGGCCGCCCGCCTGTGCGCCGAACTGATCGACGGCGCTAAACCATTCATGGATGTAGAACGGTACCGCCCGGACCGGTTCGTCGAGGAGGGAGCACTATGAACATCACCGTCAATGGGAAACACCGCGAGGCCGCGGATTCGCTGCCGTTGCGGCAACTGGTCGTCGAGGTCACCGGACGCGAGCTGACCGAGGGCGGGCAGCCGGCGGATGGTCGGCGCCTTGGCGTTGCGGTGGCGCACAATTCCGAAGTGGTTCCGCGCGGCCGGTGGGCCGGGCTCGAGATCAAAGACGGTGACGACGTCGAAATTGTCGCCGCTGTGCAGGGAGGCTGACAACCATGCTGCAGGAGCATACGCAGACCGGAACGCCGGACACTCGTATCAGCGACGACCCGCAGACCGACGACGAGCCGCTGGTCATCGACGGGGTGGCGTTGCGGTCGCGTCTGGTGATGGGAACCGGAGGGGCGCCGAGCATTGACGGGCTCGCGGAGGCGCTGGAGGAATCCGGAACGGAGCTGACCACAGTGGCAATGCGCCGCTACAGCCCCGAGGTTGGTGGTTCACTGTTCGAACTGCTGAACCGTCGCCGGATCCGGGTGCTGCCCAACACGGCCGGTTGCTTCACTGCGCGGGAGGCGGTGATGACGGCGCAGCTGGCGCGCGAGGCGCTGGAAACCAATTGGGTGAAACTGGAAGTGATCGCCGACGAGCGCACGCTGCTGCCCGATGCGGTGGAGTTGGTGGACGCGGCCGAGTCCCTGGTGGCCGACGGGTTCCAGGTCTTCGCCTACACCAATGACGACCCGGCGCTCGCGTACCGGCTGGAGCAGCTTGGGGTGGCCGCCGTGATGCCGCTTGGCGCCCCGATCGGCACCGGGCTGGGCATCCTCAACCCGCACAACATCGAACTGATCGTGTCCCGGGCCAATGTGCCGGTGGTGCTCGACGCCGGCATCGGCACTGCCTCGGATGCCGCGTTGGCGATGGAGCTGGGATGTGACGCGGTGCTGCTGGCGACGGCGGTCACCAGGGCACAGCATCCGGCCAGGATGGCTGCCGCATTCCGGCATGCAGTGACAGCAGGCAGGCTGGCGTCGGCCGCGGGCAGGATCCCCAAGCGGGAACACGCCTTGGCGTCTTCTTCGATGGAGGGACGTCCGGACCTGTAAGAGGAGGGGCTTGTTGCAGCCAGCCCGGCACCGGATGGTTCCGGAGCCGGTTCAGCGGGCCTGCAGCGTTTCGGTGTACCGTGCATCGTCGGAGGCGGCGCGCCTGCGGGCCAGCACCACCACGGTGGCGATGGCCGCAAGCATGCCGGCGATCATGGGAAGCAGCCATGCCAGCCAGCTGATGCCCGGCGTGTAGCTCACCGAGAATGCCACCAGGATGACCCACAGCAGCAGGCCGGTGGCGACGGCGATTCCGGCCGGCAGCAGCAGTCCGTACGTAGCCCGCTTCCGGTCAATGCCCCAGATGGCAAAGCCGATGGCAGCATTGATGATGACGATCGCACTTAACGTAGCCATGGGGATCAACGATATAGCCCATATGGGAAAGGCACCATTGTCACGTAGCCAAGCCAGACGATTCGGAATAATCGCGTCTCTGCTGATACTCACAGCTGGAATGTGGTGGGGATGGTTTGCCTGGGATGTTGATTACCAACGCGATCCAGTAACGGGGGAAGTTTCCGGGCCCTACGAACTGTGGCAGGGAATCGGGTGTGCCATCTGTTGGATTGTTCTGGCGCTAGTGGCCCAGAGACTTCTCCGGCCAACCATCATTGTCATTGCGATGCCCGTCTCATTCACCACCGCTTACGCACTCACTGTCATCCCGCCCGACAAGTCAGGTTTGTCAGGCGTTGGTGTTATTTTGGTCGCCATCGGCACATTCGTAAGCACGTTGGCAGTCATAGGCGTGGCTAAGGGTGTGCGCCACTTAACCAATCGTGGCGACCGCCCAATTCGAGGGCGCTGCGCATCTGATCCATCGTGCCATGCCAGCTCCGGCCCTTGAGCGCGTCATGCCGGCCGGGTGGCGATCAGCCACCCGGGGAAGGATTGCCTAGGTGGCTGCGAAGCCGATCTTGCGCGGTTCTTCGGCGCCGATCTCCACGTAGCCCAGTACCTTGGACGGCACCAGCACGGTCCGGCCCTTGTTGTCGGTCAAGCGAAGCTCAGTATCACCGTTCATGGCCTTTGAGACAGTTTCGGCGACCTCATCGGCAGTTCCGGACGACTCGATGACAATTTCACGCCCAACGTTCTGAATGCCGATCTTGATTTCCACTTCTGATGCCTCCTGGTCAGTGACGAAGTCTGTCTGTATCCACTCTAAAACGTGCCGTTCAACTCTGGCTCGGAAACCGGCTGATTCCGCGCCAAGCTAAACGGTATATCAACTCGCTGGCCACCTCGAGGTCCAGGTTCTTGTCCGTTTCCAGCCAGTATCTGGCGCTGACCTGGGCCATCCCGGCCAGGGCACGTCCGAGGAGCGTGGCCTCCTGATGTGACAACTTGGTGTCTTCGGCAATCACCTGGGCGATGGCATCGGCATACTTGGCGTTGAACGCTTCCAAGCGGGAGCTGACGTCCGGGTCATTGGCCAGATCGGACTCGAACACCATGCGGTGGGCCTGGTCGTCGTTGGCAACGAACTCGAAGTAGGCATGCATCGTCGCGTGCACACGCTGTTTGTTGTCCGACGTGGAATTCAGCGCCGAGACGAGCAACTCGGTCAGCGACGCCAAATGGTTGTCCAGCAGCGCCAGATACAGCTCACGTTTACCCGGAAAGTGCTGGTATAGCACTGGTTTGCTCACGTGGGCCGTTTCGGCGATCTCGTCCATGGCGGCGCCATGATAGCCGTTGGCAACAAAGACGTCGTGCGCAGCCTGCAGCAACTGCCGCCGTCGTTCGTCACGGGGCAGCCTTGTCGACCGTCCCGCCGGCGGGTTCTGCGCTGAGCTCAATTCTTCGGTGCCTTCCTGCGTCATGAAAGTAGGGATCCCCTTTAGCTTAGCCGTTCGGCATAATGGAAGAGACAACCGCCACGTGCCGGCCCCATAGGCGGCAACACACGACGGAATGGAAACTTCAAGGTGTCATCTCAACAGCAACTCCCGCCGCTGGTCGAACCGGGCGCCGACCTCACCGTGGACGAAATTGAGCGGTACTCTCGGCATCTGATCATTCCGGAAGTCGGAATGACCGGCCAACGACGGTTGAAGAATGCCCGGGTGCTGGTGATCGGCGCCGGCGGCCTGGGATCTCCGGCTCTGCTGTACCTGGCCGCGGCCGGCGTGGGAACCATTGGAATTGTCGACGACGACGTGGTGGACACCTCGAATCTGCAGCGGCAGGTGATCCACGGGGTCGACGACGTCGGCCGGCTCAAGGCCGAGTCCGCCCGCGACGCCGTCGCCCGGCTGAATCCGCTGGTGGACGTTGTGCTGCATGTTGTACGGCTGGATTCGACCAACGCCCTGGACATTTTCTCCGGGTACGACCTGATTCTCGACGGAACCGACAACTTCGCCACCCGTTACCTGGTCAACGACGCCGCCGCGATCCTGGGCAAACCGTATGTCTGGGGATCCATTTATCGCTTCGATGGCCAGATATCGGTCTTCTGGGACAAGTACGGTCCGAATTACCGCGATCTGTATCCGGAAGCGCCGCCGCCCGGAAGCGTCCCGTCCTGTGCCGAGGGCGGTGTGCTGGGCATGCTTCCCGCTTCGGTGGGGTCTGTGATGGTGACCGAAGCCATTAAGCTGATTACCGGCACCGGAGAAACGCTGCTGGGCCGGCTGATGATCTACGATTCACTGGCCATGAGATGGCGTGAGGTCAGGGTGCGTAAAGATCCGGATGCGGAGCCAATCACCCATCTGGTGGACTACGAGGCCTTCTGCGGGATCCTGCCGGCGGATGCTGCCGACGCCGCGGACTCAGCGGCCATATCGGTGCGGGAACTTGCCGGAATGCTGGAGGCCCGGGGCCGCGGGGACGACGACTTCGAACTGATCGACGTTCGTGAGCCGGGCGAGTATGAGATCGTCAACATCCCCGGATCGGTGCTGGTGCCCAAGGCTAAGATTATCGACGGCGATGCCCTGGCCCGGTTCTCCGGCCGGAAGCTGGTGTTCCACTGCAAATCAGGGGCGAGGTCGGCTGAGGCCCTCGCAGTGGCGCAACGGGCCGGCTTTGACAGCGCCGTCCATGTCGACGGGGGAGTCGCGGCGTGGGTGGAGGAGATTGAACCGGCAAAACCGAGCTACTGAGCTCCGGCTTGCCCTGCGGTTGGCCAGTATCTGCCGGTATGAGGTGGGACTGCCCGACGAGTGGTCGGTATCTGCCGGTATGAGACGTCGGGAAGGGTACTTTTTGACTTCTGGATGGGCGGTGGTGAGGCGGATGAGACTTTCTTTGGGCTCGGGTAGCCACTCGACCTGCCCGATGATTGTTATAGCGACGGGACCCAAAAAACTTCGTATCGGGTCGGGGATTCTCGAGGTGGCGAGTTCCGCCTCCACCTGCACGACTTGATCCCACCCGTACTGTTGTGTGGTTTGGTCGGGTTGGTGATGTGCGATGCCAATCCGATCCAGGGTGATATGCCGGGCGGATGGATTTCCCAGCCCCAGAGCCCCGCGAATAACCGTGAGCGCCTCACGCATCAGGCGGATGCCTTCATCTGGAATCTCTCCACGACCGGCTCAGGCTGATTCTTCCCCGGGCTGCTGATCGTGCTGCCCGTGGACGGGACAGGACGCGCCCGAAGCGGTGCCCGCAGCCGCGGAGGGCTCGGCGACCTCAATGCCGTAGAGCGCTTCCAGGGCCGCAATGTATGTATCCTGCTCGCCGTCGGCGGCCAGCTGCCGACCACGGACCGTGGGGATGTGCAGCAGCTGCTTGACCATGCGGCGCAGGGCGAATTCCACTTCCTCGGCGGCAGCGGTGCAGCCGTGCTGTGCCCGCACCCGCTCCAGCTCGACGTCGAGCACGTTGTGCGTATGCTTGCGCAGCGCCACGATTGCCGCGTCGACAGTGCGGGATTTCTGCTGGCTCTCGAAAGACTCAGCGGCGTCGGCCACGATTTCATGGGCCGTGGTCAGTGAATCAGCCTGCTCCTGAGGTGCTGCCAGCCGGACGGATTCCAGGGTTATCAGCTCCACGCCCTCGAGGTCCCCGACGCCCGCGTCGAAGTCGTGCGTGAGGGCAAGGTCGATCATGATCAGCGGCTTTGCCGGGGCGCTGCGCACCCGGGACAGGTCATCGGCGGTGATCCGGTTGGATCCGCCGCTGCAGCCAATGACGACGTCGGCGCCGGCCAGCGCTGCCGGCAGGCTGTCGCGGTCAAGTGCCGTTCCGCCGCGGGATGCGACGAAGGATTCGGCGCGGCCTGAGGACGAGAACACCGAAATGTTGCTGCATCCGTGCTCGCGCAGCAGCGACATGGTCGCCCCGGCATACGCGCCTGTGCCAATGATGACCACATTCCGCCCGGACCAGTCCGCTCCACCCAAATCGGCGGCCAGTTCCAGTGCCACGGTGACGATGGACAGGCCCTGCTGACCGAGTCCCGTCCGCGAGCCGACATCCTTGGCGGTCTTGGACGCGGTCTGGAACAGCCGGGTGAGCCCGCCGCTGGCGGTGCCGGTTTCCTGGGCTTCAATGAGGGCGCGCCGGACCTGGCCGGCGATCTCGCGTTCGCCGACGACGGCCGAATCCAGCCCGGAGCCGACGGAGAACAGGTGACGGGATACGTCCACGCCGGTGTTGACGGCGAAGGACTGTTCCACGAGGTGCGGATCGATGCCGCTGTTGTGGCTGATCTGCCGAACCAGCGCCGTTTGGGCGGTTCCGGCGTCCCCCTCGGAGGGGAGTTCGCAGTAAATCTCGTAGCGATTGCACGTCGAAAGGACGACGGCTCCGGAAATGGGATGGCCGTCGTCGATTACGGAGGTGCCAACCTCTGAGGAGCCCGCGCTGAGCCGCGCTATGGTCTCAAGGTCCACATCCGTGTGGGTCGCAACAAGAGATAGTAGATTCACAGCGTCTCAATCATAACGGTGGAAGGCTGATTCGGCCGAATAGGCAAGCCTAATCCACGCGCTGTTTCGTGGCTTTCGCGTGGTGATTCCGGACACCTTCGCAGTACAGCGCGCCCGCCGGGTTAACCATCCGCAGGCGTTCTTCGGCAGAATCGAGAGTATGACACTTCCACTTGACCATCCGCTGATGGATGGTCGCACGTCCGGCTCGCCGTTGATCGATGCCTACCGGTCCCGGAAGCCATCGCGGCGCCCCATCTGGTTCATGCGCCAGGCGGGGCGTTCGCTGCCGGAATACCGTGCCGCACGGGAAGGCACGGCCATGCTCGATGCCTGCCTCACGCCTGACCTGGCCGCCGAGATCACGCTGCAGCCGGTGCGCCGTCACGGAGTCGACGCCGGTATCTTCTTCTCGGACATCGTGATCCCGCTCAAGCTGGCCGGTATCGACGTCGACATTAAGCCAGGGGTGGGCCCGGTGCTGGGCCAGCCGGTCCGCACGGCCGCCGATGTGGCGTCCCTGCCGCCGTTGACCGACGAAGCCCTGGAGCCGGTCCGCGAGGCGGTACGGCTGGTGGTGGCGGAACTTGGCACCGTGCCGCTGATCGGCTTTGCCGGTGCCCCCTACACGTTGGCTGCCTACATGGTGGAGGGCAAGCCCTCGCGTGACCACCTGGGCCCGCGGACTATGATGCACGCCGATCCTCAGGCGTGGAAGGCGCTGGCGGCCTGGACAGCCGAGGCCTCCGGCAAGTTCCTGCGCGCCCAGCTGGAAGCGGGCGCCAGCGCCGCCCAGCTCTTCGACTCCTGGGCCGGTTCACTGAGCCTGGCGGACTACGAGCAGCACGTGGCTGGCGCATCGGCCGCCGCCCTCGACCACGTGCGCGGACTGGACGCACCGCTGGTGCATTTCGGCACCGGAACCGGCGAACTGCTGGCGGCGATGCGCGACGTCGGCGCAGACGTGGTGGGTGTTGACTACAGGCTGCCGCTGGACGAGGCGAATCGCCGGCTCGGGGCGGACACTGTGTTGCAGGGAAACATTGATCCCGCGCTGCTGTCCGCACCGTGGTCCGTGCTCGAAGAACACGTCCGCGGGGTGCTTGCCGCCGGCCAGTCGGCGCCCGGCCACGTGGTCAATCTGGGACACGGGGTTCCGCCGGACACCGACCCGGCCGTGTTGACGCGCATCGTGGAGCTCGTCCATTCGGTGGACCCGTAGTGCAGACAGCAAGGACTCCCGGTAGTTCCGGCCAGCCCGGCCAGCCCGGCAAACCAGGCAAAACCGGCAAACCAGGCAAACCCAGGAAACCGTCCGCCGTCGTCGTCGGGGGCGGCATCTCCGGGCTGCTCGCCGCCCGCGAACTGAGCGCCGCCGGCACTGCCGTCACGGTGCTGGAAGCCAGCGGCCGGTTCGGCGGCTGCGTGGGGTCGCATGACGTTGCCTCCCTCACTCTGGACAGCGGGGCTGAATCATTCGCCACCCGCTCGACGGCGGTCAGCGACCTGATCGGCGAGCTCGGGCTGGAAGAACGACTGGTCGATCCCAACCCGGCCGGAGCCTGGGTGCAATTGCCACAAGGCGCGGTCCCGCTGCCCAAGACCGGGGTGCTGGGCATACCCGCCGACCCCGGCGCTCCCGAGGTGCGGCGCGCCCTTGGGTTCCGCGGGTCATTGCGGGCACGGCTGGACAAGTGGCTGCCGGCTTCCGTCGGCACTGACGACGAATCCGCCAGCGTCGCCGACGTGGTCACCGCACGGATGGGCCGCACCGTGCTGGAACGGCTGGTGACGCCCGTCGTCGGCGGCGTCCATTCAGCCGACCCGGCCATCCTCGACGTCGATATGGTCGCTCCGGGGCTGCGCCGGCTGGTGGCAGAGCACGGTTCGCTGGGCCAGGCCGTGACTCAACTGCGGGCGCGGGCCAAATCCGGTTCGGCAGTCCAGTCACTGGCCGGCGGGATGCACCTGCTGGTCGATGCCCTCGTCGATGAGCTGAAACAGTCCAAGGTGCAGCTGCTCAGCGACGCATCCGTGACGGGGCTGCAGCGCGACGACCCATCAGGCAAGTGGGTGGTCGAAACGGCCGCGCGGAAGTGGAACACTGACGCCGTTGTCGTCGCCACCCCCGGGCCGGTGGCAGCGGATCTGCTCTCCGCGGCCGTGCCCGGCCTGGATCAGGTCCGACCGCCCCGCGGGCACCAGATCAAGCTGGTCACCCTCGTCCTCGATATGCCCGAGCTCGACACGCCGACCCGTGGGACCGGGATCCTGGTGGCCCCGCAGGCCCCGGGAATCGAAGCCAAGGCATTGACGCACGCCACCTCCAAATGGGCCTGGCTGGCCGACGAAGCCGGCCCCGGCACGCACGTGCTGCGGCTCTCCTATGGCCGGATGAGTTCGGGCAGCACAGCCGGGGAGTTCGATGCCGGCGGCGGGGATGCGTCCGGCGCGGGCGATGCCGGCGGGACGGCGGGGCCGGAAACCGACGCGGAGCTGCTGGACTCCGCGGTGTCCGATGCGGCGGCGCTGCTGGGTGTGCACTTCACCACCGACGACCTGCTGGGCAGCGGGATCGTGCGCTGGCAGGGCGCCATGCCCTTTGCCGCCGTCGGGCACCGGCAGCGGGTGGAGCAGGCACGGGAGATGATCGGGCAGCTGGACGCGCTCGCCGTCGTCGGCTCCTGGGTGGCCGGCACGGGGCTGGCCGCCGTCACCGCCGATACCCGCCAAACGGTCCGGTCGCTGGCCGGAAAACTATGACAGAAATATTCTACAATGTGTAGAAGAACGGTTTCGACTTTATCCACGAGCAAGGAGCAAACTGTTAAGCATGAGCAACACATTGGATGAACCCCGCACGTCAAGCAACGCGTCCGCCGAAAACGGCGGCCCTGAGGGTGTTGTTCAACGGTTTACCCTCTGGACCGTATTCAAGCGGACGGATCACGTCGACCGTTCATCAACGGTGGATTCCTTCGAAGAGTTGACCAGCCAGCTGGCCGACGACGGCGTCACCCTGCGCGGCCTCTACGACGTCTCCGGCATGCGCGCCGATGCCGACGTCATGGTGTGGGTGCACGGCCCCAAGGCCGAGGACCTGCAGGCCGCGGTCCGCCGGATCCGCCGGACCGGCCTGTTTGCCGGCACCGAAATCGCCTGGTCCGCGATGGGCACCCACCGCGAAGCGGAATTCAACAAGAACCATTCGCCGGCCTTCTACCGCGGCGTCAGCCCCGAGGAATGGGTGTGCGTCTACCCCTTCGTCCGCTCCTACGAGTGGTACACGCTGCCCAGCGAGGAACGCGCGGCGATGCTCCGGGACCACGGCATGCTCGGCCGCGACTTCCCGCAGGTGCTGTCCAACACGGTCTCGTCGTTCGCGCTGGGGGACTGGGAATGGATCCTGGGCCTGGAGGCTCCCGAACTGACCGACCTCGTGGACCTGATGCGCCATCTGCGCAATACGCCGGCCCGGCACCACGTGCGCGAGGAAATTCCCTTCTACACCGGCCGCCGGGTCAATGCGGCACAGATTGCGGAGGTCCTGCAGTGACCACCCAGCCTGACCTGGCCGACGACGGCGGAATCCGGGTCATGGAGCCGAAACGATACGACGGCATCTTCCTCGCCTCCTTCGGCGGGCCCGAGGGGCAGGAGGATGTGATCCCGTTCCTGCGCAATGTCACCCGCGGCCGCGGGATCCCCGATGAGCGGCTCGAAGAAGTGGCCACCCACTACCGGGCCAACGGCGGGATCAGCCCCATCAATGCGCAAAACCGGGCGCTGAAGGCCGCGCTGGAGGCGGAACTGGAGCGGCGCGGTATCGACCTGCCGGTGCTGTGGGGCAACCGGAACTGGGACCCGTACGTCCCCGAAACGCTGCAGCGGGCATACGACATCGGCCACCGGCGCCTACTGGCAGTGTCCACCAGCGCCTATGCGAGCTATTCGAGTTGCCGCCAGTACCGGGAAGATTTCGGTATGGCCCTGGAACAGACCGGGCTGACCGGAAAGCTCGAGGTCGACAAGGTGCGCCAGTACTTTGACCATCCCGGATTCGTGGCACCCTTCGTGGAGCGTCTGACCGAGGGGCTCGCCGGGGTCCGCGGAAAACTGCAGGCCACCGGAACGGAAGGCGCCGTCGACGCCCCCGAACAGGATCCGGATGCCCGCGACGTGCACGTGCTCTTCTGCACGCACTCCATCCCCACCGCCGATGCTGAAGCATCCGGGCCGCGGAACCGCGAATTCGTCGAATCCAGCGCCTACGTTGCCCAGCATCTGGCAGTCGCCACCTCCATCATGGACACCATCGCCGAGGCGGACACCGAGTGGTCGCTGGTGTACCAGTCCCGCAGCGGCTCGCCGCAGACCCCGTGGCTGGAACCGGACGTCAACGACAAGCTCGCCGAGCTGGCCGCCGACGGCGTCAAGGGCGTGGTGCTGGTGCCGCTGGGCTTTGTCAGCGACCACATGGAAGTGGTGTGGGACCTGGATACCGAGGCCATGGAGACGGCCACCGAACTGTCGCTGGCCGCCGTCCGTGTCCCGACCCCTGGTATCCACGACAAGTTCGTCGCCGGCCTGGTCGACCTGGTCTGCGAACGGACGGTTGAGAACAACATTGCCGACCGCCCCGCACTGACCGGGCTGGGGCCGTGGTATGACGTCTGCACGCCCGGTTGCTGCGCCAACCGGCGCGGCGCCAAGCCGACGATCGCCGGCAGCGACGAAGCCGATCTGTCGGTCGGGGCAGCTGAATGAGCGGGTCGAAACCAACTGTCCGGTTCGGCACCCGGGGCAGTTCCCTGGCCATGACACAGACATCGGCGGCGGCTGAGGAACTGGCCGATCACGGCGGATTCGACGTCGAACTCGTCACGGTGAAGACCCAGGGCGATGAGTTCAAGGGGTCGCTGACCCAAATCGGTGGTACCGGGGTCTTCGTCACGGCGCTGCGCGATTCGCTGCTGCGCGGGGACTGCGATATCGCCGTGCACTCGCTGAAGGACTTGCCCACCGAGGCGGCACAGGACCTGGACATCGCGGCCATTCCGCCCCGTGTCGACCACCGGGACGCGCTGTGTGCGCGGAACAATCTGACGCTGGCGGAGCTGGAACCCGGTTCCAAGGTGGGCACCGGATCACCCCGCCGGGGGGCCCAGATCCTCGCTGCCCGGCCGGACCTTGAAGTGGTCGATATCCGCGGCAACGTCGGTACCCGGCTGGGCCGCGTGGCACCCGGTGACCTGGACGCGGTCGTGCTGGCCGCCGCCGGACTGCAGCGGCTGGAGCTGCAGGATGCCGTCACCGAATATCTCGACCCGTCGGTCATGCTTCCGGCCCCCGCACAGGGGGCGTTGGCCCTGGAATGCCGCAGCGAAACGAATACCGACCGCTCCATGGTGGGCAAGGCCTTGGCCGCCTACGACGACGCCGCGACCCGGCTGCCCGTGACGGCTGAACGGTCGGTGCTGGCCCGGCTGGAGGCCGGATGCACCGCACCCATCGGCGCGCTGGGCCACCTCGGCCAGGGCCGGTTGTCCCTGGACGCCGTCGTCTGCAAACCCGATGGCAGCCGGATCATCCGCCAAAGCGCCGCCACCGGCGACACCAGCGCGGCCGGTGCGGCGGCGCTGGGTGTACTGCTCGCGGAGAAGCTGCTGGACGCGGGAGCGGCCGGCCTGACTCCGCTGGCCGAATAGGGATGGCTGGAACGTCTGAGACCGGGGCGCTTCCTGTCCTGGACAGCCGGACGGTGGCCCTGACCCGCAGCCCGGACCGGGCCGGATCCATGCTTCACACGCTGAAGGCGACCGGGGCGCGGATGGTCCTCGTGCCGGTGATCGATTTCGAGCTTCCCGAGGACACCGGGGCCTTCGACGATGCTGTGCGTCGCCTGTCCGCGGACGGATTCGATTGGCTGGTGGTCACCAGTATCACCACCGTGCGGGCTCTCGCCCAGCGATGCGCTGAGCTGGATGTTGCCATGGCCGATCTGGTTCCCGAAGGCACAGCCGTGGCAGCGGTCGGAGACACCACCCGCGCCGCGCTCGAAGCGGAGGGGATCGCGGTGTCCCTTGTGCCCGGCATGGAACGGTCGGGGGCGGGACTGCTGCAAGTCTGGCCGGCCGGTGCCCGGCACGCCTCGGTGTTGCTGCCCCAGGCCGATATCGCCGATCCGGCACTCGGCGAGGGGCTGCGCCAGCTCGGCGCCGCCGTCGTCGGGGTGACTGCCTACCGTACGGTGGCATATCCGGCCGATCCGGCCAGGAGACTGGACCAGGCGCTGTCGATGGTCAGTGGACCGGGCGTTGCTGATGGCGCGGCCGGGGCTGGTGTCGCCGCTGGTGCCGATCCGGCCGGCTCCACGCGGGACGTGCCGGTTTGGACACCGGCCGAATTCGGGACCCGGGCGCACAGCGGAGGCGTGGACGCGCTGGTGTTGACGTCGCCGAGCGCCGCCCGGCGGATCGTCGAAGAATGTCCCCGGCTGGATCCGCGCGTTAGGGTGGTGGCCATCGGCAGGCCGACGGCGCGCGAGGCTGAACGCTGCGGCCTGGCGACGGCGGCGACGGCCCCGGAGCCGTCCGGGGCGGGCATTGCGGCAGCATTGAATCAGGTACTGAGCCCAGGGCCAGGTTCCTGAAGGACAGGGAAGGACCCTGAGCAGACGAAACCTGAGCCGCAGACGAAAGACCAACAAGGAGCATTCGTGAGTTTCCCCCACCACCGGCCCCGGCGGCTGCGTACTACCGAGGCCATGCGTCGACTGACCAGGGAGCACCAGGTGAGCGCGGGCCAATTGATTTTGCCGGCTTTCATCCGCGAAGGTGCCTCCGAGCCGGTCCCGATAGCATCCATGCCGGGGGTCGTCCAGCACACGACGGACAGCCTGCGGGCTGCCGCAGCCGACGCCGCCGAAGCCGGTCTGGGCGGGATCATGCTGTTCGGGGTGCCCGAGGTGCGCGACGCGCGGGGGAGCGCCGGCGTCGACGCCGAAGGCGTACTGAACAAGGCGATCGCCGACGTCGTGTCCGAAGTGGGCGATGACCTGGTCGTGATGTCGGACCTCTGCCTGGACGAATTCACCGATCACGGCCACTGCGGAGTGCTCGACGCCGATGGTGCCGTGGACAATGACGCCACCTTGGAAATTTACGCAGACATGGCGCTGGCCCAGGCCAGCGCCGGCGCGGATGTACTCGGTCCCTCCGGCATGATGGACGGGCAAACCGCCGTCATCCGGCAGGCACTCGACGGTGCAGGATTCACCAATGTGTCCCAGCTGGCCTATGCGGTGAAGTACGCGTCGGCGTTTTACGGTCCCTTCCGCGAAGCCGTCGACTCCCAGTTGCAGGGCGATCGCCGCAGCTACCAGATGGACCCCGCCAACCGCACCGAGGCCATGCAGGAGGTCGGCCTCGACCTGGCCGAGGGCGCGGATATGGTGATGGTGAAGCCGGCGCTGAGCTACCTGGACGTGATATCCGACGTCGCCGAGGTCAGCGACGTTCCCGTGGGCGCTTACCAGGTCTCCGGCGAGTACGCGATGATCGAGGCCGCTGCCGCCAACGGCTGGATCGACCGTCGTCGTGCGATTGAAGAGTCAGTGCTGAGTATCCGCCGCGCCGGTGCGGATATGGTGCTGACGTACTGGGCGCAGGAATTGGCCGGATGGCTGAAGGAAGGAAAATAATGACCAGCTCTGCTGAACTCTTTGACCGCGCCAAGGCGACCATGCCCGGCGGGGTCAGTTCCCCGGTCCGCGGGTTTGGTTCCGTCGGCGGGACCCCGCCCTTCATGGCCTCCGGACGGGGCGCGTACCTGAGGGACGTCGACGGCCGCGAGTACGTGGACCTGGTCGGCTCCTGGGGGCCGGCGCTGCTGGGCCACTCACATCCGGCGGTGCTCGACGCCGTCCACTCCGCCGTCGACCGCGGGCTCTCCTTTGGTGCCTCCATAGCCGGGGAGGCCGAGCTGGCCGAATTGGTGCTGGGCCGGGTCGCCGCCGTCGAACGCCTGCGGATGGTCTCCACCGGGACCGAAGCGACGATGACGGCTGTCCGGCTGGCCCGCGGCTACACCGGCAGGAACCTGATCATCAAGTTCGCCGGCTGCTATCACGGCCACCTCGATTCGCTGCTCGCCTCGGCCGGATCCGGCGTCGCCACGTTGTCCCTGCCCGGCTCGGCCGGTGTCACCGAAGCCACAGCCGCAGAGACCCTGGTGCTGCCGTACAACGACCTTGACGCGGTGCGTGAAGCCTTCGAAACCCACGGCGACAAGATCGCGGCCGTCATCACCGAGGCGGCTCCGGCCAACATGGGCGTGGTCGCTCCCGCCGACGGATTCAACGCCGGGCTGGCCGATATCACGGCCCGGCACGGCTCACTGCTGATCATGGATGAGGTGCTCACCGGATTCCGCGTCGGCCCCGCCGGATACTGGGGTGAGACCGGGGGAGCGGCCGGCGCCTCACCGGCATGGGCCCCGGACCTGCTCACCTTCGGCAAGGTGATCGGCGGCGGCATGCCGGTGGCTGCAGTCGGCGGGCGCGCCGAAGTGATGGACCATCTGGCACCGACCGGGCCGGTCTACCAGGCAGGCACCTTGTCGGGTAATCCGATTGCCATGGCCGCAGGCATTGCGACCCTGACGGCCGCTGATGAGGCTGTCTACTCCACCATCGACAGGCGTTCGGCCCAGCTGTCGACGGCGCTGGGCGATGCCCTGAACGCCGCCGGCGTCGACCACAGCATCCAGCGTGCCGGCAACCTGTTCAGCGTCGCGTTCGGTACGTCGCAGACCGGTGTGCACAACTATGAACAGGCGCAGTCGCAGCAGGCCTTCCGGTTCGGGCCGTTCTTCCATTCCATGCTGGAATCCGGTGTTTACCTGCCGCCGTCGGTGTTCGAGGCGTGGTTCCTCTCAGCCGCCCATGACGACGCCGCGATGGAACGGATCACCCGTGCGCTTCCCGCCGCTGCAGCGGCTGCGGCGCGGGCAGCCGGGTAGGGACAGCGACGTTACTCCGGCATAGTCGCTACAGTATCGGTCTCCACCAGCGCTCCCGGGCGGGCGTGGCCGGCGGTGATAACGAGTCGGAACTCTCGCGCCGGGGTAGCGTCATCCAGAGGTGCGGAGTACAGGTGATATGCGACTGCATGGGTGCTGGCCCCTGGGCTGATCCCATGCTTGAATGCGGATGCATGGACTTTCACGTGGCGTGTGTCCAGCTGCGCACGGCTTCGCGGGTGGCCTCCGACCGGGGTGGCACGTTCCTGCTTTGCGCGGGCGTTCAGGGTCGCCAATAACTCTGCGTCCATCCTTGCAGGCACGATCGCACCCGGACCGTCGCCAACGGTTGGCCGGCCACGCCTTCGCAACGTCTCGAGCTCGAAACCGGATTCGGCTTCGTCCGCCCAATCCTGAATCATCTCGTCCGTGACGGGCTGTCCGCACATGTGCATTGATTGTTGATGATGCTGGATCATCGGTGGGTGCGTAGGATCGTCGATACGAGCAGGAAGGGGTCACGGATGCGTCGGATAGTCGGTGCTGTGTCCTGGGGCGTGATCGTTGTTGTCTTGACGACCGTCGGTGTCGCGGGGTGCTCGTCCCGCCAGGGAATGGAGGGAGAGTGCACGTTGAAGGTCCGCGATGAAGGTGCCGTGTACCGGGCGGTGGCGGTGGCCTCGATGCCGCGACCTGGCCGGTCGTTGGGCAGTGCACACTTCGGCGACTGTGACGGTAGTCCGCTACAGGGCTCGTACCAAGGTGAATTGTTCGCCCTTCCCAACACCAGTACTGACCAGGCCGTGTTGCTGGGCCAAGGCGGACACGCCTCGGTATACGTGAACACGGCCCTGAAGATGGACCAGTGGCCGGCCTTGCTCAAGGCCGCCTCCCAGCCCGTAACGTGTGAAGAGTCGGTGGCGTTCACCGGGACCTGGGATATCGTCATCGACGACGGGGCGATGCCCGATGAGGGGGACTATGACCTCACAGTTCCCTATACCGCGGCGTTCACCACCGCCCACGGCATGGGGTTGGACCTGGACACGTGGTCTCGCGTCGAGTTGGATGCGCGCATTACCAGCAACACCGATCCGGTGCCGACCCCACGGTTTCTCAAGCAGGCGCTAGCAGCGAAGAATCCGCCGCAGGTGACCGTGACCGCGACCTGCCGCGGCACTAAGTTCGACGTCGCAACCATCGAGTTTGCAGATTGACGCCCCAAATGACCCTGCACACAGGGGAACTTGCTCCTCCCCTCGCATGGTCACCAGCCGTCGCGCGGCCGCGTAGGACGATGGTGCAGGGAACACTAGTTGGCGCTGCTCCTGCTCTGGGCTTCGATTCCCGGTGTTGCGCTGCGCCCAATCAGGAACCACAGGATCGGCCCCAGAAACGGTACGGCGAGAATGATGATGACCCATACGCCCTTGGCAGCAGAGGTGTGACGACTGGTGCGGCCAACACTGATTAGCGCCACTAGAAGGAAAAAATGCAGGATCAGGGGCAGCAACACCGCCACTTCAAACCACATCGGCATGATGGGGTTCATTCTCCGTTTCCTCCCTGCCGCGGGGGTTCGTCTCCATAGCGGGCGATTCGCAATTTGAGCTCGGTGATCTTTAGCTGCAGAACCTTGATCACCAATATGGCAATCCAGATGCCCAGTACCGCTACAGCAGCTACAAAGACAAAATACAAAACTGCGAAAATTCCGAAACCAGCAGCCATTTCCATGGAGTCGAATCCCCCTTGATATTTGAGACGTTCTCCCCATGCTAATTGACTGTTCTATCCTCCAGTGCCTGCCTGAATCGGCATCTGACCGAAGGACGAGGACACAACATCTCAGTCGCGCTGCCCAACATCCGGCTTTTCCGTATCCCGAATCGGTGTGAGTTGCGCCATGGCCGCACCTATCATGTTGGCTATGAACATTGAGGAAGTGGACGAGCGCGATAGCACCTGGGAGCAGCACGACTCCATTTACCGGGTGTACTTCGCCAAAGGAGTTTCCCGGGCAATCACTACAGTTGACGTGTCTGATGCCACTTTCAGCGAAGTGCACAAATGGGCAAAGGAAAAAGCTTCCGATGACACGCTCATCGCTATCGCACTTGTCGGTCGCAACGCCCGAGGGCTGAAAGGTTTGACGTGGCTGTTTGGAATGGACCCGAACGACCGCCCGGGAAGCGATATCGAGTTGCGGATGTTCGCGGAAATGAGCACTGAAAAATCCTGCACCTGACTTTGGCAGCCTGAGCAGTTTACGCTCCAAACGTTCCAATGGCGTCTCTCTATGGCCAGTTGTCTAGCTTGCTTGCCGAGCGTCCCGTAAGCCGAAGGCGATTCAGAACATCATCAAGATACAACACCGGACGAACGACGCTCGAGGGCATCGAGCTCAAGAGCCGGGTCCGCTACGCACGAGGAGAATGGGTGCATGTCAAAACGATTCGAGTGGGTGCCTACCCTTTCCCGGGGCGATTGGCTTCGCCCTATGGAAGCTGAACCGTTTGGCAGCATCCTGTCGATTGTGCCTCGCGGTTTCGAAACGTACGCGCGTATATTCCATCCTGTCGAACGCGACCGCCCGCGCGACACGAAGACGTGGCAGGGCGTTGATGAGACGACGTACTTCGACGGTGTCGAGGACATCGAGGCATCGCTTGAGACGGAGCGCACCACCTGGGCGAAGGCTGCTGCATCGTTTGACACGGTCATGCACGCCGAGGCGCAGTACGCACGCCTCGTGCGGCGTGACTACGGCAATGTCGATGGCGCGATCGCCGCAGACGGCTGGCGCTACGGGGACACGATGGAGGGATGTTTTGACGCCACGTCACTCACGGCGGCGTCGGTGGTTCTTGCTCGTCACACCACGACTCCGGATGCTGGCATCGCCGCCGTTTGGGATGGGTGGGGCGGCCTTATCAGTTCGGCAGGGGTGGGTTACTTCGTCGTCGAGCCGGGAGACGGGCTGGCCGCCAGCTACACCGACGAGGTTGCTAAGCGCGTCGGTTGTCCGACGCTTCGCGAGCGGCTTGCTACGGCCGCTCGGCGAGGGATCGCCGGGGCGCGTTCCATGGCCGAGACCCTTCCGGGACTCGCCAGCGACGAGCCGGAACTCGGCTCTGGGCTGCTCACTCGTGAAGTCGCAACCGGGCCCCGGTTCGATCTGCATGGAGGCACTGGACGGAACTATGTTCTGTTCGAGGCAGGGGCTAATGACTTCGCGGATGCTGCTTGGCCTGGCTGCGCGCCCTGGGTCGATAATGTCCTGTGGTCACAGTCGCCCAGCATTCTGTGGCCCGACGATCACTCGTGGTTGCTTGCCACAGAAATCGACTTCGACTCGACGCTCGTTGCGGGAACGACGGCGCTTATCCGCGAGCTCGTGCAGACGCCGGGTCTCGAGGCGCTGCCGATTCGCACCGACGCCGATCTGACGTGGGATGGCGACGTGCTCAATCGCCCCGATTGACATCGCAGCTCAGCACGCAGAAATTGGTACTCAATGGGTTTGGCACGGATGAGACACTTGCCGGTTCCGGATGTCGATCCTTGAGTGGGTAGGGTCAGGAGGGCGTGTTCCCGGCTTCAGCTGAGTGGACAATGAATGGACCAGTGATTTTGCCGGTCCTGTTGTATGCGACATTTCCCAGTCACTGACCGGCCTGGTGAATGCGGTGAGTCTGGCCGATAGGCTGGCCGTGGTTTGAGTTCTCGACCCGGGTGCCTGAGCAGGAAGTCCACTGGCCGGATCGAGTGGTCGCGTCGTGCCAAACGCTCATGACCTTCTTCTTCGTCAGAACATCATCTGTGCTTTCACGGAGACGAAGTCACCATAGCTCCATCCGAAAGGCACGGGGCCACCCGAACAGGACTCTCCAGCTGCCCGCTTGAGTCGGGGTTCTTTGGGACGGCCCGGGACATTCTATGCCGGACAGCCCTTGCGGAATTCGTCAGCGCGTACAGGGCGGGATCGGTAGAGACTACTATCGTGTGGGCTACTTCGATGCGAGGGACTCTTCCGCGTCCTCCTGTTGGTCACGGCCAAACCGCCAGGACCTACGTCCTCTATTGGCGAAGCGGACATTCCGGGCCGCACCGACGATGGCTGGAAGGGCGTAGGTCAGACCACGGTGCTGAAAATCCACGGTGTTGACGTCAAGGCAGCAATCGCAGTCACAGGTGACTATTCGGATATCTACGTTGCCGAGAATACTGGTCCAGATGATTGGCCTGACATGATTCGCCGGAAAATGGTTCTCAACTAACGGGTGCTCAACGGGGAACATATGTCCCTGAAGAACCCATCGACCAGTGGTGTCAGGGTTCCTCCTCGCCTATCGAGTGGGCGAGACGTATTCTTCGACTATGGGGAATACGGATGAAAGTGCTCATGGTGTGCCGGCAACAGTGGACGACATAGGTCACCGGAGCCGGAGAGAAACGCCATATGCGGCGGTATTATTCAAAGGCATTTTCATCGGGTCTCTCTTCGGAGCCGTCCTGATGCCGCTTTCGATGATTGGTCCCTCACCGAGCCCAGCTTGGCAACCGGACTTCGGCACCTACATCGTGGCAGTGATCGCCGGACTCTTCATCGGTGGAGCTGTTGCTGGGTTCTCTGCTGCATGTGCTTTGGGACTCCACGTATTGATGGGCCGGATTTCGACCGTGCTGCGGGCCCCGTCCGCAGCACTTGGGGCGATGGTGGGTGTGTTCGTTCCAGCATGCTTGGTCTTTGGTCCCCGGACAGCCCTGACCTTGCTTGACGGCTGGCCATGGTGGGTGAGCGCGTTAGCTGCAAGCGTCCTGGCCGTGAGAATGACAAAGCGATTCAGAACCTGACCAACATCCACATTGGCTCATGCGTCATTTGTGGCTTCTAGCCCACAGCGATCAAGCGATCAGAGTTACTACCCCACCGCCGATCGGCCCAAGCATCACCCCTGGAGCCCGCATACCCCATGACTCCCAGCGCGATGAAAGCCGTCATCACGAGCACAATGAATGCGACGAGAAAGCCGACCATCTCCCGCGCCCACCCATCGACAGATGCGTCGAATACATGATCGGGGACCAGGCAGATGTGGAACCTGCAGGGTCGTCCAACCGCTGATACTTAAGCAGCGACCAGTTCGGCGTGGGCGGGCCACTCACCGCTGATGACTGCCTCCGGGTCCCTGGTCCGTCGCAGGTAGTCCTGGAAGCTGGCAGCCTGTTCGCGGCACCAGCCGATCTGCGACTCATGCAATGCGGCGGCGTCCGTCTGCAACTGGGGGAATTTATCGGCCAGGCAGTCGGCCAGCCGGATGGTGGCCAGCGCGTCCGCCGCGGAGGTATGAGCCTCCGAGAGATCGACCAGATACTCCTCGCACAGGGCCACCAGGGTACGTTTTCCCTTGCGGAATCGGTGGACCTCCTTGTTCAGTACGAACGGATCGATCACCGGGCTGGCCACCGGAGGGATGACACCGTAGCGGGCGCATTCGGCATTGAGCACCGTGAAATCGTAGGGGGCGTTGAACGCCATGACCGGAGTGCCGGCGTCGAACAACCCCGCCAGCACGGTCGACACCTGGGCAGCAACGCGGTGCGGGACCATACCGGAGCGCCGCGCCTGGCGGTTGGAAATGCCGTGCACCGCCGTCGCTTCGGCTGGAATCTCGATCTCCGGACGCGCCAGCCACTCATGGCTGGCAATCACTGACCCGCCGCCGTCGACCACCACGACGGAGGCCGTGACAATGCGGGCCTGATGCGGATCCCGGCCGGTGGTTTCGAGATCGAACGCTGCCCTGGGGAGTTCGTGCCAATTGTCCATGTTTCGAAGCTATCGGCAGGTACCGACAAAACCGTGGAACGCCACAACCTTTGGCCGGATTGAATAGAGTTGGAGTATGCGGGATGAGTATGTGGATGCAGTGCTGGCCGCGGTGAATCTGATTCCGCCGGGCAGAGTGCTGGCATACGGCGACATCGCCGAATTGCTGGATTCAGCCGGTCCCCGCCAGGTCGGTGCGGTGATGTCCCATTACGGTGGTTCCGCGCCGTGGTGGCGGGTGCTGCGTGCCAATGGCGAGCCTCCAAAGTGCCATGATGCGAGGGCGCTGGGCCACTATGAAAACGAAGGGACACCACTGAAGCTGACCGGCAGCGGCGTTTATCGGGTGGATATGAGGGTGGCCCGCTGGCAACCCTCGGATACTGAAATCAAGGCGATCGAAGACCTCGTGGCAAAAATGTCACACCCCTGTGGTGAAGTGGTTCCGTGACCGAAACTACAGCACACCGGCTGCACCTCCGCCCGCCGGAACAACATCGTCCTGAGCCGCCGCTGCTTAGCGCCGATCAGCAGGCCGTTGTCGACCTCCCGTCCGGTTCCGGCCCTGCCCTCATCCTCGGGGCACCTGGTACGGGCAAGAGCACCGTGCTGGTGGAGGCCGCGGTGCGGCGGATCAACGACGACGGCGTGGACCCGGCGTCGGTGCTGATGCTGGCCCCCTCACGGTCGATGACGGCGACGCTGCGGGACCAGATGACGGCACGGCTGAATCGGAGCCTGAGTGCGACGCCGGCTCGCACCTGGGCGTCATATTCATTCGACCTGATCACCCGGGCACGCGCCGAGGGACGGTTGCCGCAGCTGACGCGGCCGCCCAAACTGCTCTCCGGTCCCGAACAGGACCTGATCATCGCTGAGTTGCTCGCCGGACACGAGGCAGCCGGGGTGCGTGCCCTGCCGTGGCCGGACGAACTCGAGGCCGCCCGCGGAACGCGCGGCTTCCGACAGGAAGTACGGCAGCTGTTCGACCGGGTGATCGAGTACGGCATCACTTCGGACGATTTTGCCCGCATGGGCCATGAGCTGGACCGGCCGGACTGGGTGGCCGCAGCACAGCTGTACGCCGAGTACCGAGACCTGATTGACCTGCGGATGCCGGAAAGCTTCGACCCCGCAGGCATTATCACCGCCGCCCGGCAGCTGTTCCAGGACGATCCTGAATTCCTGCAGCAGGAACGCGACCGGCTGTCGCTGGTGCTGGTCGACGACCTGCAGGAAGCTAATCCGGCCGTACATGAGTTGCTGGCCGTGCTGGGAGCGGGCAAGGACGTGTTGGCCGCAGCCTGCCCGGACACCGTAGTGCAGGGCTTCCGCGGTGCCCGGCCTGATCTGGTGTTCGCCGTCGAAGGGCTGCTGGCAACAGACTCCACGCCGGTGTCCCGGTACGTGCTCTCGACGTCGCACCGGCTGCCCGCGCCCCTGGCTGCAACATGGCAGACCGTGGCCTCACGCATAGCACGCCGCGGTGCCTCCAGCCACGGCCGTGAACTGGTTCAACCGGTCACCGGCACGGAGCCGGCGGCAGGCGCGTCAGGCGATCCGCAGGCGGCGGAACCGGAGGAACCGCAGGCGGCGGAACCGGACGATCCAGGTGAACCGGAGAAACCGGAGGAAGCACACGGCGCCCGGGAAACAGGCCGGGCCGAAGCGCATGTTTTGGCTTCGTCGGTGCATGAGCTGCGGTATATCGCCCAGCGGATCCTGGACGCCCAGCTCAATGGCGGCCGGCAGCTGTCGCAGATGGCTGTCATTGTCCGCACCGGTGGCCAGCTGGCCCACGTTCAGCGGTTCCTGACGGCACAAGGCATCCCGGTCAACGTCCCGGTGGCTGAAACCGCCGTGCGTGACGAGCCGGCCGTGCGCCCGCTGCTGGAGGCCTATGCCATCGCGCTGGATCCGGACGGCCTAACGCCCGAAACGGCGGTGGAGCTGTTGACCTCCCGGATCGGTGGTGCCTCCGCCATCGACTTGCGCCGGATCCGGCAGGCATTGCGCCGTGAGGAGATCCAGGCCGGTGGCGGACGCAGCAGCGACGCCCTGCTGGTGGACGCCTTGCGGGAGCCGCCGCTGCTGGAGACACTCGGATTCCAGGCGCGTCCGGCGCAGCGCATTGGCAGGATATTGGCGGCCGGTGCTGCCGCAGCGACCGAGCAAGGCGCAAACGCCGAGACGATGCTGTGGGCTTTGTGGTCGGCATCGGGATGGTCCGACTATTGGGCCCGTCTGGCCATCGACGGCGGCCCGGCCGGGCTGCGCGCCGACCGCGATCTGGACGCCATGATGGAACTCTTCCACACCGCCGAACGGTATGTTGATCAGCTGCCCGGTTCCAATCCGCGGCAATTCCTGGAGTACCTGATGAACCAGGAACTGCCCATGGACACGCTCGCACGCCGGGCACAGAACCGGGAGGCAGTGGAACTGTTGACCCCGGCCAGTGCTGCGGGCAGACAGTGGCCGGTGGTCTTCGTCGCCGGTCTGCAGGACGGGGTGTGGCCCAACCTCCGGCTGCGCGGCGAGCTGCTGGGCAGCACCTTGTTCGTCGATGCCATGGAACTGGGCCCGGAGCAGGCCCGCAGGGTGGACGTCCTGACACGGCTTCACGAGACTCGCTACGACGAATTGCGCAGCTTCTCCGCAGCCATCTCACGCGCCGGATCCCAACTGGTTTGTACCGCGGTGTCGTCCGAAGAAGAGGCGCCGTCGCAGTTCATCGACATCGTGGACCCGTGGACCGACCCGGAGAATCCACGTCCCAAGACGGAGGTGCTGCGTCCGTTGACGCTGCGGGCGCTGGTGTCCGAGCTGCGGCAATGGGCACAGCAGGACGAGGAACACCCGCTCACCGCCGGGCGGGCTGTGCGGCAACTCGCCAGACTGACGTGCAGCGAGACGCCGGTCGCCGGGGCGGATCCGGACAGCTGGTGGGGGCTGCTGGAATTGTCCAGTGCGGGGGTGGATATCGTCGATCCGCAGCAGCCTGTACCGGTTTCCCCGTCCAAGGTGGAAGCCGTCCATAAGTCACCATTGAGCTGGTTCATCCAGGCCGCCGGCGGAGAAGCCACCACCGATTTCGCCCGGAGCCTGGGGACGCTGGTGCATCAAATAGCCCATGATATGCCCGACGCCGCCGGCAGCGAATACATCAAGGAATTGCAGCACCGCTGGCCGGAGCTGGGGATGAAGGAAAACTGGGAGGGGCGGCTGGACTACCAGCGGGCGGAGACAATGGTCCGCAAACTTGCGGCGTATATTCTGCTGATGCGCCGGGAGGGTCGGCAACTCGTCTCCACCGAAACCGACTTCGCCGTCGAGGTCCCCGGCGGCGAACGGACGGCCTTGCTGCGGGGGCAGGTGGACCGGTTGGAAATCGACGACGACGGCCGGTTGGTGATCGTTGACTTGAAGACCGGGCGCAGCACACCGACGAAGAACGAGCTCGAACGGCACGGTCAATTGGCGGCGTACCAAGTCGCGGTGCATCACGGTGCTTTCGAGGGCAAAGACGAGTCGGGTGGTGCCGCGCTCGTGCAACTAGGCGGCACCACCAAGAGTGTCAAGGTGCAGGACCAGGAGCCCTTGGAAACGGACCAGGACTGGGCGACTCCGGTCATCGTTGAGGCAGCCGCGCTGATGGCCGGCCATGAATTTGAGACACGGCATGACCCCGCTGCCGGAGCGTACCGGGGGCATGGATGCCGGGTTCCTGAAGTTTGTCCGTTGTGCCCGGAGGGGAAGCAGGTGACCGAGTGAATTCGGCCAGTCAGGCGATGCTGGATCTGGACGGAACCGGCGAGCAGGAGCGGTTCACGCCGCAGCAACTTGCCTCAGCCCTGGGACAACACCAGCCCACCGAAGAGCAGGCCGCGATTATCAGTGCGCCCCTGGAACCGCTGCTCGTGGTGGCCGGCGCCGGGTCCGGAAAAACGGCGACGATGGCCGATCGTGTCGTCTGGCTGGTGGCCAATGGGAAAGTCCGTCCCGAGGAGATACTTGGCGTCACCTTCACCAGGAAGGCGGCCGGGGAATTGGCGGACAGAATGCGGACGCAACTGGCAAACCTGTCCCTCAAGGGACTGCTGCCGGCAGACGTAACTTCGCCGTCCGAGGCTGACGCCGGCTTACTCGATCCGAAAGTTTCCACCTACCACTCCTACGCCAGCAGCCTGGTCACCGATCATGGGCTGCGGCTGGGTATAGAACGGGACTCGGTACTGTTGGGCGGAGCCCAATCGTGGCAAATGGCCAGCCAGGTGGTGGAGGCCTACTCAGGCGAATTCGAGCACTTCACCGCCGCGAAATCGACCCTGGTGCAGGCAGTGATCCAGCTGGCCGGCGAATGCTCGGAACACCTGCAACATCCCGGCGAGGTGCGCACTTATTTGCTCCAGGAAGCAGCGCGGATGGAAAATCTTCCATACCTTGAGGGCAAAACGAAGGAACCGGCCGCAGAGGCCCGGAAGATCGTTGATCGGCTGCGGACCCGGGCGACCGTCGCCGAACTGGTGGAGCGTTACACCGGTTTGAAGCGGGAACGGGGAGCCCTGGACTTCGGGGACCTGGTGGCGCTGGCCGCGAAAATCGCCGACGAGGTTCCCGCCGCCGGGCACATGGAACGGCAACGGTTCAAAGTGGTGCTGCTGGACGAGTTCCAGGACACCTCACACGCCCAAATGCAATTGTTTTCACGTCTCTTCGGCGGTGGGCACCCCGTCACGGCGGTGGGGGACCCGAACCAGTCGATTTACGGATTCCGGGGCGCCTCGGCCGGGCAGCTCTTCAGCTTCCCGACCACCTTTCCCCTCATGGATGCGTCCGGATCAGGGTCTGCCGCACCGGTGAAGTACCTCAGTATTGCCTGGCGGAATTCGGTCAATGTCCTGTCCATGGCCAACACCATTTCCCGGCCGCTTAACGCAGTTGCCCCAAACCGGCCGGGCTCAGCCCGGATCGAGGTGCCCGATCTACGGTCGGCACCGGCGGCCGGGGCCGGCAAGGTGATCCTGGGGCGGTTCGAGACGGATGCGGACGAGGCAGCTGCGGTGGTCCGCCGCGTCGAGCAATACCGGGCCACCGCATTCACCCGGGATGAGAAGACTGGACGGGCGGTACCCACCTCGGCCGCGGTGCTGTGCCGGCGGCGCGCTCAAATGGAGCCGATCCGCAAGCAGCTTGAAGAACGGGCAGTTCCATATGAAATCGTCGGGCTCGGTGGCCTGCTCAGCACGCCTGAGATTGTGGATCTGGTGGCTACGCTGCGCGTCCTGGCAGATCCGTCCCGTTCCGATTCACTGATGCGGCTGCTGACCGGCGCGCGCTGGCGGGTCGGCCCGGCCGACCTGATGGCGTTCTCGGACTGGTCGAAATTCCTGGCCAGGCAACGGGAGAAAGCCTTCGCGAATCCGCAGGAAGCCGGCCGGCAGGACGAGTCCGAAGCCCCGGTGGTGGAACACGACCAAGTGGACAGCGCCAGCCTGGTTGAAGCGCTCGACTGGCTGCCCAGGGACGGATGGACATCCGGCCACGGACGCAGCCTGTCGCCTGAGGGGCTTGGACGGCTGCACCGGCTGCGGCAGGAGCTGAACAACCTCCGCACCTTCATTGGGGACGATCTGACCACCCTGTTGTCCGAGGTGGAACGGACTATGCTGCTCGATATCGAAGTGGCGGCCATCCCGGGCGTGAGCATTCACTACGCCCGCCGCCACCTGGACGCATTCCACGACGCAGCGGCCGGATACATTCAAACGGCCCAGCGGATGGACCTGTTGGCCTTCCTCAGCTGGCTCGATGCCGCGGCCGAGGAGGAGAATGGGCTGGATATTCCGCAGGTGGAAGTACGCCGCGACGCCGTCCAGCTCTTGACCGTGCACGCGTCCAAAGGCCTCGAGTGGGACGCTGTCTTCGTTCCCGGCCTCAACGCCGCGACCTTTCCGTCGGACAAGGACTCACGCTGGAGCAGCGGCAACTCGGCCCTGCCGTGGCCGCTCCGGGGTGACTGTGCGGGCTTGCCGGTGTGGGACTGCGACCAGCGGGACCAGAAAGGCTGGGTGGACAGCGAGAAAGCGTTCAAGGGCGAGGTCGCCCACCATACGGAAATGGAGGAGCGCCGGCTCGCCTACGTTGCCTACACCCGGGCCAAGCATGTGCTGATGTGCACGTCGGCTGCATGGAACGGCTCGCGGGGATCTGTCGCGGGGGTTTCCACCTTCCTGGAAGAGGTGCTTCCCCTGGCCGGGGGCACCGAACCCGCTGCGGCCATTGAACTATGGGCGGACGAAGATGAAGTCAGCACCTTCAACCCAATGACGGTCGATCTGGAACGGGCGGTGTGGCCATACGACCCGCTGGAAGGCCCAGTGGGACCGGACGGGCCAATCCGCAAACGACCGGGACGCCGGGCGCAGATGGAACGGGCCGCCCGCAATGTGCATGCCGCAGCCGAAGGGCTCAGCGCCGACAGCGACGGTGCGCCGGCCGCGGATGCCGGGGCGACACCGTCCAGTGCGGGCGATGGACCGGCGCATCCCATAGACCGCGCATCCGCCCGTTGGGATACAGAGACGTCCCTGCTGCTTGAGCGGCACAATGCTCCCAACCATCGGTTGGATGTTGAGTTGCCCCAGCACATATCCGCCTCCACCCTCGTGGACCTGGCCGACAACCCGGCGGAGGTGGTCCGGCAGTTGCGCCGCCCCGTGCCCAGGAAACCGGGGATGGCGGCGCGGCAGGGGACAGCCTTTCACACGTGGGTCGAAGAATACTTCGGAACCACCGGAATGCTGGAGTTTGAACAACCGCGCACCGCCGACAGTTTCATTGACGAGAATTACGATCTCGATTCGATGACCGCGACCTTCAAGGAATCCGAATGGGCCAGACGTTCCCCGGCAGCCATCGAGGTCCCGGTGGAAACCCAGGTGGAGGCCGTGGTGGTCCGTGGCCGGATCGACGCCGTGTTCCAGGATCGGGACGGGACCTGGGACCTGGTCGACTGGAAAACCGGCGCCGTGCCATCAGCGTCACAACTTGGGATCCGCGGCGTTCAGCTGGCGGTTTACCGGCTGGCCTGGGCGCGGTTGAAAGACGTTCCGCTCGACCGGGTGAATGCGGCCTTCTACTACGTCAAGGAGAACAAGGTCGTTCGTCCGCACGACATGGCCGGCGAGGAGGAACTTGAATCAGTGATCAGGTCCGCGTACGGGTAACCGGATCCTGCCGGTCGGCGGTGCCGGGGTCCGGGGCATCGCCGCGGTCGGGACCGACCTCGCGCTCGGGGCTACGGTCGGGATCTGCCTCCTCGCCGGAGTCCGGACCGTTATCCGAGTCAACGTCCGACGACGGATCGGAGCCCGAGTCGACGGCGTCGTCGCCTTCGGGGTATTCGTCGGCGGGAACGGGCTGCACCGTGACCTTATCGTTGTCGGCGGGCCGGGCAGAGGCATCAGCGCCGCCCGCGGGGTCCTGGTCGGCAGTGTCATTGGTTCGCGATGTATCGAGGTCCGGGCCGTCGTCGGCGTCACTGCCCGGTTCCGGCGCCGCCTCGGCGTCATCGTCGGTGCCGGTTGTCACTATCGCCTCATCGGGTATCTCTGCTGCGTTCGCCTCGGCGTCATCGTCGTGGCGGGAATCCGGCACCGGGTCGCTCGTCTCCACCTCCCCGGTGCTGATGGGCGCCACGGACTCTGAGTGCGGACGCTCCGGGGGATCCGCCGAAATCGGCTGGCCGCCGTACTCAGCGATGTCCGATTCCAGCGCGGCGAGCATTTCCTCAGCCTCGGCGACCACGGCCGGATCATCGATTGCGATGCCCCGCACGAGCCATTGGGCCACGGCAAACTCGGCAGACAGCGCGGCACGGCGAAGCAGATGGCGGTCCGGGGCACGCTGGACAGCCACCGAATACGATTCCAGCACCGAATCGGCGAAGCGCTGGTCGTTGGCAGCGATCAGCCAGGCGAAGTCATCCGCCGGATCTCCAATGCGCATATCCGTCCACCCGTTGACGCCGGTGACACGGGCCTGATCTATCAGCAGTTGGTCTTCGTGGAGGTCACCGTGCACGACTGACGGCTGGAACTGCCACAATGCAGCATCTTCGAGGGCATTCTCCCAGCGCAGCAATAACGACGACGGAATCTTTCCGGTCGTCGCTGCCTGATCCAGCTCGTTGAGTTTCCGCTGGCGGAATTCGTCGGCGCTGTAGCTGGGCAGGTCCGCCGAGTGCACCAACTCCAACGGCAAATCATGGATCGCGGCCATGATCCTGCCAAGTTCGGCGGCGATGTTGCCGGGTTCTGCCACCAGCTGGTCGATGCTGCGGGTGGACCCGGGAACATGTGAATAGACGAATGTGGACAGGTTTCCCTGGCGTACTGTTCCAGCCACGTTGGGCAACAGGAACGGCAATTCGGCCCGGACCGCCGGGGTGAAGCACCGCAGCACATGCAGTTCCGTTTCCAGGCGGACACTTGCCTCGGCATGTTTGGGCGAGCGCACACGCCACCGTTTGCCGGCGTCGTCAAGCAACACAGCGGACTGAAAATCCGCTGCGTCGTCGGGTGCGGTGGCGACCCCTGCGGGTGTCAGGCCGGGTACCGCGGCGCTTGCTATGGCTGCCAGTTCGGTGGGAGTTCTTGTCACAATTCCAACGGTAGATGTAACCGCGGCCTGAGCCCGGTTACGAGGCGGCGAGTCGCGGGAACCGTAGCCCTTGGAACATGCTGGGAGAATGCTGGGTCACAACTGGATCCGCCCATCCACAGGTCCGGCCTGAGGCGAATCGTGAAAACCCCGAATGGTTCAGTAACGTGGAAGGATGAGCAACACAGTTCCGCCCGCAGGGCCTTCGCCCGAAGATGCTCACCCTCCATTAGGATCACTGGCGCTGGCCCGGGCGGGCGTGGACCGCGGAGGCGACTGGCGGGTGACGCCGGGGCTGATGGAACGACTCTGGTCCGCGCCCGGAACCAAAGTCATGCTGATCGCGCATGGCCGCAGCCCGGTCCGTGACTCCTCGCTGCTGCTGGTGGATGCCGCCAGCATTGACCCCACCCGGACCCCGGTGTATCTGGGGCATACGACGGTTGCCGGTGCCGGACCTGCCGGCAGCGAACCCGCGGGGACCGACGTCGTCCTGTTGATGCTCAAGGAACCTTCCAACCAATGGGAGGGCGACGAATCGGTCCGATGGATTGGACTTCGCGAGGCCGCCACGGAACTGCCTGCCCGGGATGCGGCGCTCTTTGTGGAAGCGGCGGCCATTGCCAACTGGCACGCCACGCATACCCATTGCCCGCGGTGCGGCACGCCCACGGATGTTGAATCCGGCGGCTGGGTCCGGCGGTGCCCGGTGGATAACAGCGAGCACTTCCCGCGCACCGACCCGGCGATCATTGCCACGGTGATTGACGAGAACGACAGGCTGCTATTGGGAAGTTCGGCACAATGGTCCAACAAGCGGTTTTCCACGCTGGCTGGTTTCGTTGAGCCCGGGGAGTCGCTCGAAGCCGCGGTCATCCGGGAAATTGCCGAGGAATCCGGTGTCCGCGTCCATTCGCCGCGCTATCTGGGTTCGCAGCCGTGGCCATTCCCGGCGTCGCTCATGCTGGGATTCACCGCCCGCGCCCACAGCGCAGAAGCCGTGCCCGACGGCGTCGAAATCAGTGACCTGCGCTGGTTCACCAGACAGGAGCTGACTGAGGCAGTGGGCAGCGGGGAAGTGGTGATTGCCTCCGGCGCCTCCATCGCGCGGTCACTGATCGAGCACTGGTACGGCGGGCCGATTGCGGAGCCGGCGGGACCGCAGCCGTGAGCCAGACAAGCATAGCCGGCGACCTCGGACAGGAGCAGTCCCTGGAGGAACGCGTCCTCGGCGCACTGGATGACGAACAGCGCAGCGTCGCCTCAACGTTGACCGGACCATTGTGCGTATTGGCCGGGGCCGGAACCGGAAAAACCCGTGCGATCACACATCGCATCGCCTACGGAGTGCACGCCGGTGTGTACAAACCCCAACAGGTATTGGCCGTGACCTTCACGGCCCGCGCCGCCGCCGAAATGCGCACCAGGCTGCGGGATCTGGGCGTCGCCGGTGTGCAGGCGAGGACGTTCCACGCCGCGGCGCTGCGGCAACTCCAGTTCTTCTGGCCGCAGGCCATCGGCGGCCAGCTTCCGGGCCTGCTCGACCACAAGGCCACGCTCATCGCCGACGCGGCGCGCCGGCTGAGGCTGAGCACCGACCGCGCGGCCATCCGGGACCTGGCGTCGGAAATCGAATGGGCCAAGGTGTCAATGCTCACCCCTGACACCTACCTGGCGAAGACCGCAGGCAGACCGGAACCGGCAGGCTTCGACTTCACCACCATCGCCCGGCTCTTCCAGGCGTATGAGGACGTCAAGACCGACCGGAACGTCATCGACTTCGAAGACGTGCTGCTGATTACCATTGGCATCCTGCAGGAGGATCCGCGCGTCGCCGCGGCCGTCCGCGCCCAGTACCGGCATTTCGTCGTCGACGAGTACCAGGACGTGTCGCCCCTGCAGCAGCGGCTGCTCCAGCTGTGGCTCGGCGACCGCCAGGAATTGTGCGTGGTGGGGGACTCCAGTCAGACCATCTATTCGTTCACCGGCGCCACGTCGCGGCACCTGCTTGAATTCACTCGTAAGTTCCCGGAAGCCGACGTCGTCAAGCTCGTGCGCGATTACCGGTCCACTCCGGAGGTGGTGAAACTCGCCAATGATCTGCTGGCGGCACGCACCAGGGAAGTGGATGCGGCCGCCCGGCGGCGTGAAGCACTGGGTGGCGTCGCCCCCGCGAAAAAGTCCGTCCGGGACAGCTGGGCCAGGCCGTTGGAGCTGATCGCCCAGCGGGACTCCGGCCCGCCGCCGTCGTTCGAGGAATTCACCGACGACGAGGCCGAGGCCGCCGGAACAGCCCGCAGGATCAAAGCTTTGGTCGACGACGGCGTCCCGGCCAGCCAGATCGCGGTGCTCTACCGCACCAACGGTCAATCCGAGGCCTACGAGCAGGCCCTGGCGGCTGCCGGTATCGGGTATCAGCTGCGCGGCGGCGAGCGGTTCTTCGCACGCCGGGAAGTGCGGGACGCCATCCTGCAGCTGCGGGCGGCATCCCGCACGGCCGGCGGCGACGATGTGCCCCAACTGGTCAGGGACGTGCTTTCGTCCCTGGGGTACAGCGCCGAGGGGCCGCAGAGCAGCGGGGCCGTCCGGGAGCGGTGGGAGTCGCTGGCGGCGTTGGTGGCACTGGCCGACGACGTCGCCGCCACCCGGCGGCAGATTCCGGGGGCGCAGTTCACCCTGGCCGATTTCGTGTCGGAACTGGATGAGCGGGCAGCGGCTCAGCATGCGCCAACTGTGGAGGGCGTGACTCTTGCATCTCTGCACTCCGCGAAAGGTCTGGAATGGGACGCGGTGTTCCTGGTGGGCCTCAGTGAAGGCCTGATGCCGATATCGTTCGCCAACACGGAAGAGGGCGTCGACGAGGAACGCCGACTGCTCTACGTAGGCATCACCCGCGCGCGCAAGCATCTGGCGCTGTCCTGGTCGACGGCGCGTACTCCCGGAGGCCGTGCCAGCCGGAAACCAACACGCTTCCTCGATGGTCTCAGGCCGGACTCGGCTCCGGCGTCGTCGGGCCGAACCGGCGCAGCTCCCAAGAGACGCAAGGCCGCGGCGCCGGCGCAGTGCCGCAGTTGCGGGCAGATGCTTGCCTCCGGGGCCGAACGCAAGGTCGGCCGGTGCAGTGATTGTCCGCCGGCGTACGACGAAGCGACCTTTGAGGCGTTACGGCAATGGCGGCTCAAGGTTGCCACCGAGTCGGGAGTTCCGGCATTCGTCGTATTCACTGATGCCACGCTCGTCGCTATCGCCGAATCGAAGCCGGCCGACCCGCGGCAATTGTCTGCTGTGGCAGGTGTGGGAGCCAGTAAACTCGACCGCTACGGGGAAGCGGTGCTGGCCATCATCAACGAACCGGACGACTAACCATTGCGTCCCTGCGCAGGATCCGTTCCCGGTTCATTTGCCTGTCAACTCACGGCCGGAACCGAAGCGGTAGCCCCCAGGCACCCGCAATCGGGATGTGGTGAGTAACTGTGGGTGACGGTGGAACCGTCGGCCGCCCTCACCTGGACCACCGTCGACCAGCCCGAGGGGCGGTTGACACCGTCGACCAGCAGCAGGGATTGCAGCACGGCCGGACCTGCGGCAGATAGGGCCAATGCGCTTTCTTCCGGCCCGGTGGAATCCCTGGCCATTGCCCGCCGACGCATGGTCCGGCACATGTTGAGCCATTGCGGATCCTGGTCTGCCCGATGCCGGTCGACGCATTCAGTGCAGGCTGTTTCTCCGGGGACGACGAGCGGTCCAATCAGTACGTCGTGGTCACGCAGCACTACGGGAAGGTGGGGATGTTCGCGGTGCATGAGTTCTGCCTGCAGCCGGTCATCCGTGACATCGCTGCTGATGGAAATAACTAAGTCGAGGGAGAACGACCCCGTGCCGCCGGCATGGGCGGTGCCAAGGGGGTGCGCCCGGATCGTGGGGTCGATGTGGTGGATCTGGCGGCGGACGGCGGCAGTACGGCCCATGCCGATGTCGCAGAGCCGGTAGGAGCCGGCACCGACATCGCATGCCCGCACCCGGTGGGCGTCCTCCAGCAGCAGGGTGCCGATACCGGCGGCCGCGAGGGCCTGAGCTATAACACTTCCGGTCCTCCCCAGTCCGGCGATTCGGACGGCCGCCCGGCTGCGCCGCTCCATCAACGGCACTGCGTCCTGTTCATAAGCCGCGGACCACTGTTCAACATCCGGGCCCAGGCGATCCGAACGCAATCCTGACAAGCCGGAGGCCTCTGTGCCGCCATGAATCAACACGGGGTCGAGGAGTTCCATCAAGTATTGCGCCCGCGCCGGCAATAGTCCGCACTCGCTGGCGAGCATGGATCCGGACTTGTTCGTTCCGTCCATCAGGCACCACAGGAGCTTCTTGTCCGGGTCGGTCAAACCGTCGAGGACAATGCTCTGTTCTCCCACCCCGAATTGCACGCAATGCCCGGATCGTTCGAACATCTGCAGTCGGCGATTGATATGCATTGTGGCCTCCCTCATGCCTGGCACGGATTGATGCACTGCCGCCGAAGCGGGCTGAGCACCGGGTCTGTGTACTCATGCTGGCACGTCTGAATCCGGCGTGGAGGGTTATCCACAGGATGGAGCAGGCGCGGTGGCACCGGCGGTTCGGCGCTGTAACGTCGAGGTATGACTACTGACGCACCGCAGGTTGAAGTCCGACGTTCCGCCCGCCGTCGTCGTACCGTTACCGCATTTTGGGAGGACGGCGTAGCCGTCGTGGCGGTGCCGGGGCACTTGAGCACGGCGGAGGAACAGGAATGGGTGCAGAAGATGGTGCCTAAGCTGGAACGCAAGCGTGCCCAAAACGCGGGCAAAATGCGTGGTGGTCCGTCAGGCGATCAGGACCTGATGGACCACGCACTGCGGTTGTCCGGCCGCTACCTGGATGGAAGGGCCCGGCCGAAGAGCATCAAATGGGTGGACAATCAGAACACCCGGTGGGGGTCGGCCACACCCGCGAACGAGAGCATCCGGATATCAAGCAAGATCCGGGGTATGCCGCAGTGGGTGATCGATTATGTGCTGCTGCACGAGCTCGCCCACTTGCTGGTCGCCGGGCACAACACCAGGTTCTGGCAACTGCTGGAGGCCTATCCGGATACGGAGCGCGCGAAGGCATTCCTGGAAGGGGCGGCGTTCGCCACGTCGCGTGGACTGAGCGGAGAAACGGGCCTGGATTAGCGGCTGGTCTTGCGGGGCTGAGGGCATCAGTCCCGGCAAGACCGGCCGGCAGCCCATCACGCGACGGGGGAGCCGCCGATCAAGGGCGCCAGCCCGGATGGCCCCCGCCGTCGTCACCATCGTCGCGGTCCGGATCCTCGTTGCCGGACTCTTCCGGCGACCCTTGGCCACCGGTGTTGTCCCCATATTGGGGGTCCTCGTTCCCGGATCCGCCGACTGAAGGGCCAGTGGCCCCGTCGTCGTTGCCGTCACTGGTCTCGACGTCACCTGTCGGCTGATCCTCGTAACCGCCGGACAGCAGTTTCTGCAGCGCCGCGTCGACGTCCTGATCCGAGGCTTCCATCAGCTGCCGGCGTTCGTCGAACCCGGCCGGGTCGTCCAGATCCTCGGCAGTCGGCAGCAGGTCGGGGTGGGCCCAAATAGCATCCCGCCCCTCGATGCCGCGGTCCTTTTCCAGCTTGGCCCACAGCGCGGCCGCATCGCGGAGCCGGCGGGGACGCAATTCCAGTCCCACCAAAGAGGTGAAAGCGTGTTCGGCCGGACCGCCGGTCGCGCGGCGGCGCCGGACCGTTTCGCGCAGCGCCTCGGCCGAAGGGAGGTTGCTGGCGGCGGCAGCGGTCAACTGATCCACCCACCCTTCGACCAGCGCGAGCGTGGTCTCCAACTTCTCCAGGGCGGCGTCCTGTTCGGCGGAACGCTGCGGCATGAACACGCCTTGTGAGAGTGCTTCCTGGATTGACTCCGGGTTTGACGGATCGATGTCGCGGGCCAGCTCCTCGATCTTGCCGGTATCAATGTGGATCCCGCGGGCGAAGCTTTCAATCGCTCCCAACAAATGTCCGCTCAGCCACGGTACGTGGGTAAACAACCTGGCATGGGCGGCCTCGCGCACAGCCAGGAACAGCATCACTTCCTGCGGCGGGACGTCCAGCCCCTCACCGAATGAAGCAACGTTGGCGGGGAGCATGGCCATTTGGTTTCCGGCCAGCGGAATACCTATGTCGGAGGCGCTGACCACTTCGCCCGACAGCGCACCGACGGCCTGGCCGAGCTGCATACCGAAGAGTGCGCCGCCCATGTTCTGAAGCATCGACTGGGCCCCGCCCATCATCGACTTCATTTCCTCGGGCATTTGTTCACCAAGTGCTGAGGAGAGAGCGAACGCCACGGAGTTGGCGACCGGCTCGGTCATCCGCTTCCACGTGTCCATGGTCTCTTCGACCCATTCGGCACGGGACCAGACCCGGCCGATCATGCTGGTGCCGGGGAAATCCGTGGCCGGTTCCAGCCAGATTTCAGCCAGCCGGAGGGCCTCATCGACCTCGTGCGACTGTGCACTTGTCACGGAAGGATCCTCGCCGGCCGCTGCCGCCTGCCTGGCGTTCTCATGGGCCAGCTGCCAGTTCACCGGCGCATCGCTCTGCGAGCTCATCATCGACTGGACCTGCTGGAACATCATGGCCAACGCTTGCGGGTCAGACGGCATGCCGCTGGCCTTGGCGAACTCCTCCGGATCGATGCCGCCGGCCCCCTGTGAGCCGAAGAGCTTTGCCAGCATCTCCGACAGGGGATCTTTTGGATCCTCGCCTTCATGGGGTGGGTTCGAACTCATAGGTACCGCCGTTTCCCTGCTATAGCGTTCAGTTGGGCCAAGGGACTTGGAACTTTAAACGTTACCGGCACGTGCTTTGGGTTGTCGCCCTTTCGCGGGCAGGTTCGCTGAAGGCAAATAATGTCACTCGGCGACGCGTAGGCTGGGACAAAGACTATATTCGAGAGGCTGTGCTGTTGAGTTATCCGCCACCTGCGCCGTATGGTGTGCCTTCCCGCCCCCAGCGGCAAAAAGATCCGCGATTCGGCGCAATGGTGGTTTCGGGTGTGATTGCGGTGGTGCTGATTGTCGCCGCCCTCTTCCTGCCCGCGCCTTACGTGGTGGAAAGTCCGGGGCCAACGTTCAATACGTTGGGCAAGACGGAGCAGGGTCCCGTGATCGAGATCGAAGAACATCAGAGCTACCCGGCCGGCGGGCACCTCAATCTGACAACTGTTTACGTCACCGGCGGACCCGGCCCCCGGAACAACGTGAGCATTTTCCAGGCATTCGAAGCGTGGGCGGATCAGTCCGATTCTGTCCTTCCGGTGGAGCTGGTGTATCCGCCCGATGTCACCCGTGACCAAATCCAACAACAAAATGCGGCCGCCATGGATTCTTCGCAGGACAGCGCCATTGCGGCTGCGATGACCCAACTCGGTATCGAGTACAACCAGGAAATGTTCGTCGTCGGATTCACCCGGGATTCCGCTGCCAAGGGCGTCCTGCAGAAGGACGACATTCCGCTGCGGATTAACGGGAAGAAGATCGAGAATATCGACACTCTCCGCAAGGAACTCAATGCTTCCGGCGGCAAGACCGTTCAACTGACCATCAAGCGGGACGGCGAAACAATCACCGAGGAAGTCACTCCCAATCAGGCCGATTCCGGCGACTACCGATTAGGCGTCTTCCTCGGCACCAATTATGACTTCCCGTTTAAGGTCGACATCGGGTTGCAGAACGTTGGCGGCCCCAGCGCGGGAATGATGTTTGCCCTGGGCATTATGGACAAGCTGACCGAGGGCAAGATGACCGGTGGCCGGTTCTTCGCCGGCACGGGCACGATTTCCTCCACGGGGGACGTGGGTCCCATTGGCGGTATACAGCAGAAAATGGTCGGGGCGGACAAGGACGGCGCCGAAGTCTTCCTCGCCCCCGCGGGCAATTGCAGCGACGTCGAGGGCAACGTCCCTCAGGGGATGGACGTGTACAGCGTCGAAACGCTGGATGACGCCGTCGACGTCGTGAAAACTGTTGGTTCCGGCGGTGACACGTCGGCGTTGGAAACCTGCCAAAGCCAGTAGGATTTTCGGCGCCGAAAGCAATCTTGCGGGCTGTCAGAATTACGATCCAGTGACAGTCCGGCAGATCAATTGTGTCCCGATTGGTTGTGGCATTGCCTTACAGGCAGAATGAAGGGGTAAGGAACCATCGGCCGCGGTGAATCGTGGCACTACTAAAGCATCTGTTTGCTGTACAGCCACAACTTTAGATTGATGGACCAGCGCACCCTAGTGACGAGGTAACGAGTGACATCCGGATCATCCACGCAGGATAGACCACGCCCGATCTTCAGAGGCCGCCGGGGGCCGCTGATCCCGACACTGATTATTGTCGGTGTGCTCGTTGTAGGGTTCATCTTCTTCTCCGGCATCTACGCCGACATCCTGTGGTTTGATCAATTGGGGTACCTCGATGTCTTCGTGACACAGAATGTTACGCAGGCGGCCATCTTCATCGTCGCAGCCCTGATCATGGGCGCGACGGTGTACGCAAGCCTCCGCATCGCCTATGGTGCCCGCCCCATCTACGCCCCGGACACTGATGTCCAGGACAACCTGAGCCGGTACCAGGAAACGATTGAGCCCGTCCGGCGGCTGGCTATGATCGGCATCCCTGCCCTGTTGGGGCTGTTTGCCGGTACCGCCGCCTCCTCCCAGTGGCAGCAGGTGCTGCTGTTCTTCAACCAGGTTCCGTACGGAGAGACCGACCCGGAATTCGGTCTCGACTACACGTTCTACATGATCTCGTTACCCTTCCTGGGGTTCCTGACCGGCTTCCTGATCAGTGTCGTGCTGGTGGCCGGTATTGCCGGAATCCTGACCCATTACCTGTACGGCGGGATCCGCCTGGAGGAGAGGGGCATATTCACCAGCACGGCTGCCCGGGTCCATATCGCTGTGGCAGCGGCTGCCTTCCTGGTGCTGCAGGCGGCCAATTATTGGCTGGATCGCTATTCGACACTGACCAGCCAGGACGGCAACTGGGCCGGCGCCTTCTTCACGGATGTGCACGCTGTGATTCCCACGAAGGCCATTCTGGCGGTCGCCGCACTCATTGTTGCCGCGTTGTTTGTTGCGGCGGCAACGACCAACAAGTGGAGACTTCCCCTGGTGGGAACGGCGATGTTGATCATCACCGCAGTGCTTGCCAGCGGCGTCTACCCGTGGGTTATCCAGCGCTTCCAGGTCGAACCGTCCGAGCAGACCATGGAAGTTCCGTACATCGAGCGGAATATCGAGATGACGCGTGAGGCGTACGGACTATCGGACATCAAGGTCAAGGACTACGACGCCACCACCAACGTGAAACAGGGCGCCCTTGAAGAGGACCAGGCAACGATGGACAATATCCGTCTGCTGGATCCCAATCTGGTCGCGGCGGCCTTTGGGCAACTGCAGCAGTTCCGTCCCTACTACCAGTTCCCCAACATCTTGAACGTTGATCGGTACAAGGTGGACGGCCAGACGGAGAATGTTGTCGTCGCCGTACGCGGACTGGATACCGGAAACATCAACAGCTGGATCAACCAGCACGCCGTCTATACCCATGGTTACGGCGTTGTCGCCGCCAGCGCCAGTGAAGTCGCGGCCGACGGCGAGCCGCAATTCCTTGAATCAGGCATACCCAGTCAGGGAGTCTTCGGCGATTACCAGCCGCGGATTTACTTTGGCGAGTATTCACCTGAATACTCGGTGGTCGGTGCTCCGGAAGGCACGCAGCCGATGGAGCTGGACCGTCCGGAGACCGGCGGCGCCGCGGGGGAGGCCAAGACCACGTTCTCCGGCGATGGCGGACCAAGCGTTGGGAACTTCTTTAACCGGCTGGTCTACGCGATCCAGTTCCAATCCACCGAATTGTTGCTTTCGGACGCGGTGAATGAGGAATCGCAGATTCTCTACGACCGCGACCCGCGTGAACGCGTTGAAGCCGTGGCACCTTACTTGACTATCGACAGCAACATCTACCCCGCCGTCGTCGACGGGAGGGTGAAGTGGATTGTCGAGGGCTACACGACGAACTCGAATTTCCCATACTCGGAACAGCAGCAGCTGGAGTCAGCCACCACTGATTCGCAGACCGGAACCGGCGCTGCCCAGCAGGCGCTTCCACCGGAGCCGGTGAACTACATCCGCAACTCGGTCAAGGCAACAGTCGACGCCTATAACGGTTCAGTGGATCTATACGCATGGAATCCCGATGATCCGCTGTTGCAGGCATGGCAGAACGTCTTTCCCGAGGCTATTCAGCCGCTCAGCGAGGTTTCCGGGGACTTGATGAGCCACTTCCGCTATCCCGAGGACTTGTTCAAGGTTCAGCGCGAGTTGCTTGGAACGTACCACGTCACTAACCCGGTCAACTTCTATCGGGGCAACCAGGAGTGGAGCGTCCCGGACGACCCGACCGAATCGGATAACAACAACACTCCCGGGCAGGATGAGAGCAATGTCCCGATCCCGCCGTACTACCTGTCTCTGGCGATGCCGGGCCAGAAGAATCCGGCCTTCCAACTGACCTCGCCGTTCATTCCCGCGGCATCGAGTCAGGGCGAGGAGGCCAGGAACGTGCTGTATGGCTATTTGGCGGCTAACTCCAACGCCGGATCCACGGCAGGCGAGAAGGCGGACAGCTACGGAACGTTGCGTCTGCTGGAGCTGCCGACGGACCGAGTGGTGTCCGGGCCCGGCCAGGCGCAGAACCTGTTCAACTCCGATCCCGAAGTGTCGCAGGCGTTGAACCTCTTGCGCAGAGGTGCGTCAGAAGTACTCAACGGCAATCTGCTGACACTTCCCGTTGGCGGAGGCATCCTCTACGTCCAACCGGTGTATGTGCAATCATCCGGCGAATCGTCGTACCCGACGCTGCAGCGGGTGCTGGTGAGCTTTGGCGAGCAAATCGGCTTCGCGCCAACGCTGGATAAGGCATTGGACGAATTGTTCCAGGGCGACTCCGGTGTCGAGGCCGAAGGAGCCGAACAGGATGATACCGGCGGCGGCAACGGCGGCGGTGGCTCCGGTGGAGAAGGCCAGCAGCAAGGCGGCGGTGACGCGAGTGCCCAGGCAGCCTTGCAGGACGCCTTGGAGCGTGCCAACGCCGCTATACAGCAGGGGCAGGCTGCCCTGGCCGAGGGCGACTTTGCCGCCTATGGAAAGGCACAGGCCGCCTTGAACGAGGCGCTGCAGGATGCCATTGAAGCTGAGAATCAGCTCGCCAACGGAGGCTCCGGCGGGCAAGGCGGTGAAGGCGCCGGCGGGAACAATGGCGGCGGTTCCGGCGGCGCCAGTCCGGAGCCAACTGACCAGTCCTGACGATGGGAATGAGCCGGGCGGACCTCGATTTGGTTCCATACTTCGTGGCAGGTAGTGTTAATAACACGCCGCGGGGTGGAGCAGTTCGGTAGCTCGCTGGGCTCATAACCCAGAGGTCGCAAGTTCAAATCTTGCCCCCGCAACTGGTAAGCGAAGGTCCGAACCGAATGGTTCGGACCTTCGCTTTTTTGCTTGGCTTTGGGTTTACCCTTACCCGACCGAGCCCTGGGCGGGGAAAGAGATCGGCCACCTGCGCTCAACAGCACTAAAATAGTAAGCATGATGAACGTTCAGGGAGCCGGTGGCTTGCCTCATCACCGGCAAGGCGGGGAGACAAGCGGCGACTTCGATGACGGTCGGGGAGAGACCGAGAACCAGCGGCTCGACCGGAACTGGGTTGAGCTGTTGCAGGAGCTGCGCGTCATGCAGACGGGAATCCAGATTCTGACTGGCTTCCTGCTGACCCTGCCATTCCAGTCCAAGTTCCAGGACCTGGATACGTTCCAAATCGTGGTCTATCTGTGCCTGGTCGTGGGCGCCGTGGTGGTGACGGCGCTCATCCTGACATCAGTAAATCTGCACCGGGCGATCTTTGGACTGCACATCAAGAAATCGTTGGTCACAAACACCGACCGGACCGTGCGACTCACCATGGTCCTGGTTTCGCTGGTCCTTGCCGGGACGGCGGGGTTTATCTTCGACATCGTCGTGGGCCGTGTCGCCGGCGTGCTGGTATTCGGGTTGCTACTGGTCGGCGTGATCCTGCTGTGGAACGTCTACCCATACTTCATTCGCAGCAGAGCGACCCGGCAGCGATCCAATGGCGCTTCGCCGGGCAGCAAAAAGGCGGACCGGCACAGGGCCGATCCGCCTTAGTGAACGCTTGCCGACCAGCCTCAGTAGCCGGACTGTGTCGTCTCACCGGTGGTTAGCTGGGATGGATCGTTCTCATCCGAACGGCCCGCCTTCAAAGCCGCCAATCGGGCCTCGACTTCGGTCTGTTCACCGAGGTCCTCCAGGCTCTCGAACTGGGCATCGAGACTGGAATTCTGCAGCTCCGACTGGCCACGCACACGGGCTTCTTCCCGGCGGATTTTCTCTTCGAAGCGCCCGACTTCACTGGTGGGATCCATGAAGTCCAAGCTCTTGACGGCGTCCTGCACCTGGGATTGAGCCTCGACGGTCCGGGAGCGGGCAACCAGTTCGTCCCGCTTGCGGGTCAGTTCGTCGAGCTTATTCTTCATTTCGTTCAAACCAGTCTTCAGTTTTTCAACGATCTCGGTTTGCGAAGCGATTGTTGGTTCAGCACTCTTGGCTTCGTTCTCAGCATCGATTTGGCGCTGAATCGCGACCTTGGCCAAATTGTTGAACTTATCAGCATCGGCTGTATCACCCTGGGCGCGGAATTCCTCAGCGCGCTGGCTGGCCGCGATGGCCTTATTGCCCCATCCCTGCGCTGCCTGGACATCTTCCTGGTGGTCCTCCTGCAGCATGCGGAGGTTGCCGATCGTCTGGGCGACGGCGCTCTCCGCCTCCGCAATGTTGTTCGTGTAATCGCGGACCATCTGATCCAGCATTTTCTGCGGATCTTCGGCCTGGTCGATCAGGGCGTTGACATTGGCACGGGCCAGTTGTGCCACACGACCGAATATTGACTGCTTCGCCATTGCTTTGTCCCTCTTTCTTCCTTGCATCAATTGCCTGTTGATCCTTTGCGTCGAGCTGTCCTAGAAACTTCCTCCGGCGCCGCCGCCAAAGCCGCCTCCGAAGTCGCCGCCTCCGAAGTCGCCACCACCGAAGCCGCCGAATCCACCGCCGCCACCCAGGACGGAACCCAGCAAAATGCCTCCAAGCATGGCGCCGCCCATGCCACTGCCGCCGCGGTGCCGGCTGTACATTCCGCCACCGTAGCCGCCATGGCCGCCGAATCCTTCAACATCGGTCTGGGCGATCTTCGCTGCCTGCCCGGCAAGAACATTTGCCTGGTGAGCGTAGGAGAGGGCCGAGGTGGGGTCGTCGCGGGAGATGGAAAGCGCGTGATCAAGGTTCCGCTGCGCTTCGGCCAGCCGGGTCCGGGCTTCGCTCCCGACACCGCCGCGCCTGGCCGCAATGTAGTCGGAGGTGCCCGAAATTTGCGACCGCGCGGAGATCACCGCCTGTTGCAAGGCGCTTCGGGAACGGCGATCCTGCTCCTGCTTGTCACGCACGCCGGCGAGCGCCTCGTCCAATTGCCGATTCGCTTCGTCAATGCGCTGCAGGCACGCCAGAGGACCATATTTTCCGGCTGCCATTTCGCTTCGCACTTGCTGCAGAGCGGATTCAGTGCGGGCCAGGGGGCCGGCCAGTTCAGGGTGTGAACCGCCGTCGAGCATGGCGCGTGCTGCTGCGACGTCGGCAGAAACATCTGCGATGGCAGGTTCAAGTTCCTTGGTCGCTTCCGCGAGGTCGTCCGAGAGCTTGTCGATGGCGTCGAGCAGAATATTCGTCTGTTGGACGCTGTCCTCAGCGGCGCGCACTGCAATCACGGCAGATCCGGTGTCGCCTTCGGCGATCTTTTCCTCAGCCGTTTCGGCGGCGGTTTCGACGAATTCGAGGCGCTGGTTCGCCTGTGCGATATTATCGGCAACCTGGGTGATGGCCTCGCCCGCGTACCGTTCCTGCAGCTTCGCAAGGGAAGCTTCGGCAGCCTGAACGTTTTGGGTCGCATCGGCCGCACGCGCCCGGGCATTCTGCAGTGCCGCCGGAGCGTTCTTTTCCAGTTCCCGCAACTTGTCGAATTCGGCCTTGTGCTCTTCCAACGAGCTATTGGCCGCCTCGCAGTTCCGGATGATTTGTCCCAGCCACGACCGCTGCTGCTCCTCCGTGTCAGGAATGTGATCGTCCAGTTGCTGCTGCAGTTTGAACGATTCGCCGAGCTGCGTTTTGGCATGGTCGATATCGGCGATGAACGGCCGCACTGCCTCATCCCCGTACTGCGCCTGTGCAAACAGGACTTCCTGGTCGCTGGTCTTGATGGCATCATCACAAGCGACCAATAGACTGCCGGCCCGCTGGCGCAGTTCTTCGATGCTGAGTGAAGCCAGCGGGTCCGGCGGGGCTTTTTCCTCGTCTTTGTCCAGTTCGGCCTGTCCGTCCTTGGTGGCCGAATGGCTGCGCGAACGGAGGAACAGGAACCCTGCGATTCCGATCACCGCGATAATGAGCGCCACAGTTAACACAGTTGAAATTCCGCCTCCGTCGTTGGGGTTTCCGTCGCCTCCGCTGGCTGCATCGGCCGCACCGTTGGTTGCACCGATGGCTGCTTCAGCCCAGTTATCGTCGTCCAGTTCGGGACGGACGACTTCCTGGGAGATGGTCTGTTCCTCCTCAGCGCTGATATCGCTTGCTGAGTTGAAGTTGAGCTGGAAATCCCGTGTCTCTGTTGCAACGGCCAGCACCCCGTCAATAGTTCCGAGGTTGTTGACCTGGGCCGTTTCCTGAACCCACGCCTGTGGGCTGTCAGTGCCGGTGAAGTCCGGGACGAACGCGATATGCAGGTTGTAGCCGTGCTCATCCTGAAGCTGCTCGATGGCGTCTATGACCGTCGATTCTTCAGAGCTGCTGAGTACATCGGATTCATCGATAAGATATTCACCGGGTGGGAATTCCACTGGTTCCGCAGCGAAGGCTGCGGCCGGGGCGCTGAAAGCCGCGGCAATTCCAATCGACACAGCCCATGGCTTAATCGACGCTCGCATGTGCAATACTCAACCCCATTCGGCTGTTCCGGCGGCGCCAAAAGCAGCCAATCCTGCGATCAACCAGACGCTGACCGACACCTTGATTCTATGTATCACCCTATATGTCGTCCACGGTTGAAATATATGCGGCCCCTCATGCCTTATCCCTATGATGGCTTCGTTCGGGTATTTCATCCAGGCGAATCCCTGAGCAGGTATCCGGCTGTACAGCGAATGTCCAGCAAATATGATCTTCCAAATCAGGAACGGCGGGCATAGTGGGATACATCCACTCCGAAAGGAAATGTCGTCATGAGTGAGCAGCACGGCAGCGGCCAAGAGCGTCCGCGGCCTACTCAGCCGCGCGGACAGACTCCTCCACCTCCGAAGGATCCGCCGTCGAACGCGCCGCGGTTCGGACAATACCTGCCGCCGGATCGGCAAGCGCCGGAGCAGCAAGCAGACTCCGGGCAAGCTGAAGACCGGCCGGCGCAAGACCCGCAAGGGCCCGTTCAACCCGCGGCCGGACAAGCTCAGGGCGGCTATCCCCGAGCCGGGCAGCCGCATCAGGGGCAGGCACAGCGCGGCGGTTGGTACTACGACGGCGGCTGGCAATACTACGGCTCCGCCTCTCAGAGGCCACAACAGTCACAGCAGGGGCAGTCGCAGCATGCGGCCGGTGAGTATCCGGCGGGTCAGTACCCAACTGCGCAGTACCCCACGGGTCAGTATCCCACCGCGCAGTACGCCGCCGGGCAGCAGGCGGCCGGACAATACCCCACCGGGCAATACGGTGCTCCCTACCAGCAACAGCCTGCTCACGGTAAGCGGCCGAAGAGGTATGGCGGCATCGCCCTGGTGAGCGGTATGGTCATCGCGGCACTCGTCGGAGGCGGGGCCGCTATTGGTGCTGATGCCCTGCTCGATGGCGGGTCCTCGTCCACGGCTCCGGCGGCCAGCACCGCACAAAGTCCGGTGATCGTCAACGACCAGCAGAACGTCAACGCTGTGACCGCGGCGGCGAAGAAGGCTTCCCCGAGCGTTGTCACCATATCGGTCGGAGGCATGGGAACCAATGGAACCGGTTCGGGCATCATCCTGGACCGTGAGGGCCACATCCTGACCAATACCCATGTGGTGACTCTTGGCGGCCAGGCTTCGCAGCCAAATGTCGAGGTCCGGACCAATGATGGGCGAGTCCACTCCGCCGAGATAGTCGGCACTGATCCATTCTCGGATCTGGCGGTTATTAAAATCGACGCCGAGGGCCTCACACCGGCAAAGTTGGCCGACTCCAAAGAATTGAATGTGGGTGACACCGCCATCGCCATTGGCGCACCCTTGGGGCTGAGCGGGACTGTCACTGACGGCATCGTTTCCACACTGAACCGCACCATCAGCGTCTCTTCTTCGGCAGTGCCTGAAGATTCCGGTGGTGGAGTGCCCGATGACCAGGGCTGGAATTTTGCGCCGCCGGATGGTTCCGACAATCAGCAAAGCGGTGGTCAAGGCTCGGTCTTCATCAATGTGATCCAAACCGATGCCGCTATTAACCATGGCAATTCCGGCGGAGCACTGGTCAACGTCGATGGTGAAGTCATCGGTGTTAATGTCGCGATCGCCTCGGGAAGCAAATCCGGCGGCAATATCGGCGTAGGATTCTCGATCCCCATCGATTACGCGGAGCGTGTGGCCAACGAAATCATCGCCAACGGTGAGGCGACACATGGGTTCCTCGGGGTTTCTGTCACTGCCAAGGCTTCAGAGGAATCCACGGGCAGCACAGCCTTCAGTGTTGGTGCCGAGGTGGCAGAGGTCGTGGACGGCGCACCGGCCGACGACGCCGGGCTGCAGCCCGGGGATGTGATCACCCAGCTCAATGGCGTGGATATTTCAGACGCCAAGGCCCTGACCGCAGCCGTGCGTCAGCAGGCTCAAGGGTCAACAGCCGACCTGACCTATCTGCGTGATGGCGAGGAGCACACCGTCGAAGTCACGCTCGGCGACGCTGACTTGTCCTGACTGCGCCGTTCCACCACTGATAAGGCGGTTCTGCCGCTGAGGTGGCCCCGCTGCCTGGCGAACTGCCGTGCAGACGAATCACCCGACGCCGGGAGCCGGTTCCACACGCTGGAACCGGCTCCCGGCGTCGTCGTATCACGCGTTATAGTTAATGAGTAATAACTGAGCTGGATGTGATTAGCTTAACGAAGCCACCGGGCCGGACAGGCCGATGGTGGAACCTATTCAAGCGGTGAGGGATGAAAGGCGACAGTGGAAAACAAGGCACTTAAGATTGTGGTCCTGATCAAGCACGTACCCGACGCCGAGTTCGACAGGCACCTCACGGGCCCGTCCCATACGGTTGACCGATCGACCAGCATCCTCTCCGAGCTGGACGAGTACCCCCTGGAAGCAGCGTTGCAGCTGGTTGAAGCCCACGGGGGAGCCAAAAAGGCCGGTCATCAGGTCATTGCCGTGACGATGGGACCGGATCAGGCGTCGGCGGCGGTGAAGAAGGCATTGCAGATCGGTGCCCACGAAGGCGTGCACCTCAGTGATGAGGCCTTGGCGGGCTCGGACGCGGCCGCCACGTCTTTGGCGCTGGCTGCGGTGGTCAAGCAGATCGGCGACGTCGACCTGGTGATGGCCGGCATGGCATCGACCGACGGCGAGACGTCGCTGGTTCCGGCCCAGCTGGCCGAACGGCTGCAGCTGCCCCAGGTCACCTTCGCTTCGGAGCTGGAGTTGCAGGACGAAGGCGGCACCTACCGCATCAGGGCACGGCGCGACGGCGACACGCACTCTGACACTATTGAGTCGGCGCTGCCTGCCGTGGTCTCCGTGACGGATCAGATCAACGAGCCCCGGTACCCGAATTTCAAGGGGATCATGGCGGCAAAGAAGAAGCCGTTGACCACATTCTCACTGGCCGATATCGGGCTGGAAACGGCCGACGTCGGATTCGATGGCTCATGGACGAGAGTAGAGTCCGCAGCGGCCCGGCCTCCGCGCAGCCACGGCACCATCATTACCGATGAGGGCGATGCCGGCAAGCAGTTGGTCGACTTCCTCGAACAGCAGAAGCTGGTCTAAATCCCGTCAACGGCGCACCCACCTACTACCGGCAGCGTTGAACACGGCCGACGCTGAAGACAAGGAGTTCGGAGCATGGCTACCGTTCTGGTATTTATCGACAATCCCGGCGATCAGTTGGCCAAAGCCAACCAGGAGCTGCTGACTTTGGCCGCCGCGGCAGGAGAGCCTGCTGTGGCGCTCAACGGTCCGTTGCACGACTCGGTCGAAGCCACGATGGCCGAATACGGCGTCCACCACATCTATCGTCCCGCTGTCGAAGAGCTCGACGACTATCTGGTGGCCCCGAAGGCCGCATATCTGGCGGCGGCCGCCGGGCAGGCACAGCCTGCCGCGGTGCTGCTGGATAACACGTTTGAAGGCAAGGAAATCGCCGGGCGCCTGGGCATAAAGCTCGGGTCCGGCGTCGTCACCGACGTCACGGCAGTATCGGGCTCCGGGTCCGGCCTGACGGCCACCAAATCCGTCCTGGCCGGCGGCTATACCGTCGAATCCACGGTCTCCACCGGGATCCCCGTGCTGACGGTAAAACCCAACACCGTCGCTCCTTCTCCGGCCGGTGCGGCAACGGAACCGGAAAAGACGGTGATCGAGGTCGACGCCGCCTCACAACCAGCTGCCCGCATCACCGGCGTCGAAGAGCGGCCGGCGAGCGGACGGCCGGCGCTGGCCGATGCCGGGATAATTGTCTCTGGCGGGCGTGGCACGAACGGTGATTTCGGTCCCATCGAAGCGCTCGCCGACGAGCTGGGAGCCGCCGTCGGCGCCTCCCGCGCTGCCACGGACGCCGGATGGATCGAACACTCCGCCCAAGTGGGGCAGACCGGCCAGACGGTTTCGCCTCAGCTGTATGTCTCCGCCGGCATTTCCGGAGCTATCCAGCAAAAGGCCGGAATGCAGACCGCCAAGGTGATCGTGGCGGTGAACAAAGACGAGGACTCGCCTGTCTTCGAGATCGCCGACTTTGGCGTGGTGGGAGACCTGTTCGAGGTGTTGCCCCAGGCGACCGAGGAGATCCGGAAGCGCCGCAGCTGAGCGGGCGCTCAGTCGGTGCGGACGCCGGTGAAGTCGTGCTGGCGCCATGCTTCATATAAGGCGATGGAAGCCGAATTGGCCAGATTCAGCGACCGCAGCGAGGGTAGCATCGGCAAGCGGAGCCTCGCGGTGATGCGCGGATCCTGCTTCACCTCGTCCGGCAACCCGACCGATTCCGGGCCGAACATGAGCACGTCGCCGCAGTGGTACTCAATGTCCGTATAGCAACGCTGCGCATCAGTGGTGAAGGCATATACGTTCTCCGGCTGGAGCGCCTCCCATGCGCTGGTCAGGCTCTCGTGCACATGGAGCACGGCCAGGTCGTGGTAATCGAGACCGGCCCGGCGCAGCTTGGAGTCATCCAGGTCGAAGCCAAGCGGCTTCACCAGATGCAGCTCTGCGCCGGTGACGGCGGCCAGCCGGATGGCATTGCCGGTATTGCCGGGAATTTCCGGGGTGTAAAAGAGGATGCGGAACACCCGTCCAGTCTATGGCGCGAATGCCGCGGGCAGGACACGGGCAGGACATGCGAAGCGGCAGGCAGCGCCGGCCGGGTTCGAGCTCGGCCGGGACCTGCCATAATCAGGTGCCATGACCGAAATCCCCCAGCCACGAACCGGACGGTTTGTGGTCGCCGTCAACCCGTGCGCTGCGTTCAGCGTCAAGCATTCGTCCGGCCCGCGCGCCGAAGCGAGACTGCGTGGCCACGGTGTGGACCCGGTGATGCTTCAGGCAGCGGACTATCAGTCATTGGAGCGGGCGGTCGACTTCCATGTGGAGGCCGGAATCGACGCTCTGGTCGTGGTCGGTGGCGACGGGATGGTCAATCTCGGTGCCAATGCGCTCGCCGGATCTGGAGTGCCGCTGGGGATCGTCCCGTCCGGGACTGGTAACGACGTGGCCCGCACACTGGGCCTGCCCCGCCATGGACCGGAAGCGGCGGTGGACCGGCTGATGGCAGCATTGGCTTCGCCCCCGCGGTACATGGATCTGGGATTGGTCGCCCAGGCGGGCGGCAGCAAGTACTTCGCAGCCGTGCTCTCGGTGGGGTTCGACGCTGTGGTCAACGAGCGGGCAAACCGGTGGACCTGGCCGCGTGGCCGCAGCAGGTATGTCGGCGCTATGCTGCGCGAACTCGCCACCTTCAGGCCTGTCAGCTATCGGCTCGCGGTGGATGGGCAGGGGCGCCGGGATGTCGAAGCAATGATGATTTCGGTGGCCAATGGGACGTCGCTGGGCGGCGGCATGCGGATCACTCCGGATGCGAGGTGCGACGACGGCCTGCTGGACCTGTTCGTCGTTTCCCGTTTAACCCGGCTGGGGCTGTTGGCGGTCTTTCCCAAGGTGTTCTCCGGGCGGCATACCGGGCACCGCAGCGTCCACATCCAGCGGGTCTCTTCTGTGTCCCTCGAGGCCCCCGAAGCATCCGGTGCGGTCGGCTATGCCGATGGTGAACGGGTGGGCCGGTTGCCGTGTGTTGTGACTGTCGCCCCGGCCGCAATGCAGGTGCTGGCGTAGCAGCTGCAGCGCGCATTTTTCCGGTTGGACAGGGACCGTAGAATAGTTGAGTGCCCATGAAACAGTCTGTGTATCTGGATCATGCGGCCACCACACCGCTTGTGGCGGAAGCGATGGCCGTACTGACTGAAGAGCTGAGCCGCAGCGGCAACCCGTCGTCGCTGCACGGCTCAGGTCGTCGTGCCCGCAGGGTGGTTGAAGACGCCCGGGAAGCACTGGCGGCAGCGGCCGGGGCGCATCCATCGGAAGTGATTTTCACTTCCGGCGGGACTGAAGCGGACAATCTGGCTCTGAAGGGTCTGTATTGGGCCCGCCGGGCCGCCGACCCGCGCCGCAACAAGATCCTGGTCCCTGCCATCGAACACCATGCCGTGGCCGACACGGTCGAGTGGCTGGCCGCCCACGAAGGCGCTGAGCTGGTGGACATCCCCGTGGATGCTGACGGTGTGGTCTCCCTCGACGCCCTGCGCACCGAACTCGAGGCGGACGCCGCGCTCGAGCAGCCACGGATCGCGCTGGTGACCGTGATGTGGGCCAACAACGAGGTCGGCACGGTCGAGCCCATTGCCGACGTGGTGGAAATGGCGCACGGCTGCTCCGTTCCGGTGCATTCGGACGCGGTGCAGGCCTTCGGTTCGATCCCGGTTTCGTTCGCCGCCTCGGGCCTGGACTCCATGGCAATCAGCGGACATAAAATAGGCGGGCCGGTCGGCGTCGGTGCGTTGCTGCTGGGCAGGTCGGTGGCAGTGACGCCCGTTCAGCATGGCGGTGGCCAGGAACGCGATGTCCGTTCCGGTACTCTTGACACAGCGTCCATCGCGGCTTTTGCCGCAGCGGCGACTGCCGCCGTCGACCATTTACCGGCCGAGTCCGCGAGGATAGCCGCCCTGCGGCAGCGGCTGACTGAAGGCGTCGCGGCTGCGGTGCCTGAGGCTCGGTTGCGGGGCAGGCCAGATCCGGAGAATGATGGCGGGCGGTTGCCGGGTAACGCACATTTCACGTTTCCCGGGTGCGAGGGGGACTCGCTGCTCTTCCTGCTGGATGCGGCCGGTATTGAAACCTCCACCGGTTCGGCGTGCACGGCGGGTGTGCCCCGGCCCTCGCACGTATTACTGGCGATGGGCCTGGACGAAGACACTGCCCGCGGCGTGCAGCGGTTCAGCCTGGGGCATTCCTCCAGCGAGGCCGACGTCGACGCGTTACTGGCTGCCCTGCCGGAAGCGTATACGCGGGCCAAGCAGGCGGGAATGGCCGGACACATGTCCTCCATCCGTACCGCCGGAACCGGTCGCTAGCAGCGCCGCTGCGGCGGAAGAACTAAAGACCAACATCGGCCGGGCGGGACTTGCCCGGCCCCAAGCAGAGGATATTTATGCGAGTACTGGCAGCAATGAGCGGGGGAGTGGACTCCGCAGTCGCCGCAGCCCGGGCCGTCGAGGCCGGTCACGACGTCGTTGGCGTCCACTTGGCACTGTCCCGGATGCCGGGCACCCTGCGCACCGGCAGCCGCGGATGCTGCACCATCGAGGATTCCCGCGACGCTTGGCGGGCCTGCGACATTCTGGGCATCCCGTACTACGTCTGGGATTTCTCCGAGCGGTTCAAGGAAGACGTGGTGGACGACTTCATCGCCGAATATGCGGCCGGCCGCACCCCTAACCCCTGCATGCGCTGCAACGAACGGATCAAGTTCGCCGCCTTGCTGGAAAAGGCGATTGCGCTGGGCTTTGACGCCGTCTGCACCGGCCACTATGCGACGGTGATTGAGGACGACGACGGCAATCGCGAGCTGCACCGCGCAGCTGACTGGGCGAAAGACCAGTCCTACGTGCTGGGCGTGCTCACGGGCGAGCAGTTGCGGCATTCGATGTTCCCGCTCGCCGCCACTCCCAGCAAGGCCGAAGTGCGTGCCGAAGCCGAGCAGCGTGGATTGTCGGTGGCGAAGAAGCCGGACAGTCACGATATTTGCTTCATCCCCGACGGCGACACCCGCGGCTGGCTGGCTGAGCAGATCGAGATGCGCGAAGGCGACGTCGTCGACGATTCAGGTTCCAAGGTCGGTTCCCATGAGGGCGCTAACGCCTTCACCGTGGGGCAGCGCCGCGGCCTGAACCTGGGTACGCCCGCTCCCGACGGAAAACCTCGTTTCGTGCTTGAAGTCCGGCCCAAAGAGAACGAGGTGGTGGTCGGCCCGGAGCGGATGCTGAACATCGATCTGATGCGCGGCATTAAGGTCTCCTGGTGCGGGTTGCCGCCTGCCGAAGCCGATGTTTTGAGCCGTACCGACCGGGTGTCGGCTGAATTCGACTGCAGGGCCCAGGTCCGTGCCCACGGTGATCCCGTGGCCGCTACCGGCCGGGTGGAACTGGATGATGCGGGGCTCGAAGAGCTGGTCGTCACCTTGGTGGAACCCATGCGTGGAGTGGCTCCGGGCCAGACCGTGGTGATCTACCAAGGCACCCGCGTGCTGGGGCAGGCCACCATCGACAGTGCGAGGTCCACCGAGCGTGCGGGGGCAGTGACGGCGGCCGGCTGACGGAATCGCCGCCTGCAGGCACTTCGCTTGGGTGATTTGGCGCACTTAGTGATAGAAACGATGCATCACTAAAGTGCGCTCACTCACACGCGCGCTTCGATATTCATTGGACAAGGAAGTTCCTGCACATGGCACAAAAGAAAAATGCGTTGCGCTCTGTCGCGGCTACAGCCGCGCTTGGCGCATTGGCGCTGACAGCATGCACCGGCCCTGTCAACGAGGGCAGCGGCGGCGGGGGAAGCGCCGAGGAGAGAGTTGTTGTCGGCACCACCGACAAGGTCACCTCCCTCGACCCGGCCGGAGCATATGACCACGGCTCCTCCGCGGTGATGATCCAGGTCTACCCGTACCTGCTCAACCAGGAGCCCGGCAGCGCGAAGCCCCAACCAGGCATCGCGACGTCGGCCGAATTCACCTCTCCCACCGAGTACACAGTTAAGCTCAAGGACGGGCTCACCTTCGCCAACGGCCATAAACTGACATCGTCCGACGTGAAGTTCAGTTTTGACCGGATGGTGGAAATCGACGACCCCAATGGGCCTGCGGCGCTGCTGGGCAACCTGGCCAGTGTCGAAACGCCTGACGAATCCACGGTGGTGTTCCACCTCAAGGACGGCAACGACCAGACCTTTGCATCGGTGCTGTCCAGTTCGTCCGCCGGGCCCATTGTTGATGAGGAAGTCTTCTCACCGACCGAGATCACCCCGGACAAGAAGATCGTCAAGGCAAACGCCTTCGCCGGCCAGTACAAGATCGACACGTACACCAAGAACGAGCTGATCACCTACAGCGCGTTCGATGGATACAAGGGGCTGCTCGGCGAACCGGAGACCGACAACGTCGAGGTGAAGTACTACACCAGCTCCAACAACCTGAAGCTGGACGTGCAGCAGGGCAATATCGACGTGGCATTCCGCACCCTGTCCTCGACTGACGTGGCAGACCTGAAGAAGGACGAGAACGTCAAAGTTGTGACCGGACCCGGCGGCGAACTGCGCTACATCGTATTCAACTTCGCCACCATGCCGCACGGAACCGAGTCCGCCAACCCGGACCCCGAGAAGGCACTTGCCATCCGCCAGGCGATGGCACACGCCGTCGACCGGGAGGCAATCGCGAAGCAGGTCTACAAGGGCACCTACAAGCCGGCCTACTCCTACGTGCCGTCAGGGTTGCCCGGCGCCATCGAACCGCTGAAGAAGATGTACGGCGACGGCTCCGGCGGGCCGGACCTTCAGCGGGCCGCCAAGACACTTGAAGAAGCCGGCGTCGAAACCCCGGTGCGCATCAACATCCAGTACAACGGCGACCACTACGGGCCGTCATCAGGCGACGAATACGCGATGGTGAAGTCCCAGCTGGAAAAGAACGGGCTGTTCAAGGTCAACCTGCAGTCGACTGAATGGGTCCAGTACAACAAGGACCGCACCAAGGACGTCTACCCCATGTACCAGCTGGGCTGGTACCCGGACTACTCGGATGCGAGCAACTACCTGACCCCGTTCTTCGCGCCGGGCAACTTCCTCGCGAACCACTACGAGGACGAGAAGGTTGCGTCACTGATCGCCAAGCAGCGGACGGAGACCGACGAAGACAAGCGGATGAAACTGATTGAACAGATCCAGACCGAAGTTGCGAAGGATCTGTCCACGCTGCCGCTGCTGCAGGGGGCGAGCATCGCCATCACCGGCAAGGACGTCAAGGGCGTCGAAGACACGCTGGACGCCTCATACAAGTTCCGTCTGGGAGTGATCTCCAAATAGCAACAGATGAGTGGGCGGGGCCCGCGTCCGCAAGGGCCGGCCCCGCCCACTCCTTGCTGTCCGACTCATGGCCCGCGCGGCGGGCCAGCCAGGCGAATCCAGGAAACTTATGACTTCAACTATTGATACTCCCGAGGGGACGACTGCCCCGGCGGAGAAGAAAAAGCCCAAGAAGCAGGGCTTGGGACTGGGCAAATACATCCTGATCAGATTCCTGCTGATCTTTCCCACCATTTTCATCCTGGTCACCATGGTTTTCTTCCTGATGCGGATTACCGGTGACCCCATCACGGCGGCATTGGCAGGCAGGCTGCCACCGGAAGCACTACAGGCCCGGATCGAAGAGGCGGGCTATGACCGGCCCGTCATCGTCCAATACTTCGAATACCTGGGCAATCTTCTCCAGGGCGATTTCGGGACCACATTGTCCACCAACACTCCGGTCACCACTGTGCTGGTCAACTACGGTACGGCCACCCTGGAACTGGTGTTTTACGCCCTCATCGTTGCGTTCATCATCGGGATCCCGTTCGGCTTGATCTCCGCATACAAGCGTGACCAGTGGCCGGACGCGCTGCTGCGTTTCTTCGCCATCCTGTGCTATGCGACGCCGATATTCTTCGCCGGCCTGCTGTTGAAGCTGGTCTTCTCGGTATGGCTGGGCTGGTTTCCCGTCTCCGGCCGGACATCGTATATGTCTGAGCTGGAAGGGTTGCGTGCACCGACGGGCATCTACTTGCTCGACGCCCTGCGCGCGGGCAATTGGACAATAGCGGTGGATGTGCTCGAACACGCCGTGCTGCCCGCAGTCGCCTTGGGCCTGCTGGTTGCCGGGATCTTCCTGAGGCTGGTGCGCACTAACGTCATCGGCACCCTCGGGTCGAACTTCGTCGAGGCCGGCCGCTCCAGGGGCACCAGCGAATACCGGCTGCTGACCAAACATGCCTACAAACCAGCGCTGATTCCCATCATTACGGTGATGGGACTGCAGATTGCGATGCTAATGAGCGGCGCAGTGCTGACCGAGACGACGTTCGGCTGGCGTGGCCTCGGCTTCCAGCTGGCCGAGTATTTGACCGCCCGGGACTTCGTTGCCGTGCAGGGGATCGTTATGCTGCTGGCCGTGATTGTCGCAGTCACCAACTTTCTGGTCGACATCATAGCGGCGCTGATCGACCCACGAGTGAGGTTTTGACCATGGCTGAGCAACAGACACGATCGTGGTGGCTGCGGCTGCCCGTGATTTCCCACCTGCGCAAGAGCGTCGGTGTCCAACGGGTGATGCTGATCATCGGTGTGGCATTATCTTCACTGTTCGTCCTGACGGCAATGTTCGCGCCGTTGATCGCCCCCTTCGGGTATGCCCAGACATCTGACGAGTCCGGACGGTTCGGCGCGCAGATGCCGCCTTCCGCCGAACACATCTGGGGCACCACCGTCGGCGGTTTCGACGTCTTCTCCCGGGTGGTGTGGGGCGCACAGACTGCTGCGATGGTCATTATCCTTGGCGTCGTCTTCTCGATCTTCGCCGGTGTCATCCTCGGACTTGTATCGGGATATCTCGGCGGTGTGGTGGACCGCATTCTCGTGGTTGTCGCCGACGCCGTGTATGCCTTTCCGGGGCTGCTGCTGGCTATCGTGATGGCCATTGTGATCAGCGGCGGCCAGTCGGGCCTGTTTGGCGGCATCATGGCGGCGGCGATCTCCATTACGGTGGTGTTCATTCCGCAATACTTCCGGGTGGCACGTGCCGAAACGCTCCGTTTGAAGGCAGAACCGTTCGTTGAATCCGCCAAAGTCGTCGGCACCTCCGACATCCGGATTATCAGCCGCCATGTGTTTCCCAACGCGACGCGGACCATGCCGCTGATCTTCACGCTGAATGCCTCGGAATCCATCCTGACGCTGGCCGGACTGGGTTTCCTGGGCTTCGGCATCGAACCGACATCGGCAGCGGAATGGGGCTATGACCTGAACCGCGCGATGGCCGATGCCACCAGCGGCATTTGGTGGACCGGCGTCTATCCGGGCCTGGCCATTGTGCTGACCGTGCTGGGGCTGACCCTGGTCGGGGAGAGCATGAACGACCTGAACGACCCCAGGCTCCGCGGACGCAAGCGGGCGCGCAAACCCGGCAGCGGCCAAGGGCCGCTGGGCCGAAGCAAGCAGACTGTTCCGACCGCCGAGGACGTGGACGGAACCGGAATGGAGGCCACCAAGTGACTGCGACATCAACCGCGCACACCGGACCTGTACTCGCCATTGACCGGCTCAGCGTCACCTTTGCCACAGATGTGGGAGACGTTGATGCCGTGAAGAATGTCAGCCTCGACGTTGCCGCAGGCGAGGTCGTAGCCGTCGTCGGCGAATCCGGTTCCGGCAAGACGGTCACCGCCAAGACAGTCCTCGGGCTGCTGCCTGAAACGGCGGTCAGCACCGGGACGGCGATCCTCAACGGCACCGACGTGATTTCGGTATCCGGGCAGAAGATGCGCCGGATCCGCGGGCGCGACGTGGCGATGGTCTTCCAGGAGCCATCGACGGCGCTCAACCCGGTCTTCACTGTGGGCTGGCAGATCGCCGAAGGCATCCGCGCCCACGGCAAGGTTTCGAAGAAGGAAGCCCGGGCGCGTGCCATCGAGGCACTGACCAAGGTCGGCATCCCGGATCCGGAGCACCGGGTGGATCACTATCCGCACCAGTTCTCCGGCGGGCAGAAGCAGCGTGTGGTGATTGCCGCCGCTCTCGCGCTGAATCCCGGCCTGATCGTTGCGGACGAGCCGTCGACCGCCTTGGACGTCACGGTCCAGGCCGAAATCCTGCAGCTGCTGCGGGACCTGCGCGACAAGTACGGAACGGCGATCATGCTGATCACCCACAACATGGGCGTTGTCGCAGACCTGGCCGACCGCGTCGTCGTGATGTATCGCGGAGACGTGGTCGAAGAGGCTGACGCGGCCACGTTGTTCGCGGATCCGCAACAGGACTACACCAAGCAGTTGCTGGCCGCGGTACCGCATCTGGGCAGGAATTCGGCGTCGGCCGGGGCGGAGGAAGGCGGAGAGCCGTCGGGGAAGCTTCTGGTCGAGGCCAAAGACTTGATCATCGAGTATCCCGGGCGGCTGGGCACGAGCGCGTTCAGGGCCGTGGACGGGGTCAGCTTCGCCATTCCGGCCGGGGAAGTGTATGGGTTGGTGGGCGAATCCGGGTCGGGCAAGACGACGATTGGCCGGTGCATCGCAGGTCTGAACCGGGCCACCGGCGGCAGTTTGAAGGTCTACGGGCATGAGATGGTCGACTTCAAGGAGCGGACCTTCAAACCACTGCGCAAGGACATTGGATTCGTGTTCCAGGATCCGGCCGCCTCGTTCAACCCGCACCTGACCATTGCCGAATGCGTGGCCGAACCCATTGCCGTCCACGAGAAGCGCTCGCCGGCCGATATCAGGAAACGGGTCGACGAACTGATGGACGCAGTTCATCTTCCTACCCATTTTGGGGACCGTTATCCGCACGAGCTCTCCGGCGGCCAACGCCAGCGTGCCAGCCTGGCCCGCGCCTTGTCGCTGAATCCGCAGCTGCTGGTGGCCGACGAACCGACCAGCGCGCTGGATGTGTCAGTGCAGGCCAAGGTGCTGGAGTTGTTTAAGGAGATCCAGTCGGAGTTCGATTTCGCGGCGCTGTTCATCAGCCACGACCTGGCTGTGGTGGACATGCTGGCACACCGGGTAGGTGTACTGCTGCAGGGACAACTGGTGGAGGAAGGAATCGGCAGCCAGGTGATGACTCATCCGCAGCACCCGTATACCCAACGGCTGATCGCTTCGTTGCCGGTGCCCGACCCGGTCATGCAGGCCGAGCGACGTGCGGCCCACCGGGCCATGTTCACCACCTGAGATCTGCACCGTCCGTGTCCTTGGTGCCGGCGGAACCGGCGACATAGTTTCCGCCGGTTCCGCCCCATCTGCTTAACTGGATGCATGAGTGACGTCAGCAGAGATTACGATCCCGCCGCCAGCTCACTGGCCGGCGAGGTGGATCCGGCCGTGATGGACGAATTGCTGTCCGTGCGCGGCAGTATCGACAATATCGACGCCACTCTGGTCTATCTGCTGGCGGAGCGGTTCAAGGCCACCCAACGGGTCGGGGTGTTAAAGGCGACGCACCAGCTGCCCCCGGCGGATCCCGAACGCGAGTCCGCTCAAATTACGCGCTTGAAGGCGTTGGCCGAAGAGGCCCAACTGGACCCGGCCTTTGCCGAGAAGTTCCTCAACTTCATCATCTCCGAGGTCATCCGCCATCATCAGGCCATATCGGGGAACGCTAAGGGATGAACCATCCCATCACAGGCGGGGCCGCCATCGCCAGTGGTGCCGGGCCGTGGCCCGGCATTGATCCGGCCGAAGCCATCCGGGTGATCCGGGGCGAGCTGGGCGCTCCCCACCTGTCCTTCCTGCCCTCGCTGCCGCAGCGTGGTGTCGGGGCGGACGCGGTCGGCCGGACTGCTGCCATGTTGACCGGGTTGCCGGTCGATACGCAGCCGTATGGATGGCGGCTGGCTGCCCACGGAGGAAAGGACCTGCGCCGCGCCGCATCGTTGCTGGACACCGATATCAACGCCTTGGCTGATGTGCTGGGCGCCGAAGAGACTGCGCCGGAACAGCTCAAGCTGCAGCTGCGGGGCCCGTGGTCGCTGGCGGCAAATCTGTATCTGCATCACGGGGAGAGGGCCCTGTCCGACCACGGCGCTCGCCGCGATATCCTGCAATCGCTCTGTGCCGGTCTTCAAGCCCATGTCGACAAGGTCCGCGAGGTCTGCCGCGGAGCTGACATCGTGGCGCAGTTCGACGAACCCGAAATCGGCCGGGTGCTGGCCGGAGCTATCCCTACCGCCAGCGGGTACCGCACCCTGCGTTCCATTCCGGAACCGGAAGTGCTCCAGGGATGGCGTGCCATCGCGGAAGCGGCACGGCAGGCAGGCGCAGCCGAAGTGGCCGTCAACGGTCCGGCCGCAGGAGTTCCGCTGGGCAAGCTCAAGGAGGCGGGCCTCGATGCGGCGGGCGTGGACGTGGAGGGACTGTCCATGGCCCAGTGGGAAGACCTCGCCGGCTCAATTGAGGCAGGCCACCGGGTATGGCTCCGATTGAAGACGGAGACAACGGAAGCATTATCGCCGGAGGAACAAGTGCTGGAACCCTGGCGCCGGCTGGGATTGCCGGCCGCCCGGCTGCGGCAGCTACTGCTGCTTCCGACGTCGGAATTGGCCGGCGGCAGCACCGCCACGGCGCGTACGATCCTGCACCGGCTCACGTCCACAGCTGAAGCGCTGAACCAGGCCTCCACGGAGTAGCTACTACGAACCGCAGGGATCAACCGGTCTCGAAGCTGCCGGTGTAGCGGCCCTGCCGGCGAGCCGGCGTCATTACAATTGCCCCGCAGCCTTGAGCCGGATATACCGGTCGGCCAGGGCGCCGGGCAAGTCATGAGGTTGGGCGTCCACTACCTCCGCACCCTGGTGACGCAACTGTTCGGTGAGTGCGGCCCGTTCAAGAACGGAGCGTTCGGCGGCGGCGGCGCGGTAGGTATCGGACACGGTCCTGCGCCCGGTCCGCATCCGGTCCAGCAGCGGATCCCGGACGGACGCGACGACGACGGCGTGCTTGGTGGTGAGGTGTCCCATGACCGGCAGCAGGCCTTCCTCGGTGGAACCGGAGTCCAGCGAGGTCAGCAGCACCACCAGGGACCGGTGTGCCGAGATGGAGTGGATCTGCGCCGGCAGCTGCGACCAATCGGCCTCGATGAGTTCGGCGTCCAGCGGGGCCATGGCGTGGACCAGCTGCTGCAGCAGCACGCCCTTCGACGCCGACTCCACCCTCGCCCGGGGGCGGCGGTCGTAGGCCAGGAAGTCCACCCGGTCCCCGCCGCGCTCTGCCAAAACGGCCAGCAGCAAGGCCGCTTCCATTCCAGTGTCCAGCCGCGGCTCGTCGTCGATCCGGGCCGCTGACGACCGCGAGGTGTCCAGCACGATCACCACTCTGCGGTCCCGTTCCGGCCGCCAGGTGCGTACGACGACGGCCTGCCGCCGTGCAGTGGCCCGCCAATCGATGGACCGCACATCGTCGCCGCGAACATAGTCGCGCAGTGAGTCGAATTCCGTACCCGCTCCGCGGATCTGCACCGCCGCGCGCCCGTCCAGTTCCCTCAGCCGGCGCAGCTTGGAGGGCAACTGACGTTTGGAATGGAAAGGAGGAAGCACCCGCAGCCGGCCCGGAGCCGGAACGGTCAGTTGCCGCGCAGCCACGCCGAGGGGGCCAAAGGAACGCACCGTCACATGTTCGGTGTGCAGGTCTCCGCGTCGTTGAGGCAGCAACGAGACCTGCATCCTGCGGCGCTCGCGGGAAGGAACGGATATCCGCTGGATCGCATTGCGGGCACCGGCGGATGGCTGCCAGCCATCACGGACCATCGCATTGAGCCGGCGGCGACCGTTATTCGTGATGGTCACCGAACTGGAGCATTGCTCGGTGAGTCGGACGCTGGCCGGGATGTTCCGGTTCAGCCCGATGGTCCGCGGGGAGGCGGCCAGCAACAGATCCACCGCGGCCAGCAGCGCCACGAGCAATAGCCACAGCCAAATGGTCAGCCATTGCGGGAACAGCACTACCGGGAGCAACCCCAGCAGTGTCACGATGACCAGTCGTCCGGTAATCGCCATCGCGGCGGCCTAGCGAGGCACCGGCACGGTGGACAGGATGGTGCCGAGCACGTCGTCGGCCTCGACGCCGTCCATCTGCGCCTCCGGGCGCAGCGAGACACGATGACGCAAGGTCGGCAGCGTCAGTGTTTTGATATCGTCCGGTGAAACGTAATTGCGCCCGGACAGCCACGCCCAGGCCCGACCGGTTTTCAGCAGTGCGGTTGCTCCCCGGGGAGAGACGCCCAGTTGGAACGAAGGTGTGGACCGGGTGGCGCGGACGATATCGACAATATAGCCGAGCACTTCGTCGGAGACCCCCACAGCGGACACTGCGTCCCGGGCCGTCTCGAGATCGACGGCCGAAGCGACGGGGGTAATGCCCGCTGCGGACAGCTCGCGGGGATCGAAGCCGGCACTGTGGCGGCGCACCACCTCAATTTCATCGTCGCGTGGCGGCAGCGGCATGGCCAGCTTCAGCAGGAACCTGTCCAATTGCGCCTCCGGCAGCGGGTAGGTGCCTTCGTATTCCACCGGGTTTTGTGTCGCCGCGACAACGAAGGGAGATGGGAGTTGCCGGCTGACGCCGTCGGCGGAGATCTGGTGTTCCTCCATCGCCTCGAGCAGCGATGCCTGCGTCTTGGGAGGGGTGCGGTTGATTTCGTCGGCCAACATCAGGTTGGTGAATACGGGGCCTTCGCGAAAGGAGAATTCCGAGGTGTGCGTGTCGTAGACCAGCGAACCCGTGACGTCGCCGGGCATCAGGTCCGGGGTGAATTGCACCCGCTTGGTATCGAGGCTCAATGCCTCGGACAAGGCCCGCACCAGCAGGGTTTTGGCCACACCGGGAACGCCCTCAAGCAGGACATGGCCGCGGGTCAGCAGCGCGATCAGCAGACCGGTGACCGTGGAATCCTGCCCGACGACGGCCTTGGCGACTTCGCTGCGAACCCTCAGCAGCGCCTCCCGCGACGGGTCTGCGGAATCCACCCCGCTCCCGGGTCCGGCGCTGTCTTGCCCGCCGGCCGGGTACGGGGCCTGCGGTTGATATGGCGTTTCGGGGTACGGCTGACTCATTTGGCAGTTGCTTCTTTCTCTAGATGGTCCAATTCCTGCGCCCATTCCAACAGTTCCGCGTCCGTTTCCGGCCGGTGCCTCAACAGGATCCTGCCGACGTCGTGCTCCGACAGCGAGCTGCCACTGGCGACGGCGCGGGCCACGGCTTCTGCCGGAGCACCGGCACCCAGCCGGAAATGTGAGGCCATTCGGGCCAGTGTCCCGGCCCGCAGATTTTCGGCCGCGCGGTGAACGGCCCGTGAATCCTGGTACAGCCGCGCCCGGCCTTCGGCGGTCTCAGCGGCCTTGGCGATGACCGGCAACGGTTCCAGCACCAAGGGCCCCCGGCGGCGTGCCTGCCACAGCACACCCAGTACCGCGGCGATGGCCAGCCAGATTCCGGCGAACCGGACCCATGGCGGAAGAAGTTCGCCAAGCTCAGGGGCATTCTGGTGGATGGCTGTATCGGCCAGCGATGGTTGGTACCACACCAGGTTCGGTTCGGCCCCCAATGTGCGCAGGGTCAGCGCAGCGTTGCCGTGGAACCGGAGTCGTTCATTGCTGATGATGTTGCCGTTGCCAACGACCGTGACATCGCCGTCGGCGGACTTGACGAACAACGCCGACGGGCCGGCCTGCTCGTTCTGCAGCAGATAGCACATCACCGGGCCGCGGTATGCCGACCCGCCGCCGTCGATCGGCCCCGCAGCGCGAGGGTGGTCCACCCGGCACTGAGGCGAGATCGTGGCGCTGTCCGCTTCACTTGCACCATTGCTGTCGTCGGCAGAGGGGACGACGCCGGCGGCATGGATATCCTGCGCGAAGGCCGACAGCATGGCCACGGAGGGTTCCACCAGGACGGTCCGGGCGGAAGCATCAGCCAGTTTTTCCAGCTGGGGGTCTTCAAGCAACCCCAACCGGTCGTGCACCAGCAGGATCGTATTCTCCGTCCCGGCCGATTCCAGTTGCTGCAGCGTCTGCTCCAGTGTGTCGGCTACTTCGATGTCCACGCCCTGTTCCCGCAGGATTTGTGCCGTTGCCATCGCGCCGTCGGGCGCCGGATTGCCGGGGGAGAGGATGCCCCTGTCCCCGCCACCGGTGCGGAGCATGAAGATGGCGGCAAGCACGACGACGGTTATCCCGCCGAGCAGGATCCAGAACTTCCACTTGCGCAACGACTTCCGCAGGGTTTTCAACGGGCTCCCGCCTGCGGTGGTGACGGAGCCATCCAGTTCCGTGTGCGGTGCTGGTTCCCCGCTCCGTTCGTCGACCCGCTGGCTCATCGCAGCTCCAGCGGAGCGGCAGGCATTCCGGCATACACCGGGTGCAAGGCGAGCAACCCGTCGTCCAGATGCAGCAACTGCTCATACTCGGTCCGGCTCCCGATGGCGTCGCCGTATCGGATGTCGTTGAAGGTCAATGCAGCTTCATGCAGTGGTTGGCGCTGTGGCGGAAAAGCAGCCTCCAGCTGCGCTGCGACTTCGCCGGCTGTGCGTCCGGGCTGGGGATCGATGACCGTGCGTTCCTCGGCCGAGCGGACGATGGCGCGGAACTGCTCCAGCACAGCGCGTCCGAAGTCCTCTTGCTGCGCTGCGCGGCTGCCTTCTTCCCGGTGCTGCCCGGCGGTGAGCAGCACATCATCGTCGAACATCTCATCGGGCTGCACGCGGCTGCGGTTCAGCCGTGGCCGGATGAGCCAGATGGCCACACCGATCAGCAACAGGGCTGCGACAGTGATGATGACCGTGCCCAGGTCGGCTTCGATGCCGGACATATTTTCAAAGACGGATCCGATCCATTCGAATATCCTGGTGACGATCTGGTCGAAAAGAGAAGGCTTGGCTTGCTGGTAAACGCCCTTGCTCAGTTCCTCCACGGCCCAGTCCCGCGCCTGTTCGTCGTCCGGCAGGACTGGAACTTCCGTCGGGAGCTGTGCCGGTGTTTGCAGCGCGTAAGCCGCTGAAGTGCCGAAAGCTGTCACTCAGTAACCCTGTCCCGGTGAGGATGCGGGGCCGGATTGTCCGGCAGTGGCGGCGAGCCGTTCGGCTTCCTTCATCAGCACAATGTCGAATCCTTCGTGCCGCATTCTCAGGTCGACGTACATGAGTGCGGTGACACCGGCCTGGAACGCGTAAGCGACGGCGTAGAAAACGCTTGAGACAATAGTTGATACGAGTGACACAATCAGCGAGCTCACCACCATGCTCTCCGCGGACTCTGCCCCGCCGGTGCCCATGCCGAAGAAGCTGACGATGAATTGAATCGGCACGGTCACCACCGAGGTGACGATTCCGACAATCAGGAGGGTCAACAACACGATACCGAAGATGCGCCACCAGTTGCGTCGCATCAGCCGCCACGACCGCCCGATGGAGGCGAAAACACCGATCTCCTCGAGGACCAGCGCGGCCGGGGCCAGCATGACCTTGATGCCGATCCAGAGTGCCGCCGCAAGCATGACCAGCACCAGCACGGCTATGATCCAGCCGTTCAGCTCGGCGCCGACGCCAAGCACGATCAACAGGACCAGGGCAGCGAAGAAGAGGGGTCCGCCGATAAAAAGCCACAGGGCGCATAACCCGATCAGCGGCCAAATCCGTCCCTTCGCCCGGCCCCACATTTGTTTGAAACGGGTGTGCTGATTCAGCACTGCCCGCGAGACAGGAATAACCAATACACCCTGCAGCACAAACACACTGAACGAATTGAGCAACGCCAACAGCAGGAAAGTGGCGAAAACGCCGCCCCCGAAAGCGATTCCGGCTGCTGTAGGCATCCCATCCGGCTGAATGAAAGATTCGACATTTGTGCCGGCGCCAAAGAACGCGCCGGCCGCCAATGCCATCAGGACGGCAACGCCCAGTTGAAACAAGACAGCCGAGCCGAACATGGCCTTGGCGTTCTTCCGGGTGGCCTGGAAGGCGCCATCGAGGATTTCCCCCACGCCCAGGGGACGCAATGGGATGACCCCGGGCTTCGGCGGCGCGATATAACCGGGATAGCCCGGCGGCTGGCCCCACTGGGGTTGGCCGGGCGGTTGTTGGCCCCACTGGGGTTGGCCGGGCGGTTGCTGGCCCCACTGGGGTTGTTGCTCACCGGGCCCCTGCGTTTGTGACCCCGAAGGCCGTTGCCGGCCATTCGGTCCCGGCGGCGTACCCATCCCGTCGGCAGGATGGCGCGGACCGTCACTCATGACACGCTCTCCCCATTCCTGGCACTGACCACGACGCCGAATTCGTCACGGATATGCCCTTTCGATATCACCTTATAGTTTCTCACCGACACTTCATAGAAGCAGCGTCGCGACGGTGGATGATCGCCTTTTCGAGCAGAATGACGCCGGTCGGTACCAGCGCCTTATTACCCGTAACCGTGTCCCGGCGCGACAATCCCTGTTCACTAATGACAACATGAGTCTTATGAAAGGACGCATTCTGGTCGTAGACGATGACGAGGCCTTGTCGGAGATGATCGGCATCGTGCTGCGAAACGACGGGTTTGAGCCTGTCTTCTGTGCTGACGGCAATGAGGCCCTCAACGTATTTGCCAGCTCCAGGCCGGATCTTGTGCTGCTGGATTTGATGCTGCCCGGGGCCGATGGAATCGAAGTATGCCGGCAAATTCGTGCAGACTCGGACCTGCCGATCGTGATGCTGACCGCCAAAACTGACACATCCGACGTCGTCCGTGGCTTGGAAGCCGGAGCGGACGACTATGTTCCCAAGCCGTTTAAGCCGGCCGAACTGGTGGCGCGTGTCCGTGCACGACTGCGCCCCGGGGACCAAAAGGCACCGGAAACGTTGCGGATCGCCGACGTCGTCATCGACGTGGCCGGCCACATCGTTTACCGCGGCGACGAACGGATTTCGCTGACGCCCTTGGAATTCGATCTGCTGGTGGCGTTGGCCCGCAAGCCGTGGCAGGTGTTCAGCCGCGAATTGCTGCTCGAACAGGTGTGGGGCTACCGGCATGCTGCCGACACGCGACTGGTTAACGTCCACGTCCAGCGGCTCCGGTCGAAAATTGAACGGGATCCGGAGGCTCCTGAAGTCGTGTTGACTGTCCGCGGCGTCGGGTACAAGGCCGGCCAAGGCTGAATCGGTGGCACCGGGCGGGTTCGGCGGCCAAGGTGCCGGTAGAATGTCCTTGAGAGGTCTGGTGCATGAGCGAAAGCAAAACCACTGTTTCTGCCGGGCCGCTGTGGCTGAGGCGGCTTCGCGCCGCCGGGGGGTCTCTTCCGGAACGTCTGCATGGATTTCGGGGACACACCACGCGGCAGTGGCGACGGTCGCTGCAGTTCCGCACCGTCGCAGCGACGGTGATGCTCACTGCTATGGCGTTTGTGGGCGTTGGCGCTTTCCTGTCCGGGCAGATTGCCCAAGGCCTGTATCAGGAGCGGCTGGCCACAGCGCTTGACGAGTCCCGGCGCGGGTTCTCCACCGTGGAGAGTATTTTCGACGGCGCCATCGGCAGCGACCAGGCGACCACCACGGAGGTGGTGCTGGACGCGCTGTCCCAGTTGCAGGGTTCCTTTGACGAGAACGACCGGAAAGTCCTGCTGGTGCCGGTCTTTGGGGAAGACCAGGAAAACCTCTGGCTGGGGGAGACCAACGTCGGCGGGCTGACATCAAACGCGATTCCCGATGAACTGCGCGAGGCAATTGCCACCGGCGAAGCGGATGCTATTCATTACCGTCCGGTCACGATAGTGGTCGAGAATCGGGATGTTCCGGCAATCGCCGTGGGCACGCGGGTGGTGCTGCCCCCGGGTAACGAGTACGAGCTGTATCTGGTGTACAACATTGCATCCGCGCAACAGACCCTGGACTACATCCACCGGTCACTGTGGGTTGCCGGCGCGGTGTTGCTGCTGCTGGTGGGCACCATCGCCTGGTTTGTCACCCGCGCCGTCGTGGGGCCGGTCGGCCATGCCGCGGATGTGTCGGAAAAACTCGCTGCAGGCGAATTGCAGGAACGCATGGAAGTCCACGGGGAGGACGAAGTCGCACGCCTTGGCGCCTCCTTCAACCACATGGCCGACAGCCTGCAGCATCAGATCACCCAGTTGGCTGAGCTGTCCCAAATGCAGCAACGCTTCGTTTCCGACGTCTCCCATGAGCTGAGGACCCCGCTGACCACCGTGCGGATGGCCACTGAGGTCCTCTACGAGGCCCGGAACGAGTTCGACCCGGTCAATGAGCGATCGGCCGAATTGCTGTACGTGCAGGTGGAACGCTTCCAGGCGCTGCTGGCCGATTTGCTGGAGATTTCACGGTTCGACGCCGGCGCAGCAGTGCTGGAATCTGAGCCCACCGATATCTTTACCGTGGTCCGCAGCGTGATTGAGGGCGCCCAGCCGCTGGCGGATCAGAGCGGTTCGCAGGTCAGCGTCGTTTCCTCGCTTCAACGGTGCGTGGTGGACATGGATGCCCGCCGCATCGACCGGATCCTGCGGAACCTGCTGGTCAATGCGCTCGAACACGGCGACGGCAACCCGATCGAGTTCCTGGTCGAGGCCACCGATACGACGGTGGCGGTGGCGGTGCGGGATCACGGCATTGGGATGAGCGAGCTCGACGCTTCGAGAGTGTTTGACCGGTTCTGGCGCGCCGACCCGGCACGGGCGCGCACGTCCGGCGGCAGCGGCCTGGGACTGTCCATCGCCACCGAAGACGCCCGGTTGCATGGCGGCTGGCTGGACGCTTCGGGACGGGAAGATCAGGGATCCTGCTTCCGGCTGACCTTGCCCAGGAGCCGGGACGCCGACGCGGGAGAGCCACCAATTCCATTGCCGCCGGCAGATTTTTCGAACCAGGCGGATACAAGGCAGCCAACCAGTTCTCCGGATTCGACCGGACCAGCAGCGAGGAAGAACAGTGACGAAGTCAAGACCTGATCCGCGCTCGGTTGCGCGGGAGGGACGCCGGTCGTCCCGGCGGGCGCTGGTGGCGGCATTGTGCGCGGTTCTGCTGCTGGCCGGGTGTTCGGCGATTCCCACCAGCGGACCGGTGCAGCAGGCCGAAGAGCCCCTCAGCGATGAGAACGGGAATCCGGTGGGCTACAACCCGGATGGGCCAAAGCCTGATGACAGCCCGAAAGAAATAGTCGAAGGCTTCATCAACGCCGGTACCGGCACGGATGACAATTATCAGACGGCGCGTAAATTCCTGGCACCGGATCTGGCTGATTCATGGCGTCCGGACGCACGCGCGTGGGTCTACCAAGGCGTGCCGAACATCGTCCGCGCGCCTCAGGACAATACCTTCTCGGTGACCTTCGACCTGACACGCGTCATCAATGGGGAAGGCATCTCCCGTCCGGCCTCGGAAACCGGCGAGGACACCATCAAGTTCTCCCTCACCCAGCTCCCCGAGGGCCAGTGGCGGATTTCCGAGGCACCAGACGGAATCATGCTGTCGTCGGACAGCTTCTCCCGGGTATTCGACTCGCACAAGCTGTACTTCTACAGCCCCGACTATAAATATGCGATTCCCGACGTCCGCTGGTTCGCCCGCGACGCCTCAGTGCCGGCGTCGTTGGTCCGTGCCATGCTGCTGGGCCCTGCACCCTATTTGAAAGGCGCCGTAGTGAGCGCCTTCAACGACGGCACCACCTTGGCCAGTCCCGCCGTCGCCGTCGAATCCGGTGAAGCCCTGGTCGACCTTGCTCCAGGTGCTATTGACGGGACATCTGGGTTGCAACGGCAGCGGATGCAGGCCCAGCTGGAGATGACACTGCTGCAACTGAACAACATCAGCTCGGTCAACATGACCATCGAACAGCGTGAAGTTGCGCTGCCGGAAAACACCGAGCCGGTGACGCCGGTCCAGGACCCGGACGTGCCGGCGGTCCAAGTGATGCTGCGTGATGAGGAGCTGGCCTACTACCAGAACCTCGATGTCTCCCGGCCGAACAAATTGCCGGAGATCTCCCGGCTGGATCCCCGGGACCCGGCGCTGTCCTACCAACAGGACTGGATCGCATTCCTCAACGGAAAGCGAAACAAGTTGTTCCTCACCGGTGCGGACAAGGACGTGACACAAGTCCTGGCCGGCAGCAACCTCACCGAGCCGTCCTTCGGCCCGTACAACTGGCTGTGGACGGCTGAAGCGGCGCGATCGGGCAGTATCTTCGCCGTCGCGGCCGGCAGCAACCCGCCGGCGGTGGTGTCGGTGTCCGCCGAGTGGCTCAAGGGGACGGTGACGGACCTGAAAATATCCCGCGACGGTGCCCGGGCGTTGGTGATCACCGATTCGGAGGAGGGCTCCGACGCGATGATTGCCGGTGTGCTGCGTAACGAAGACGGGGTTCCCACCGGTTTGACTCAGCCAATGCACCTCGATCCCTCAGTGCCGGTTGACCGGGGAGTCTGGGTGGACGAGACCAGTGTGGCGGTGATCAAGGCATCGAAGACCGAGGACGTCCAGGCGGAGATTCTTTCACTGGACTCTGAATCGAGCCGGATCACCGGGCTTGAGGGGATGACCCACATTTCCGCAGGCAACGGACGGCAGCAGATCTACGGACAGACTGAAGACTATATCTATCTGCAGGTGGGCAACAGCTGGTCGCGCAAGACCAAAAACGTGGTGGACCCCTCCTTCCCGGGATAGCTTTATCCACATCCGAGCCCTCAATGGTGGCCGCGTGCTTCGTCCGCCGCCGACGATAGGTGGATGAGGCTTGGAAACAACGGACCCGTGCCCTGGTTACTCGATGTCGCTGTGCCCGCGTTCAGCCAGTTCTGGGCGCTGTTGTTCCCCACCGAATGCGTCTGTTGCCAGCTGCCTGACGCGTCGTTGTGCCGGCGGTGCCGGCAGCGGCTCCGCCGATCCACTGTGCGACCGTACCGCGCAGAATATGCGGCCGGGTCCCTCCCGGAGGACAGCGCCGGAAGGGTATTGCCGGTCGTTGCGGCAGGTGTTTACCGCCGGGAACTGTCGCTGTCCCTGCTTGCCTACAAGAACCGTGGGCACACCGACCTGGGACGGACCTTGGCCGCTGCCCTGGCCGGCGCCGTCCATCATGCGGTGGATGGTCTCGCTGACGGCGCTCCGGTGCAGCTGGTCCCGATGCCCAGCACGGCAGCGGCGCGGCGCAGACGCGGGTACGAGCCCGTACAGGCGTTGCTGCGCCAACTGCACCGACGGAAGATGCTGCCGCCAGGCTGCAATCCCGCTGCGGCGTTGCGGGTGCGGCCGCTGTGGGTCCGGATCCTCTTCAGACCCGTCGGTGCACTGGATCCATCGCGGCGGCAGCTGACCCGGCAGGCAACAGGGCACCTGCTGACGGGCAAAGCGGGCCAGAAGGGGCTCGGGGCCTCCGCCCGCCGGACCAACGTGCGCGGCACCATGGGTTTGCGCCACCGGCGACCCCGTGGCGGCAGGGACGTGCGGCAATGTCTCATCGTCGATGACGTGTTGACCACCGGAGCCACCATTGCCGAAGCACACCGGGTGCTGGACAGCAGCGGCTTCAAGGTCCTCGGAGCCGTGGTGCTGGCCGCCACCAGTCCGCCGCAGACCGACGAGGCCAAGCCTGCCGGCGGCCGGGGATGACAGCCACGCCACGGGTCGAAGATGAAGCACATGTGACTGAAAATGAAGCACAGTCACAGCCCGTCCGGAGGTCACAGCAGGGATGCGGCGAAATTGATTAACAATTTGGGGATGGATGGATGAATAAGTGAGATTCGTCAACTAACGTAAGTAATGGGTATCTGATTTGGTGCAGATACTACCGACAGTGCCACTGTCGTCACCGTAGTGATATGGAGGGCACCATGGAGTTCAACATCAGCGGCCGGAATCTGACAGTGCCGGAGCGCTTCCGTGAGTACGCCGAAGAAAAGATCGACAAAGTTGAGCAGCTTGGAGACAAGGTTCAGCGATTGGATGCCAAGGTCACCAAGGCTACCAATTCCCGCCACGACGATCTCCAGACAACTGTCGAACTTACCGTTCTGGGCCGTGGACCCGTGATCCGCGCCGAGGCAGCAGCTTCAGACAAGTATGGAGCCTTCGACCTCGCGTTCAACAAGTTGCTGGAACGTCTGCGTCGTGCCCGCGACCGGAAAAAGGTCCATCGGGGCAGGCATCGTCCAACCGCTGTCCACGAAGCCACCGCATCGCTTGAACCAGCCAGCGGGTCAATCCCGCTGCACATGGAATCGAACAATAATCACGAATCCCAGGAGGTTACTGAGGAGCGCACAGGGTACGAGATTGAGAATGATCTGCCTGCCGGCGACTCACCGGTGCTGATCCGGCGGAAGGTCTTCCCTCCCGTTCCGCTCACCCTTGACGATGCCGTCGACAACATGGAATTGGTGGGACACGATTTCTACATCTTTATTGATAAGGAGACCAACAGCCCCTCTGTCGTCTATCGCCGGCGCGGGTGGACATACGGTGTCATCAGCCTGGACGAGCAATGCGACGGAGACGAAACGCATCCACAGGAGGAAATCCTGGCCTACCGCTCCGACGACCGGGCGGCGGTCAATGTATAGATTCCGTAAACACGCCGCATGAACGCGGCACTGACACTGGATCAGGCACGACGGATCGCTTTATCCGCACAGGGTCTGGCCAGTGCGCGGCCCACCTCCCTTGTGACCGCAAGGCAGGTGGGCCGCACCTTTGACCGGCTGCAACTGATCCAGATTGACTCGGTCAACGTACTGGTCCGGTCCCATTATCTTCCGCTGTTTTCCCGATTGGGCGACTATGACGTCGACATAGTGCACCGAATGGCAGGCCGCGCCCCGCGGCGGATGGTGGAGTACTGGGCCCATGAGGCAAGCTATATCCGTCCGCAGCACTTCGAAGATTTAAGACTGTGGCAAAAACGCGCCTGGGTGGGAGCTCACGGCATGGAAACTGCCGAACGGCTGGAGCTCGCCCGCCGGATTCTGGCGGTGCTGGAGTCTTCCAGGCCGCTGACGGCCCGCCAGGTTTCGGCCCGATTGGGCCATGACGACGCCGGTCCGAAAACCAACTGGGGATGGAACTGGAACGCGGCTAAGCGGGTCTTGGAGCATCTGTTCGAACTCGGGGAGGTCAGCGCCGCCGGACGGACAGCCCAGTTTGAACGGCTCTACAGCCCTGCCGGCAAGGTGCTGCCGGCACAATGCACCGAAAAGCCGGCGCCGGACCCGGACCAAGCCATGCTTCGGCTGATTGAAGCTGCCGCGTCAGCGCACGGCATCGGAACCATCCGGTGTTTTGCGGACTATTTCCGGGTTGGCGTGCGGCCGGCCACCGCCGCGGTCGAAGAGCTCGTCCGCCAACGAATCCTGGAACCGGTGACCGTGACCGGCTGGGACCGGCATGTGTTCCGTCATGCGGAAGCGAAGTTGCCGCGGAAGGCGACCGGGCGCGCGCTGTTGAGTCCGTTCGATTCGCTGGTCTTCGAGCGGCGCCGGCTGCAGGAATTGTTCAACTTCCACTATCGGATTGAAATTTATACTCCGGCCCCGAAGCGCCGGTACGGATACTACGTGCTGCCCTTCCTGCTGCGTGACCGGCTGGTCGCCCGGGTCGACCTCAAGGCCGACCGAAACGGCGGGAAACTGCTGGTGCGTGGCAGTTTCGCAGAGCGGGATGCACCTGCTGACACGGCCGTCGAATTGGCCGACGAGCTCCGGGCGATGGCGGCCTGGCTGGGAATGGACGACGTCGTGGTTGAGCAGCGAGGCGACCTCGCCGCGTCACTCGCGGCCGCCGTCGGCCCCAATGTCATTCGCCGACAGGGAACTTTGGACGCCGCCCACACGTAACTCACGTAGACTAGGGACGCCAGAAAACGGCAGCAGCAGATTGGGAGCAGCGCAGTGGCATCGATTTTAGAGAAGGTCCTGAGGACCGGCGACAAGAAGATCCTCAAACGCCTCCGGACGTACGCCGATGCGACCAACGCCCTGGAAGATGAGTTCAGGGCCATGAGCGACGAGGAACTGCGCGGGGAGACGGAGGACCTCAAGCAGCGCCACAACGAGGGCGAACCCCTCGACGATCTGTTGCCCGAGGCATTCGCGGCGGTGCGCGAAGCCGCATCACGGACCTTGGGGCTGCGGCCCTTCGATGTGCAGGTGATGGGCGGCGCCGCACTTCACCTGGGCAATATCGCCGAGATGAAGACAGGTGAAGGCAAGACCCTGGTGGCCACTCTGCCCGCCTACTTGAATGCATTGAGCGGCAAGGGCGTGCATGTCATCACCGTCAACGACTACCTGGCCGAGTACCAGTCGGACTTGATGGGCCGCGTGTTCCGGTTCCTGGGGCTCCGCACCGGTTGCATCCTGGCCAACCAGGAACCTGCCGTGCGCCGTGAGCAGTATGCCGCCGACATCACCTACGGCACCAACAACGAATTCGGGTTCGACTACCTGCGCGACAACATGGCATGGTCGTCGGACGAACTGGTCCAGCGCGGCCACAATTTCGCCATCGTCGACGAGGTCGACTCCATTCTCATCGACGAGGCCCGTACGCCGCTGATCATTTCCGGTCCGGCTTCCGGGGACGCGAATCGTTGGTACACCGAGTTTTCCAAGGTCGTGCAGCGACTTGAGGCAGAAGACGATTACGAGGTCGACGAGAAGAAGCGCACCGTCGGCGTACTCGAGTCCGGCATCGACAAGGTGGAGGACTATCTCGGGATCCATAACCTCTACGAATCGGCCAACACGCCGTTGATCGGTTTCCTGAACAACGCCATTAAAGCCAAGGAACTCTTCAAGCGCGACAAGGACTACGTGGTCCTCGATGGCGAGATCCTCATTGTCGACGAGCACACCGGCCGCGTGCTGGCCGGGCGCCGTTACAACGAGGGCATGCACCAGGCCATCGAGGCCAAAGAGGACGTCGAGATCAAGGCCGAGAACCAGACCCTGGCCACGGTGACGCTGCAGAACTACTTCCGGCTGTACGAGAAGCTATCCGGAATGACCGGTACCGCGGAGACGGAGGCGGCCGAGTTCATGAACACCTACAAGCTGGGTGTCGTTCCGATTCCGACGAATAAGCCGATGATCCGTGATGACCAGACGGATCTGGTGTATAAGAACGAAGTGGCTAAGTTCGCCGCGGTGGTCGAGGACATCGCAGAGTGCTATGAGAAGGGCCAGCCGGTGCTGGTGGGCACCACCTCGGTGGAGAAGAGCGAATACCTGTCCAAGCAGTTGGCCAAGCAAGGCGTGCGGCACGAGGTGCTTAACGCCAAGAACCACGCCCGAGAGGCCGCGATCATCGCTCAGGCCGGGCGCAAAAGCGCCGTCACGGTGGCCACCAACATGGCCGGTCGCGGCACTGACATCATGCTGGGCGGCAACGCTGAATTCAACGCCGTGGCCTCCATGGAAAAGAAGGGCTTGGACCCGGCCGAACATCCTGAAGAGTATGAAGCCACCTGGCCCGAGGTGCTTGGGCAGGCCCAGTCGGGCGTCGCCGCAGAACATGACGAGGTCGTTGAGCTGGGCGGGCTGTACGTGCTCGGCACCGAGCGCCACGAGTCACGACGGATTGACAACCAGCTGCGCGGCCGTTCCGGCCGTCAGGGCGACCCGGGCAAGTCCCGCTTCTACCTGTCCATGACCGACGACCTGATGCGCCTGTTCGGGTCCGGTAGCGCAGAGCGGCTGATGGCCAGCGGTCGGATGCCCGACGACGTGCCACTGGAGAACAAGATCGTCTCGCGGGCCATTGCGTCGGCCCAGGGCCAGGTGGAAAGCCGGAACGCTGAGCAGCGCAAGAACGTGCTGAAGTACGACGACGTCTTGAACCGCCAGCGCGAAGCTATCTATGGTGACCGCCGCCGGATCCTGGAGGGCAGCGACCTCCACGAGAAGGTGCAGCACTTCCTGGAGGACACGCTGACCGCGATTGTGGATACGGCGACCGCCGAGGGCAACGGCGACGACTGGGACTTTGAGCAGCTGTGGACCGATCTGCGGCAGCTGTATCCGATCAGCCTGACGATCGACGAGGTGCTGGAGGAGGCCGGCGGCAAAGCACAGATTTCGCATGACTTCCTGCTGGAGGAGATCCTCTCCGACGCCAAGCTGGCCTACCAGCGGCGCGAAGATGAGCTCGGCTCGGATACCATGCGGGAGCTGGAACGGCGCGTGGTGCTTTCCGTGATTGGCCGGAAGTGGCAGGAGCACCTCTACGAGATGGACTACCTTAAAGAAGGCATTGGGCTGCGCGCCATGGCACAGCGTGACCCGCTGGTGGAGTATCAGCGCGAGGGGTACACGATGTTCCAGTCCATGATGGAGGCCATCCGGGAGGAAAGCATCGGGTTCCTGTTCAACCTCGAGGTCCAGGTGCAGCAGCGCGATACTGACGGCGACGGCGTCGGTGATGAGTCTGAGGTTTCGGCGGACGGGCTCGAAGCACCCGAGAAGCCGGCCAGTATGCAGTACAGTGCGCCCAGCGTGTCCGGGGAAGTCGAGACCCGCGTGGAGCAGCGGAAAAAGGCGCCCGCCGCGGCCGGTGCGAGGACCGGGGGCAATGGCAAGTCCGGCGCCAACGGCAAGTCGGGCGCAAATGGCGGAAGCAATCGCGCAGCCAAACGGGCCAACGCCAGGAAGAAGCGGTGATCGCCGGAGTGCGGTAGGCGTGCCGGCTGCCGCAGCCGGGCTCGCTGCCTTTTTAGCCGATTTCCAAAGCGGTGACTTTCCACAGTTCTCTGCGGTATTCCAAACGGAGTGCCACGGCGCGCACCCGGTCCTGTTCGATGACGATGAGTGCTGCTTCGTAGGCGTTTCTGCTGATCCGGCACAACCGTACCGAACGCACACGGGGGTTGCGGTGTAACTGGTCAATCCTGGATGCGGTGGCAGCACGTCTCCGTTCTCTCTGGCCACGCAGTATCTTCGCCCGGAACTGCAGCTTTTCGTAACTGACAGGATCCAGCCATCGAGACAGCTGTGTGGCGGGACGGGTCCCGGCAAGCACTTCCAGCGAGGCTTGTGCAATCGATCGTGAAATTCCCAGCACGCGGCGTCGCACTTCCGCACTTTCGATGTCAACGATGTCGGCCGTTGGTCTGTTGCCGGCGGAATCTTCGGCACGATCCTTGTGTCCGGTGCGAGGGGTCAATCGGATAACCGGCGCATACCCTTGCCGGTCAAACAGGTGCCCGGAACGTGTCGCTGTCAGCTCGGGTGGCTCCGACGCTTCCGGCTGACCGGGTTCGCCTGCCTGATCCGGGGCCGGCACTGTCGTGAGCCTCCGGGCAGTGTGATCGTGCTGTGCCGCGGTTTCTGCCTTCATTGCATGTCCTTCTTTCACGCTTCGGATGTTGTTGGGATTCGCAGGACCTGTCCCGGCAACAGCAAGTCCGGGTCCGGGCCGATGAGTTGCCGGTTGGCCGCATACCAGCGGGGCCACGCTTGAGCGATTTCGACATCAGTGGCGTATGGGCCAAGGTGCCCGGCGCACAGTGACCACAGGGTGTCGCCTGGCTGAACGGTGATTCCCTGTTCGCCTGACTCTGCCTCGGCCGACCGGCGCGGACTGCGGGTGATGAGATCGCCGTCGGAGGCTGTCTTCCCGGGCGTCCATCGGGGGCCTGGCGGGTGAGCGCCCGGCGGAGGTTCATGACGGTCGGTCGGTTGCCACACGGGGCCCCGTGGCGGGCCGGTCCCATGCGGCACGCTCCCGGCGTCCGTGTCAACAGCAATCGGCGCCTGGACTGCTGCGACTTGCTGGTTCGGCGTGCCCGCCATCACCGGCGTTGCAACGAGATTCAGGCTGAAGACCAGCAACACCAGCCGGCGCATGAACCCGGGACTGCACCGCCCGAGGCGTTCACCCAGGGCAGTATGGCCAAGGGCGCAGAGCATCCGGCCAAGCACTGCCATGAGAAGCGCAGCGCACCACCAGCCCAGCACGACGGCTCCGAGAAGAGCAGATGCGAGGCCCATGAGGCTGGAGAACTCAGCGGTCACGGCAGCCGACAAGGGATTATTCCCGCCGTCGTGGATTGCGATTCCGGCGGCAAGCAGCGCTCCGGCCAGTCCCGCAATGAGTGCAGCGATGGCGGCATCCGTCACGGCCTTGCGGCTACCGGTTTCCAGCATAACCATCTTTGCACCTATCTAATACTGTTTGAAGCAGTTTGATGTCGTTTAGTGCATCCACTTTTATCTTGTATTGGTTTATTTGTCCATACGTTGACCTGAAGCCGTTGGGTTTCTAGGCTTGCCGTCATGAGGTGGGCAGCTTTGTTCGCGGATCTGGAAGCGCAGTACGCTGCCACGGATCAGCTGACTCTGGAATCCGAGGTGGCGGAACGCGCGCGGATGGACCAATCCGCTTTGGCGCTCACCGAGCGGCTGCGCGGGCAGATGGGTGCCGTGCTCAAGGTGCGAACTTCCACTGGTGACACGTTCGAGGGAGAGCTGGCCTATGTGGGGCCGGAATGGCTGGTCCTGCATGCCGGGCGCCGTTCGCTATTGGTGCCGCTGCCCGCTGTTGTGCTGGTTCATGGAATGGGCCGCGCTACGGCGGGTGCTGCAACGGGTGTTGAAAGTAAGCTGCGCCTCACTTCAGCGTTGCGCGCCCTCGGCCGGGACCGGGCGGCTGTAACTGTCTACTTTCCCGCAGGGGAGAGCTCGGGGAGCGCATACGGGACCATCGACCGCGTCGGCAATGACTTCGCTGAGATGGCACTCATCCCAAAAGGGGAGTACCGACGTGCCGGCAACGTGGTGGAGGTTGTGGCATTGCCGTTGACATCGATCGTTGCAGTGGTTTCCCGGAAGTAGCGGATCATCTCCAGCAGCAAGGCCGCCGAAGCAAACGGGGCAGCCGGACCACCCGGACTATTCCTGGTTTTGTTTGAGGCTCTCGGCCGTTTTCTCATAGGCGTCGGCTATGTATTCTTCAAGTTTGCTTTGCTCGACCCGCCATTGGCCGCGGTTATCTCTAGTTCGATTCGAGCCGCGAGATTCCTGAGTATCGACCTACGCCATTGCCGATTCTCGATTGTCTTCAACATGAGTGAGAAACGAAGCCAGTCTCTTAGTCTGCGTCTGGGGGTTTCATGAGTCTCGCAGGCGGCGGCCTGCGATGAGGAAGCTCAACCTTCGCGGCGTCCATAGAACGCTTTCGGCAGACGTTAGTGTTACCGCGCCCCTTCTTCGAGCGGAACGGTTTCATTGTAAAAGCGCAGCAGTATCCTGTGACTTCGGGTGTTCAAATGACCAATTTCACATGGCGAAGATTCTCCCTGGCCCCGCCAGGGGACCGCTCAGAGCAGGTGAGTGCCCACGGAAGCAGCTTGGTCACAGGGCGCGGTGGCGCTCCATCTCCAGGGCCTGCCAGACTACGCCGCCCATCTCGGTTCCCAGCACGAGCCCGGTCTCTTCAAATCCAAGGTTTTTGTACAAGTCCCGGGCTCTGGTGTTGTGGGCATAGACTCCCAGCTTCATTACGGGCAATGTTGTGGCTTCGAAACCGGCGCGGACCACCGTTTCAGTCAGGTCCTTCCCCAGCCCTCGCCCCCGCAGGTCCGGATCCAGCAAAATGAAGCCAATCCGCATCGTTTTGGCATCATCATCTACGAGAAGCGAAGCGTGACCGGCAGCCAGACCGGAATTGGGATTCAGGGCCGTCCAGTACAGTCGCCGATCGTCGCCAAAGTACTTCTCCAGCTGGCCACAATCCAGCGGCCAAGTGAAAGTAGGGCCAGACCACATCCACATGTCGGTTTCTGTGGGTAACCAACTCAAGAAGGTTCGTAGATCCGTCCGGGCCGTTGTACGCAGCTGCATGTGTTCCAGCGTAAGAGACAAAGCACCAAGTGCGTTTCCGAAACAGCCCCCATCACATCACTGCGTCGAAGCGACCCATATTTGAAACATACGGAATCCCACCGTTCAGCCTCGACCGACTGCCCATTGAGCGTTCGAAGGTGGGTTTGGGATGCACTCCGCTACCTCACCATACGAGCATCGACAATCTTGGGAGCGCCGGGGTCTGTCTGCTCAGTACCGTCGAATTGGAATCCATTGCGCAGATAGAACGCCACTGCCCGCGGGTTGTCCTTCGCCACCCACAGCATGGCAGGACTTCTACCAGACGTGGCATCAAGCAATGCTTGCCCCGCACCAGTGCCATAGTGCTTGGAAGCTACATAAATGCTGAACACTTGCCGATCACGAGGCAACGTTTCGACCTCCGGGCCGAAGCTGGGCCCGACATGAGCGAAGCCAATAATCTCCTCGTCGTTCTCCGCGATGCGGATGCTCCACTCCTCATTGGGGTTGCTGAGGATGTGGTTCCACATCCGATGACGGCTCTGAATATGCTCCTCGCTGAAGAAGTCCTCAGGAAGCAGGTGAGAGTAGGCCTCACGCCAAGTACGCACGTGTAGAGCAGCGATGTCCGACGCGTCAGACAGCGTGGGCTCGCGGAGAGTGAACGACATCACCACATTCTGCCAGAACCTTGCTGCGATTAAGTGACACAACATGACCGCGCCGCTGGAGGATCCCCTTTCGGGCACGATATGCCGGGGGACGACGCCGTACTGTTCTTCCTCGCTCTCGCCGGACCTTTGTTTGATGCCATCTGATTCATTTAGATAAAGCTTGATAGTTCTAGGTGGATGGAATCGTTGGGCTTAATTTGATGCTGTTCATTTGCCGGGTAAGGTCAAGCCGTGTGACCGTATTTAGGGCAGTTGAGGCTCCGCTCTCCGGCGAACCGGTTTATGTTGTGGTGGATGTGGATTTCCTGGTTACGGAGGAATGCCGGGTTTACGCTCTTTGGCTCAGTCAGGCTGGGCGGTCGATCAACACTCAGAAGTCCTATCAGACGAAATTGGCGCAGTTCCTGACTTGGGCCGCTACAGAAGAGGTCGACTGGCGGCATCTGACTCTGATGGATCTGGTCAGATACAAGTTGCATGTTCAGACCGCCGGAAAAGGACAGCGTGGCAGATCGGGTAAGACAGTGAACGTTCATATCGTTGCCGTCCTCGCGTTTTTGAGATTCTGCGCCCATGAAGGCTTCAGCGACGTCGATGTCGACCGGAGATTTTTCGACCATCCGGGACTGCAGGCCATCGATTCGGTCAGCCGAAGAAATGCGCCGGAGGGGGCACCCAGATTGACCCGAATGCTCAAAGCAAGGGAAACGACGACACGTCCCCAACCAATCAGCAGCGACGAAGAAGCACAGCTCATGCATTGCGCCACGAATGCACGCGATGCGCTGTTGGTCCGCTTGCTGCTGCACTGCGGTCTGCGAATCGGGGAGGCGTTGGGCCTTCGCTTGGAAGACATCCATTTCCTCCCGGAATCGACCTTCGCAGGTTGCTTCGAGCGGGGAGCACACGTGCATATCCACCGCCGACTCAATAGCAACGGCGCCTTGGCAAAATCTCATGCCAGCCGCAGCGTTCCAGTCACCGATGCCGTCATACACGCGTACGCTGCCTATCAGGATGAGCGCTACCACCTGCTGGGTGACATTCCGGCCGACTACCTCTTCCTCAACCTCTACTCCCGCAACAGCCCCATGAATGAACCCCTGCGCTACGCCAGCGTCCATGCCCTGTTCAAACGATGGGAACGGCAAACCTCGGTACGGCTGCGCCCGCACCAGCTGAGACACTCCGCCGCCACCCGGTGGGTCAGGGCAGGACATCCCCTCGATGTCGTCCAGGAACTGCTGGGCCACAAAAGCATTGAATCAACACAGGTATATCTACACGCTTCCCCGGAGGAAATGAGAGCAGCCGTCGATTCCGTGACACAGCCCAGGAGCGAAGACAATGGTGGCTGAACGTCCGCAGATCCTACTGAATGAATCACCCGACGCCGACGCAGAGAACTATCTTCAGTTCCTTCAACAACGCATCACAGGCAATTGGCGGCCGACCGAGTGGGACAGCCGACTTTGGCATTTCACAGCGGATGCCGCTAATCCGCTGACCGCCGCATATCCATGTTCGTCCCCTGACTGCGAGGGGCTGGCCCGCGGCAGCGGCGCGCCCTGCCCATCGTGCAAATCGGCCGCCAGCGGCGGAACGGACGGTATGCGGGCACGGAGCAATCATGCCCGGCGATTGCAGAAAATCGCCGAACGGTGCACCATCACAGCCGACGGCCGGGCCTGCAAGGCACCGGTCAGTCATCACGGGCTTTGCTACCACCACTACCACGCTTGGCAGAAACGACGCTCCAGTGCTGGCGGAGACTATCCGCTGGAAAAATACCGGGACTCTGCGCGTGGAGCGTTTCCCAAGGGAAAGCAATGCACGCTTCCGGGTTGCCGGACAGAGGAATGGCGTTTCGAGAAGAAAATTTGCCTGAGTCACCACTTCCAGTGGAAACGTCTCAAACGACAAGGCATCACATTTGAGCAGTTCAGCTCCACTCGACGTCCCGTCATCGGTCAGTGGTCCACCACTGAATTCACCCTGTCGGATCTGCCTCCGATCCTGCGGCATGAGTTCCTCCTGACATTGCAGCAGCGCGATCAGGACGGTTACCGGCTCGATCCCTGGGTGATCCGCCGCTGCATCACCATTGCCCTTGAGGACAGAGTCCTCACAATGGAAAAGCTCCACCGGGCTATGAAGGAAAGGGCAACGGACCAGCGCCTGCAGCAAGGACTCACCAATTACGGCCGGATGTGGTCCGCCCGCTGGCGGTACCAATACACCGGCCACGATATGAAATCTGACGATATCTGGGACGCTGCAGTGTTGATGCTCCGCACCCGTTCCGGCAGTGACACCATCAGTTCAAAAGGGATCCTGGACTTCCGCCCCATCCGCATCCCTTGGCTGCGCGAGGCAGCCAAGGAGACGGCTGCTGTCTTCGAATTACCGGCCGACAAGATCCGCGAACTCATCCGCTCGTGCAGCATTGCCTCGGACGCGCTGCTGCAACGTCCCCACGGAGCGACGCCCGAACGCTTAACCCGCGCAGATGCCAAAGCCGTATTCAACGCCTACTCCACACTGGAAACCGACGATGACGTGCCCAAGGCCGACCGGTACAAGTATGTGAACTTCCACCAATTCCGCCGATTTCTCCACGAAGGCAGAGAGCTCAAAGCCCTTCAATCGCTGGCACCGGCATTCAGATTCCTTGCCACCGATACACTTCCGCACGGACGTAAGACGAACACCGTCAACAAGTCCATCCCGGATGATGTCATCAAGGTGCTCGACGCCAACCTCGACCTGCTCACCGTCGCCGAAGACCACCCCTACACCAACCGGCGGCCCGCGGAGCTCTACAACCACATGCACCAGACCATCTACCAACTGCTGCGTGACCTGGGCAGGCGACCATCGGAAATCCTGGGACTCAAACGCGACGCCCTGCAGCACTACGACGACAGCCGGCCATTCATCCGCTACGACGCACCAAAAACCGCAGACATCGGCCTGGAACTGCCGGTCCATCAATCCACCGCGGACATCATCACCGCATGGGTCGACCGGCTAGAAACCGTCTCCGATATAGAACCAAAGGCGGCAGGGCTGATGTTTCCATCGCTCTCCGGGTTTGGCCCAGCAGCCACCAGACCCATCACCATCAGCGGATATTATGCCGTTTACTGGCGGTGGATCGACCGCATCAGGAATCTCCCCGAATACGCGCAGGACTCCGGCGGTGTCGCCCGCACCTTTGACCGTTCCCGGCTGAACCTCTACGCGTGGCGGCACACCTATGCCCAGAGGCTTTCCGATAACAACACCGCTCCCGATGTCATCCAGGAACTGATGAACCACAAAAAGTTCGAAACCTCTGCCGGATACATCCGCATCAACCGACAGCGCAAGGCAGACGCCATCCGCATTGTTGATCAAACCACCATCGACCGCCACGGCGCCGCCCAGGACCCACACAGCTATCCGGCCTACGTCCGCGGTTCCGTCGCCACACCACTCGGCCTATGCACCGAACCATCCAACGTCAAAGCCGGAGGACAGGCCTGCCCGGCCCGCAGCAAATGCGGCGGATGCACATTCTTCCGCGCCAACGTATCCCACCTGCCCCTGATTGATGCGCATATCGTCGCACTCACAACCGACCTGGAACTTGCCCGACCCATCGCCGACACCTGGGTGGTGGAAAGCCTCACAGCGGAAATCGCCTCCTACCGGAAGATCAGAAGGCTGCTCGCCGACACCAAAATCAGACTCTCACCAACCGAGCAAAGTGAAATCGACCGGGCAACTGAACTCCTGCATGCCCTCTCCACCACCCCCACTGCTGAGCCGATCGCCGCGGTTCCACAGAAACTGCTCCCGCTGACGCCGAAATAATCATGACAGAAAAAAGCAGCGGGGCGACCGATCCCGCCGGTCAACGAACTTCCAAGCTCATCGCGGCGAAACGAGCCGACAGCCAAAGGAGACGCGCAGCGGTACTCAAAACTGTCGAAATGCAGACACGGAGCGGCCAGCCGGTAACAGTTGCAGGTGTCGCCCGTGCGGCGGGAGTCAGCACTTGGCTGATCTATAACGTCCCCGACCTCCTGGCAGCCGTTCGTCGTGCCATGGCCGAATCGCGTGGCAACACGGCCGGAAATAGCCGGACCAGGAACAGCGGGCCCAGTCCTGCAAGTCTTCACAATGAGGTGGCGCTTCTCAATGCCAGACTCACTAAAGTGACCGCCGAACGAGATCAGCTCAAGAAGGCACTCAAAGCCCGGATCGGTGCACAGCTTGAACTGGAGACTCCCGCCGAACTGAAAACGCATATCGCGAACCTTGAACGATCCCTCAAATGTGCCCGTCTCAACTTGGAGGAAGCTGAAACGAACAACGACCTCCTGCACGACAAGCTCGAAGAGAGTCAGGACCAGCTAAGAGCAGCACAACGAATCAACAAGATGCTCATCACGGAAAATTCAGGTAAAGCTGCGGTGATTCCTCTCGGATCACCGCATTAAGAGCGGTTATCGTCGCTCGCCTGGGCTGCGGATTCTTTGATGGAGGCCGCTGTGCGCTCGTATGCACCGGAGATATACTCTTCAAGTTTATGAGCCTCAACACGCCATTGGCCCCGGCCGCCGACCTGAATGGCCGGTAACTCACCAGAGCGAACCAGAGCATAGGTTTGGGACGACGAAATGTTCAAAACCTCACCGACATCAGCCAGAGTCAAAAACCTCTTCTCAGCCATCAGCGCCTCGCTTCTCCCATCATCAACATGCTAGCGGCAGCCCCTCGAACCTCACGATACTCACCCAATCGAAACCGGGCGATACAAGCATTTCCCCAGGTCAGAGACATAAGAGCCCCTCCGAAACGCCTTCGGACTTAAGATAACCGCGCCCGCCGATTTGGATGGCTGGCAATTCGCCACTGCGCACCAACGCATACGTCTGGGCAGAGGATATGTTCAGGATCTCGCCCACATCAGTCAGTGTCAGGAACCTGGGCATATGCGTTTCACCTGCTCTCTGCGACGGCGGTTTCCTGGACGGCAACGGTTGGCTGCAGCCTGCTCCCACCATTCTGCCATTGTTTGGAGACTTATGATGCTGTTATCCACAATTTGACGGTTTTTGAGATCGTCTGTGTTGCATCCTGCCGGGACAGAGCTAACAATGGCAGGACACAGTTTCAATCGCTGCGCGCGACGTGGGTATCATGCCGGGCCCTTTTCCGTTGCAGCCCAGCCCTAGGGGGACGCTTGGCGGGTACAGGTATCACTACTGCCGGCAGTGAGCCGGCCGGACGATTGAAGCGACCGTCGTGGAAGGATCCCCGGCTTATGATCGGACTTCTTCTTGTGCTCGCCTCCATCGCAGCGGTCGTCGCAATCGTTGAGGGCGCTGACCGGACGGTCAGGGTGTATGCGGCTAAAAAGACCATATCTGTTGGTCAGCAAGTGAAACCCCGGGACCTGATAGCAGTCCCTGTGCAGCTGGGCGACGTTCGTGATAAGTACTTGATTGCTTCCGGCGGTGTGCCCAGGCATTCATACGCGCAGCGACTGGTCAGCAAAGGAGAATTGCTTGCCGCCTCTGCCCTGGGCCAAGCAGATGAACTGGAACGGAAGCCGGTGGGGATCACGGTCGAGGAAGCATTGCCGGATGAGGCCAGGGTGGGCTCGCGGGTCGATGTGTGGGTGTCGGCCGCCAAGGATGACGGCAGTTTCGCGGACCCGGAATTACTGTTGCCCGGGGCCGAAATCTCGGAGATCTCGAACTCGTCTTCGGCGTTGGGGTCGGCGACCACGACGCAGCTCCATGTACTGGTGCAGGATGAGCACATGCCGGAACTGCTGGGAGCTTTATCCAACGATGCCAACCTGGCGGTGGTGTGGAATCCCGGCGGTGACGGTTCATGACCATCCCTGTGATCACCGCTGGAGAAACTTCGGCTGGATTCGTGGGCAGTCTTGAGCGCTTACATGGTCCCGTCACCGTTGTCCGTCGATACGCCGAACTGGCCGAAGTGGTTGCGGCCTGCCAAACGGGGATCGCTCGTGCGGCCATCATTGCTGACGTGGCAGACGGACTCAACAGTTCACTGGTCGAACGGATGAATGTGGCTGATGTTGCCGTGGTGGCGTTGTCGGCGGACGAATCCGAGAGGTTGCGGCTCGAGGCCATCGGGGCCTTCAGCGCCGCTGTCGATGTATCAGCCGAGGAACTGTCAGAGGTAGTCGCATCCGCTGTGCAATCTTTGGCACAGACGGGAGCCTTCCGGCAAAGAACCGTTTCCAGCGGGTACGCCGATCCCGGTGCATCCCTGACCGCGGAGAGCACTCGCGCTCAGGAGGCCGATGCACCAGCCCGACCGGAGGGCCAAATAATGGCAGTATGGGGCCCTGGCGGTGCCCCGGGCCGCACGACGGTTGCCTTGAACCTTGCCGCCGAGCTTGCCGCTGCGGGGAAGAGCACCATGCTCGTCGACGCCGATACGTACGGCGCGAGTATTGCGACGGCGCTGGGGCTGCTGGACGAATCGGCGGGTCTGGCCCAGGCATGCCGCCTCGCCGATCAGGGGCTGTTGACCTCTTCCGAACTGGACCGGGTTGGCAGCCAGGTGATTATCGGTGGTGGACGGCTCAGTGTTTTGACCGGGATCACAAGGGCCGACCGGTGGCCCGAACTCCGCAGTGCTGCGCTGGCCGAAGTCTTGGAACTGTGCCGACGCTCGGCCGAATACACGATTGTGGATTGTGGATTCTGCCTCGAGGCCGACGAAGAGCTGAGTTTTGACACCCAGGCACCGCGCCGTAACGGGGCTACGCTGCGCAGTCTTGAATTGGCCGATGTGGTCTTCGCCGTAGGCGCGGCTGATGCCATTGGAGTTCCGCGCCTGGTCAGGGCGCTGGCCGAACTTGAAACGGCAGTACCATCCGCGGCGCCAAAGGTTCTCTTCAACCGGGTGCGCGCATCAGCCACCGGACGATCCCCGCGCCGGCAGTTGCGGGAAGCGTGGGAACGCTATGGTCCTGGAGTGGATATTGAGGCGTATCTGCCATCGGACGCCGGGGCGGCCGATGCCGCACTGATGGCAGGTTCATCACTCCTGGAGTCGGCGCCGGGCTCACCGTTTCGCGCCGGGGTTGCCGAGGTGGCCGGAACCGGGAAGGAACGAGGCAGGCGGAACACCGAGGCCGCCGACGCATCCACGATGAAGTTTTCCCGACGGGGCGTTAGGCTGTTATCGAGGAGGCCGCGATGAGGCGGTCTTTAGTTTCGTGCTATGGAGGCGTTGTCGATGTCGTCTGGATCCAGCTTGGACCAGTTCACTTCAGGTAAGTCCGTGGAATCCTTTATATCCAGCTATTACGCGCACATGGCTGATGAGGATGCCCGCAATTTCACGCCCGACGAGCTGGCCGAACGCGCCCGGTTCCATTATGAGCTGGCCGAGCAGCGGCGTCTGGGCGAGGCGGCCATCGCCATCAGGGACGAGCCGGGGTGCAGCGTAGTAGCCATCACCACCGATGACATGCCTTTCCTCGTGGACTCGGTGACCGCTGAACTCGTCCGTCAGAACGCAGCCATCCACATGGTGCTCCACCCGACTTTCGTCGCCACACGCAATACCGGGACCAGTGAGCTCATTGAGGTGAACGATGTCCCCTCCACGATGGGGGTTTCCAGCGGGGATACAGCGGCGCTGCCCAGCATTTCGCACTTGGTGGCGGAAGGGGATAATGCCTCCCACGTCGAATCCTGGATGTCAGTTGAAATAGACCGGGTGGACGAGGAAAAGGCCGAGGAAATCAAGGCCGGTCTGCGCCGGGTTCTCGCCGATGTCCGCGCCTCCGTGGAGGACTGGCCGGATATGCGCAATAAGGTCCGCGAAATCGCCGATGCGCTTGACGATGTCCCCGGCACCGACGGCGTCCCCGACCTTCAGCAGGCCAAAGACCTGCTCTATTGGCTGGACGACGGCAACTTTACGTTCCTTGGCTTTCGCGAATACGAACTAAAAAGCGAGGACGGGGAAGATGTCTTGGTCACCAAGGCGGACAGCGGACTGGGTATGCTGCGGGACAAGCAGCACGACCGGGCCGTGCAGCATCTGACCGGGGCCGGACGCGAGAAAGCCCGGGAAAAGCGGGCCTTGGTGATCACCAAGGCCAATTCACGGTCCACCGTGCACCGGGCTGCGTATCTCGACTACATAGGGGTAAAAAGGTTCGACGCCGAAGGCAATGTTGACGGGGAACGCCGCTTCATCGGTCTCTTCGCGACCACTGCGTATACCGCTTCTGTACGGCGGATCCCGATCGTCAGGGACAAAGTAGGGGCAGTGCTGCGCGAATGCGGTTTTCCATCCGACTCCCATTCGGGCAAGGACCTGCTCTCCATCATGGAGACATACCCACGCGATGAACTGTTCCAGATCACCGAGGAAGAACTGACCGAAGTTGCCCTCAGCATCATGCGGCTGCAGGAACGGCGCCGCACGCGCCTCTTCCTGCGTCCGGATATCTACGGCCGCTTTATGTCTGCCCTGGTCTACCTGCCCCGTGACCGGTATACGACTCAAGTCCGGTTGCGCATTGAGGAAGAGCTGAGGACGACGTTCGACGCTGAACACATTGACTATGAGGCGCGGATGAGTGAGTCCTCATTGGCACGGCTGTTCTTCCGGATCCGGCTGCCCAAGGGTGGAGAAGTGCCGGAGGTTGACCAGTCGGAGCTCGAAGACCGCCTCGTCAGGGCCGCCAGATCGTGGTCGGAAGGTATCAGCCAGGTGCTGAACAAAGAGCATGACGTGGAGGAAGCCAGCCGGCTTTCGTCTCTGTGGGCCGAGGCCTTTCCCCCGGGTTACCGGGTCGATTACGAGGTGGAAGACGCGTTGGGAGACATCGCGCGTTTCTACGAGTTGGCCCGTGAAGAGGAAAGCCGGAAACAGGAAGGCGGACCGGAGCCGCTGCCAATCCTCGACGTCTATATTCCCGATGGCGTGGAGGAAGTGCCCGAAGACGCCCGTCTTAAGCTCTATCTGGTTGAGCCTAAAAGCTTGAGCCAGATCCTGCCCTATTTCCATAACCTGGACCTCGAAGTGACAGACGAACGTCCCTTCGAAGTAATTCGCGGCGATGGAGAAGATTTCTTCCTCTATGACTTTGGGCTGAAATACCCCGAAGGCGTGGGTCCGATGGAGACGGCGGACCTGTTGTCAGAGGCCTTCCGGGCGGCCGTGGCCGGCGACAGCGAGTCCGACAGGTTCGACCGGCTGGTCCTGCGGGAACAGATTCCGTGGCGGCAGATCGCGCTGCTGCGCAGTTACGCGAAGTACATGCGGCAGATGGGCAACAACAATTCTTACCGCTTCATGAGCGACACCCTGCTCGCCAACCCGCAGGTCACACGTGGCCTGCTGGGCTTGTTCGCGGCGCGCTTCGATCCGGAGGTTGATGAGGCGGCCCGGGACGAAACATCCTCTCAGGTCCGTGAGGATCTGTCCGGGCAGATGGAGCAGGTTGCCAGCCTTGACGCCGACCGCGTGCTGCGGACGTTCATCAATTTGATCGAGCAGAGCCTGCGGACCAACTATTACAGGGACCAGCGGCATTTAAGCGTCAAGTTCAATCCCGAAGGCATCGAAGGGCTTGCCTATCCGCGGCCGAAGTACGAAATCTGGGTCTACAGTCCACGCGTCGAGGGCGTCCACTTGAGGTTCGGGGACGTAGCCCGCGGCGGACTGCGCTGGTCGGACAGGCAAGAGGACTTCCGTACTGAGGTGCTTGGGCTGGTCAAGGCGCAGACGGTCAAGAATGCAATCATCATCCCTACGGGCGCCAAGGGCGGCTTCTTCGCGAAGCAATTGCCGGATCCAGGCGCCGACCGCAATGCCTGGATGGAGGAAGGCAAGGAGAGCTACCGGGTCTTCATCAGGGGACTGCTCGATATCGTTGACAACCTGGAAATCAGAGATGACGGCGAGAAGGTCGTGCCGCCTGAACGGGTAGTCCGCCATGATGATGAGGACACCTATCTTGTGGTGGCAGCGGACAAGGGAACCGCGTCCTTCTCGGATACCGCGAATGCCCTGGCCAAGGAATATGAATTCTGGCTCGGCGACGCCTTCGCCTCCGGCGGATCCGTCGGGTACGACCACAAGGCGATGGGTATCACAGCCAAGGGTGCATGGGAATCGGTCAAGCGCCACTTCAGCGAACTGGACCACGATTCCCAGGCAGAGGACTTCACCGCCGTCGGAATCGGTGATATGAGCGGTGACGTATTCGGCAACGGAATGCTGCTCTCCCGCCATGTCCGGCTGATCGCAGCCTTCGACCACCGCCATCTCTTCCTGGATCCCGATCCTGATGCCGCCTCGTCCTTCGAGGAGCGGAAGCGGTTGTTCAACCTTCCCCGTTCCACGTGGGACGACTACAACAAGGACCTGATCAGCAGTGGAGGAGGCGTCTATCAACGCTTCACGAAGTCCATTCCGATTTCGGACCAGGTCCGGCAAGCTCTGGGAATAGAAGACGGCGTCGACGCTATGAGCCCGCCCGAACTGATCCGGGCAATCCTCAAGGCACCGGCCGATCTGTTGTACAACGGTGGCATCGGCACTTACGTAAAGGCATCGGTCGAAACGAATGCCGACGTCGGGGACAAGACCAACGACTCAATCCGGGTTAACGGCGGCGACCTGAGGGTCAGGGTGGTTGGCGAAGGCGGTAACCTGGGCATGACCCAGCAGGGCCGCATTGAAGCAGCCCGGCAGGACATCATCCTCAACACCGACGCCATCGACAATTCCGCCGGAGTGGATTGTTCGGACCATGAGGTCAACATCAAGATCTTTGTCGACCGCATGGTCACGGCCGGCAAACTGAAAGAAGCCGACAGAGCTGACTTCCTGCAGTCGATGACCGGCGAAGTCGAGCGGCTGGTGCTGCGGGACAATATCGACCAGAACATTCTACTGCTCAACGACAAGCAGCGGATCGAGGTGACGAGCCCCAGTTTCGAACGGTTGATGGACTGGCTCGATACCGAGGCCGACCTGAACCGGGATATAGAGAACCTTCCCTCAACCGTTGAACTGCACGAGAGGGTGGAAGGCGGGCAAGGCTTGACCTCGCCGGAATTGTCGGTGCTGGCAGCTTATGCGAAGATTCAACTCGCCACCGTGCTGACCAAGAGCGATTTGGTGGACGACCCGTGGTTCGAACGGACTTTGGCCGATTACTTCCCGGAGCAACTGGCTGAACGCTTCGGCGATGACCTGCAGACACACCCGCTCCGGCGCGAGATCATTGCCACCGTGCTCGCCAATGACATGGTCAATATTGGCGGAATAACATTTGCCTTCCGTGCCATTGAGGAAACTTCGGTTTCCGAAAGCGCCGTGGCACGGGCCTTCGTGGTGATGCGCGAGGTGTACGACCTCGACGAGCTGCTGGCCGAGCTGAACTCGCTGCCGGCCGGCTTCCCGACCGAACACTGGTGCGCGGTGCACCTGGATGTCCGGCGGCTGCTGGACCGCGCGGTGCGGTGGTACATCAACCAGGTCCATGTCGGAATCAGCGTGGGCGAGGCTGTCGAGATGTACAAGCCGTTGATGGACCCGCTGCGCCGTGACCTGTTCGAGTACCTGAAGGGCGACGATCTCGCTCGCAACGAAGAATGGCTTCAGCGGGCCTCCGACTGGGATCTGCCGGAATCCCTCGGACGGCGCTGGGCCAAGCTCTTCGAAAGCTACGCCCTGCTCGACATTGCCCGGGTTTCCAAAGACATTGATGAACCGATCGAGCAGATTGCCAAGGTGTACTACACGCTGTACGACCGCTTTGGCGTCGACAAGTTGCTGGACCGGATCACCAATCTTCCTCGGCGGGATCGTTGGGAAGCGTTGGCACGGGCAGCCCTGCGCGAGGACCTCTATTCGACTGTGGCCGAGATGACCATAGCCATTATGAACACCACCGGCAGCGAGGAAGGTACCGACCGGGGCAATTCCGAGGCCCGTATCGAACGGTGGGAGGAGATAAACGCCGAACACCTGGACCGGTCACGGAAAATGTTCAATGAAGTGAATCGCCTGGACAAGGACGACATCGCGTCCCTGTCGGTCGCACTGCGGCTGCTCCGCTCCATCGTGCGGAGGTAATATGGCGATATTCACCGACCCGATCACGGAACACGCTGATTTCGGGCCGGGGGATGCCGAGTGGCTGCATCTGCTGGTCGGGGACTGGCAAATGGTCGCCGATTTGGCCTTCGCGGATTTGGCACTCTGGTTCCGGATGCCCGACGGCGGGTTCGTGGCGTTGGCCCATGTCCGCCCATCGACGTCCCATACCGTCTTCCACAGCGATTTCGTGGGGGAACGCATTCGAAGCGACATGGTCCCGCTGGTCGACTCGGCATGGAACAACCAGCAGATGGAACGTTCCAGCGAAACCAACTGGACGACGGAAATGGCGATGCGGGTCGAGGCTGTTCCGATGGTGCGAAACGGCCGGACGCTGGCCGTCGTGACCACCCACATGGATCTGTCGAGTTCGCGGATGCCCTCCCGGCTGGAGCTGACCTACCGGCAATGCGCCTATGATTTGCTGCGGATGGGAACGCTTGGCCTGTGGCCGGACTTCGCCTCACCCACGGGTTCCCGGCGCGGGGCGCCACGCGTTGGAGACGGGCTGATGCGGCTCGACGCGGAAGGCATCGTCCAGTACGCCAGCCCCAACGGGGTGTCGGCCTTCCGGCGTCTCGGCGACGTCGAGACACTGGAGGGCCGCCCACTGGCGGAGATCACCACCGGCCTGCTCAAGGAACGGCGGCTGGTGGATGAAACGCTGCCACTGGTCGTCACCGGGCGGATGCCATGGCGTACGGAGATTGAATCACGCGGCGTCAGCCTGTCCCTGCGGGCCATACCATTGCGGGACGAGAAAGAACGGTTCGGCGCGCTGATCCTGTGCCGGGACGTCTCAGAACTGCGGCGGCGGGAAATGGAGCTGGTTTCGAAGGATGCCACTATCCGCGAAATCCACCATCGGGTGAAGAACAATCTCCAGACGGTGGCCGCCCTGTTGCGGATGCAATCCCGTCGGATGCAAAGTGAGGAGGGCCGCAAAGGCTTGGAGCAGGCAATGCGCCGGGTATCCACCATCGCCTCCGTGCATCAGACCCTGTCCCAGGGGCTGACTCAGAACGTCAACTTCGATGAGCTGATCGACCGTCAGTTCCGGATGTCTGCCGAAGTCGCGACTCCCACTCAGAAGGTGGCCACCGAGCGCCAGGGACGATTCGGAGAGCTGCCCAGCGACTTCGCGACACCGCTGGCGTTGGTAATCAATGAGCTGGTCACCAACGCCGTGGAACACGGACTCGCCGGCCGGCAGGGGACCGTGTGGCTTTCGGCGGACCGCAAAACGCAGCCCGACGGCAAGGAGATGCTCAGCGTTTCGGTGTCCGATGACGGGGCCGGTCGCCCGGCGGAAAATACTCGTGAGGGGCTGGGCGTTCAGATTGTCCGCACACTCGTGGCCAGCGAGCTTGGGGGCACCATTGAGTGGGCAGACCGCGACGCCGGAGGTACGAAGGTGCGCATTGACATGGAGATTCCCGCCGTGCCGGCGCTATGACCGGCGGTGAACTGTGGTGACGAGCGGGGAGTGCACACGATAATGTCGCCGGGCCTGTGAAGACCCGGCGACATTGACGCTCGAATTTCTCCAGTTAGGAGGCGCGGCGTGCGCGCGCTGCCCGGCGCTTGAGGGCACGGCGCTCGTCTTCACTCATTCCGCCCCATACACCCGCGTCCTGCCCGGACTCCAAGGCCCACTGCAAGCAGGTGTCGATGACAGGGCAACGGCGGCACACACTCTTCGCCTCTTCTATCTGGAGCAGGGCCGGACCCGTATTTCCAACCGGAAAAAACAGTTCCGGATCCTTATCCAAGCACGCTGCGCGACTACGCCAATCCATGCTGATCACTTACTCCTTCAAGATGAATCGCCCATTGTGAAAACATTCACGAGTGGCTCCAAAGCAAAGGGGCCGACCTACCGGCCCCCACATTTCCTTTCTAAAGCTTTTCACGTTAAATCGGCGTAAACAAGAGGTAGCGCAGGCGGAATTGGCCTATCATGTGAGCGATGCATCACAGCTTTTAAGGGCACTGCGCGTACTCCGGTAGGGTTCGAGTGTGTCGAAATCAGCCTCAAACCTCCCTCCTGACGCCAGCCGTGATGACGGTGAAACGGGCCCAGGGCGTCCGGCTGGAGTAGTCCTGATAGCCGCCGTGGTGATTTTGGAAGCGCTGGCCCTTCTCGCGGCGGCCGGCTTTTATCTTTACGGTTTGGCCACGTCGACACCGGCCTCGTTAGGTGGCGCCGTGTTCATGCTGGTGCTGCTGCTGCTGTTGTCCGCGTGGTTGTTCGTCGTCGGCCATTTCCTGTGGCGGGGCTACAGCTGGACACGGGCGGCGATCCTGACGTGGCAGCTGTTCATGCTGGTTATTGCCGTGCCGACCCTGACCGGTGGCTACGTTCTTTACGGGCTGTGTTTGCTGGTGCCTCCAGTCGTCGCGGTCGTGCTGCTGTTTCAACGCAGGGTTGTGGCGTTTATGTCCCGGACGTCTCAACCGCCGGCTGCCCTGTAGGGCGAGGTTCCTGCGGCCGGCGAGCTCAACCGGGGCTGTCAGGCAGTTGGAGTAGTTGGGCTTGTTCATAGTGTTGTCCGTCGATGATGGCGGCGCGCCCCGGAACTGATGTCGGGTCCGGCTCAATTCGTAGTCCAAAGAAATCGGCGTCAAATGGCGACTGAGGCATCAGGATCATGCCTCGTCCAGCAGCCCGTGCCTCGGCACCCAGTGGGATCCGGGACATCAGCGCCGGGTTGTTGGAAGCACTCATTATGACTCCGTATCCACTGTTGTGGAACTGCGTCAGCTGGTGCTGCGCCTGCGGGGAGAGATGGTCCACGTCATCGACCAGAATCATGGTGGGCACCGCCGGTGCGGACTGCCGAATGGGCGACTGGTTATGAGCGGAAATCAGCGACGGAGCTTCGGAGTGGTCGTCAAAGGACATCCGGGCAAGGATCCACCGACGCTGCTTTGGCCCTTGGATGGCCAGCATTTTCAGTGCCGAAGTCTTTCCGGACTTGGGGCCGCCGAGCACTAAGTAGACGGACAGCGGCGGGACTCGGATCACTGCGGGTTGAAGGTGGTCACCCTTGACACCCACGACGGACTCGTCCGGCCCGGTTTCGTGCGCCGGCAGGTCCGCGGCCCGCAGCACCCGGGGCAGCGCATCGACCCGGAAAGGATCATCGGATGTCGGCTCACCGCCGGTGCGAGAGCCGTGGGGCGGCGGCCATCCACCTCGGCCGCATGGCATCAATTGGGCTATGCCGGGATGCGGTGCGATACTCCCTTGGACATAGGCCCGTCCCGGAACCTTTTTCATCGGAGGCAGCCGCGGCCAGGCCATCAGCGTCTCTGCGCTCGCTCCGGTAGGTAGAAACAAGCGGTTCTCAATGCTGCTGAACATTCGGGAGGTCACCAATTCGCGGTCGCCGTTGATCAGCACGGTGACTGATGCCGTGCGCCCGTCCCGCACCACGTCCTGAAGAGTGTCCTCCGCCTGTGCCCAAGGGCTGCTCCTCAACGCGGACAGCCACCTGCCCCACCCGGCAATAACGAGAACGAGATCGGGTAGCGCGCCGGCGGTTGAGTGATCCGCAGCAACATGGGCCGCTGCGCTGCCCGCAACGGGCCGCTGCCCGGCCGTCAACCGTTCTGCGACGCTCTGTCCAAGTCGTTGTACTACTCTTGCCGCACGGCGCAGATCGTGGCCGGTGACATAAGCCCCCACCTGAGGGTTTTCGCCCAGTCCAGGCAGGCTGCCATCGCCGTCGAGCACATACAAATGCACGCTTTTGAGATCGCCGGTCAGCAGCTGACCGGTTACGTGGCGCAGCGTGTCGTTGGCACCGCTGCGGGGGCCGCCCACGACGGCCAAATGTGAATCACGCCGGGGACTCCACTGCAAGGCCAGTTGTTCCTGGCGGGCCGGAATGTCGAGCAACCCCAGCGTGACTTCGGGGCGGGCGCCGTCGGCTTTCGGGCTGCCGACGTCGGCCGGCCGCAGCAGATCGGCGACCGCCGAAGCGCCAATCCGGTCCGGCAAGTCGGGCAGCACCGGCTGACGCGGTTGCGTGCCATCGACCGTGCGCCAAGCTTGGCAGGCCGCATCGACGTAGCGGGCCAATGATGATTCTTCCTCGCCGTGCGCGTTTTGGCGGACTTGAGAAGCGGCATCCTGGAGGAGGAAACTTTCAAGGCGTTGGACGCCAACGGGACTACTTGTCGCCCGCATCAAGGACGACGAGGCCGATTGAAACTCTCGAACGGGTTCTCCGCTCCGCTTCAGATAGGCGCGGCCGGGCAGCGTAACGCTGATGTCGGCGGCATCGGAGGTCCCGAGGATGTCTTGGGACTCCATGGGCGTTTGCACGCGTAACGAGATGCTGGTGGTGATATTGGCGCGGATGTCCGCCGACACAGCGCCTTGAGGCCGCTGTGTCGCCATGACCAAGTGGAGTCCCAAAGAACGTCCCACCGCAGCGATGCGCAACAATTCGTCCATGGCGGAAGGTATCTCTTCGAGCAGCATTCGGAACTCATCGATTACCACGATCAGCCGCGGAACTTCCTCCATGTCATGCCCACGAAGTCTTTGATAGGCGGCAATGTCTGCAGCCTCAACCGAAGCGAACAGCGACTCGCGGCGTCGGATTTCTGCCCGCAGCGATTCCATCGCCCGCTCCATCGATTCTGCCGATAGGTCGGTAAGCAGCCCGACGCTGTGCGGAAGCTTCCGTAACGGGCTGAGCCCGGAACCGCCCTTAAAGTCCACCAGCAGAAAGTTCATCAGAAGGGGGGAGTGATTGAGGCACAGGGACATGATCATCGTTCTGAGCAGTTCAGACTTTCCAGATCCTGTAGTGCCGGCCACCAGCAGGTGCGGGCCGTCCCTGTCGAGGTCGATCCACATGTCACAGGATGAACTCACCCCGACAGGCGCACCAAGCCGGATGTCATGGTCTTGCGCCCAGCGTTCAAGTATTCGCTCCGGCGCCGGGTCCACCAACTTGTCCAGTGCCTTTAGCCCAGGCAGCGCCTGGGCTTTACCGCCGCCATATCCCGGGCCGGCAGCCATATCGAGTCTGGCCCTGTTCCGGCAGTAGCGTTCAAAGGCTGCTGCGTTGACGAGGTCCGGGACGAACTCAAGTACAGGTCCGGCATTCTTTAGAACGGCGCCGTCACGAAGCAGCGTAACGGTTGGAACGTCAGCCTGGGGCGGTTGCTCCGCATAGCGGATAGTGATGAGCCGCCTGGCGGTGGCCAGTTCCTGCAGCTGCAACTGCAGGTTTTCGGTGACAGGAGCTTTAGCCGGCATGAAGAGCACGATGCACTGATCCGTTGCCGTCTGCAGTGATCCGATCAGGCCGTTCAAAGTCTGAATCAGCTCGGCTTGGGGAAGAAACCGTACGGCGGCCGGCATCTGTTCACCGACGCCATAGAAAATGAGACGGCGGCGGGAACCGTCGGTCCATGAGGATACTTGGATGACCAGCGACCGCAGCAACCCCGTGATCTGCTTACCGTTTCCGGTGACGTCGAGGTGTGTGCGTCGCGCCAGGTCCAGAGCTACCGGCAGGTCATGCAGGAGGGTCGGGGTGAAGTCCCTGTCAGGGGGATCCAGGCGAACATTGGCCGCCTGGTCGGCTGCCCCCAAGCGGATCCAGCCTGACAGCGGTCCGCAATCATCAGGGGGCTGCCGGCCGTGGCTCTCCGCGGCGGAACAGGTGCCACCGGCGTGATGGACGGTGTGCCGGATTGTCTCCGCCACCGATGGCGTAGTTGCCTTGCGGCGGGCCGCGTCGTCACGGTTGGCCGTTGCCAATTCCCTTTGGAACTTCTTGCGGTGTTTGCGCCCGCCGAGAACCGGTATCAGCATCGTCAACGCGGACATGGCGCTGAACGCGAGGAACATCCACATTCCCGTGATCAGGGCGAGTGCGACTCCGATGGTGACCGGGAGGATGGCTGTAATCAGCATGATCCCACGGCGCTGGCTTGCCAGCTCGCGGTGAACGGTCAAAGGCTCCGAAGGATCGATGGGGGCAGCATCGAGATCAGGAAAACCGGAGGCGAAGCGAAGCGCGCACATTGAGGTTCCGATCCGGATCCTTGAGGCGGTGGTGATCAGGTCCGATTCCGTCTTGCTTCCATCGATGGTCGTCCCGTTGGACGAGCCCTGATCGGCGATCAGGATGCTTGTCGGTTCGACGATGAGCTCTGCGTGCCTGCGGGACAGCTGCGGATCCGCGATCGGGATGTCTGCAGTCGTTCGTCCAATGGTGTAACGTCCACGCTTCAATACGTGAACCCGGCCCGTGTCCGGACCGGACAGTACCGAGAATATCAGCGCATCCGGGCTGCCATCGGGGCGTGCAGGGGCGGGACCATGCACCGGACCGGCAAGAATGACAGCGCCTGAAACCAGGGGCGGGTGTCCCGCGTTCAGGTCGCTGAGTCTGCTGCCATCCACCCAAAAACGTGCCGGACACGGGATTTCATGCCCCAGTCGTTCCTCGACGAGACGGCCGGACGCAGAGTCCAGCTCCAGGACGAGCTCGGCAGGGCCCCGGTTCAAGCCCGACAGCAATCCGTCGCCAGGATGCCCGGCTACTGCCGGTAAGGCCAGTCCCGGTGCCGCGGCAACAGTCACGTGAAGACGCATCCGATGACTCCCTTCGCTCGCGTCTGAGAGAAGAATAGACAGAGTACGGAGCGAATCGGTGCACGATAGATCCACTTGTGGATAAAGATAGTCAACGATGCCGGACGGGCCCGGAAACGGGTGCCTTGTCCACAGCTCCGTGAGCGCTGGTGTAGACCCGCGGGACGATTCGTTCTAGGCTTCTTGACCATACAGTCGCAATTTCAAGGGGGCTCGACCGTACCGGGGGCGCACATTCACCGGCGGTGACTTCTCCGGAACGGGGACCATAAATGGATGCAGTACGGATTGTCGAAGATGAGGTGCGCGAACTCATTCGCCGACGCGGACTGGATCCTGCCACTGAAACGTTTGAGATCCACCGTTTGGTCGAGGCCGCAGTCTCCGATTATGACGAGCGTGCGCTGTTGGGATCGTTGCCGCCCTTAGGCCATGTCGAGCGGGCTCGTAAGCATGTATATGACGCTGTCGCCGGTTACGGACCGTTGCAGCCTTTGCTCGATGACCCGTCGGTTGAAGAAATCTGGTTGAACTCTCCGTCCTAAGCTGCAAAACTTCTCTTCGTCCGGCGGCCCTTCCGATGTCAGTGGTCCACGTTGTCAGAGGCTTATGTCGCCCTCACGTTGCGGCGGTCGTGCCTTCGGCCCGTGCGTCTAAGGGCCCCTTCGTCCGCGGGCTGCGGCAAGAACCCGGCGATGATCAACAAGGGGCCATAAGGAGTGAATGCCTCAGCAGCAGATTGCATAGGAGCACTATAACCAATCAAACCACTACTGACTGTGCAAGCTAGCGCAGGATTCCTTCGTGGAGTGCCCGCAGGACGGCGTTGGTCCGGTCCCGGGCGCCGAGCTTGAGCAGGATCGCCGAAACGTGGTTCTTTACCGTACCCTCAGCGAGGAACAATGCCTCGGAAATATCGCGGTTTCCGTATCCCATAGAGATGAGCCGCAATACTTCCATCTCGCGTTCGGTGAGATCCTGCACTGGCGGAGCATCGGTATGGACTGGCGATGGGCCAGTGCGGATTGCCCGAAGCAGCCGGTCGGTAATCGACGGCGCAATCAGCGTCCCTCCGTCAGCGAGAGTGTGCACCGCATGAGTCAGCTGCTCCAGCGTCACATCTTTGAGCAGGTACCCTCGCGCGCCGGCGTGCAGGGCTTCGAGGACGAGTGCGTCGTCATCGAAGGTTGTTAGCACGAGCACGGGGATCTCGATGCCGCGCCCGCGCAGCTGGCAGAGCGTCCAGATGCCGTCATACCGGGGCATCCTCAGGTCGAGCAGGATCACATCCGGCACGGTCGCCGCGACGACGTCCAGCGCGGCCTGTCCGTCGTCGGCCTCGCCCACGACGTCGAACCCGGCCACTTCCAACAAGTTCCGGATTCCCTGGCGTACGAGAGCCTGGTCGTCGACCACTACGATCCGGGTCATGTGGCCGGCACCCGTGCGGTGACCATGAACCCTGCTTTACCGCCGTATGTCACATCGCCCCCCAGCGCCTCGATCCGCTCTGTTAGGCCACGCAACCCGTTACCTGGAACCAGATCACTTGCTCCCCGCCCGTCGTCCACCGCGGTCAGAATGACGCCGGTCTCATCGGCCGAGACCTCAATCCACAGCTCGCGGGCGTCGCCGTGCCGGATCGTGTTGGTAACGACCTCCTGCACGGTCCGGACAAGAGCTGTGGTCTGCTGCTCGCCGATCCGCACCCCGGCGTCGACATCGACCCACACATCAAGGCCCGGCAAGTTCCGCACCACCTCGCCCAGCGCCTGTGTGAGGTCCGGCGGCTCGGCCCGGAGCTCACCCACAGTGGCGCGGACGTCTGCCAGCAGCTCACGGGCGACGAAGTTGGCCCGTTCGATGTGCTCACCGGCTCGCTCACCGTCGCGGTGCCGGGCCGTCTCCAGCTCAAGGGTCAGGACGGTCAGCTGATGGCCGATCAGATCGTGCAAGTCACGCGATATTCTCAGTCGTTCAGTGGTGCGGGCCGACTCCGACAGCAGGACCGTTGCCGCTTGCAGGTCAATGTGGGCCTCAGTCAGCTCGCGGCGCATCCGCTGCTCACGGATGAGCGCGACCGAGCCGAGCAATGCCGCGAGCTGGATGAGCAGGTAGAAGCCAGCGGAGATCATCGCTTCAGTCACGGGATCTGCCTGCTGAACGATACCGAACGCCAGCACGGCCGTGTTGAGTCCGACGACGACAAACCCCAACCGCAACGGGATGATGTAGGCGCCCACCGCCGCAGTGACGACCAGCAGGACCGGCAACAGTCCCATATTCGGTGCTGTCAGCACCACTACCCAGGACGATACAACCGTCGTCGCGTATGCAATATACCGGAGTCTGGTCGGTCGTTCACTGACCGCGGCGACCAGCAGAGCGACGATGAGCAGCGTGAATAAAGTGATCCACCAGCCGCGCGGAATCGTGGTCTGGACCACGTCGAACAGAACCGGCCCGGCCACGGCGACCGATACCACGAGCATCGCCAGCCCCGACCATTCCTCGGACCCGAGTTTAGGCATACCCCTATCGTAAGGTTTGCGTCCCCAAGACCGAGGGTGCCGGAAGTCATGGACTGCATTACTGACCTTTAGCACACGCCCAGCGCTGCCCGGGCTGGCTAATGTCGTTGCTGTGAACAGTCCAGATCCAGCTATCCGCATCGAAAATCTCCGCAAGCGGTACGGCGACAAGGTCGCCGTCGACGATGTGAGTCTGCACATCGATAGTGGTGAAGTGCTCGGCGTCCTCGGTACGAACGGCGCGGGCAAGACCACGATGGTGGAGATGATTGCGGGATTGCGCAAGCCGGACCGGGGACGTGTCAGCATCTTCGGCCTGGACCCCCAGCAAGACCGTGCGGAGGTCCGTCAGATCCTGGGGGTCCAGTTGCAGCAGGCCTACCTGCATGATGCGTTGACCGTCACGGAGCTCATTACGCTGTACCGCAGTTTCTATCCGGATCCCCGGCCCGAATCAGAGTTGCTGCAGTTGGTCGGCTTGGGAGAGCAGGGCAAGGTCCGCTTCGGCAGGCTCTCCGGCGGCCAGCAGCAACGGCTCTCCATCGCTCTCGCTCTCGCCGGCGGCCCCCGCATAGTGATCCTTGACGAGCTCACTACGGGTCTCGACCCGCGGGCCAGGCGTCAGATGTGGAAGGCGATCGAAGGCCTTCGGGACGACGGCGTCACCATCCTGCTGGTGAGCCACGTGATGGAGGAGGTCGAACGCCTCTGCGACCGCGTGGCCCTCATTGACTCCGGACGCATTATCGCCCTCGATTCGTCCTCCGGCCTCGTTTCCCGCGCCGGAGCCGAAAACCTCGACGACGCTTTTGTCACACTCACCGGAAATGAACTGGAGGACCCGGAATGAGCATCGCGGTCGAAGCCCATCGCCCCGGAGCCGGAGCATGGCTGTCTCTGATTCAGTGCGAGGCCAAGATGGTCGCCCGGGACACTGCTGGTCTGGTTGTTCCAATCGGCCTGCCTCTCCTGATCCTGGTGATGAGTGCCTCGGCGGCGACCGACGAGGTGGTGGCCAACGGACGTACTGCCCTGGATGTGTTCGTCCTGCCCCTGGTACTGACCTTGGTTATCTCTACCATCGGCATCATTAACATGCCAAGCTTCCTGGCCTACTATCGCCGTGCCGGAATTCTGCGCCGGCTCTCCGTCACCCCTGCCTCACCTGCCATGGTGCTTGTGGCTCAGGTGGTCGTGAGCGTGATTCAGGCGGTCATCGGGATCACCGCAGCACTGGCCGTGGCTGTCTTGATATTCGACGCCAATCCACCCGTCCAGCCCGGCGCGGCCCTCGGCATTTTCGTTCTCGCGATGGCTGCGATGTATGCCCTCGGCATGGTCGTCGCAGCCGTTGCGCCGACACCGAATTCTGCCGTGGCCATCGGACTGATCGTGTTCTTCGCCCTCGCAGCCCTCGGTGGTTTATTCGGCGGGCGGGCAGCTTTGCCCGAACCGGTCGCAGCAGTTGGCGAGTGGCTCCCCTTCGGTGCCACTGTGCAAGCTTTGTCTGCGGTTTGGGCTGGCTTCGCGGTCGAACCGGTCCACCTGATAAGCCTCGGTGTCACAACTGTCCTGGGTTTCACAGTTGCGGCCGTGCTATTCCGCTGGGACTAAAACATTTCGTGTGTCCATGACACGCAAGCCGTCACGGCTGGCGATAGAGCCATTGAAACGATAATCAGCATACTTCCTCTCGATCGATGTATGGTGACCGGAGGTTCACCCGACATCGATGACCTCGAAGCCCATGTCGAACTCGTCTATGACCCGTTCGACCTGACCGCTCCGATCACCGTGACCGGCCCCGGCGGCGCCCCCGGCACACCGGACGCGGTCCTGCTCGACATCCGCCGCCACGTTCACCCCAAGACCGCCGCCGCGAGTCGCGACGCGGATCCCGGCGCAGCCAACGCCGCCTCGGGCATCGACTACCTACCTGCGTCTGATCGAGGACCGTCACAAAGAACCGATGACCGGCGCCCCGATCAGCTACGACCGCAGAAATCTCATCTGACGCATCAATGAGTACTGCTTAGCGCACTGCCGTTGGCCCGCCCGGCTAGCCTGTGTTGAGGCAGGGGTCAGGCTCCTTCGGCCGTCGCGTCTTCGGCGAGGCGGGTGATGCGTATGCGTTCCACGCGGGATTCGGTGGCTTGGAGCGCTTCGAACCGGTGGCCGGCGTATTCGAGACTGTCGCCGGTATCGGGCACGCGGCCGAATCGGTCGATGAGGAATCCGGCGATGGTTTCGTAGGAGCCGTCATCAGGCAGTTCCACTCCGATCAGGGAGGGGATTTCCTGCAGGATCAGCCCTGCGTCGATGTCGATACTTTCCCCGACAGCCGGCTGAGACGATGGGCCTTGGCCCGTTGGTGCCGGGTCGGGATCGTACTCGTCGTAGATTTCTCCGACGAATTCTTCGACCAGGTCCTCGAGGGTCGCAATTCCGGCGGTTCCACCGTATTCATCGACCACTAAGGTGATTTGGTGGTTGCCGGCCCGCATCAACGCCAGGGATTGGGGCACTTTATTGGTCCCCGGTAGGGGAAGGATCGGGCGGGCCAGTTCGGCCACGGGTGTTGCTGTGTTGGATTGTTCGTATACATCGCGAATGTGCAGAAACCCAATGATGTCGTCGATCGATTCGCCGAGCACGGGGTATCGCGTGTGGGGTAAGTCCCGCATCACGGTGCGGGCTTGCTCGATGTTCAGGGTGCTGTCGAGGAAGGCCACGTCGGTGCGTGGTTGCATGACTTCACGGACCAGCCGGTTGCCGGCGGTAAAAGCGCCGGCGAGGATCCCCCGGTGCTCGTACTGGATGGAGCGGTTATCGACGAGCATCTCGCGCAGTTCTTCGGCGCTGACTTCCTCGGTGGCGACCTTCGGATTCCCGCCGAGCAGCCGGACCACGGCATTGGTCGAGACGGACAGCAGCCCGATCACCGGTCGCATGAGTTTGGCGAACACGTTCAGTGGCGGTGCCAGGACCTTGGTGAATCCTTCGGCCCGCTGCATGGCTAAACGCTTGGGCACCAGTTCACCGAGGATGAGGGAGAGGTAAGCGATGAGCAGTGTCATGGCGATCAGCGCCACGGTGTCGGCGGTCCCGTCGGGCAACCCCCAGCTGATCAGTATCGGGGCGACATCGGGAGCCAGTGTCGCGGCGCCGTAAGCTGATGAGAAGAACCCGGCGACAGTGACACCGATCTGCACGGCCGAGAGGAACAAATTCGGATTCCGCACCAGCGCTGCTGTCTTCGGCCCATGGCGGCCGGACCGCTCGATCTGCTTGACCTGGCTCTCGCGCAGGGTCACGATGGCCATCTCCGTGCCGGCGAACAAACCGCCGATCAGCACAAACAGCACAACCAGCAGAAGATTCAGCAGCGTATCGCCATCCATGGCCTCTAATTTACAGGTTTCGAAAGCTTAGCGACTCATTCGGCAACTGCCATCGTGATCCGGCCCGCTAAAGGAAGCAGGCATGGGCGGACCCTGGCTAAGGCCAATATAATGATCAGCGAAGCGGCCGGTATCCGGAAGTGGGGAGTCAACAGTCAACCCCAGGCAGAAAGGCCACCTGTTCGGTCGCAAGTATACGGGGCAAAAAGCGAAGACAATGAACACATTCTGTGTCAGCCGGTAAATGGCCGGGCTGGAGTCCAGAGCGAACTTAATGCCGAACAGCAGCACCTTCTGCAGGTCCTCGCGCGGGACCCTGAAGCTGACCGTGATGATCAAAAAGACAAGGCTCACAGTGGGTGAGGGATGGCATAGCCGGTGATCATCAGTGGCAAGGGTGAACCGCTGGGCGGCCATCCTCCGTGATACAGCAGCATGGAGGCAATGATGATTGGCTATGGGTGCTCCGGACAGCAGAGCCGTGGCGGTGAACGGAGGCCGGGGCCGGTATGAAGATCCAGCCACGGCGGGAAGGGGCCCGCGCCCCAGGCCTCGTGATGGCAGGATTTGGCACGCTGTGGTGGCTGTTCGGGACCACGGGTATGCCCGGCGCCTGGGTAGCGATTAGCGTCGGGGGTGGACTCGCCATCGGGATCGTCCTGTTCGTTCTGACCCTGGCGCAGTTGACTGGCATCAGCGCGCAGGCTGGGTACGGACCGAACGTGCGGCGGCAGTTCGCACTGATCAACCTTGGACAGACGGCAGGGATCGTCCTGGCGATCACCGTGGCAAATCTGGCCGGCGAGGCCGCTTGGATCCCGGCTCTGATAGCGACAGTAGTGGGAGCGCACTTCCTGCCGTTAGCCCGGCTCTTCCGGTGGCCCCAGCACTGGTGGATCGCAGGGTTCATGATCACTGTAGGTGTAACCGGCTTTGCTCTGGCGCTGTCGGGAACGGGGCTGAACATTGTGCTGGTCGTTGTTTGCCCTGGCTGCGCCGTGATTCTGTGGGCGTCGGCGGCGTGGCTTATCTGGCGCTATGGGTCTCACCGGGGGCGGAGTACTCCCCGTTGGCACAGGACATTCAGATAGCCGTACTCCCACGGTCAACAGCCTCGTCCGGCCCATTGACGATCCGGGTCGGCACAGGGTCGCTGTCCGAGTTTAACCGCGGGACCATACCCGATGCCGTGGCGAGTGCGGGCAGGCGACGGGGTGTGATGGACAAGGCGATTGTCATCGGTGCGGGGGTCGGCGGGCCGGTCACCGCTATAGATCAGTCGAGCGGGTCAAGGCGGCCGGGTTCCCGGCATGACGGATGCTGATGTGGAGCGGTTCCGGAAAGCGACTCGTTAACGTGGATCAGAGCCCCGATGAGGCCGGCGCGCGGTTCGAAGACGGGAGTGCCGCACGGCAGCGTTCTCATCGGCGCCGATGGACTGTGGTCGAAGACGCGCACGCTCGTGGTTCATTTCGAGATGTTCGTTTTATGGTTCATGCGAATGAGAACTACAGGTTTGGCCCTGTTGGGGCGATGGATCTGCGGCTGATCCGCAGGGCGGCGACGAAGGAGACCCGGTCGGGAACGCGTCCGGCGTGTTCGGCGGCATCGAACATCAGTGACCGGATGGCGTAGTGGCAGCTGAGGTGCCCGAAGATCTCCTAGACCACCAGTTCGGGGGACTTCGACCGCCTGCAGGCCGCGTTGAGGCGTCTTGAGCACGTCGAAGGCGGACTCGATCTTCCAGCGCAGTCCAAGGAAGTTGGAATGGACACTTGTAGGTGTCCAACAACTCCTACGAGATTTTCAGGGCTGTTTGTTACCCGTCGCTGCGTACTGTGGGAGCTCTATGCTGGTGTGGACGCCGGGCTGGCCCATGCCTGTTGCGGTCGCTGGTGTCGTGGTGGGTGAGGGGAAGCAGATGTTGGTCGGGGGTGTCCATATGGCTGAGTCGCAGACGGGCCCGGCACAGCAAGCCGCCCCTGGCCCCGGGCTGGCGCCGCTGATGGCTGCAGCAGCCGGGGCTGGCCATGAAATCCTGTGCAGGTGGCGCCACGTGCGGTGGATGGCTGCCTCAGACGGGAAGGGCGGCTGACGGTGCTGGCCACGGAGCGGACCTTCATCCCCTTCAGTTTCTCGCACTGGGTGGTTCTACTGTTGGTTGCTGCCGGGGCGGTGCTGTTGGTGTGGGCGGGCCGTGCCCTGCGGGCTGGCCGGGCAAGGGAAGATTTTACCCATGGTTTCGCCATCGTCTTGGCCGCCTATGCGGGCACGATGTTGATTGTCGATATGTTGCCGGCACGGTGGAGCATCGACTCGTCGTTGCCACTGCACATTTCGGATCTGACCTGGATGACGGCGGTGTACGCGCTGTGGACGCGTTCGAGGTGGGCCTTCGCGCTGACCTTTTACTGGGGCTTGACCCTCAACCCGCAGGCGATGATCACCCCGGCGATGCGCCCGGGATTTCCCGACTTTGCCTTCATTGACTTTTGGCTGCAGCATGCCCTCGTTGTCTGGGCCGCTGTGTACCTGACCTGGGGCCTGGGCCTGCGACCGGACTGGGCCGCCTTCCGTATTGCGGTCACGGTCACCATCGGCAGGGCTGTTGTGGTGCTCTGCTTCAACACCGTGGCCGGCACCAACTACGGATTCCTCAATGCCAAACCCGCTAATCCCTCAGTGCTGGACCTGATGGGACCGTGGCCCTGGTACCTGGTGGTCGAACTGCTAGCCGTCATCGTCCTGTGGACGTTAATCACCTGGCCTCTGACCCGCCCACGCAATACACCCAACCAGAGCATGCGATGAGCACGTCAGGGCAGGAACTGATTGATGCAAAGAGCAGGCATTCGACCCTGTGTGCCCCTCATAGGGTCGCGCTGACCATATTGGCCACACCCGCGCCGCCGCGGGTGTGGACCGGGCCGGGAGGCACCAAGGGTGCCAAGAGCGATGGCGTGTACCCGGGCGGTCCGGAACGCTTTCGAAGGGATCCGGGGCGCTGGGCGGGTGGGCTGCAGAGGTTTCAATGATTATGTTCTTCTCGAAAGGTCCCGTGGTGCGGACTTGAGCCAGCGCGGAACCATCCGGGCGATTGCCATGACTGTGACGATTATTCCGCTCAAGGCCAGAATCACTGCGGTGGCGGCCACACCGACCATCAGGATGAAGGCTCCGACTGCGATCATCGTCAGTTCGAACACCAGCGGATCCTGTGACGGTTCCTGCTCCCGGGCAGCAGAGAACGACTGCGCCAGCCGTGGGTCGTCAGAACTGAGCCGCATTTCCAGCCTGGCTAATTCTTCACGTTCAGATTCAGATAGAGCCAATGAACTCGACCTGCCGATCCCCTTCCGGTCATAGCGCGAAAACTACAGCGGGCACGGCCACCGTATGAGGTGTCGCCCCGAGGACTCATCGCACGGTGGTCTGAGTCCAGTATCCCACTTCTGCGGTGCTCAAACGAGTCGAAGCGGCTCACATCACGTCCTGTATTGGGGCGGCTGCAACGGTTGGCTGTGTCTCATTCTGTGGCGGTGATCGCGGTGGCCGGGTAGGCTGGTTGGTGCGTAGGAGAGTATCCCTCAGCGCTGCACCCGTCAATACGTTAGGCGAAAGCCCGACCGGGTGCAGTGGCCGGCCGGGCGGCCGGTGGAGAGACTTGTGCTTCGACCAGTTGAAACTCTTCGAAGGCAGAGAACATGACCGTCTCCCCGCTCATATGGTCACTGACCATTGCTTTTATCCTGGCGCTGCTGGCCTACGACTTCTTCTTCCACGTCCGCAAGGCCCACGTGCCCACGCTGAAAGAAGCGGCCATTTGGTCGGCCGCCTACGTCGGCATCGCAATCCTGTTCGGCATCGCGGTGCTGATCTTCGGCGGCACAACCATGGGCCGAGAATATTTCGCCGGGTACCTGACCGAAAAGGCCCTGTCGGTCGACAACCTGTTCGTCTTTTTGATCATCATGGCCAGCTTCAAGGTCCCGCGCGAGGACCAGCAGAAAGTGCTGCTGTTCGGCATCATCTTCGCGCTGATCACCCGCACCGGCTTCATCTTCCTCGGCGCGGCGCTGATCAACAATTTCGCCTGGGTGTTCTACTTCTTCGGCCTGATCCTGTTGTTCACCGCCGCCAAGATGCTCAAGCCCGAAAGCGAAGAGAGCCACTCGGCGGACAACTTCATGATCCGCATCGCCCGCAAAGTCTTCCACACCACTGACTATTACGACGGCGACAAACTGTTCACCGTCGAAAACGGCAAAAAAGTGATGACCCCGATGCTGCTGGTGATGGTGGCCATCGGCGGCACCGACATCCTGTTCGCCCTTGACTCCATACCAGCGATTTACGGGCTGACCCAGAATGTGTTCATCGTCTTCACCGCCACCGCGTTCTCCCTGCTCGGCCTGCGCCAGCTCTACTTTTTGATTGATGGCATGCTGGACCGGCTGATCTACCTGTCCTACGGGCTGGCCGCGATCCTGGCCTTTATCGGCGTCAAGCTGGTGCTGCACGCCCTGCACGAGAACACCGTCCCCTTCATCAACGACGGCCAGCCGGCCCCGGTCTTCGAAATCACCACCGGGCTGTCGCTGTCGGTCATCGTCGCCGTGCTGCTGGTGACCATCATCGCCTCGCTGTACAGCCCGGCCGGCAAGGCCCAAACCGCGGTGACCAATGCCCGCCGCCACGCGGAAAACTACCTGGACCCGGACTACACCCACGACCCGAACGAGCGGGAACGCGTCTACCAGGCACTGGTGGACGAGGAAAAGCAGATCTTCAGCATGGATCTGAAATACCGCAACAAGATCAACGACATCGAAAAAATCCGCCAGAAAGTACGCGAAGCCCACCGCGTCCACGACGAGCACGCCACGCGCTGACCGTCGGCCAGCACCGGGTTTGCACGGAGTGAAACCTCCCTGACTGAAACTACGTCCGTACAGCTACGCCACGAGCTGCGGAATATGGTCGATTTCCAAATGCCTGTGGTCACAGGCGAGGCAATGGTGCGGTCTCGAAGCATTCCGGTTCCTCGCGGCAGGTAAATTCAGGTCCTCAGCAAAGCGGTCGTGGGAATCCAGCGTCACCGCCTCCCTATGCCGCTTCGGCCTAACATTTCTGTTGCGGGCCTTGATGTGTTGGCGCTTCACGGCGGAGAGTTTCGGCGTTGAGCAGCCTGTAACGCAATCGTGTGGCGGGATTCGGGCGCGCGAAAAAGTACTCAAAATCCACTGCCTGACACGCCTTGGTATGGAGCCGGAGCAGTTCTTGGTTGGAAAGAACACTCAGATCCTCTGGAAGACCGTCATGAAAATCCTGCGTCTCCAATAACCCGTAATACACAAACCCCCGCCCCCTGGCCAGAAAGTCCCCTCGATGACCGTGCTGTTTAGGCTGAGTTAAGCATATCGTCCCACCTGTGCCAGCGGCGGGCATCCTCGTATCGAAACGATAAACTCCTACTGTAGAACACCGGTGACATACCCGTCGTATTAATAGTGGCTATGTATCCAAGACCTGGACATCGTCAGCATCCACATACGCAGCACCTTCCCAGTTCTCCAGTGCGCTCAGATTCAGCTCCGTTCCCAGCTCTTCCTCAACGGCACTAACGTCGAAGCTTTCCTGCACCGTCCCGGTTACCTCGACAGCGGCACCATCGGTGACAACGACTTCTCCATCATGGACGACCAGCAGGGCATCGCCTGTAACGTCCGTGCCGGAGTCATCGGTGCCGCCGATGGCGAAGAACATAGGTGTGATGTTGTCGCGGACTTGAGATGTCAGGGTTACTTCCTGCCCGGTATATCCGTCGATGTCATCGTGGAACTGCTGACTGTACACACCGCTGAACGACCCGTCGGGATCCTCGGTGACTCCGCCACCTCCGCCCGACCCTCCACAAGCGGTGAGAGCCACACATGCCAAGGCCCCCGCTGCCACGGCGCGGCTTACCGAAAACGCGCTTCCACTGCCAGCCACTGTCGTCTTGCCCTCCCCCGATTGCCGGTACCTCACTACCAGTGTGCCACCGCCAGAGACGGTTCTGCGATCAATCCGCGCGGAAGCCTCCAAGGGCTGGAACAGTCTGAGCCATGTTTACATGGTTTACAGTCGGCCCGAAAGCGCCCGCTGAACGTTGGTTTACCAGCTCGAGACAACCAGTCCAGCGGCAGCCCAGATTCTTGGTGCCACAGACCATTGAGGTCGAGATATAAAGAACTCAACAATGACCGTGGTACAGCGAAGGCGACAACGGATAACTAATGCAGATGCAACGAAAGAAAGCGCATGAGTATGTTGGACACTGACCTGATCCCGCGGACAGAGGGCGTGTTCGGCTCCCTCGCGGCAGAAGATTTCGGCTCTGTGAAGGCTCAGATGAGCTTCATCTGCGCACGCATTCTGACGAAGAGGAAAGTCATGGGAGTGTGGCATGACGTGATTACCCGCTCTGGTCAGTGGATATCATCCGCTGACACGCGGACAGGATACTCAGCCGGGAACCGGGCCGTTGGCCAGACTCTGCTCAACTATGAGGCCGGCCAGTGGCTCGGGAAAGTCGCCTACAACAAGGCTGGGAGGATTACCGGCCTGCTCATCATGCCTCCAACTGAGACCGCCAACGTACCTTTCTAACCATGCGGGTGGAATGTTTACCAGGGCTGACACAGAGGGACCGCCGAAGGTCCTTGCACGAGTTGACAGGTTGTACCCCCAACGCGCTGGAACTGCCTATGGTTGCGGCACCACCATTACGGGGGACGTACCTCCGAGCAAGACTGCTTGGCTCACCGAGCCCAGCACGAGTCCGGTAAGGCCGCTATGGCCGCGGGTGCCCAACACCAACATGTCAGCGGAATGTGAAATCCCGATCAAGGCCTTGGCTGCCCGGCCGGGACGGACCTGCCATTTCACCACCAGATCGGGATGTTCCTGCCGGGCAGCTTGGAGAAGTTGTTCCAGCATAGTTTCCGTCCCGGACAGAACCCGATCATCGCCAGAGGTGCCCCGCACTAATACTATGACCAGTGGCTTGCTGTGCAGCCTTGCCATCTGCGCCGCCGCCCGGACAGTCGTGCACTGCTGGGCTTTCCCATCGACCGCGGCAACAATGCTGCCCCCATAGTCGTTGTCATCGGCAGCAACGGCCGGTTCGGAGGGCCGGCCTTCCCGTGCCGGGGCAGTGATGAGAACGGGGCAGTTGGCGTGCGCGGCCAACCAGGAGGAGACACCGCCCAACACACGATCGGATACCGTGTGCCTTCCATGCTTGCCAACCACCACCAGCCCGGCCTGTGCCGAATGCCGGGCGAGTACGCGATGCGCCTCGCCCGACTCAATGCGTGTGCTCACTTCCAGGCCGCGCCGTATTGCCGGCTCGGCCGCCTCCTCAAGAAGCATCGTGGACTCGTGTTGTTGCGCTCCGGCGTAAACCGAGCCGACCGTTGGATCAATCACCAGTGACGGAGCAAACACGCTTATCAGATGAAGCGGCCAGCTGCGTACACAGGCTTCGGTGATAGCAACTTCAAGCGCCCGCGATGCAGCCGGTGATCCATCGATCCCCACCAACACCACATCCTCCATATCACCACCTTAGTCCGACCCCCGTGGCACCGCGAGGCATTGACAAGCCGTCCATAACCGGCATGGCCACGCACGAACAAACCCTCATCCGAATCAGTATGGAATGCGGACGGCCTGGGTTGAGGCGCAAATTTCCGGGGCGGGCGGCAGTGGACCGACCTCGACCATGGGAAAAGGGCGGCCCGCCAGCTCCGGAAGAGGCCACCCTTTCCACGTCAGGATTTTACCGATTGCTCAGGCTCGCCCGGTAGGCTGGCTAGTACCTCGTGTCGAGTGCGAGTGTGACAGGGGACCGGTTTGAACCGTTCCCGGTTCCCTTGGTCGGTAAGCAACTGGACAAGCTCCCCAACTTTATTCTGGTTGCTTACCGGCCTCTGTCAAGCGAAATCTGGTGGGCCCCTGCACCGCACAGTCGTCTGAATGGGCCAGTGCTGGCGTAATTCGCTCCCGCAGCCCGGTTATCCGAACAATCCAGCTCTCCGAAGCCTGGCAGAGTTCGCAGTGGCGGACCATGAACGGGCCGGACGCGTATCACGTGTCGGTGTGGAGCGTACCCGGATGCATCAGCCAGAGATTCTGCTGCGGTTGGCCCGCAGGAAAATGATCCGCACGGCTGAGCCGGCCAGCAAGGCCGCTATGACGACGAGTGCCAGCAGGACGTATAACCAGACCAGGAATCCGGTGATGGTATCCGGCCGGGACAGGCCCGCCACCTCGACCCAAACCCATGCACCGGCCAGCAGAACCAGATAGAGACCGGATGAGATGCCGCTGCCGCCCACCTGCCCGTTCCACAGTTTCCCGAACCACTGTTTTAGCCCCATACCCACTATTTTGAGCCCACCATGGCCCGCATATCGCCCACGAAACCCGCACGGGGCGGAGAAAGTTAGCAAGTTGTGATCCCGGGCCCACGCTCCAGCTGACTGTGTGCAGTCGGGTGCGGACATTTGCGCAGATAGCTTCGGACATTGACACCGTAAGCGGATCCCACGGCGGGACGCGGTGCCGTTGGCTGCTTAGTGCCGAGAGCCGTAGCGGAGGAGGTTGCCGTCCGGGTCGATGTGGGCACCCTCTCGGATGCCGTAGTCGGTGTCGACCGGTTCGACGTCTTTACCGTCGGGAGCGGTCGACCACTGCCGCCACACCATGTCAGAGTCGTCGACATCGAGGTAGGCGCAGCCAGCGGTGGTGGCTGGGTCGTGATCCTGGTTGCGCGATACGTGAATCTCGACGGGGCCCAGCGAGGCGAACCCATACTCCTCGTTGTGGGGCTCGACCTCGAACCCGAGACCGCGGTAGTGCTCCAGCCAGCGTGCCACGTCAGTGGTCGAAAACACCGGCGCCACCGACCGCAGCTTCACAGACGTCTTGTTCATCTTCATGGTCAGATTCTCCCACCCGCCGCGAAGTCGCCAGGGACGCTTCGATCAGCTGACCCCACGTGACCAGTCATCGTCCCGGTGGGCATGGGACGGCGGAAATCGTTGACCTGCGGTGTCCACCGTTCGGTGGACACGAAGTTCAGTATATTGGGCCTCATTTCGGAACCCATAGGCACGGCAAGCTGATCATATGAACGCACTGACATCTTTGAGTACTCAACCGACGAAGCGGGTCCGGGAGGATGGACCGATTATTGGAGTCGAGCAGTTAACTAAGTCGTATGCGAAGCCCAAGGGCGGGCAGTTCAATGCGGTGGACAACGTCACCTTCGAGGTCAGCGCCGGCGAAACCTATGCCATGCTTGGCCCTAACGGTGCCGGCAAATCCACCACGATTGAAATACTTGAAGGACACCGGAAGCCCACGAGCGGGGCCGCGAGGGTCCTCGGCTGCCGGCCGTACAAGGCATCACCGGCTTTTCGGGCGCGGATCGGCGTTGTCCTGCAGGAAGCGACCGACGCCGGCGAGCTCGGTGTCGCAGAATCGCTGCGGAACCTGGCCGTTTTCTACCCCAACCCGAGGAGCGTCGACGAGGTGGTTGCCGCGGTTGGACTTGAAGAAAAGGCCAGCGCCCGGATCAAGGCCCTCTCCGGCGGCCAGCGGCGGCGCGCAGACGTGGCGATGGGCCTGATCGGCAACCCCGAGCTGCTGTTCCTCGACGAGCCGACCACCGGCTTTGACCCTGAGGCCCGCCGCGCATTCTGGGAGCTGATCCGCAGCCTCGGTCAGGATGGGACCACCGTTGTCCTGACCACTCACTATCTGGATGAAGCGCAGCAGTTGGCCGACCGCCTCGGCATTATCGCGGGTGGGCGGCTCATCGCTGAAGGTACCCCCACTACCATCGGCGGGCCTGAGGTACGCACTCCGCGGGTGCGGTGGACCGATCAGGAGGGCAGACATGAGCAGATCACTACCGAGCCTGCCTCGCTCATCCAGCGGATTAGTGACGGCGGACGGCGGGAACCGGAGTTGCTGGAGGTTTTCCGACCCTCCCTCGAGGATATTTATCTGCAGCTGCTGGATCATCAGAAATCGGTTGATCCAAAGCCAGCCAGCGAACCCCGGAATCGGCAGGATCTGCCATGAGCAGCTCAAACGTCACTGCCAGCAGGTCTTTGAACCGCGCTCGAGACCCGGATAAGCCCTGGCGCCCCAATACTTTCGTGCTTGGCTGCAGACGGACCGTCGTCGAGATTGTGCTATTTAACCGGGATGTCGCGTCGCTGTTTTTCATCTTGTTGTTCCCGATACTGATCATGGGTCTGTTCAGTACTGTCTTCGGCGATGAGCCCACTTTCGGTGCCGAGGGCGATGTCGTTGATCCGATCACGCCGGCGCAGTATTATCTGCCGGGCTTGATTGCCCTCGGCACCATTCTGAGCGGATTCCAGAATCTGAGCGGCTACGTCGCGGCCGAGCGGTATAACGGCGCCATCAAGCGCCTGGCCGGTACGCCGTTACCGCCGCTGTCCTACTTCATCGGCAAGACCGGTCTGACCCTGTACTTGATCGTTACCCAGACCGTGCTGCTGCTGCTGTTTGCCGGGTTCGTGATGGATGTGCCGATGCCAACGGATCCACAGCAATGGTTCACCTTTGCCTGGGTGTTGTTACTGAGCACAGGCGCATGGTCGATGGCCGGCATTGCGTTTGCCTGCTTGGCCAAGTCCGCTCAAAGTGCCGCCACCCTGACCGTATTGCCGGTTTTGCTGCTCTCCTTCACTTCCGGAGTCTACTTTCCCTTCCACCGGTTGCCCGAATGGTTGCAGAACATCGCTAATGTGACGCCACTGCGCTGGACGGCGAGCGGGATGCGATCGGTGTTCCTGCCTGAAGGATGGGAAATGGCCGAACCAGGCCAAGCCTGGCATCTGGGACTCTCGGCCGTCGTCATTCTGCTCTGGCTGATCGTGGGACTAGTGGTGGTCCGGCTGACGTTCAAGTGGCCACCGCAGAAATGAGCACCACGGGAAAAACAGTAGAGTTGTGGCCATGAGCGCGAGGCAGGACCGGGCCGAACGCATGAGGCCGGATCGTTCGGTATGGGTCGGCGGGATGAAATGGTGGCACGCGGCGTTCTACGTCGTCCTGACCACAGCGGTGCTGATCATCGTCGGGTATGACGGATCCGGGATCGAAAAAATTCCCATGCTGCTGGCCCTTGCCGGCCTCGGTGTCGTCTATCCATTCCTCACCCGGCACCGGAATCTTAGAACCTGGAAACCGAAGGCATATCTGGTGTTGCTGACCGCCGTCGTTATTCTGTTGGTCAGCCAAGGCGGGGTCGGGATGGTCATCCTGTTTGTGGCATTTCCGCAGATGTGGATGTTCGCCGGAACGGCCAGGGGCGGCGTCGCCTTCACCGCAATTCTGTGCATCGGGGTGGGCGCTGCGCAGCTTCAGTTCTGGAACGAGTCCGAAATATCGCTTAGCGGTGCAGTCGTCCAGGCCGCCACCACCTTTGTGGCCAGCACCATGCTGGGACTGTGGATCTACAAGATCATCGCCCAGAGCGAGGACCGTGGCGAGCTATTGGCGGAACTGGAAGCTGCCCGGACTGAACTTACCGCCTCGTACAGAGAGCAGGGTGCCATGGCCGAGCGAGAGCGGATATCCCGCGAAATCCACGACACGCTGGCACAAGGCTTCACGTCCATCATCATGCTCACCGAAGCGGCACAGGCTCAGTTGCGAAAAGAGAGTCCAGGTTCAGGGGCCACGGCGTTGGAGCAGCAACTGCAGGGAATCCAATCCACGGCCCGGAGCAGTCTGCAGGAGGCGCGGTCCCTGATTGCTGCCACGGGGCCGGCGCCGCTTCAGGGAGCGGACCTGCTCGATGCGTTGGCCCGCTTAGAGGAATCATTTGCCGATGACCCCGGCGCGGACTTGGTGCTGACCCTGCCCGGCTCCCTGCCGCCATTGTCCTCTGTCCAGCAAATCGCCATCCTGCGCACAGCCCAGGAAGCGCTCAACAATGTCAGGCGTCATTCCTCAGCGGAGCATGTCACACTCCGTCTGGAGGCCCCTGACAGAAGGCTGACACTGTTGATCCATGATGACGGTGACGGATTCGATCCCGGCACGGCAACCCACGGGTTCGGTCTGGAGGGGATGGCAGCACGGCTCGATGAGATCGGCGCCCGGTTGGACCTTCAGTCGGCACCCGGCGAAGGGACTACCGTCTCGGCGACAGTCCCGCTGGACCTGCATCCACAAAGACAACCAGCGCAGGTCGGCAATGCCTGAGCGGATCCGGGTGGTGATTGCCGACGATCATCCCATTGTCCGCGCCGGCCTTGCAGGATTGCTGAACACTTCGGACGGTATCGACGTCGCGGGCCAAGCCGGTGACGGGCAGGAGGCGCTACGTATGGTCGCCGAGTTGGAGCCCGACGTCGTCCTAATGGATTTGCGGATGCCCGGCCTCGACGGCGCCAGCGCGACAGCGCGCATCCACTCCGACCATCCAAACCCCAAGGTTCTTGTCCTGACCACCTACGACGGCGATGCGGACATCATGCGCTCGGTCGAGGCAGGGGCGGTCGGATACCTGCTCAAGGACACCGCCGGGGAGACGATCATCGAGGCAGTCTTCGCCGCGGCCCGTGGCGAAACCGTACTGGCACCGGCCGTTGCGGCCAAACTGGTCTCGCGGATGCGGATGCCGGAGCAGCGGTCCTTGTCGGCACGGGAGGTGGAGGTTCTTGAAGCTGTCTCGACCGGGCTGAGCAATTCCGAGATTGCGGCCCGCCTCTTCATCGCCGAAGCAACCGTGAAAACCCACCTGCTGCGCATCTTCGCCAAGCTCGACGTCGAGGACCGCACCCGCGCTGTCGTCGTCGCAATGGAACGGAGACTACTGCGACGTTGAGCTCGACGTGACGCGGTGCTCGCATACACCCCTCCACCTTCGAGAAGTGTGAGCCCAATATGAAGATCAGAATTCTGCCGGGCGGCAGCCGATTGTCCCCGAACTCAACACCGGCATCCGCAGCATCAAAGCAGAGCGGAACCATCCCCGCACGCCTTGGACGAATCTGTTCGAGGGCGACGATGGGCCCGAGAAGATCGTGGAAAACCCGACGTCATTATCGCCATGGGCAGCCAAGGCCCTGCCACGGCAAAGCGAATAACCGACGCCGAGCTGAATATTTCGCCGAAGTCATGGAACGCTTTAAAATGTCTGGTCCAGATTACCGTCGTGCGGCACGCACAATCCCACTCAAGCAACAAAGAAAGTTTGCTTTGAGGGCAGCTAACCGCCAGCTAACCGGGGTGACTCCGCAGAGTACCATCACCAACCATGCGTATATTGGGCCAATGGATGCATCCCGCAAGACCGTCCTTGCCCTACGCGACGTCGCTTACGGTCCAACCACCTGCCGCCAGAGTCAACGGTCGTCGATCCTCTTACGGGAGGCTCAGCTTTGGCATAGGCATAGAGCCCTCATTGACGCAAGCGACGAGCTCATTGCCTTCCCCGACTTGGTGGCGCGCGCTAGTATCACTTCATGATCAGGTGCTGTTTCTTTGCTGTGCGCCTTCGCTGCTCGTCACGAAGGACGGCGACACGTGCACGCTCGCCGTACTCGCTGGATCTGCCTTTTCATTTCACGAGTATTGGAACCAACTACTCTTGATTACGTCTTTCCCTGAGCTGAATGCTGTCCTGCAGGAGCTGAACGAGGCAGCGCGTACCATCCTGCAAGGCACGTACGTCGGTGGCTACCTGCAAGGCTCCTTCGCTCTCGGCGGTGGCGACGCGTATAGCGACGCTGACTTCATCATCGTCACAACCGTTCCACCAAGCGGTGAGGTAGAGGCCGACCTCCGACGCCTGCACGCCGATATACCAACACGTCCCGGCCTCTGGCCAGACAACATCGAAGGCTCTTACGCGCACGCAGATTCGCTACGTTCGGCGGAGGGGCTCGGTGTGCCGTGGTTGTTCGTGGACCGCGGACGCCGGGAGATGACCTGGGACGATCACTGCAACAACCTCCACACACGGTGGATCCTGCGCAATCACGGCATCGTGCTCGGCGGTCCTCCGCCCGCAGAACTCGTCGATCATGTCCCGGAACAGGCTATGCGGGAGGCGGCGCGCGAGGCGCTGCCGGGCACCCTGGCAGGAATACGCGAGTGGGCCGACATGGAGCATGCCTGGACGCAGCGATACATCGTGCAGACCTACAGCCGTGTGCTCTACACCGCGACGACCGGCAAAGTGGCCTCCAAATCCACCGCGCTCGAGTGGGTGTGCAATAGGCTCGATCCCGTCTGGTCACCGCTCCTGGCGCAAGTCGCAGAGGACCGCGCAACTCCCTGGAAGCCAGTGGACCCGCCACTCCCCGGAAGTATGCGGCGAGCATGCGAGTTCGCCTCCTACGTCGAGGTGTTCGCCGAGACTCACTGAACACCGGCCTCGAGACCACCACAGTACAGCGCGTCCTCCTGATGCGCAGGCGGCGTCCCGGCCGAGGGAATCGTCTCGTGCAAAGTCCTGCCCGCTTCAAAGTGCTCAGCCACTAGAATCTCGCAGCTTCATCAGCTGGACGGATTTAGTGTTTGGGACACGGCCCGAGATACGGCCTACGTCCCGGGCAAAAAATGGTGGCTTGAGCCCAGTAGAGAGGAAGCGTCCCGCTTCGCGATTCGAGACTGCCTCTGTGCAGGTGCCGGCACCGCCGTTCGATTTGTTGCCGCCACCGGTCAATCAAACTTTGGCCCTATCGGAGAGTTTGGAAGTTCGACATCATCATCATGTCCTCGTGTTCAAGATTGTGGCAGTGCATGACGTAGGTGCCGGCGTAGTCAGTCATTCGGATGGCGACCTCGACTACTTCGCCGGGCCGCAGATCGATTGTGTCCTTCCACCCGGTGTCGAATGGTCCGGGCCCGCCTCCGCCGCGGCGGGTGACTTGGAATTGTTCAAGGTGGACGTGGATGGGGTGATGGACGTCGGTGATGAACCGCCACAATTCGATGTCGCCGAGTGGAACCTTGGAGTCGATGCGGGCGGGGTCATAGGCCCGGCCGTTGATCAGCCATCCAGTCTCGCCGGAAGGGAGCGGGCCTTGGGTGAAGGTGAATTCGCGGGTGAGTGTCCCGGCCGTGGAGCTGATTCCCTCGACGCGGCTGAGCCTCGGGGGTACGTTGCTGTCGTCGCGGGCCTTGCGTGCGATCCGGAAGCGCATCACGTTTTTCGTCGATCCGGTTCCGAAGGCGTTGGTCAGCGTGACGAGGCTGCCGACCGGGTAGGCGGAGAAGTCGATGACGACGTCGAAACGCTCGGCTGGCGCTATCCTCAGGTTCGGATGCTCCAGAGGTGCGGCCAGGAGTCCGCCGTCGGATCCGATTTGGGTGAACGAGGCGCCCTGTGGAGGGCGGGGGTCCAGCCGCAGGTCGTAGCGGCGGGCGTTGGAAGCGTTGAGGATCCGGAATCGGTAACGGACGGCGTCGACGTCGAGTTCCGGCCAGGGGGCGCCGTTGACGAGCACCACGTCGCCGAGGACGCCGGCCATGTATTGTTCCGTGACGCCGGGTTGTTCCAGCATGGTCGGGTCCAGGGCGGGGTAGCGGAATGCGCCGTCTGCTTCGAACGCGCGGTCGGTGATCATCAGCGGGATGTCGCGGTCACCTCCGGGCAGTGGCAGCGCTTCTTCTTCGTCGTCGTGGATCAGGTGGAATCCGGCCAGGCCGTGGTAGACGGCCGGGCCGGTGAAGTCCATCCGGTGGTCGTGGTACCACAGTGTTGCGGCACGCTGCGTCATCGGATACTCGTAGGCGAAGGAGCCGCGGCTGATGGTGCCGCCCTGGTGGTGCCCCGGCACGGTATCCATGCCGCGCGGAAGCACATAATCAGTCGGGAACCCGTCGGATGCGGCCGGTGTGTGCCCGCCGTGCAGATGCACCACCGATGGGATGTCGAGTTCGTTGATGTGCTCGACGATCACCGGCCGTCCCGTCCGGGAAGGCACCGTTGGTCCCGGGAACTGCCCGTCATAGCCGAGGATGGGGGTCTTGGTGCCGGGCAGGATCTCGACTTCGGCATGACGCTGGGTGATGGCGAAATGGTCGGTGCCGCCGGTGGTGTCCGTGGGCACCGCGACCGCTGGCACTGGCAGCGGGACGGTGAATGGGCCGGGCAGCCGGAGCGAACTGCGCAGCAGGTTGCCCGTCGCACTGCCTGAGGCCAGCGCACAGCCCCCAAGGGTTGCACCGATCGCGGCACCGCCTGACAGGCCAAGGAAGTGTCGGCGGGATAGCGTCATGGCCGCGTCCTGGGTTCGGGCTGGTAGCGCAGCGACCAGATGAACATTGTGGTCACGGTGACGATGATCGCCACGCCCAGTGGAATGTGCAGGCCGAGGTCGCGGGCGTACCCGAATCCAACCTGCATCCCTTCCACGGGGAACAGCACGACGGTGACGGCCAGCGGCCACCATGGTCCGCGACCGGGATACCAGAACAGTAGCGCGGGCACGGCCTGGGCCATGGTGATCAGGGTCAGCATTCCGCCGAGCAGCCGGTGCATTGTCATGGCGTCGAGGCTGCCGGACAGGTAGGCGCCTGCCAGGATCGCCTGCGTGAACGCGGCCGCGGCGTGCAGGCCGAGTATGGCGACGAGTATCCACCGGAATACCGGCTGCGCCCGCTCAAAGCGACGTGTGGGCATCGGCGTCCCATTCCACGCTGTAGCCGTACTGATCCGCGGTGGCCCGCGCCCCCATCCGCAAAAACAGCGGCAGTCCAAGATCGCGAACCACGTTGGAAGCGGCGGATGAGATTTTCCGCTCGCCGATTTGGCGGCCGAACTTTACAATCTTTTCGGCACGCGGCTTGCGTGCCTGCACGAAGCGCTCCAGCGCCGGGGAGGGATCGTTATGGTCGCGCAGGCTTTGGGCGAGCACGACTCCGTCCTCGATCGCCAGCGAGGCACCCTGGCCTGCCGATGGGCTCATCGCATGGGCGGCATCTCCGATCAGGCAGATCCTGGACGTGCTCCATTCGTCCGGATCGGGCAGGTCATAGATGGGCCAGGCACCTGCCGAATCAGTTGCAGCAGCGAGAATGCCCGGGATCGGTGCTGGATCCGCGGCATGCAGCGCCCGTAGCTGTGACATCCACGCGGGGCCCTCTATGCGGTCCAGTTCTGCCCGCTCCGGTTCCTGGCTGCGGGGAAAGTTGCTGAACCAGTACGCCGTGCCGTTGCGTATGGCATGGCCAAAGAACGCCTCCCGGCCGAAGTGCATCTGCTGTCGTGCGGTCTCCGGCAGGTCGACGTCCGTCCACCCACCGCAGTCGATGATTCCCGTATACCGCGGCGGTTGTGCTTCCGGCCAGGCGAGTTGGCGGATGGTTGAGAAGATGCCGTCGGCACCAACCAGCGCATCGGCCCGAACAGTGTCACCGGCATCGAGGGTGGCGGTGACACCGGCAGCATCTTGAACCACATCGAGAACCCTGGTGTCGAAGTCGGTCCTGATCCCTGCGGCGCTGACCCGGGACGCGAGTTCGCGCTGCAGCCGTGCCCGCTGCAGCAGTATGCTCGGCGCCCCATAACGGGCTTCATCCTGTTCGCCGTCGAGTTGGGCAATCCGCCGGCCCTTCGCATTCCGGAAATCCAAGCCCGAAAGGACAAAACCGCCAGCGGTCTCGGGTATGCCGCCCAGGTCAAGAGTGCGCAGGGCATTAACGCCGTTCGGGGCCAGAGCCAAAAACGCGCCGCCGGTGTCCACCCCCGGCCGGGCTTCAACGATGTGGCTTTCAAGCCCGGCCTTGTCGAGCGCCAGCGCTAAAGTGCACCCCGCAATTCCAGCACCAACGATGAGCACCTTCATATCAAACCCCTAACCCGGGTCGAAATGTCGTTCGTTCGTGCGAGCGAACAAAATCAAGCTACCATGGGTATATGCATGATTCAACGCTGGACGGCGGGGCCCAACGGGAGCGGGTCTTGGAAGATGTCTCTGATTCCAGCCGGCTGCTGAGCACGGCCATGGTCCTGTTTCATACGAACTTGTCCTCGAAGGTCGGTCTAGGGCCGACCGACGAGAAAGTGCTTGAGCTGGTCCGCCGCGACGGCAGTCCATCACCTCGGGATCTGGCCGAGTACACCGGTCTGGCGCGGAACTCGATCACCGATGTCCTCGACAGGCTCTCCCGGCGCGGGTTTATCGCCCGCAGCCGGGACGCCGGCGACGGGCGGATAGTGAGAGTGCGTGTGACAGAGGAAGGGGCGGCCAGAATCGGCGGGTACTTGATGGGGTTAATGACGCGGGTCTCCGAGCTCAATACCGACTACACGGTGGATGAACTACGGCTCATCGCCCAGTACCAGCGACGTGCCGCCGCCATACAGGAGACGGAGGCGCGAAAGCTGCTCACGGACGACACATCAGGCAAGACATGACCGGTGGAAGCTTGGTCTTCAGGGAGGCTTGGCAGTGCCACGGGCGTACTGCTGCTTCTTGTGTTGTCGAAGCGGGCGTGGGGGTCTTTGCTCCAACTACGACCGGAATGTCCAGCGTTCGTTATTACTCGTTATACCCCCGTGTTGCCAGACTTACTACATTGACACGTACGACTCGGCCAACGAACCGAGCCGTGCCGGAGAACAATCGATGAAACGAACCAGGAATGAGCATGCGATGAAGATCCTGATTTTCGGCGCCGGAATCATCGGCCAGGTTTATACGGCACGGCTCACCGCCGATACTTGGTCCGGCGGAGCCGCTGACCGGGTTCGATCTGGTCATAGTGGCTGTTCGGCGCGATCAACTCAAGACGGCACTTCCATCGCTGGAGAAGATCTACTCCGGTCGGTTCCTGGTGCTGGGCAACGCGCCAATGGAGGTCGCCCAAGAGTTAGGGCGGCGGAAGAACGTCAACGTGCTCTCCGCATTCCCCGGCATCGGCGGTTACCGGATGCACGACGGGCGCATCCGCTATGTGGAGCCGTTGCCGACAATGGTCGGTGACGCGGCTGGGGTCGAGCAAGCCGTCGTGCAGGTCCTGAAATCGGCCGGCTTTCGAACAGACACCAGCGGCCATATGAACGTGTGGCTGCAGGCACAAGCCATATTCATCACAGCCGCCGTTGCCGCAGTCAACGTGGCCGGAGGAGATCCTCGGCTGCTGGCCACTGATCGGTGTTAGCTCCGCGTGCTGCCTCAGCACTGCCAGTATCCGTGCAGGGTACGTGTGTGGTTAGGCCGTGCTCATGGCGGCCCCGTTCTGCAGGGGTGCGGCCGCGGACCAGCACCATCCGGCCAGTTCCCTGGCGATCGCGGTATTGGCCTTGGTCCGGCGTTTACCGTGGGCATCGAAGCGTTCCCATTGGTGGTGTAGTCGATGATTGCCTTCCATGGCGCGGGTCCGGGTGGCGGGGTCGACGAGGTCGAACTGACGCAATAGGCGCACGCCTGGACGCGTGTAGGGGCGTTGGTGAAGCCATGCCGCTTCGATGAGCAGCCGGCGTGCGTAGGTGTTGCCGGCCTTGGTGATCGGTCCCTGGCTGCGGGTCTGGCCGGAGGAGTGCTCGCTGGGGGGTGAGTCCGAGATAGGCGCCGATGGAGGCGCCGGTGAAACGGGTCCAGTCTCCGACCTCGACTGCCAGCCCGAAGCCGGTGGTGAGTTGGATGCCGCGGAAACACATCAGCGCGTTGATCACCGGGAAGTACTCTCAGTCCGGGGCCAGATTCGTGATGTGCTGTTCCAGAGATTTCAGGTGCTGCAGCTGCAGGATTTGAAGTTCAACATCGGCTTCGAGGGTCAGCTGCGCGGGGCGCTGATCGAAATGCTGGTGGTTCAGCCAGGCGATATGTGTTTGGGTCCAGTGGGTCTTTTCCGGGTAGTGCAGTCCTTTGCGCAGTAGCAGCGCGTTGATGCGTTGGCGGCTGTGAGCCAGTTCCTTAGCCGCCGTTGCCCGGGCACGGGAGAGGTCGCGGAGTGCTTCCTGATCCGGCGAAGGCACCCGTACCGGCACGATTTCACCCAGGCTGAGCATATGGGCCAACGCCATCGCATCGCGACGATCCGTTTTGACCCGGTCTCCAGGTGCCCGCAGAAGCTTCGAGCCAGCGGCGACGACGCAGTCGATGCCGGCCTCGATCAGATACCTGGCCAAGCCGAAGCCGGTGGGCCCGGCCTCGTAGGCGACTCGCACCGGTGCGTCGAAGCGTTGGACCCACGACCGTACCGCGACCGGGTCCGAGGCCATCTTCTCCCGGAAAACTTCCCCGGTTTGGGTGTTCATGGCGCAGCCAACAATGCTCTGGGCATGGACATCGAGGCCAATATAGGTATGCTCAAACATGTCGGGACCTCCCAAGATTCAAATGTGGCACTACCAGTCAATACCCGACCGGGCCAGCAGCCCAGAGGATATTTGGTACCGGTAACCCACGATCTTTTGAACAGAAGGTCCCGGCCCCACTACCGGCCCGTGCCGATACAGGACAGTACCGGCCGGGGCAGGGGACCCGCGGCGCCACTTACAGCGCCACTGCACCAGGTGCGACCATGCCGGCGCCGCCGGGAAGCCCCGGCGATAATGACTACTACCGGACGGGCCGGTAACCTTTCCGGCCCCACCCTCATATTGTCTAAACGATACTGTTGTTCAGTCGAGGTGTTAGGTGTCGCATTGTTTGATGATGATGCCTAACAACCCGCCCATGCTAAAGGTACGGCAGGGGTAGAACCCATCCCCCGAGTTCTGAATGGAAGCCTATTATTCAATACCGCTGCTGAGACAATGGGCGGGTGAACACCGAACCAACACGCGCCGATGAAACCTCCCGAAAATCTCCTTGGGGAGTCGTCATCGCCGCGGTGATCGTGTGGTTCGGCCTCTGGTGTCTCACCCCCGGTCTGCTCAGCAACGGCGTGGGCAGCCTCTTCACCGACGCCCCAGCCGTCTTGGTGCTCATAGAGACGATCATCGCCCTCGTGATCGCGGTAGTCCTGGTACGCGTTCATCACCAGTACAACCGCGAACTGTTCTCGCGCTCGCGGACGAGCTGGGTCTATGCACTACCGCTCGTGGCCGCGATCGCGCTGCCGTTCCACTACGCCATGGCGTTTCCCGTCGCGCTTTACATGTTCTGGATGACTGTCTCGGTGTTCTGGCAGGACTACCTCACGTTCGGCCTGCTGCAGAGTTACTTGACCGAGAGGCTCCCAAGGTGGGCTGTATTGGTTGGGAGCGCGGTGATCTTCTGGGCCGGGCACGCCTTGCTGCTGCCCGATAAGTTCGCGCCGATCCACATTCTGCCGAGCCTTGCGATCCTCGCGCTCGGGTTCGCGCTGGCCACGCTCCGCATCTGGCTCAAGACACTGCACCTGATCCTGGCGCTGCACCTCGCATTCTACTTCGTCGTTGCGTAGGAGTGGCAGCTAGCAAGACCAGATCCGAGTGTGGTCAGTAGCCTGCCTACAGGCCAAGTGCCGCCCGCAAGGAGATCGCTTGGATCGAGCGGCAGATACCTCTCTTGCCGGGTCCCGCTACAGAGCGTAGCGTAGACACAATTGTTACCCGACCCCGGGATACGATTGACGAATCGGACACTGGTCCCCGGTGCGTCGGCCGATGCTGGTGGCATTGTCGAAGACGAGTTGCCGCGGCACCACCCCGATATGCTCGAACCCGGTGCGCAGCCCGTGACAGACGCATTCAGCGGTCTCTCCGGCGTAAGCCGGCACGAGGCGCATATTCGAAAACGGGAACGTTACGACCGGGATATGCAAGACCTGCCGGATCCCGGCGATGAGCGCCTAACAAAGCCTCGATCAGCCAGGCATGCCCCCACCAGTTTGCCGGGCACTGTAAAGCCCGGATTCGCGTGTTAGGTGGCAGCGATCAGTCTTCGTTGAAGGGAAGTAATTCTGTAGAGATCACGGTGCCTGCGCCGAGGAATTCGGAGGGCTCGACCATGAGTGGTTCAAGAAGCCTGCCGACTTCGGGGCCAAGGAGGGATAGTCCCGAGGCTGCATGCTGCTCACTTTCCCACAGGTTGAGGACCAGCTGACGGCCCTGTTGCAGGTCGATGACCACACTGCTCAGAAATCCCTGCTGAGTTGAGTGAAGCCGGTTGAACTCCTCCAAACTATCCGGGGAAGCGCTCAACTTGGTGGGGTCGAACGAGTTCAGGCGGGCTATAGCGTACATCCTGCATTCTCCTTACGGTTTATCCTTACTATTCATCCATGGCGATATCTGCTGAGCGGTGGTACGGACGGCAGGTCGTCCCACTCCCAGAGCTCGCTCAATACCGGCAGCACGACGTCAGCTGGTTCGAACAACATTCAGCTGAACCCCCGGAGTCTGCCGACGATCCCCAGGACCTGTTGTGGTAATCCGAACGTCCTAAAATTACACGTGCTGTTACATTAAAAACTACGCAGACTGTGTAATATGTCAAGGGTGGTGGCGAACACGATTACCGGACCGGCGAACGCACGCAGTCGCCGTACCCGGATCGCACTTCTCGACTCGGCTCGGGCAATCCTCGAATCCGGCGGGTTCCCTGCACTGACCATGGCCGCGGTGGCCGATCACGCGGGTGTGACCCGGAGGGCCGTTTACCTGCACTTCACCGACCGCGCCGAACTAACTACCTGCCTCTTCGACCACATCAGCGCAGTCGAAGATCTGGCTGCCTCGTTGGCGCGGGTGTGGGCCGCCCCCGAAGCGGGCGCGGCGTTAGAGCGGTGGGCGGAGCATCTTGCCCGTTACCACCCGCGAATCCGTGCTATCGATCTCGCATCAGCCCAGGCCGCCGACATCGACAGCGACGCGCATGCACATCGCCAACAGGTCGCGGCCGACCAGCAAGCCGCTTGCCGTCGTCTTGCGCTGTGGCTGGCTGGGGACGATCGCCTGGCCGCGCCGTGGACACCCGACACTGTCGCAGACCTGCTGTGGGCACTGATGTCTTCCGACATGTTGACCCGGCTGCTGCACTCACGGAAATGGAGCACGAGTCGCTACGCCGAGAACATCACGCTCGTCTTGCAGCGCACCTTTCTTGCCGACAAGCCTCAGCACTGAGAGGCCCAGCTGTGCGGGATTCGCCGGATGACCGCGAAGACACCTCCTCCGCAGCCGTCACGGCGTCCTTTCAATGTTCGGTGCAGCGCCTGTACCGATGCGGCGCAGCGTCACCAGGGCGATTCCCACTGCGGCGAGCATCAACACCATAGCGATACCCGCCGCCGTCGTGATTCCCGAATTGAAGGCCGCCTCGTCGACTCCAGCAGTGACTGGGCCGCCTGTGGAGGAAATGATTGCGCCACCTGGTTGGCGCCACCAAATGGCTCGTCACTCCAGTAACCGCGGAACTGTGATTTCTGCAGTATGATAGAATTTTAGTGCTCGTAGTGCATGCGAAGAGAAGATTCGCATGCTCCCTCTTGAGCTGGAAAACTTCTCCTCCAGTTCTGCGGTCCTACGGTGCCAGTGTCCCACGCTGTCAGGGGCTGAGTCCGCACCAGGACCGACAGGGCAGCACGTTGGCGATCGCCGCGCGGCAAGCAGCTCCGGATGTCGATCAGCCGACTGCTCTAGTGGTGCCTCGTCGGCCTCCAGATAGCTGGCAACATTGTGGAACGATACTGTCCGCGCCGCCACAGGTCACTGAGGCTGCCGCCGCTGGATCACCTCAGGGTCCGTGACGAGCCCGTAGTGGAATCGCTCCTCCATCGCTCCTATGTGTGCGGTGAAATTTGTTTGCATCTAAACAGCGGTGTCGCCTGCACGCTTGATGGTGCGGTAGACGATGGAGCGTCCCACGGAGAGCAGTTTGGCTAGCCGCATATGGAGTGCTCACCCGCCGCTTGCAAGCCATTGAGGTAGGCTTCCTGCTTGGCTGTCAGCTTCGGTTGCTTGTCTCGCAGCCGACCTTAGCCTTCGCAACTTTCATGCCTTCACGGGTTCGGGTTCGGATGAGGTCGGCTTCGAACTCTGCGATCATCGCCAGAGCGTTGAACAGCAGTTTCCCTGTGGGGTCGGGTCATGGATCGATCCGCCGATGCTAAGTATTATTTCCCGCTCGGCGATTTCGTGGGCGTCGCGGACCGGTGGGTTCGGAGAATGCGGGGACGACCGGTTGAGAGCGGGCGAGGTAACGGGTCGGGCCGTGGCAGCGCGTAGATGTCGCGGGCCTGGATCATCTCGTGGCTGAGTCGAGTTCCTCGCGGGTGGGTGCGGTGGCCGGGCCGTGCCTGGTTATGGCCAGGGCGGCAGAGATATTGGCCCGACGGACCGCTTCGGGCACGCCGTAGCCTTGGGCAAGTTGCCCACACAGAACCCCGCAGTGCGCGTCGCCTGCCCCGTTCGTGTCCACCGCTTGGACGGGGTGCGCGGCAATGTGTTCGACTGGGCCGCGACTGTCGTGGTCTTGGTCCCCGGACGCGATGATGGCTCCTTCGGCTCCGGCACGCAGGACCACAGTGCAGCCCAGCCCGGCAGCAAGCGAATGGGCCTTTTCGGACAGGTCATATTCGAAGTTGATGCCGAGCTTCTCTGCCACGAGGGAGGCTTCGCGCTCGTTCGTGCTCCATACCTCTGCCATGCCGGCGATGGTCCGCACGACGTCGGTTGGCACTTGCCCGATGACCGGCGAGGGGTCCACGACGAGCCTGGTTCCTTCCGGAAGGTCCGGCAGCCACGTCAGGAGGGCGGAACGCGATGAGTCATGCAGCAGTGAATACCCGGTGACATAGACGATGTCCCCGGCTTTCGGATGTGTGGCTTTGTAATCGTCAGCGGTGATGTCTCCTTCGGCACCCAGCCGTGATATGAAGGTCCGCTCGGCGGTATCGTCCACCAGTGCGATGGAGAACCCGGTGTCCTGGTCGATGTGCGGGTTGGAGAGGATCTGGACACCGGCCTCTTGCATGGCCGCTCGTACCTGATCGCCGAACGGTCCGCTTCCGTGTCCGCCGGCGTACACCACATCGGCACCATCTCTGGCGGCTGCGGCCATGACGTTGAACCCGCCGCCTGTATGCAGTTCGTGACTGGTGGCGAAGGTGTCGGATCCCGGTTCGGGAACGGCCTCAATCCGCATCACCATATCGATGATTGCCTGGCCGGTATGCAGGAGTCGGCCGGCGCTCATCGTGCATCCTCGCGCCGGCGTGCCCCACCAAGAGCTGCATATGCGAGGCCGGCGACCAGCAGGCTGACCATCCAGGCCAAGCCGTTCTGGCCCGCCCAGGTCTCATGGAACGGGCCGGTGAACCACGCTGCTTCGCCCGGCTGGACTTGCATGAACGTGGCGCCGGAGATGATGCCAGCGATCCAGGATCCGAAGGCCGGCCACGCGATGCCCCCGCGGTACCAGTATGCCGAGCGCCGGCTCAGGTCGAGCAACGCCACCTCGTCGTAGGTGCTCCGTCCGATCATGTCGACGCAGAACACTCCGACCCAGGCGACAATCGGCACGGCGAGCAGTGAAATGAAAGTGATGAATGGCCCGTAGAAGCTGTCGGCGATAAGCAGGAAACTCAATGACGCCGCCGTGGTCACCACAACGTCAACGAGAACCGCATACGTTCTGCGCAACCGGAATCCCAAGGTGATGGTGACTAGACCGGCCGAGTACACGGAGAGGTGATTGGAAAGCAGCAGGCCCACGAACGAGACGATGAGGTATACCACAGCCATACCAAGCGGGAGGGTTTCACGTATGGCTTCGAGGGGGTTGGGGGAGGCAAGAACATCGGCATCAGAGCTGCCGATCAGGGCGCCCATGGAGATCATGAGCATCAGTGGGATGCCTGCACCGGCGGCGGCTGAGGCTATCAAAGAAGAGCCCTTGACAGCAGGGGTCTGGTAACGTGCCATGTCAGCCCCCGAATTCGCCCAGCCGATGCCGGTGCCAGCTGCAATGGTCCCAATGCCCGTCAGTACGATGGCCACGCTACCGGGCGGGGCGCTGAATACCGCGGACCAATTAACTTCGACGACCAGGAATGCGATGACGAAGAGGTTGATCGCGCCAAAGATCCACGTGGCCCACTTCTGCACGATCAGGATGAAGGCGTGGCCCATTCCCGAGACCGATATGGTGCACCCCACGAAGAGCACGACTCCCACCACTGTCAACACCGGAACGGACTTGGCGGTGGGCCCGGTTCCGAAGGCGATGGAACACATGGTGACGAATGCCAGAGCGGCGGTTGCAGTGTTGACTGTTTCCCACCCAAGCCGTGATAGAAGGGCCACCACAGTCGGTCCGATGTTGCCCCTGACACCAAAGGTGGCCCGGGACAGGGTCAGGCTGGGTGCCCCTCCCCGGCGTCCGGCAATGGAAATGACGCCCACGATGGCGAAGGAGCCGAACGCGCCCAGAAAAGCAACAACGATCGCCTGCCAGATGTTCAGTCCGGCGGCCACCAGCGAGACGCCCAAGGGCAGCCCCACTACGGAGATGTTGGCTGCAAACCACACCCAGAACAGTTCCATGGGGTTGCCGTTGCGTTCGGCTTCGGGAACCGGTTCGATACCGCGTTGTTCAACTGCACCCAAGGGGGATGCAACTGGCTGTTCAGTTTCGATGCTCATGTCTTCTCTCCATTGAGGTTCTCGGTGTGGACCAGCGGCATCTTCTCGCCATCTGGTCCGGGACATGCCTGTGGTCTTTTTGTGGCGTTCATTGGTCAGGATGCTTCAGACTCCGCTGTGTGACCGGAGGACAAGCAGGCCTTCCGCGAGAGGTTCGAGCCCAAGATTGTTGATCTTCTCGAGGATCTGGAGTTCGGCCGACGGCAGGGCAGATGCCCCGTGGCAGGCGCCGAGGATGGAACCGGCGATGGCTGCGATCGTGTCAGTGTCTCCCCCAAGGGAAGCCGCCGTGCAGAGCCCTTGAAAGGGGTCGTGATGGTACCGCTCAACCAGAAGCAGCGCGCTAACGACCGATTCCTGCGACTGGACTGAAGTGCCGACCACGTTGTAGAGGAAGTCGGCAAACTCTACTTCATCGAGACGACGTGCGATGGGCACCATGGCTTGGTAGCGGTCGTGGATGGAGGCCCCGGCAACCCAACTGCCTTCGTCCCTGCACGAATCCGCTGCGGATAGGCCGGCTCGGAGCGCCGCCTTGGTGCTCGCGCCCTGGATGCCGGCGCTGACGGCTACGGCGATGGCCGCGGCAGCCGAGATGCCCAGTCCCGTATTGTGGGTGACACTGCTTGCCTGGAGGATTCTTTGCAGCAGCAGCGGCCCCACCGCTGTGGCGATTCCGACCGGGGCGATCCGCATGGCGGCGCCGTTGGTGGTGCCATACCTGCCAGCTTCGCCCGGGTCCGCACCGGATTGCAGGGCCATGAGGGCCGATTTGGTGGACGGGCCCAGCAGGTCGCGGGATCCACGCCTGATCATTGATTGTTCCCAGTCGATCAGCGCGGACGCGAAGCCCCGGGGTTCGATGTGACCATCGCCATCGAGCAGTAGGTTGGCCACGAGGATGGCCTGTTCGGTGTCGTCGGTCACTGACCCGCCGGTCATCTCCGGCGCGATCGGCTGGTCAGGCGCCCCGTCAACAAATCCGGTGATGCGTCCGTACCGGGCCTGCACATCGGAACGAGGCAGGGACTGGGTGGGCATACCAAGCGCGTCACCCAACGCGAGTCCGGCCAAGGCCCCGTATGCCCGGTCAAGGGTGGATGGCACCGTGGGGTCGGTGTTTGCCGCGGTGACAGTCTGGTCGGTCATTCGTTTTCTCCGAATTTCAGGTGCAGGGTGAAACGTGAGGGGTCCAGCAGGGAAACGACGTGTTCGACGAACCGGCCTTCCTCGTTGAAGGAGGTCCTCACGCTGCGCAGGAAAGCGGCGCCCGGAGTGCGCCCGAGGATTCCGGCCTCGCGCTCATCGAGCATGCGCACATCGACCCTTTGTTCGCCGGTGGCCGCTATGAGACCCTCAGCTTTCAGCGTTTGCCAAAGAGAACCGTCTATCAGCCCGGTCCGTGGCAGGTCAGCCAGATTGCCGGTGGAGGGAATCGTGGAGCATTCAAACGAAAGGACCCGATCCTGCCCGTCGGATCCCGTGCCGGTGCGGATACGCCGGACCGCCATCGCTTCTGTGAGATCGACGTCCTCCGGCAGCAGGGGAACGTCTTGCCGCTTGACCGGGGCGATATCCAGAAGGCGGGTTCCAAGCTCCGCACCTGCCCCGGCGAGAGCCTGGGCCCAGCCGCCGCGCTGATCGAGCTGGTGCCCATCGAATGTAACGAATGACCCTATTCCGGAGCTGGTCGATATGAGACGGCGACGTTGCAGCTCACCCAAGGCCTGGCGGATCGTACCCCGGGACACCGAGTACTCCTCGGCGAGCCGGTACTCGCCGTCGAGTTGCTGGCCATGACTGAATTCGCCGCAGCGGATCCGATCGGCCAAGGCCTCAACGACCAGCGCCCTCTTACCGTAAGTCGCCTGCTTGATCATGTCTATACATGTACACTCCTGTCCATTGGTAAGTCAAGGCAGGCCTCCTTTGCAACGCGCTGCGAACGGCGGCACGCTTCAGCGGTCACGAGCACCGTCGAACCCTTTGACTGCGACGTTGCTTTTGTTCACGTGGCCGGCTCCCGATAGCCCGCGGAACTGTGATTTCTGCAGTGTGATACAGTTTTAGTGCTGACAGTGCATGCGAAGAGGGTCAGCTGAATGACCCATCGCAAGCTGCAAAACATATCCCATGGTCGTAGAGCTTCCTCACGCGCGTGACATCCAGTTGGCTGGAAGTGTCACAGCTAAGGTGCTGATATATAGGGAAGCGTTCCATCAATGACGACGTTCTCCATGGTGGCGAGAGCCGCTGCACGGACAAGGTCAGCCGTGCGAGTACCCGGTACAGTCCGGCCGCATCTACAGGGTCATGAAATCGCTGCCGACGATTACTTTGCCATTGAACCCTTTTGATGCTTCTTTTTTCCAGGTCTCGTCGGTTATGCCGGCGTCGGTGGGGACAAAATGGGACAGGACGAGGGTTTTGATGTTGGCGGCGTGGGCGATCTTTCCGACCCGGTCGACTGTGGTGTGGCTGTCGAGCAGGTGTTTTTTCAATGCAGTTCCGTTGGTCCGTTGGAGGATCCAGTCGAGTGCGGGCTCGTAGAGGACTTCGTGGACGAGGATGTCCGCGCCTTGTGCCAGCTCAATGAGGGCGCTGCTTTCGGCGGTGTCACCGCTTATCACAATGGATCGGTCAGCGGTGTCGAATCGGTAGGCGAGGGCCACCTCAAAGGGCGGGTGGTTGACCAGTGCGGCGGTGACGGTGACGGTATCCGATTGGTGGACTATTCCCGGTTCGGTGATCTCTCGGGGGCTGATGAGTGGTTCAAGGGGTGGTCGGCCTTCGTCGGCAATGCGTGTTTCTATGTCGACGCGATTCATCGAAAGGAATTCGCGGGTCATTGATGTCAATGGCGGTGGGCCGTAGGTGGACACTTCATGGTCTAGATTTGCGCCCCAGGCCAGCATCAGGAGGTTGCCGTAGTCGGCGTTATGGTCGGAATGGTGGTGGGTGATGAAAACACCGGCGAGATGGTCAAAATCAAGGCCCGCACGCGTGTACTGTCTAGCCACGCCGTTGCCGCAGTCGATGACAAAGACTTGTCCGTCGATGTTGATGGCTTGCGCAGGGGCACTGCGCGACATTTTCGGAGTGGGGCCACCTGCGGTCCCCAGTAACGTCAGAGTGGTGGTCACGATGCCCTTTCGTGCTGTTTTTCACTGTCGGCCCGTGATTCCTCGGTGAGGACGCGACGGAGGAAATTCCGGGTTCTTTCTTCTTGAGGGTTGCTGGTGATTTGGTTTGGCGTTCCCTGCTCGAGGATGACTCCGTTGTCCATGAACGCGATGGAGTCGGCGACGTCGCGGGCGAAACTCAGCTCGTGCGTGACAATGACCATGGTCATTCCGCCGGCGGCGAGGTCTTTGATGACTTCGAGTACTTCGCCGACTAGTTCAGGGTCGAGGGCTGATGTGGGCTCGTCGAAGAGCATGAGCTTCGGGTCCATGGCCAATGCACGGGCAATTGCTACCCGTTGGGCCTGGCCTCCGGAGAGTTGTGCCGGGTACGCGTCGGCAAATTGCCGCAAACCGACCTTATCGAGCAGCCGCATTGACTGATCCGCCGCGATGGTTTTGGAAACACCCTTGGTGACGATGGGAGCCATGGTGATGTTCTCGGCCGCGGTCATGTGGGGAAAGAGGTTGAAGTGCTGAAACACCATGCCGATGTCCCGGCGCTGGTGTGCCGCGGCGCGGCTACGGAGCCGGTGCAGTTTATTGCCTTTGACCTGGTATCCGATTAGCTGGCCCGCGACCCAGATGTGTCCGTGCGTGACTTCTTCGAGATGGTTAATGCAGCGAAGGAAGGTGCTCTTGCCCGACCCGGACGCACCGATGAGGCATTGCACTTCGCCGGTATTGACAGCTAAGTTGATCCCCTTGAGAACTTGTGAGTGGCCGAACTGTTTATGGACATTTTCGGCTCGGACCATTTCTGCCATCAGCTTGCCCTTCCTCTTGCGGTTTTGTTCCCACGGTCCTTTTGCCGCCGGATGCTACGTCCCAGGCGGCGCTCCAGCAGGGCCTGGCCGGCGCTGGCAATAGAGGTGACAAGCAAGTACCAGACCGTGGCGACGATGAGCAACTCAATCGTCTGGAGATTGACCGCCGAGATGTTCTGGGCGACGGTGAGGAGGTCACCGCCAGCGATGACGGCCACCAGTGAGGTCATCTTGAGCATTTGGATGAACTGGTTGCCGGTCGGCGGCACGATGATCCGCAGTGCTTGTGGCACGACTACCCGGGACATCATTTGACCGCGGGTGAGGCCCAGCGCCTGTGCAGCCTCGGTTTGGCCGTAGCCAACGGACATGATTCCGGAGCGAATGATCTCGGCCATGTAGGCAGCCTCGTGTAGGGCCAGTCCAAGTACGGCGGCGACAAACGTGGTAATGACTTCGTTGGTCGGCCAGGAGGCGAAGGTGACTCCGGTGAAGGGGATGCCTAGTGTTATCTGGTCGTAGAAGAGGGCGAAATTGCCCCAAAGCAGGATCTGCACAAGCAGCGGTGTGCCACGGAAGAGCCAGATATAACCGCGGCTGACTGCACCAGCCACCGGGTTGCTGCTGAGCCGCATCAGAGAGATGACCAGCCCCAAAACGATCGCAATCGCTTGCGAGAGGACCGCCAGCTCCAAGGTGGTCCAGAGCCCGTTAAGGATCCGGGGGCTCAGGATGAACTCGCCAACCACCGGCCACGCAATATTGGGGTTGACATACAGTGACTGTGCGATGAACGCGGCCACCGCGGCCACGATCAGGCCGGAGATCCACCAACTGAGGTTGCGTTGCTTGACGATAGCCTGCGGAATATCCGTGCCGGTTTTCGTACCTGTGCTGGTAGTCATAGCGATACCGCGTTCGTCAGTGGTGTTATTTGCCAACGGCATTGGTCATCGCCTTCTCGACGCCTAATTCGTTCAGCCCGTACCCCTCAAGGACCTTGTCGTAGGAACCATCCTTGATCACGGCGCTGAGCGCCGCGGTAAAGGCTTTGCGCAGCTGTGTATCGGACTTGTTGAAGCCAATACCGTAGTAGGACTTGCCCTGGTTCTTGAGCGTGACCGCGTCGAACGTTGAGCCGCTGCCCTCATTTGAGGCCAAGTAGAGCAGTGCTGGGGCGTTGCCGATGAAGGCCTCCACACGTCCTGTTTTCACCTGCAGCCTCGCGTCTGAGGCTGCCCCGTAGAGCTTGAGGTTGATGGGTTTCTTCCCGGCCTCGGTGCACTTTTCGGACTGCGCATTCACGGCGTCGATCTGTGCGGCCCCGCGAATAGTAGCCATCGACATGCCGCAGAGGTCCGCCAGGGTCTGCAGGTTGTTCGGGTTACCTGCTGGAACCAGCATGGTGTATCCGGCACCGAGATAATCAATGAAGTCCAGCACCTTCTGCCGTTCCACTGTGTCGTTCATCGAATCCCAGATGATATCGATCTTGCCGGACTGCAGCGCGGGCCGCAGTCCCGAGAAGCTCAGCTTACGGAACTTGATCTCGATACCGAGCTGCTCTTCGAATAACTCGGCCAGATCTGGGTTGACGCCGGTCGGCTCACCCGCTGAATCGTAGAATCCCACCGGCGGAACATCCATGAGACCACCGGCGACGATTGTTCCTTCATCGCGTACGTCAGTCGGAAGCATATCCGCCAGGGGAGCGGCGCCGGCAGTCTCCTCATCAGTGGAACCGGTGTTGGAGCCGCCGCACCCGGTCAGCAGGAGTGATGCTGCTAAACCGGCCGTCAGAACGGTATGGCGAAAATACTGTCGTGTAGCCATGAGGTAACTCCCTAATTGAGCGCTCAGCGCACGGATAAGTGGTATTGCGCACATTCAGTAAATCGAATGCGCTATCATAAGTCAACGGTTGGTGCGGAAAGTGTAGATGGAGAGGCGATTGACGGCAGGGCAAGAGGCGCGCGGTCGGGGGACACATGTCCAGGCATTCGCACGCGGTATCCATATCCTCAAGGCATTCAGCCGAACCACTCCGACACTGACGTTGCCGCAGATCGCCGAAGCAACACAGCTGGACCGCGCAGTGGTCCGTCGTTACCTAATGACCCTGCAGGACCTGGGATACGTTGGTGCGTCCGGCAAGGGGTATAGCCTGCGGCCGCGGATTCTTGAAATTGGCTATGGATACCTGGCTTCCGCGGGGCTGCCGGAGATCGTCCAACCCCACCTCAATCGACTCTCCGCCACCGTCAACGAATCCTGTGCCGTGACGGTCCAGGATGACTCCGACGTTGTTTACATCGCTGTGGCCAATACGGACAGATCATTTTCCATCCAGCTCACCGTTGGAAACCGACTACCTGCGTACTGTACTGCGATGGGCCGCATCCTCCTCGCAGGCCAGCCGAAAGATGAGGTGCAAACTCAACTGCGCTGTGTGCCGCTGGTGCGGCACACAGCGCACACGATCCAAGATCCCGATAGAATTACCGCCCTCATAGACCGGGCCCGCTCACAGGGATGGGCGATCGGCGACGAAGAGTTGGAGGCAGGCGTGCACTCGGTCGCGGTGCCCATCAGAGACTCGACCCAGCAGCCGATCGCGGCAATGAGCGTCAGCACGCCCTCAGTACGCGTCTCTAACCAGACCCTGAAAGAAACCATCCTCGAGAAGCTGCGGGCCGCCCGCGACAGCGTGGAAAAAGACATCGTCGATGTCCCGGTCGCGCTCAGCCGCAACGATGCACCAGTTGGGTAAAGGATGGATGAGCCGGACAACCTTCGGCCGCGGCAAGACCTCCAAACTGCACTCCTGGAACCAAGCCCTTCACCATCCTGCACAAGGCCAGGCCAGTACCGGAACCTATCCGCGCCCGCCTCGTGGCAGCCGAGATTGCAGATCCTGGCCCCACCATCGTGCACAACCGCCGACCTCGAACATCCGATTGAAGCCGGTGGGAGCCCGAAACTGTGATTTCTGCAGTGTGATATCTTGTTAGTGCGCGTATTGCATGCGAAGAGAATCGACCTAACGACCCATCCTAGGCTGGAAAGCTTCTCCTCAATTTCTGTGGCGCTTCGATGCCAGTGTCGCACGATGTCAGAGGTTGAGTCCGCACCAGAACCGACGGCGAGTGGCCGCGCCTTTTGATGCAAGCGGTGGAGCCAATCTCATCCCGAAGACGCCAGCGGATTGCCTTTCCGTCTACCGTTTGCCTGCTTTGAGTGGGTTGGTGACACGCACATATGGCTCCCGCTGATGGGGAAATGTGCGGTGTTCTCTGGAACACGCTCGTTTACGTACTCCGCATCATGATCGTGGAGCGTATCATCGGGCAACGTAGGATCAGTTTATTTGAAGCATGCTGCCGTCATTCCCTGAACGCGTTCTTGGCTGCCGCCGATGCTTGCTGGATAGCAGATGTTTGGTCGATCGTCTGAAGGACACGGTTAAGCATGACGACGCGGCCGTCAACTATTGTGTGCTTTACGTCACCGGCAGCGGCTCCATAGACGGCGGTGGACCAGGGGTCTGTGCCCGGCGCGGCGTTTAGCGTGCTGGTACGTAGCACTTGGAGGTCAGCACGCATCCCTTTTTCTAATGTCCCGACCGTGGTGAGCCCAAGACTTCGTGCACCTTCGATGGTGCCAAGGCGAACGGCATGCTCGGCTTTGACCATCGTCGGGTCTTTCGTAGTGCCCTTGTGTAGTAGCGCTGCCATGCGTACCACCGCGAACATGTCCAGTGCCCCGGTCGACGCTGCGCCGTCGGTGCCGAGGCCGAGGGGCACGTCTGTTGTGAGCAGTTCTGCTATTGGTGCAATACCGCAGCCTAATTTGAGGTTCGAAACCGGGCAGTGTGCGACGTTCGCGCCCGCGGTGGCGACTTGGGCTATCTCATCTTTCGTCAAATGTACGGCGTGGGCCAGCATCGTGGTCCGATCAAGCAGGCCAGCTTTTGTGAGTACAGCGAGTGGACGGTCTTGATGAAGTTGCTCCACCAAATCGATTTCGCCCAAACTCTCAGAACAGTGAACGTTGATTCGGGCTCCATATCGGGCGGCTAGGTCATGAATACGACCGAGTTGTTCCGCACTGAGCGTGTAACTGGAGTGGGGCATAACCCAAAGGGCGTCATTAGGGTTTTCAGCTCGATTTTCTTGAAGTATTTCCTCGGCGCGGGAGAGCATGCCGTTGAAGTCGCGACCGTCGGGATCAAGGTCTCCCATGAAGGTTGGTCCATTAAGTAAACGGAAGCCCGACTCACGAGCAACTGCCCGTGCCGCCTGTGGATACCAGTACATGTCGAGCGCTGTGGTGATTCCTCCCGCAAAACATTCGGCAATGGCTGCCCGGGCCCCAATGGTGACCATCTCTTCGCTAAGGACTCTCATTTCTGCACTCACGAGTCGGTCAAGAAATTCTTCGAGGCTCACATCATCGGCAGCACCTCGAAAAATGTTCATGGCCAGGTGCGTATGAACGTTAACCCAGCCCGGCATGACGAGGCACCCGGGGTTGTGAAGCACCTCGGCGGCTCGGTAATCAGCGAGCAGTTGGTGCGTGGTTCCGACGTCAACAATTATCCCTTCTCTGATGGCGACTGCGCCGTCCAGAAGTATGGTCCCGGCCCTGTCGACAGTGAGGACCGCTTCTCCGGTGACGATGAGGTCGACAGGTACACTCATCGGCTCACGCTACTTCTGGCAGTGCCGCCAGAGCCTCAAGGGTGACAGCGATAGCCCGGTCGACGCCTTCAGTCACGATTGCGCGGTGTGGATCGTAGCCGGTTGTATCCACCAAGTCGTCGGCCGCGGCACCGTCAATGACGAGGACACCGCCGGCCCTTACGCCTCGTGTTGAGGCAAGAACGAGTAAGGCCGAGAGTTCCATTTCAATAGCAAGGACACCTGTTTCCAGGTAACTCTTGAGGCCGAGATCGAGCACTCCCGGATAGAAGGCTGCCCGGGTCCAAACAACGCCACGCTGGTGTGGAGCTGCATTTTCGACCGCACTCCGACGCAACTCGAGAACAATCTCAGCGGCCGAGCACGCCGGGTAGCTTTCAGGAACAAGCTGCTGCGTCACGCCATCGTCGCGGACACATGATTCTGCGATGATTAGGTCGCCGTCTTCGATACCAGTCTGCAAGGAGCCTGCGGTGCCGAGACGGACGATGGTGTCAACCCCTGCATCCATTAGTTCCTGGAACAGACATATCGCTCCAGGTCCCCCGACGCCGTGCGAAGAAACGACAATTTCGGTGCCATTCCACGTCCCCCTGAAGGACCGGTACTCACGGCGGTGTGCGATTTCACGTGCATCTGTCAATAATCGACTGATGCGCTCAGCCCGAAAGGGGTCCCCGACCACAAGCGCACGTGTAGGAAGACCACTCTTCGCAATGCCGGTGACGGGAAATGATTCATCGGGATTCATGCGTTCTCCTTTATGTAATGTGAAGCCAGGTCGTAATGTGAAAAACCGGAATTTGTGCGTACACAAGCGCGTGGATCAACTGTGGTGGAGGTGGTGAAACTCGTTCTCTGGAAACATCGTCGTTGTGTCGCCCAGGGCAAGGGCACGGAAGGTCGCTATCGCCGCCTCCTCAAGATTCAACGCACGCCGATAGGCCATCTCGATGGATTCCCCCATGGTTGAACAGCCGTGGTGACGCATGATCACGCAATTGTGGGTTTGTGCCTGTGCGGCCGCAGCATCCGCCAGCTTGTCCGACCCGTTGGGGTGGAAGGCACTGATCCCGATTGACCGAATGTAGCTTGCGTGGTCTAGGGTGATCATACGTATGTCATGGCCGAGCGCGTCCAGCAGTACCGCGTGCTGGGGATGAACATGGACGATAGAGTTGACATCGGGCCGGGCCATAAAGGTCTTCTGATGCAGCTTCCACTCACTGGACGGTTTCGGATTGCCCTCCAACACCTCACCTGCTAACGACATGATGGTGAATGTCTCGTCCGAGAGCTTGTCGAGCCAGGCCCCGGCGCCGGTGACGACGAACGTTTCAGTACCCGGTATTCTCGCGGAAAGGTTGCCCCCACTCGCCACCGCGAGTCCACTCTTCACAACCGAACAGCCTACGTCAACCAGCTCGGAGATATAATCCCGCGCGTGGCACATCAGCATATAGACCTCTCCCTTCCTGGAGCTAGACGTGGATCGTGACCCTGCCGCGATGGAGGCAGGTGCTTCGCTGCCCAACCTCATTTCATCCATGGAGTTTCTGCACAACGCCATGCACTAAGGCCGTCAGCTTCCCGGCCGAGAGCGCGACCTTGTCGGCCACGTCTTCTGCGGTGATGACTTGAGAGGACATTCCCGAGGCCATGTTGCCGATGCAGGCGACACCGAGTACTTCGATGCCGACATATTTGGCGACGAGGACCTCGGGGACTGTCGACATTCCTACAGCATCGGCCCCCATGGTTCGCAGCATTCTGATTTCAGCGGGCGTCTCGAGCGAGGGTCCGGGCCACCACGCGTACACACCTTCCCGTAATTCGATGTCCTTCGCCTGGGTGATGTTATGGGCCAGCTCTCGCAGCTGTGGCGAGTAGGCGGCCGACATGTCAGGGAACCGGTCTCCCAGAGAGGTGTCGGGTCCGCGCAATGGGTTCAGCCCTGAGGTATTGATGTGGTCGCTGATCAGCATGATGTCTGACGGCATGTAGTTGTCGTTGATGGCACCGCACGCGTTGGTGATGATCAGTGAACGGATCCCAAGGGAGTGCATGACCAGGATCGGGAAGGTGACGGCGTCGAGGGAGTGTCCCTCGTAGTAGTGGAAGCGTCCGCTCATCACGACAACATCTTTGCCCGCCAGTTGCCCAATGATCAACTCGCCAGCGTGCAGCTTGACTGAAGTGGTTGCGAAGTGCGGGATTTCCCCGTACGGGATTATAACCGGGTCGGTGAGCTGGTCCGCGAAGCTGCCGATGCCGCTTCCGAGGATCATCCCGACGGTGGGCCGCAGCGGCGTGCGGCTGCCGATGAGGGTGCTTGCCTCTTCAATCTTCTGCTCGATGTTCACCAGATCTCCTCGCGTGGTGGCTGATCGATGTGGATAGATGCTTGGTTGCGGTCGTCAGCTCGTGGTGTGGGTGGTCTTCGCTGCTTCCACCTGGATCGATTCTCAGATGAACATGCCTGCGATCGAGGCGCTCAGCATGGATGCCAGCATGCCGGCGAAGACGGCCGGCAATGCCATCTTGGCAATCTCGTGCTTGCGGGAGGGGGCGAGATTGCCAAGGACTCCCATCATCGAGCCCATCGAGGCGAGGTTTGCAAACCCGCAGAGTGCGAAACTCACGATCGCGACCGTCTTGGGAGACAGGGTGTCCTGGACTTCGACGAAGCTGCTGTAGGCGATGAACTCGGTGAGGATGAACTTCTCGCCGATGAACGATCCGACTGTCAGAGCCTCATCCCACGGCACTCCCATTGCAAAGGCCAAGGGCGCCAGTACATATCCCAGGATCTGTTGCAACGAGAGGTCCACCCCGAACCAGCCACTCACATAGCCCAGCACGCCGTTGACCACTGCGATGAGTGCCACAAATGTGAGCAGGATCGCCCCGACTGTCAGAGCCAGATCGAGGCCACGCTTGGCGCCGGACGCAGCGGCATCGACCACGTTGGCGGCCCTCTCATCGTCGTCCTCAGCACCTTCGGACTTAACCGCGTCCGCCTTGACAGCGGATCGTGTTTCCGTACGGCGTCCGGAATCGGTGGTGTACACCTTCTCGACTTCGACGTCCCCCTGAGCATTCGAAGCGCCATACGTCTCCGCAGCCGTGGCGTGGTCGGCGATGTCCCCGTTGCCGGTGATCTGCTCAGTCTGCGGATAGAACATCTTAGCCATGACGATGCCCGAAGGCGCCGCCATGAACATGGCAGCGATGATGTAGCGCGAAGGGACCCCCAAGGCGATGTAGGCGGCCAACATGGTTCCGGCCACTGAGGCCAGGCCCCCGACCATGACGGCGAAGAGCTCCGATCCAGTCATTCGGGACAGGTACGGCCTGACGGTCAAGGGGGCTTCGGTGTGACCGACGAAGATGTTGCTCGCTGCGGACAGAGATTCGGTCCGGCTGGTTCCCAGCAGTTTAGCGATCGCGCCCCCCAGGTACCGAGTCAGAATCTGCATCGCGCCGAGGTGATAGAGAACGGCCATTAGGCCAGCAAAGAAGATGATGTATGGCAGAACGTTGAACGCGACCACGAAACCGATACCTGATTCCTCAGTGTATAGGCCGCCAAACAGGAAGTTGATGCCTTCGCTCGCGAACTCCATGAGAGCATTCACTCCGTCGACGACCACGGAGAGCACCTTCTGCCCGACGCTCGTTCCCAGCACCAGGAAGGCGAACACGAAAAGGGTTCCGATCCCACCGAGAACGGGACGTAGCTTGATGTTTTTCTTATTGTTCGAGAATAAGAAGGCGATGCCCAGGATCACGATGATTCCAAGGATGCCTCTCAGTACGCTGATCACGTCCATAGCCAGTCTTTCTATGTGGGAGTTGAACCCGTAGAGCGGATAGGGGCCTAATAGATCAGTGCAGACCTTGACTCTGGGCTGGTCGCGACAGTGTCATGCACCGGCTCTCCTTTGGTTGTGTAGTACGAGCTGAGATCCGACGGGGAGTACCTCCCCCGATCTGTCGCAATGACGCTGATGAACCGTGGTGGGGTGATGTCGAAGGCCGGGTAGATACCGGTTACCCTGTTGGACGCCGTGCGCTGGCCGTTGAGATAGAGAACTTCGTTGCCGTCCCGGTATTCCATCGGTACGTCCTGAACGGTCGCTGCCTGGGCATCGGGTGCCTGAACCAACGCAACATATGGAATCCCGAACGCATGTGCTGCGATGGCTATCTGGAGTGTCCCGACCTTGTTGATCACGTGGCCGTCCATCGTCACTCTGTCTGCCGCCGTGACGACTTTCGTGATGGCACCGCGGCTCATGAGCTCAGCCGGCATGCCGTCGCTGATGACAGAAGTGGGAATTCCCATCTCGGCGAGGGACTCGGCCGTTAGTCTGGCCCCTTGCAGGTAGGGACGTGTCTCGGTGCACACGACGTTCAATTGTTTGCCTGCACGAATGGCGAAGGCTAAAGTTTCGGTCAGGTATGACTCGGCCCAACAATGGGTGAGTATGGTGTCACCGTCCTCGAGCAGAGCGCCCGCGTTCTCTCCCAGAAGTCGACTGCGACCCAGATACCGCTGTCCCACCTCTTGTGCAACCCATTCGACGACTTCGCTGAGCTGCTCATTCGCAGCAAGAAGCGGTTCGGCCGCCTGGCGAATCGCACCGACCGCTTCACGAATACCGTTGTTCGTAGGTCTTGTAGCCAACAGCCGGTCTGCCGCGGCCTTAAAAGCCTCGCGACGTTTGTTAACTCCGCTGAGTGTATCCACTGACCGCGCAGCCAGAACCATTCCGCCTGCCGCGGCGAACAACGGCCCGCTGCTCTGCGTCACCATCTCTTCGATGGCAGTGGCGACTTCCTCATAGGTCCGACACGTGACCCAGGTCTTCTGCAACGGAAACACCCTGCGGTCCAGGATCCGAACTGCATCTGTCTCAATCAACACGCTTTTCTCGATCAATGTCGGAACCGGTACCTCTGGTGCACTCATGAAGGATGCCCTTATCATTAGTTGTCGGATGTCTAATCACACCTGTCGGACGTCTATCTAATACTGTTTGGGGTATATACTTATACAGGTTTCAACGGCTGTCAAGGAAATTTCGTCGAAAATTCGGAAGAGGGGAAGATGAGCGAGGCGCCAATTCGATCTTCCAAATCGCTGCCGGCCGAGTTGGCCGTCACCTTGCGGGACCGTATTGCCGACGGCGAGTGGCCGGCTGGTGCCCGGCTGCCGTCCGAGCAGGAACTCGCCGCGCGCTTTGGAGTCAGCCGGCCGACCGTTCGGGCCGCTCTGCGGTCACTGGCCGATACTGGCACGGTCCGGGTACGGCGGGGTACCGGCACGTTTGTCTCCCCGCACAGCAGCGCCATCCGCGCCAGTATGCAACCCCTGCGGTCCACCAGCGAGCTCATCCGTGAGCAGGGACACGACTGCGACGTGACCTTCCGGGTAAAAGCCCTCCGCACAGCGACGGCGAGGGAAGCCGAACAGTTACAGCGCGAAAAAGCACCAATTGTCCTGGCCTATGAGCGCTCCTTTACCAGCGATAGGACCGCCATCGCTTTCGAGAAGGGAACGCTCGCGGTTGACGTATTTCCATTGGGGACTGACTTCGACGACCTCACCAGCTCGATCTTCGACTTCCTCGAGCCCCTGGGTCTGAGACCCGACCAAGCCTTGACCAAGATCCAGGCGACCTACAACCACGAAATCGCTTGGGGGCCACACAAGCCAGACCCCCCGCTCTACCTCACACTCGAGCAGGTGCAATTCCTGCCGTCGAACACTGCATTGAGCTGGTCGATCACACATTTCGTCCAGGAAAACTTCCAGTTCCACTTGGTGCGCAGCGTCTAGCTGAACCACCACGCAGGGACGGTTCACAGGGCAGATGCGCCTCGCGCATTGTTCCGACCGCTGGCCTACTTCAAATCGCCAACATACCGAGTGGTGCAGATCGAACCGTCATAGCCGCAAGGGCGAGCAGCTTCTCGTACACCACAGTCCTGTGGATCTTCCCGCGGGGCTACGGAACTATCTCGTTAACGGTGTATCCGGCGTTTTCATTTAGTAGTTTTCAGCGGCTGGGAATCGGTCGCTGATGGGGAATGCGTTGAGAGCGGGCTTCCAGCGCATCGTCCATCGGGCTTTGCCTGCACCGGTCGGGATCGAGTGATCCGGGGACCAGATACAAGCACTTTAGCGCGACCTGCTCGGTGGGGAAATGCCCGGGCGCCTTAACCCGGATCTTTCATCAGTTGTCGGCTATGGGGTCTGAAGCCGGTTGATTCGACAAGCCTGGCTTCTTAGTGGTTTCGGACGCGTTGAGTTGGCCCGTTCGCTGGGTATTGCGCCGGTTCTCCACTGACCGGGAGGTTGTCGTCGTCCTGCTTGTGATGGCCGGGCATGAGACTGCTGGCCCAGGTCCGGACGCCTGCGGTGTTCTGCTTGAGTATGGTTGCGATGCGGGCGGTGACGTCGATCAGCATGCTAAGCAGCTGATGCTAGGGGGGCCGTCCGGGGCAGCAGCAGCGCCATAAACGAGGGATCGTTTCCTGACTATATATAAGCGATAGAATTGCGAGGAAGCAATGATTACAGAGGAAGCGGTAAGCGGAAGATGACTACTCGCGGACAGGCGCCAGGATCATCACCTGTGTTGCCTAAGTCGAAGACCCAGTATGTGTATGAATGGCTTCGCGAACAGATTGTTCAGGGAAAGTTGTCTCCGGGAGAGCCGATTCGGCAGCAGTACGTTGCGCAGACACTGGGAGTTTCTTTCACTCCGGTGCGGGAGGCGATTCGGCGGCTTGAGTCTGTTGGATTGGTCAGCCACTCCGACAATCATGGAGCATCTGTCAATGAACTATCCCCGGACGCCATACAAGAGCTGTATCTCCTTCGCGGTGTGATGGAAGGGCTCGGCGCCAGGCTCGCGGCACGGAAGTACTCCCAGGATGAGTTGCTTGAGCTAGAAAGCATACATACAGAGATGTCGCAGCTCTTGGACAGTGATGAAGCAGTTGGTGGTCAGCTGGCCTCTCTTAGCCGCGAGTTCCACGCGAAGATTAATATGATTGGCGGTTCTGCGGTCATTGCTCCGCGTGTGCAGGAGATCTGGGCGACTTTCCCCATCCCGCGTTCGCAGACTTTGTGGGATTCCAAGTCCCACGCGGCGCAGGCATTCGCATTTCATGGGCAGATTCTTCAGGCATTCCGCGAGCGCGACAGCTCTACTGCGGCGGAGCTCATGGAGCGGCATATTGCGGCAAGCGCTGAGTATAGGTCTGCTCGCTCGTTTTAGTCTGTGTGGACGTGCGCTCTGAAGCTGGATCAAAGCCGCAAGCCCCCGACCGCGTAGGTGCCAGTCTGCTGAGTAGCAGGTCCCGATTCGTCGGAGAAAAGCGGCGCACAGAGAGTCAAGGCCCCAGCGGGTTCTCCTCGCAGAGACGTTTGATTTTACGGGTGTCGGCTGTGGCTTGAGGGCGAGTGACTCTTGACACAGAAGTCGATAAACGATTATATATAACGTATGACCGCCCTCCGTGATCTCAAAGTCCTTGATTGTTCGACGCTCTTTGCCGGGCCGTATGCTGCCGCGATGCTGGGCGATTTCGGTGCCGAGGTGATTAAGCTTGAGCATCCTTCCAGACCGGACCCCAGCAGGGGACATGGGCCGGCTAAAGAGGGACGCGGTTTGTGGTGGACTTCGCTGGGCCGTAATAAGCGGACGATTACCGCGAATCTTAATACGGAGAGCGGTCGGGACGTTTTCCGGCGTTTGGTGGCTGAAGTTGACGTCGTCATCGAAAATTTTCGTCCTGATACGCTCGAACGCTGGAATCTAGGTTTTGAGGCCCTCAAAAAGATCAATCCAAAAGTGGTTCTGGTGCGGGTTACCGGTTTCGGGCAGACGGGGCCGCGGCGCCGGGACCCTGGTTTCGGTACTCTGGCCGAAGCTATGAGCGGGTTCGCCGCCGTCACCGGCGACCCCGATGGTCCGCCGACCCTCCCGCCATTGGCTCTGGCCGATGGCGTGGCTGGCATCACCGCTGCCTATGCCGCGATGGTTGCCCTTCACGCCAGGGACACGAGCGGGGAGGGGCAGGTCGTTGATCTGGCGCTGATTGAACCGCTGTTGGGCATACTTGGACCGCAGGTCACCATTTACGACCAGCTGGGTGTTATTCCGGAGCGCACTGGAAATCGGACACAGAACAATGCTCCCCGCAATGTATACAGGACGCGGGATGATCGGTGGTTGGCGGTTTCGACATCCGCCCAATCGGTGGCCGAGCGGGTGATGAAATTGGTGGGACGTCCAGATTTCATTCACCAACCATGGTTCTCTTCCGGGACGACCAGGGCGCAGCATGCCGATGAACTCGATGAATCTGTCTCGTCATGGGTCATAGAACGCACGGCCGAGGAAGCTTTAGCTGGATTTGCGGAAGCCGAAGCCGCCGCAAGCCTGGTCTATAACGTTGCGGACATCGTCAACGATGAGCAATATGCGGCCCTTGAGACCATCAAGACCGTCGATGACCCACACCTGGGACCAGTACAGATGACGAATGTGCTGTTCCGTCTATCGAATACCCCGGGACACATCAGTTTCGCCGGTCGCGATCACGGTGCTGATACCACCGAGGTGCTTGAACAGCTTGGATTCATCGAAGCAGAGATAGCTGATATGCGGGAACGGGGAGATGTCTGATGCACCATCCCGCATTGACCTGGCTGTACTGTCCTGCAGCGCGCCTGGACTTGCTGGAGAAGGCACGCATCAGCGAAGCCGACGTGGTGATCTACGACCTCGAGGACGCCGTGCTGCCATCCCAGAAGGACCACGCACGCGAACAGCTTCGAAACTTCCTGTCCCACAACATTCGAAGCGGAACGAGCATCGCTACAGAAGTCCACGTAAGAATGAACAATCTGGAAAGCCGGTGGGCGCAGGCTGACATCGAAATGCTGGCCTCCACTGATGAGATTGATGCGGTCCGTGTACCCAAGGTGGAATCGCCGGACCAGCTCGCCGCGTTCTCGAATAAACTCAACGGTTTCGCCGTACATGCCTTGGTCGAGACGGCAAAAGGACTCGCAAATCTGGAAGAAATCTGCGGTTCGCCCTTCATTGAAGGCGTCTCTCTCGGGGACGCCGACATCCGGGCCGACATGCATCTGACTGGGGAGCACGCCATGGACCAGTTCCGGGTCCGGCTCGTCCTTGCATTAGCGTCACAAGGGAAACCGGCACCCGTGGGGTCGGTGTTCACAGATCTTTTGGATACGGAAGGGCTGCTTCGACATACCCGCCATCTGCGGGATCTGGGTTTCATAGGCCGCACAGCGCTCCATCCCAAGCAGCTTCCAATCATCCGCCAGGCATTCACGCCCACCCCTGACGAAACCGACCAAGCCCGGAAACTCTTGGCCGCCGCCGCAGCAGCAAGCGACAACGACTCATCCGGCGCATTCACCATGGCAGACGGCCGGTTTGTCGATGTTCCGATTATCCGGCAAGCCGAAACCACCATGGCCCTGGCTGCCGCCGTCCGGAACTAGCCTCCCCATCGAGCAGAAGCTCTCATCCACCAATTGATACTGATCGAAAGCCGAGGAAAAACAATGGCGTTAACACGACGGATAATGGCGACAACGGCAGTTGCAGCACTGGCACTGACCGGTTGCGGCCAACAGAAGCCTGCTGCAGGGGGAGAAGGAGAAGAAACATCCTGGCCCACAGGCTCCTTCACTCTGATGGTCCCCGGTGACGCCGGGGGCGGATGGGACGGAACCGGCCGTGCGCTGACCCAGGCGATGGAAACATCAGGCCTGGTGCAGGACACCCAAGTCATTAACCAAGGCGGAGCTGCCGGGACCATCGGACTTGCCTCTTTCGTTGAGAACAGCCGTGAAAACTCCCTATCTATTAGCGGCAGCACAATGATCGGCGGGATCCTCCTCACCGACTCTGCCGTGACCCTCGATGACGTCCAACCCGCAGCCGTTCTCATTTCCGAGCCCGTCGTGCTAGCTGTCCGTGCGAACTCGCCATATAAATCACTGGACGATTTCCTTTCCGCGCTCAAGAAGGATACGGAAGGAACTTCCGTTGCCGTCGGCTCGACCGGTGGTGTCGATCATCTGGGATTCGCGCAGGTTGCCGAAGCAGCAGGGGTTGATCCTACAAAGCTGAATGCTGTTTCGTTCAAAGACGGCGGTCTGACCTCGGTCCTGAACGGAGACGTTGCCGCCGGCTTTTCAACTCTGCAGCAGTGGCGGCCACAGATCGAAAACGGGGACCTGAGGGTTCTCGGCGTTACCTCGGCCGAGCGGGTAGAGGGGCTGGACGCACCAACGTTCATAGAACAGGGCATAGACGTCGAATGGGCCACCTGGCACGGATTGGTTGCACCCAAGGACACGACAAAAGAAGAAGCCGCAGCCATCGCCGACTTCCTGTCTGAGGTACATGCCACAGATGCTTGGCAGGAAGCGGTGGAAAAGAACGACTGGACCGACGAGTTCATGGTCGGCAAGGAAGCGGACAAATACTTCGAAGAACAGAAGGCCCTGTACGAAGACCTGCTTCCACGGTTGGGCCTGACCGAATGAGGACACCGACGCCGCACCATTTCTTCCGCAGGGTCCATGTCGGAGAAGCGCTCGCCGGGTTGATTCTGGCGGCAGCAGGTGTCTCGATGGTTGTCGCCACGGGCGACATCACTGTCGTGGGTAATAACCAGGTGGGACCGAGGTTCTTTCCTTATCTGGTGGGCGGACTCCTCCTACTGACCGGAGTTGGTATCGCAGTGTCCGCGGCACGCGGGCACCAAGGCGAGTCGGAAGCTGGAGAGGACGTAGATGCCAGCAAGCACACCGACTGGAAAACCCTTGGATTCATCATCGCAATTTTCCTGGCCTATATTTTCCTGATCCAACCCGTTGGTTATCTTCTCATGACGATCTTCTTGTTCGGCGGCATGGCATGGATCCTGGGTGCACGCAGGTGGAGAGGGCTCATCACCGTTTCGGTCGTGGTCCCGTTCCTGTCATATCTGTTCTTTACCCGGGTGCTGGGAATATACATCCCCAACGGCATCTTGGAGGCAGTCATCTAAATGGATGCTCTAGTCAACCTTCTCGACGGTTTCACCAACGCATTCACCCTTGCCAACCTGTTCTATGCCTTCCTGGGCACGCTCGTCGGTTCTGCCATCGGAGTGCTGCCAGGGATTGGTCCGGCCATGTCGGTTGCCCTCCTGCTGCCCCTCACATACGGACTTGATCCCACCGCCGCACTGATCATGTTCGCGGGTATCTACTACGGATCGATGTACGGCGGATCCACCGCAGCGATCATCCTGAACACTCCCGGAGAGTCGGGGTCCATCGCCACCGCACTTGAAGGTAACAAGATGGCCAAGGCTGGCCGCGGGGCTGCTGCCCTGGCCACTGCCGCCATTGGATCGTTTGTGGCCGGAACGATCGCAACGCTCCTCTTAGCGCTGCTGGCCCCGTCTGTGGCAGAGATAGCGGTGATGCTGGGACCACAGGACTACTTCGCCCTTATGATTCTTGCCTTCCTCGCCGTCACTGCCGTACTGGGATCAAGCTTGGTCAGAGGCCTGGCGAGCCTGAGCATCGGCTTAGCGATCGGGCTGATCGGTATCGATGTACAGACCGGTCAGGCCCGGTTCACCCTCGGCATACCACAGCTGTATGACGGTGTGGACGTCATTCTCGTTGTTGTCGGCCTCTTTGCCGTTGGAGAAGCCTTCTGGGTCGCCTCAAGACTGCGGAAGGCACCCCCCAAGCTCGCCACCGTCCACGGGCACTGGATGCGGAAGAACGACTTCAAACGCTCCTGGAAGCCTTGGCTGCGAGGGACGGCGCTGGGCTTCCCTATCGGGGCGATGCCGGCGGGCGGTGCAGAGATACCAACATTTCTCAGCTACGGTATCGAGCGCAAACTCTCGAAACACTCCGAAGAATTCGGTACAACCGGGGCCATCGAAGGAGTGGCGGGGCCCGAAGCAGCTAACAACGCCTCGGCCGCCGGTGTCTTCGTGCCCCTGCTCACCCTGGGTCTGCCCACCTCGGCCACAGCAGCCATCCTGCTCGCCGCCTTCCAACAATTCGGGCTACAGCCCGGACCGGCATTCTTCACAACCAATTCCACACTCGTCTGGACGCTGCTGGCGAGCCTGCTGATCGGCAATGCCATGCTCCTTGCCCTGAACCTCCCGCTGGCAGGACTGTGGGCACGGCTGCTCCGGATTCCCCGCCCCTATCTCTACGCGGGGATCATGCTTTTTGCAACGTTTGGTGTCTACAGCCTCGGCCTGTCACCCACCGATCTTTTCCTGCTCCTCATCGTGGGGCTCATGGGCTACGCTATGCGCAGCTTTGGGTGGCCAGTGGCCCCAGCTATCATCGCGGTGATCCTCGGCCCACTGGCCGAACAACAGGTCAGGCGGGCCCTCGCGATCAATGAAGGTGATCCGAGCATTCTGTGGAGCACACCGTTCTCCCTCACCGTGCTACTCCTGTCCGGGACTCTGCTCATCGGTCCGTTCGTATTCAGAAAACTGCGGAAGCGGCACACCACATCGACGGACGATCATTCGGAGCATTCCGAAACTCCGCGTTCAGCACATGAAAGGGCCAAGTAAGTGACAATCGTTATCGGATATGTTGATAAACCCGAAGGCAGAAGTGCTCTGCGACGAGCAGCTAAAGAGGCAGCCTTGCGTTCCGAGAAGCTGCTCATCATCAATGCCGTCAGAGGCGAAGCAGCAACCGAGCCGATGGCCGCGGATATGTCCGATCTACGGCAGCTCGCCGAACGCACACGTCACCAAGGAGTCGAAACCGTCGATGTGCTCCAACCTCTGGGGCCCGATTTCGCCGATGCACTGATCGCGGAAGCGGAACACCATGAGGCAACCATGATAGTCATTGGCCTGCGCAGACGCAGCCCGGTAGGGAAACTATTCCTGGGTAGCACCGCACAGCAGATCCTGCTCCAGGCACATTGCCCTGTGCTGGCAGTAAAGGCAGAGGAAGGCTTTAAGGACCGGCAGACTATCGGCGGTGCAGCATAACCAGCCCCGTCAGTCGCAACTACGGTGAGATTACACCGGAGACCCGGCGGTGCAGTCCGCCCGATTCAGGTTTGATTTCCTCGGGTATTCCGAGCCCTCCCTTGTCCAGCACACGAATTCCCCCCCCTCGATCATGCAGAAGTGATGTTAGGGGTACGAAACACCAAATTGGTGAGTCATCTTGTCCATTTGGGGTACAGGCTAACCGGATGTCAGGGACCAGCGTGATATCTCGTCGGATTGCTGCGTTGGCTCGCTGAACTCTCCGGTCCAGCCCATAGAGCCAGATCTGACAGGTTGACCGAAGCGCTGTTATCGGGCGTGTAGCTATCTTGTGTAGTGGACCACCCCCGGCGTATACGGTGACTTTGTTTGTTGGCATCCGGCCAGTTTAAGTGGCTGGTTTTTTTAGAAGGAGCGGCTATGAATCTGAACCAGCTTCGATACTTCGTTGAGGTCGCCCGGAGGGGGTCGGCCTCGGCAGCGGCAAAGGAACTATTCGTTGCGCAGCCTACGGTGTCGACCGAGATTCGCAGGCTCGAACGGGAACTCCAGTGTGAGCTGTTCACCCGGGCTGGCCGGAGTCTGGCATTGTCGTCCTCGGGTCGGCATTTTCTACCCTATGCGGAAAACGTCATCAGCAGCGTCACGGTGGCCCACGAAGCCATGATCTCGCATAACGAAATGATCTCGGGCACAGTACGGTTCGGTTATTTGGCCTCGGCGCATAAATATATGATCGGCAGTATTGCCAGAAATCTTCACACTAAGTTTCCAGGCGTCAATTTCGAGTTCAGGGGGTTGAACTCGGCGCATGTTGCCGACCTTGTCCGGGATGGCGTATGCGATGCCGGGCTGGTGATGATCCCGATTGCCGATCATGGTTTGTCCGTGTCGCCGCCGATATCAACTCAGCCCCAGTATTACTGGACAGCTGCGCCCGAACGAGTGGCCCCGAAACTATCAATTGCCGACATTATCGATCGGCCGATGGTGATTTCTGAAGCGTCGTGGCGGGATTCCGACCCCTTGCGGCTCCAACTGACGGCCGCCGCCCAGCGGCGCGGACTGGTTTTCACTCCGACCGTCGAGGTGGAGTTCCAGGATGCAGCTATCCAGATTGCCGCGGAGGGGACCGCCGACACCATCGCTTCCCCGTTGATTGTCAATTCGTTAGGCTTCGGTCAGATACTCACGCCAGTCGAGATAGACGAACCTATGCATGAATCGCTGGCGATCGCTACACGAGGTGGTATGCACTCCAGTAAGCCGGTCATCGAGTTTCGTAACGCGCTCGAAGCGGTGTTCAGGTAACAAGGTATATAGCCTTTTCCTATACTTGTGTTAATTAACCTCCCATTTATCGATGGTTTGCCCCTCCGTAATGTGGTTCGAAACACTACGGAGGGCGGAAACGTGGCCGAAAAGTTCTGTATCGTCGGTGCTGGCGCAGCCGGCATCGGATCTGCGCTGGCATTTGTCGAACATGGCCTGGAATTCGACATTCTCGAAGCTGGCTACGAGGTCGGCGGTCACTGGAATCATGGTTACGACATATTGCATCTGATTACGTCGCGGGATACAACCGGTTATCCCGGCTACCCGATGTCGGAGCAGTATCCGGAGTTCCCAAGCCGGGGGCAAGTGCTGGAGTACCTGCAGTCAGTGGCGAATATGCACCAGATCCACGATCGGATCCATTTCGGACAAACAGTCGAAAAAATCTCTCGCACCGATACCGGTCACTGGCTAGTGAGAACTCAAGGTCGCGAGCTGGAATACGCAGGAGTCTTGATCGCGACCGGTCACCTTAGACAGCCACGCATTCCCGACATCGCAGCCCGTTTCACCGGTCAGTCGATACATTCCAAGGACTACCGCAATACGGTCAGCCTGGCAGGGGAGTCAGTTCTAGTCGTCGGTTCCGGTAACTCGGGATGCGACATCGCCGTCGATTGTGCCCAGCACCTGCTCGACACCGACATTGTCATCCGTTCCTCACAGGGGTTTCTGCCCAAATCGTTCTTCGGTGTCCCCCGGGCTGAATTGGACTGGGTAAATAAGTTGCCCGGCATTCTCCGCAAACCGGTCACCGATCTACTCGCCCGGGTCACGCTCGGCCGCAATGAACGGTACAGGGGACTCCCGTCACACGAAAAGCTGCCCGAGGAGGACGATATTCCGGTGATCAACAGCCTCCTGCTGTATTGGATCCAGCACGGCCGCGCTGATGTAACTCCCGGTATCGCCGACATCCGTGGCCGGGAGGTCGAGTTCACCAACGGGACGCGCAAGACTTACGATTCGATCATCTGGGCTACCGGCTACGAGGTCACTGTGCCCGGTATCGGCGAACGGCTGCGATGGCAGAATGGCTGTCCGGTGACCTTCGGCAGCAGTATTTTCCCGGCCGGTGCTGACGAGGAATTCGACAACCTATACCTGGTCGGTTTCATCGCCCCCCGCGGCCCGCAGATCCCGGTTTATCACCGGCAGGCTTCACTCATTGCCCGGGCCATCCGCCTGCGGCAAGCTGGGCAACCGGTCCGCCGGATTATCTGGGACGACTCGTCCACCGCTCATCAGATCGACATCGTGCGGCAGACCTGGGACAAAAATATGCTTGCGCTCGAAGGGCTGCTGGACAAGCAGTTCGCTCAGCATCCCGTGCGCGCTGACTTCCACTTCGGCGACGGTACCGACGACGGATCTGACCAGGCCTCTGCCCATGCAGCCACAGGAGCCGAACATGCATGAAGAGTTCAAGAAGGTCGCCGTCGTCTCCGGACATGCCAGCGGAATGGGCGCCGCAGTGGCCCGTCGCCTGCTCAACGCGGGCTGGCATGTCGTTGGGGTTGATATCCACACAACCAGCAACAACCATTCAGAACTCCGCGAGTTCACCGTCGACCTCGCGTCGGCGACCGATCTTGACCTGCTGGCACGACAGCTGGCCAAGATGCCACGCATCGATGCGGTCGTTGCCGCCGCCGGTATTTATCCCCAGACCACCCTCGATTCGGTCGATTACGAAACCTACCGACAGATTTTCGACGTCAATGTCTTCGGTACGCTGGGCTTGCTGCAGGCAGCCAAGCCAAAACTGGCTGAGACTTCCGGTATGGGTCACATCGTCCTGTTTGCCAGCATCGATGGTATCCGCGTCTCGCCCGGTCAATTGTTGTACTCGGCGTCGAAAGCCGCGGTGATCTCTCTGACCCGATCCTTGGCTGTCGAACTTGCCGAAGACGATGTCCTCGTCAACGCCGTGGCCCCCGGCTGGGTCCATACAGCGGGCACGGGGCAGAACGACCGGCTTTCTGAAGGCATCGCGTCAGTGCCCCTGAAGCGGGCGGCAGACCCCGACGAGATCGCTGGTTGGGTGATGAACCTCGTCGCTGGCACCAACACGTATATGACTGGCGAAATCCTGAAGATCACGGGCGGTGGCGCCTTGTAGGTGCTGCCCACTAACTAAGTGGTGACCAACATGAATGATACAACGAATCAACACGAGACGGCCCCAGCTCCATCAGTGTGGCTGTCGCTGAGCATAGTCGGGCTGCTCGCGGCGATCCTGATTCTGGGCTCGGTGTTCCTGGGCGCCCCGATCGAACTATCGATGTTCTTCGCCCTCATCGTGCTTATCCCCGTGGTGATGTCGCGGGGCTTCAGCTACGGCCAGGTGCAGGGATTCGCCTTCGACGCCATCCGAAAGGTCCTGGAGCTCATCTTCATCCTGTTGGCCGTCGGGGTGCTCATCAGTACATGGGCGCAGGCCGGAACCATCCCGACAATCATCCGGTTCGGTCTCAACACCATCTCCCCGGAATGGTTCTATGTCTCTGCCATCCTCCTGTGCGCGGCCACTTCACTGGTCACCGGCACATCATGGGGGACGATGGGGTCGGTCGGTATCGCACTCATGGTCGTCGGCAACAGCCTCGGCCTGCCGGCGCCACTGACCGCCGGCGCCATCATCTCCGGGGCTTACTTCGGTGACAAGCTGTCGCCGCTGTCGGACTCGACGAATCTTTCAGCGGCGATCACCAACACACCGTTAATGACGCATGTCAGGTACCTGCTCTACACGACATTACCGGCCTTTGTACTGACCCTGGTCATCTACGGCGTCATTGGCGTGTTCCTGCCCTATGGGGGAGGGGACAACGAAACGATCCCGCAAATCGTCTCCCAACTGGAGGCCACCTTCGATTTGGGGCTGGTCACCCTGATCCCCGCCGCGATCACCATTGGCCTCCTCGTCTTACGCTGGCCACCCTTCGTTTCCATCATGGGCGGCGCGATAGCCGCAGTTGTCGTCGCCATGACGGTGCAAGGGGCGACGGTGTCCGAGGTCGTCACATCTATCTATAGCGGATACGTCTCAGAGACCGGAGTCGCCAACATCGACGACCTGGTCTCCGGCGGAGGCTTGCTCTCCATGGCCGGTCTGGCCTTCCTGTTTATGTTCGCCGTTGGTGTCTCCGGCTTGCTCAGCGGTGCCGGCTTCGTGCAATCCCTGCTCCGTTATCTCATGCGATGGGCCAATTCCCGGCGCAAGCTCATGACATTGACGTCGCCGGTCACCCTCATTGCCTTGGCCCTGGGCGCGTCGTTTTCCTTCGCCGCCGTCATCGTGGGCACTTTATTTTCCCCGGCATACGCACGTCTCGACCTCAAGAGCCAAAACTTGTCCCGGACAATCGAGGACTCGGGTACGGTTTATGACGCCTTCTTTCCGTGGTCCGGTGGCGCGGTCTTCGCTTCCGCGGTGCTCGGTGTGGCGACAGTCCAGTACATGCCGTTCATGTTCTTCGCGTTTCTCTCCACTGCGTTCTCCATCCTGTTCTCGCTGACGCAATTCCGGGTGGCCGTGGAGGAGAAGACTACAGGCGAGCTAGCAGAAGGACCTCAACAACAAAAGGAGGCTTACCCATGACGGATGATGTCGTCGTTGTTACCGGAGGAGGCCGGAGCCAAGGCTTTTCCCATGTCACCGGGCTTGCTGAGCTCGGTTACGTCGTGTACTCGATTGATGTGGCGTTCCCCAATTCGCCGGTGCCCCGAGTCCACGAGGTCGAGGGGGACATCACCGATACCGGCTTCTGGGCCAGCCTTCGTGAGCGTATCGGCGAAGACCACGGCAACCTAGCGGGGCTGGTGAACAATGCAGGTATCATCCATCACGCATTTGTGCGCGAGGACTCGGTTACTGCTGTTCGCAGACTTCTGGACGTCAACCTCACTGGTGTATTCAACGGTATCCATGCAATGTGGCCGCTCCTTGTCGAAGCGCCGTCGGCGTCGATCGTCAATATCGCCTCGATTTATGGCACCAATGGTGCACCAGGATACGGTGCCTATTCTGCATCGAAGGCCGGCATCATTGGATTCACCAAAACCGTGGCCCTTGAAGGTGCGGAATATGGAGTGCGTGCCAACGCGATCGCTCCGGGCACCGTGCTCACAGAGATGCGGTCGGCCGAGCCGGAGGAAACTTCCGCAATCCACACCACGCCGCTCGGTCGTGGAGCGCAACCAGAGGAGATCTCTGCTGCAGTTTGCTACTTACTATCGGACCAGTCGTCCTTCGTCACCGGCTCCGTTCTTACTGTGGACGGTGGTTACTCGGCTCGGTAGCTTTTCTATTTGCGCTGGTGTTGATATTCACGGTCAGCAGTCTTCTGCGCCAACTTTGGACTTTGTCCGAACCGACTTCATAAACGGCAGGAGATTCGGGATATCGATTGGGGGATCGCTCACCGACATGGTCCTCTGGAGGGGTTACTGTTAACGCCATGATCTGGTGGCAGACCTTGCTCGTCGGCAGCGTTCCAGCCTTTCTCGCTTTATGCGGGGTGCTGATTCATTTTGCTGCGGTTTGCCCGCAGCAAAATGAATCAGCACGGCTGAACCGGGCAAACAGAGCCGCTATTACGACGGCCCCCAAAAGGGCGTAAATCCAGATCAGGAACCCGGTGAGGGTATCCGGTCTGGAAAAACCCACCGCCTCGGTCCACACCCAGGCTCCGGCCAGCACAACCAGATAGATACCGGCCGCGATGCCGCTTCCGGCCATCTGCCCGTTCCACAGATCTCTCAGCGACTGTTTTATCCCCCATGGCAACAGGTTTAGCCCACCGCCGGCGTATTGTGCGGTGAAACCGTTCAGAACGGAGAAACGTTAGAAATTCGTGATGGAGGACAATGGCGTATCTGCCGTCAACCTGTGCAGTCGGGGTCTGACATTCCGTGCAGCCGACTTCTAGCACGAAACTGACCGTCGGGCTCTGCGGGAATCGTGCCATGGCTGGCTGCGCAGCATCCGACGGGCGCTACGTGCTCGACCTGTGCGACGGCTCCTCGGAGCGGGTCGCTGTCGGCAGGCCAACAGCACCAGCTACGACACGGAACTCCCGCCATCCAGCAACGCTATATCTGAGGGATGAACCGCCAAGGGTGTCACCTGGACGTTCATGTACGGAAAGAGCGGCAGGTTCCACAGAATCTCGTGGAGCCTCTCATTGTCCTTCACGTCGAAAATGCTCAGGTTTGAGTACTGTCCGGCATTGCGCCAGATGTGCACCCATTCGCCCTTGCGCTGCAGCTGGTGGGAGTAGGCCTTCTCCCGTGCAACGGTGTCAGCCTTGACGTCGGGATCAAGGTCGTAGGGAATCTTGACGTCCATATTCACGGCAAACAGCAATGTTGATACCTTCCTCTGGTGGGTAGTCGCAGCCTGCCCCGCCGTGGCGGTCTCGGCTGCGATGTGTGATGGGCTCAGGCCCGGTCCAGGGTGAAGTTGTAGTAACCTCACTTCTTTGTCCTCGGCCTTCGGCTGCGGGTTCAGGATCAGTTCCGGCTTCACCGCGGTAGCGATATCGTCGTCGAGGTGCTCGTCGCCCTCGAAGTGCCAGTCCTGATCACCAACTTAGACGCTTGCTCCCGGCGGCCGGAGGTCGTCATGACGTCAACGAGCTTACTGAAGTGTCACCAACCTCGGAGCCGAGCGGAGTTGGGGCGACGTGTCGATGGTTTCAACCGACCGGGCAGCTGGCTCAGAGGAAGCACTCCCCATTTAGGTAGGCCTTCCTCCACCTGCGGATCCTAACCTCGCGGAAGAGGTTGCGCCGTGAAAACGGATCTTGGGCGATGAATGCCTCAGCCTCTTTACGCGTCTCCAGGTCCACAACGTAGATACCGCCGTCCGCGGAGGTGCCGTCATCCGATAGTTTGGCTCCGCACGCTAGTAGAAGGCCCGCACTTTCTGCCAGAAAGTGCAAGTGTTCCTGATAGAGCTCGTGCCGGATGTACGCCCTTTCCGGGGAATCGAAGGTTTCGATCAGGTAAGGCATGGGAACGCTTCCCCCTTTCAGTTATTGCCTCGATCAGACGGTCATGAAGCCCCATAGGAGTACCGCTAGACCGAAGATGATGCCGAGGAAAGCCAGGATCAGCACCATGTAGCCCATGATGTCGCGTAGCTTCAGTCCGGAGATGGCCAGCACCGGCAGGAGCCAGAAGGGCTGGACCATGTTCGTCCACTGGTCGCCGATCTGCACGGCCAAAGCGGTGGCCGGAATGTTGGCATTGAGCGCCTGTGCGGCCTCCATCATCACTGGTCCCTGCACCGCCCATTGGCCGCCTCCTGAGGGGGCCAATAAGTTGATAATGCCTCCGGAGATGAAGGACCAAAAGGGCAGGGTTTCAGCGGTGGCGAATGTGCCGAACCAATCGGCGAAGGAGACCACGAGACCGGAGCCGACCAGTATGGCCATGATGCCGGCGTAGAACGGGTACTGGATAATGATGCCGGAGACGATTCTGACTCCGTCGTTCACTGCGGCCAGGAAGGCGGACGGGCGGGCGAAGAGGATGATGCCTAGGAACAAGAACATGAAGTTGACGGCGTCCAGATTTATAGTGCCGCCTTGAAAGAAGTAGTTGATGGCATAGACCAGGGCGATCAGGCCGATGCCGATGCCAATCACCGGGCTGTTGTTCAGTTTGGCTGCGATGGTCGAACGTTGATCCGACTCTGTGATCGGCTCGTCGATGGCACCGGACTTTCGCTCCATCTCTTTGATCGAGGCCGGGTCCTTCGGATGCAGAGCCATGTTGAACAGCGGCAGGAATACCATCACAGCCAGGTTCGTCAACAGTAGATAGGGCGAAAAAATCGTCTCGGACAGGGGGACAATGCCTATCTCGTCTTGGAGGAAATGCCCTTCGGTAGCGATGAGCAATGGCACCGAGCCAGAGAGTCCAATCCCATACACCGCAAAACCGGAGTAACCGGCAGCGATGGCCAACGGGTAGTGCAGTCCTTTCACATTCATCGCCAGCTTCTGGGCCACGATGCCGCCCATAACGAGGCCAAAGCCCCAGTTCAACCAGCTGCCAATGCCACCAACAAGAGTGGCGACGATAATGGCAGTGCGAGGCGAAGAAATCCTACTGGTCAGCATATCGAGCAAGCGGTCGACGAGTGGGGTCTTGGCCAGGATGTAGCCGGCCAGAAGCACCACGGTCATCTGCATGGTGAAAGCCAACAGGTCCCAGAAGCCGCTGCCCCAGTAGTTGACTACGTCCATGGGCGTGCTGCTTTGGAACAGGATGGCCAGAATCATCGTGAGGCCGGTCAACATAATGGCTATCACGAGCGGATCCGGCAGGTATTTATCCATCAGGTTCGTGAAGAACCCAGCGGTCCTGTCGAGGACGTTGTCCTTACGGCGCGTTTTAGCGTTCGGTGCTTTCATGTTCCCTCTCTTGGGTGCTTGGAGTTGCTGTGCCTGAGATTGCAGTGATGAGATCGATAAGACGCCGGTCACGCCAGGCCACCCGGTCCTCCCAATCCTCAAGGGCGAGGACGGAGCGACGTTGACGGTTCACCTCCGCCACGAGGTCCGGTGTCCAGGGGTCGTGTTGGCCACGTTCAGCGCCCATACGCTCATAGGCCGGGCCCATCTTCTCTGCGTGAGCGGAAATCCCGCCGTGGGTATTCAGATCGACGGTCTCGAAAGGTCCCATGAAGGACCATCGCCGTCCCAGGCCGTCCCGCATCACCGTGTCAATATCCTCCACAGTGGCAACCCCGTCGCGTACTAGTGCGTAGGCTTCCCGCAAAACGGCTCCTTGAAGCCGGTTAAACAGGAAACCTTCCACTTCCCGTTCCACGATTACGGGTGACATGCCGGCTCCAGCGTAGAGTGCCCGCGACTTCTCGAGGATGTCGGAACGAGTGTTTTCAGTGGGCACCAATTCGATGATCGGGAGGAGAAACGGCGGATTGCCGGGATGCGCAACGATAATACGGTCATCGCAGTCCATCTCCGCAGCTATTCGGGAGGCCGGAATTGCTGAGGAAGAGCTGGCTAGTATGCATTCCGGTGCCGTGAGGTCACCCAGTTCACTGAAGATTCTGCGCTTTACGTCGAGCCGTTCGGGGACGCATTCTTGGACTAGAATCGCACCGGACAATGCCTCCCGCACGGTCGATGTTATGCCTACTCGACGAATGATCCTGTCCGGCTCTTCCGCCGTTAGTCCAGAGGCGGACAAAAGCTCGAGTTTGGCGCGTAACTCGTGTGGAATCGCTTCGCGTCGTTGTGGATCGGCGTCCATGATGGTCACCGAATGACCCGCCTTAGCGAAGACCAGAGCGAAAGCCACACCAATAGAGCCGCCGCCGACCACGGCGACGGGCGCGCGGGGGTATGTCGTGCGAGACGCAGTTCCTCGGCGCGGGCCTGCTAGGGGGAACTCAGACATCGACACGTCCCACGGTCATTCCGCCACATACATACAAGGTCTGCCCGGTGACGAACCCACTGCGGGCGTCCAGAAGGTACGACGCGGCATGAGAAACATCTTCGGGCGTACCCATGCGCTGGACCGGAACAGATTCGATAATGGCACGGGTGCGGGACGAATCGTCCGGGTTGGCCTGACGAAAGAGGTCCGAAGTTATAGGGCCGGGTCCGATGGCGTTAGCCGTGATGCCATTCCGCCCCTCCTCGAGAGCGATTACCCGGGTAAGGCCGAGGAGTCCGGCTTTGGTAGAGGCATAGGCCGCACGGAGTTCCTTGCCGAGAGCTGCCCGAGAGGATACCGACACGATCCTGCCGAAATGAGCTTCTTGCATGCTTGGCAAAAGTGCTTGGACACATTGCAGTGCGCTGCGCAGGTTGAGCGCGACAGCTGCATCGAACTCGCCCAGGGTTTGCTCCTGGACAGAACGTGGAAACACGGCCCCAACATTGTTCACGAGGCGCGTGATCGGCCCATCGGCTAAGGCTTGCTCAAGCGCTTCGGCTGTGGATGATGGGTCGGAGAGATCGCAGTGGATAGCGTCCCCGCCCTCCTGGTCCAATATGACCGGTTCATAACCGTCTTGACGGCATCGGTGAGTGATCGCGGCGCCAATGCCGTGGGAGCCGCCGGTGACAAGGACGCGTTCGGCTGTGGAAGGCAAGGGTGTCTCCTTAGGTAGTCGCAATCGGATTTAGGGGCGAACCAGAGGCCCCAGGAAGGTTCAGTGGTGGTGCGGTCAGCAGGAAGGCTGTGCGGCCGGCGGTTCGTAGATGGGAGGCGAGGTCGGAGAGGTACCAGAGCTCGCCGAGCTGCACACCGAGCTTGAACAGACAATGTTCATGCAGCGGCAGGACGGAAGCTGGAGCCGGTGCCGCAATGGCCGGATAGAGCTCAACAGCGTAGTTGTCCGCTGCGATAGCAGCGATCCCGGAATCTGTAATCCAGTTCAACAGGGCTTGGTCTCGTCCATCAAGGACAGCGCCGTAATGATGTAGTACGGCCGCATCCGGATCCCCTGCCATTTGCCGGACGCGCTCAGCGTAACCGGTATGGATTGTCACCATGTCTCCGGGACGGACGTCGACTCTGTCATTGTCAAGCACAGCCTGGACCTGGTCGTATCCGATAATTTGATGATGTGTGCCGAAGTGGTGTGCGAGATCAATCATGACCGCCCGCCCTTGGACCGGATGTGCGGCCAAGGTGCCTATGCCCACCGGACCGAGATCCATCGTCGTGTCCTGACCTGGGCCTGGATTTCCGCAATCGTCGGGATCCGTGGGACCTTGTACATCGACGCCGGCCCGATAGCCGTTGTAGTAGACAGGTTCCGGTTGACCGTCTCCATCAGCATCGAACATTGAGCCGACGTGCACGAGGGCGTCCCATTGGGTGGAGTATTGGTTGTGTAACACGACCAAGTCGTCGTTCATCACGTCAGATGATCCAGGCGAAATTGGCTCGAGGACGTAATTTACGTTTGGAAGTCCCTGTCTGAGGTTCGGCCGGTGAACCGGCGGCAACCGGTTCGGGTTGAGGGTACTACCGCCGGGAAGGGTGAGAGGAAGGCCAAGTGCGAAGGTGCAACCGTCCTGGGCGTCCTTCAAGCCTTCCGCGACCTTAGCTTGGGTCAAAAGATTCATTCGGCCCAGAGCGTCGTCGGCACCAAAATCACCCCAAGTAGAAGGCTCGGGCCGCGTGCGCCAACGCGGTTTCCGCGGTACATCCATCAGAATTCCTCACGATCATCGGCGTCCGTGCAGAGAAGACCCGGAACGATTGGCCCCTCTCGTGGATCTCTCGGAGTAGGGAGTGAACTGGTGCACTCCGCATGGTGACCGGATCCACATGGACTTATGATGCCCCTCTCTTTCAACCCTGTCCAAGATGGATTCTGTATGTTTCCATACAGATATCTAATGAAAAGGGTGACGCGTGGATCTAAAACTGCTGCAGGCTTTCGTCATGCTGGCCGATGAACTGCATTTCACACGAGCGGCCGAACGCCTCGGGGTGGCCCAGCCCGTCATAAGCCAATGGATCCGTAAGCTCGAGCGTGAATGTGACGTTGCCTTGGTGGAACGCACCACGCGCGCCGTCAAACTGACGGCCGCGGGTGCTGCAGCCTTACCTCATGCCCGGCAAATGGTGGAAGCCTCGCGCCTGATGGGGCGTGCCATTCAGCAGGAGGATACGCCGGTACTGGGGAGCGTGACATTGGGTTATGCCGGTGCCTCCTCCCGCCCATGGCTACCGGGGATAGCCCGAGCAGTAAGATGGGAAGCGCCGGGGGTCGACCTGCAGTTGAAGTCAATGGTCTATGCGAGCTCCGCACCATCGCTGCTGATGGCTGGCGACCTTCATGTCGCTTTCAGCCGTCGACCCTTGACCTATACGGGTTTAGATGACCGGGTCTTCGAGTACGAGCGCGTGCTGGTTGGAGTCTCGACCGACCACCGGCTCGCCGAGCACCAGGAGATCGATATTCGCGAATTGATCGACGAGCCGTGGGTGATGTTTCCCGGGCAACAAGGTTCTACCGTGCGAGATCTGGGCTTGAGGTTGGCCACCCAAGCGGGCTTCGTCCCGAAGGTTGTCCAGGAGGCCCCAGACTCGTACACAATCCTCGGACTGGTGGCTGCTGGGGTCGGAGTCACAATGACGGTCTCCTCTGTGGCGCACGTGGACACGCCAGGCTTGAAACTCGCACCCTTGGCCGGTCCGCCCCGCTACCTGGCTGCCACCCTCCTTCATCGTCGCAAGCCGAGTCGTGCCACCCAAGCGGTCCTGGATGTTTTGGCCGAACTCCACCCGACGCCGACCCGTCCCTCGGGGATTGTTTTGGACTGATCGCATTCGGTTCGCCCTTGACAGCAATCGCAAGTTTCCTGCCTTCCAGTCGAAAGGTTTGTGACTATCGCAAGGTTGAGACGGTCTGGCACTCACCGGAGTTCGTCGCGCAGACGCACGGTTGGCGATCGGCAACTGACATGCGACGCGTGGCAATTCTGACAAGCGACGGTGTGCCGGGTATTTCGTAGAGACAAACCGCATCGGAGGACAATTCTGAACGCTTAATGTGGGATTGTCTTTTGGTCTGGTTCGGGATCGAGAAGCCTGCCGCTGTGTCGTTCCAAGATCGGCCGCGGGGGAGCGGCTCACATCCAAGGAAACGAGACCCCTGATGCGGCCGAAGGGGACTCTGATGCTGCAAGGAGATGATGAAGTGAGCGGCCTCATCTCAAAGGGCACGCTTTGAAGTGAACATTTCTTCGCTGGGGGAGACGAGCATTTGTTCGAGTTTGTCGATGGTGGCGTCGAGTCCGAAGGTGAAAGCATCCTCTTGGCGTCTGCCGGTGTGTCCCGATGTCAGCGCTCGTGATAGTGCCGGGTGGACGCTGTGGGAGGCTTTCCATGGTGGTTCGGGGGAGGCGGCGTCGACGGCGGAGCCAAGAGCCAGCACGTCGATCAGGGACAGGGCCTGCAGCAGAAGTTCATCCTGGAACCCGGCTGTTTCAAGGATCTGTACCAGGTTTTCGTAGATGTTGAGGGTGTCAGTGTCGTCGACGGGTTCGCCGACGAGGGCGGGAATGGCCATGGGGTGGCGGCCCAAGGCATCGCGGTAGTTGATGGCCCATTGGCGCACCTGGTCCTGCCACCGGACGCCACGTGGTGGGAAGTCGCCACGGGAGTATGCTTCCTGGCTGATGAGTGCCCGGATGCCTTTGATGATGTCGGTACGTCCGCCGCTGACGTGGTGGTATAGGGATGAGGGGCTGACCCCGAGGCGTTGGGCGAGCCGGGGGATGGAGAAGTTGTTTTGTTCGTCGAACAGTTCAAGGGCGGCGCGGTGAATCTTTTGCGAGGTGAGCAGTTGTGTGCGGGGCCGGGCCATAGCGGGCCTTTCACTCATGGAGGAGGATTGTTAGAACATGATGACGCTGCGTGCCCGCTCGCCACGGCGCATGGCTTCGAACGCTTCATTGACCTCGTCCAGGCTGATGCGGTCGGATATCAGGTCGTCAACTGGTAGTTTGCCTGCCAGGTACAGCTCGGCCAGCCGTGGGAAGTCCCGTCCCGGTACGGTGGAGCCATAGTTGGAGCCGAGGATCCGCATCCCGCTTTCGGCCAGTTCAAGGCCGTCGAAGTTGATCGACTGGCCGGCCGGCGGCAGTCCCACCAGCACGGCGGTGCCGCCGCGTACCAGCAGCGATGGAAGTGATTCGATGGCTTCTTTCCGACCGATGGCCTCGAATGCGTAGTCGGCTCCGCCGCCGGTGATCTCAGCGACTTGGTGTTGGGTGTCGTCTCCCGATATGACTGTGTGAGTGGCTCCCAGACGTTGCGCAGCATTCAGCTTCTGCTCATTGAGGTCGACGGCGATGATCGGGTGTGCGCCGGCTAGTTTGAGCCCCATGATGATGGAAAGTCCGACTCCGCCGGCACCAATTACCACCGCGGAACTGCCCGGTGCCACCATGGCGTCGTTGACCACGGCGCCCACGCCGGTGGCGATGGAGCACCCCAGCAGGGAGGCGACATCAAAGGGCACCTCGGAGGGAATTTTCACGGCGGCGGTTTCGGGCACGACGGTGTACTCGCTCATCGATCCGACGGCCAGGTACGGGTAGACGCGGGTGCCGTCCCGGGAGAGGGGAGTGTTGCCGTCGGGCAGCAGGCATTCTTCCGAACGGCTGCCAGTGCACACATAGGCGCGGCCGGACAGGCAGTTGGTGCATCGGCGGCAGGGGTAGAACCAGCTGAGCACCACATGGTCACCGACCACGACGTCCTGGACTCCCTCGCCGATGGCCTCGACCGTACCGGCGCCTTCGTGTCCCATGACCGTGGGGGAGGGCATCGGCCACTCGCCGTCGAGGACGTGGCGGTCAGAGCCACATACGCCGGAGGCACCAAGCCTCACCAGCACGTTTCCGGGTCCGGGTTCTTCGACCTGTACCTCGGTAATGTCAAGAGTCCGCTCGTGTCCATAGTGGACTGCTGCCCGTGAAGTGAAGCTCATTTGTGGTTTCCCGTCAATCTGTTGGGATCCGTTGTGTCGAAGCCGGCAGCGCCCCGCCTTTTGTACAGCACGAGGGCCAGGATCCAGTAGACGAGACCGCCGATGACCGCTCCAGGCAGCGAAGCGGTCACCACGTTGAATGCCGGCTCGGTGTCCAAGGTGACCGGATTGTAGATCCAGAGGTAGAAACCGGACCCGGCGGCGACTGCGGCCATGCCGGCCCAATTCACCCCACCGGGCAGGTGGTAGGCACTGTCCGCGCCGGGCGCGTAGAGCTCTGCCAGGTCAATGCGTTGTTTGCGCAGAATGAAGTAGTCCACGATGATCGCCCCGCACATGGGCGCCAGGAACGCGCCGCTGAGCGTGACGAACACGACGAACCGCTCGTACATAAACTGCGGGAAGAACGCCAGCACGGCCGGCAGCACGAAGAAGGCCGCGCATAACCACTTCCAATGCAGCCCGGCCAGCAGACGGCCGCTGGACTGCCGCAGTGCCAGCACCGTGGAGTAGACGATCGAAGACATGCTGGTGATGTTCGCGAAACAAATGAACAACAGGATGAACGCACCCAGCAATGGGCCGCCGAAGGGAATCATCCATACTGTCGGGTCCGAATTGCCCAGTGTCAAGGCCGCGCCCATGCCCACAATCTGCGCCAGCAGGGTGGCGATCAGTAGTCCGCTGTAGGCCGGCCAGATGGCCGCCCGCGGAGAGTTCGTCATCCGGGCCAGCGATCCCATCACCGGGTACCAGGACACGCCGACGGCAACATTGAATTCCACGGCGATCATGAAGTTCAGCTGCGGATCGTCAAACGGCTCCAGTGGCGCCGCGGCCATCAGTTGCCCCCACGAGGTGTTGATGATCAGCAGCACCATCAACACCGCCGTGATGATCAAAAGGCCCGGTCCAATGTACTTGTTCAGCCGGCCAATAGTGACCGGTCCGCGGGAGAGGATAAACCAAGCGATGGCAATCGCGGCAAGCGCGCCCAGGGTGACCACAGGCCCGTACTCGCTCAACTCAGCCTCGGTAGCCACGCCGGCCACCTGACTGGTGGCCCGGCCGACCATGATGCCCAGCAGCGACGACCAACCCATCTCGGTCAGCAGCACCACCGTGAAAACCAGAATGCCGACGCCTGCCACACCGAACACCGGCCGCAGTATGGTGTACTGCTCGACCCCGTACCGTTGGCTGGCAACGGTGCTGGCCAGAACCATGAAGCACAGCCCGACCGCGTTGCCAATCATCATCGCCGCGATACCCTGCTGAAAACCCACGAACGCCGCGGTTGAACCGCCCACCAAGAACGCCCAGGTCGCGATCGCCAAGGCCACATTGACCCAACCGAAGTCCATACCGCCCCACACCCGCTCGGATTTCAACAGCGGCAGCGAACCGAACGTGTTGGCGTGTTCCACTTCCTCCGTGGCAGTGTCCTCCGACCGGTTCACAGCACCATCACCAGCACCCCAAGCGCGCAGATCAGCACGGTCGTGCCGACATACAATGTCAGATCCCCGGCGCTGAGTGCCCGACGTGAAGGATCGGCTGCTTCATCAGTATGGATAATCTCAATACGCCGGTCCAGCTCCGTTTGTACCTTGCCGGGACTGCTGTCCATGATGGCCTCCTAGCCACTTATCGAACACCTTTCGGTTTTCGGTTACATAATTCTGCCGACGGTGGCATGCTGTCAATAGGAACCGGCATAAAAGATCCACCGGATACGAGGGGAGGGGTAACGTGGCCCTCATTGGCGTTTGGCAGGCCACCGGAGCCGTGGACCGCGTCCAGGAGAACTTGGCACGCTTGGACCAGACAGCAGTGGCTGCAGCAGGCAAAGGTGCAGACATCCTCGTCACCCCGGAACTGTTCGCCACAGGCTACGCCCCCTCACGGGCTGCTTCCTCGGACGGTGACACAATCCGGGAACGGTTGGCTGAAACCGCCAGCCGGCACCACATGGCGCTGGTGGCCTCCACCGTCGACCACGACGGCGAAGAGACATATATCAGCGCCTCCTTCTTCGATGCCGAAGGTAAGGAACTGACCCGGTACCGCAAATCCCAACTCTTCGGCCTCGAAGAGAAATCAGCCTTCACACCAGGAACGAACGCGCCCGAATTGATCCAGTACGCCGGGCTGCGGCTGGCGCTGGGCATCTGCTACGACGTCGAGTTCCCGGAATTCGTTCGGGCAGCAGCCCGGCGCGGCGTCGATGCGTTACTGATACCCACTGCAGTGCCCGCCACAGGCAACGTCGGAGGGCTGCCGGCGGACCGTACCTACAATGCCGAACGAATATCCACCCTCATGGTGCCATGCCGGGCGATGGAAAACGGCCTCTACATCGCCTACGCAAATCATACGGTGCCGAATTTCACTGGACTCAGCTGTATCAGCGGTCCGCACGGAAACGTGCTGGCACAAGCCGGACACGACGAAGAGCTGCTCCTGGCCGACATCGAAGCGCTAGAGGTCGAACGTGCCCGCCGCATCAACACCTACCTCAACGATCTGCGTGAAGACCTTGAAGGTTCAGCCACCGTTTCGGACGGTCGTGCTTGATGATCGATGCAGCCAGATCAGAATGTATTGAGTATGAAAGCGATTCCGCGTAGGCATGACAAGTGACGCGGCGATCAGCGCGGCGGAAGATAGCAACGGGCTGACTATCACGAGCAAATAGGTCATTGACACTGCCAGCTCAAGGGAGAACTGCCAACGACCAGGGTTGTCCCAAAGTTGCCAATTATTAGTGGACTGAACGCAACCATCAGAACGGCGATTACGCCCAAAGCCATCCCCACGCGCATTATCCCCTTTGACATCCTCGCCGCGTTCACACGTTTCTCCTCGGCTTTTACGTGTCACTGCTTCTCAGCCAAGCACCAACCTTGAGGAAGAACAACGGGATAGAAACGGCATAGAACTGAACGTGATGCCGCCGAATCTTCGTGTGTGCCGGCAACGCCCCCGTAAATTTGTCACCTATGACGCTGTGGCCATGCGGATGAGCCAAATGACATTTTGCCGGAACCCCCCGTAAGTCAACTTCTCGATGGAGCTTGTAGGGCATCACCTAAGTCTCGGGGCAATAGATGTTTGGCAATTCGTTGGCTTGGAGTCAACGGCATTTCTGGTAATACTTTGATGTAACGCGGGACCTGGAACTTCGCCAGCTGGGTTGTTGCCCAATCCAACAAAGCTTTAGGATCGACTTTCTGCCCTTCCGCTTCAGTGACCAGCAGGAGCATTTCTTGCTCTCCGACTTGGGCCTCGACTCCGATCACTGCGCAGCGGTTGATGTCCGGGTGCAGGCCAAAAACGTTCTCAACTTGCCAAGCGGACACGTTCTCACCCCGGACACGGATGCTGTCGCTGCCACGCCCCGCGAAGTGCAACCGACCCTCATCATCGAAGTACCCGAAATCACCGGTGCGAAACCAATCACCAAGGCGAGCCTTCGCCGTCGCTTCCGGATTTCCCAAATAGCCGGTGGTTAAGAGACCGTCGATGAGTCCCCGAACCATGATCTCGCCTCTGGGGCACGGGGCAGTACTGTTGTTTGTGTCGTCGTCGATGGCGATCTCGACCCAAGGTAAAGGCCTGCCCACTCCACCGTCCGGCTCGTTCTTGTTGGCGGTGACGATGCTTGATGTCTCGGTCATCCCGTAGCATTCGTGCAGGGTGAATCCGTAACGTTTGCTGCAAGCTGCGCGGACTTCCGGAGTCGCGCCCGCACCCCAGGCGACTCTGACCCGGTTGTTCCTCTCCGCGTCCGTCGCAGGCAATTGCAGCAGAATCTGCAATACACCGCCGAGGTAATGGATGTGGGTCACATTGAGTTCGACGATGTCATCCCAGAACCGCGAGGCACTGAATTTCGGAACCAAGGCCAGGGCGACCTCTTGAAACAAGGGGAGGAAAACGACCTGTGCACCACCAATGTGGAACAGCGGCTCCCAAACGTAGAACACATCGTCTGGCTCCGGTGATGTCACTTCGATAGCTCCGAACACCGCCGCCTTGAGCATTGTTTCGCTAACCAGTACCCCTTTGGGAGGGCCAGTGGTCCCCGAGGTGTACATCAACAAGCAAGCGTCTTGGCGGTCAGCCTGTTCAAATACCGGTTCGGCCCAAGAGGCCAGCACCAGAGCATTGTCAGTTGCTTCCGACATCAGCACCTCGGCGGTGGCTGAGGGCTCCGGTAGACGCTCCGCGAACTGTCCCACGGCCTCAGTGAGGACGTCCGTGGCACGGGAATCCCGCAACTGATGTAGGAGCGGTTCACCTTTGAGTTGCATGTTGAGCGGAACCCACAATGCGCCTAAACGCAGTAACGCGTAGATGAGCACAACGTGGTCGATCCCTGTAGGCAGGGCGATCCCGACGCGGGATGTCGCACCTACGCCGAGGCCGCGCAATTGCGTCGCTGCATGGTCGACCCGGTTGTTCAGCTCGGCTACAGTCACCGATCTTTGCCGGTCGCGCAGGTAGGCCCTGCCCGGAGCTGTGGTGGCCAACTGTTCCAGAGCCTCGGAAAGCCCGGGACCTTGAATGAATCGATTCCCCTCGTGCACCCTGTCAACAACCACTGTGATTATGCACCCTTCTTGGCAACGAAGTCGTTGGCAGAACGCTGCGGTTCTCCATCACCATAGGCTTGCTTATCGATCTCAACAGCGGCAGCGAAAGCCTCCTTGAGGCCCGGCAGAAGAGTTGCGCGAACTCGCTGCTTAGTCAGAGCGAAGGCCTGCTTGGGCAACGCTGCTAATTCCTTGGCCAACTCGATGCTCCGGGCAAGCACCTGTTCAGCCGGCACGACTTCAGCGAGCAAACCGGCTTGTTTAGCTTCGGCAGCGTCGAGCAAGCGACCGGTGAGCATCATTTCGGCGGTCTTGCTATGTCCCAGGGACTGCCAAGTCAGGTACATTCCGGTAATACTCGGAATGCCTGACTTCACCTCTGGCTGCCCAATGCGTACTCCCGAATGACCAATCCGCAAGTCGCACAGTAGTGCGAGCTGATATCCGGAGCCGGCGGTAACACCGTTGAGTGCCGCTATGATGGGCTTCGAGTTCGACAGCACTGCGTCGTACACCTGGTAAAAGATATCCAGCCATTCGTCGACGCTGTCCTCGGTGAATTCGGATACCTCGTTGAGGTCTTGACCGGCGCAGAACGCGCGGTCTCCTTGACCGGTGATGATGATGCCTTTGACTTCTGGGTCGACATCGAGGTCGTTCAACGAGGTGGCCATGTTGCGCTGCATCTGCTGGGTCCAGGCGTTAAGTGCCTGCGGATTGTTCAAGGTGATGATGCCGATTCCCTCATTTACGTTCACATTCAATTGGGGCATGTCGCTTCTCCTTCTGTGCTGGTTTGCCCAGCGGTTGATGTCAGTGTGGATTGCATTATTTGGAAGTTGCGTGCAGAGTGGTCATTTTGCCGGTCACGGCGTCGAAACGTTCGACCACCTCCTGCTTCTGGCCGGGCCCGAACCGATTGCCGATCCATAGGGCGAGCAATCCGGCCAGGAAGGCTGGAACCAGCTCGTAGAGGCCGATCATGTCGATTTGGCGGTAAACGATCACTGTGACGCCTCCGGTGACGATGCTCGCCAGGGCACCGAACCAGGTGGTCTTGCGCGAGTAGAGTGCCGCCAGCAGGACCGGTCCAAAGCTGGCTCCGAATCCTGCCCAGGCATAGGCGACGAGGTCCAGGATCGATCCGCCTTGCAGGGCAACCACCACACCGATTCCTGTGCAGACCAGCACGGCAATTCTGCTCAACCACACGAGTAGCTTCTCTGGTGCATCACGTTTCATGAATGATCGATAGAAGTCTTCGGTCAACGTTGTCGAGGCGACCACCAATTGGGAATCAGCGGTACTCATGACGGCAGAAAGCACTCCAGCAAGGAAAACGCCCGCTGCCCAGGTCGGCATGAGGTCCGAGACCAAGGAGATATACGCGTCTTCGGGATCAGCCAAATTCGGACCATAGATCGCGATGGCGGCAAAGCCGATGATTGCCGCGAAACCGAGCAATGTGATCGACAGAAAGACTCCAAGACGGGCCCCGTTGCGTGCTGATTCAGCCTTCCGCATGCCCATGAAGCGGGCCAATATATGAGGTGAGCCGAAGTATCCAGCGGCCCAGGCCAAGCCTGAGATGATAGCGACGAAGGACACGGAGCTCGTAGTCACCCAGCTGCCGTCGACGAGTTCGACACCGACGAATGGTGAACCGAGATCGGGGTTCTGTGCTCCGATGGCGTTGATAAAGCCACCGATGCCACCAACTTGGAAGATGGCTATGACGGACAGGATGAGCAAACTGAAGAACATGATGAAGCCTTGGACGACATCCGTGTAGCTGCTGGCCAGATAGCCTCCGAGTGAGGAATAGAGCATGACAACCACGGCGCCGACGATGGTGCCGGTGGTCACGGAGGTCCCGAAGATCTCAGCGAAGATTACTCCGGTGGCGATAAAGGCCGAACCCAGATAAATCACATAAAAGATGATGATGAAGATCGCCGACACCGAACGAAGCGAGTTGCTGTGGAACCGGTTGGCGAAGAATCCAGGCAGGGTCACCGACTCACCAGAACCATCCTTTTGCCGCCAATCACTGAATTTGGCTGAGTACTCACGCAATCGTCCGGCGAGGATCCGCCAACTAAGGTAGAACCCGATGGTGAGGCCGAGGATCAGCCAGATGTTGCTCATTCCGCTGACGTAGAAGGCCCCCGGCAGCCCGAAGAACACCCACTGACTCGAGTCGGTTGCCTTGGCGCTGACAGCGGTGACGAAGGTGCCCAGTCGTCGACCACCAATAGCGAAATCACTCATCCCGGTGTTTTTCCGGTAAGCCCAGATCCCGATGGCGAGTACAGCCAGGAGATAGACAAGGAAAACGATGATTGTCGATGGATCGGCGGTGGAAGGCATATGTGAACTCCCTGGCTTCGTCATTGGGCGTGGGATACGAGTAATAACTCTAGGAATCCACATGTGATCGGTGATAGAGGTGGAGAATAAGACTTGAGTGAAGTCTCCCACAGCTGTGCTTATGCTCGACCGCAGCATACACTCACCCAATGACCGTCGACATTAGAACTCTCAAGACCATGCACGTGGTGGTCCGCACGGGATCATTTGCCGCCGCCGGACGAGAGCTGGGATTCACCGCATCGGCAGTGTCCCAACAGATGTCCGGACTCGAGCGCACTCTGAAAATACGGTTGTTCGAACGTGAAGCCCACCGGGTTATCCCAACGGAAGCCGCTCAGTACCTGCAGCACCGTGTCGAAGAAGTTGTCGACCTGCTCAACCAGGTCGAGATTGACATCGCACGCCTGGGAGCAGGACAGACCGGGAACCTACGGGTCGGCACCTTCCACTCGGCTGGGGGGCCGATCCTCGGACAGGCAATTGCAAGGTTCCTTGTCCGCAGGCGCGATGTGGAGATCACGCTCGATGAGGGCGAACCCTATGAGTTGTTCCCTCGGGTATCGGACGGCAGTCTCGATATCGCTCTGGGCTTCCAATACGATCTCGTTCCAACCGACTTCCCTGCCAACCTCCACCTAACAGAAGTCATGACCGAGGATCTTTACATCGTCGCCCCAAAGAATCATCGCTTAGCGCATAAGACATTGGTCGACCTCAACGAACTGCGCGAGGAGAAATGGGTTGCCCACAGGGAGGAGACACCCTCACACCAATGTCTGCTCACGCTGTGCTCACAAAACGGTTTCGCCCCGGATATCGCCTTTCGAAGCAATAATCTCGGAACAGTAAAAGGCATCGTCGAAGCTGGTCTCGCCCTAGCGATGGTCCCAGAGATATCTCTACAACAGAATCGCGAAAGCATCGCCTCACTGCCAATCTCCCAGCGTCTACCCCGGAGACAGATCATTTCCGCAACCCGGCAAGGCGATGCCAACCCCTTGGCTGAAGCGTTTCTACAGGCTTTACGAAAAATCGCGGAAAATTGACCTATCAAAATGCTGGGGGCCTCAGCATGGATCGAGAAGCGTCAGTGGGGGAGAGGGGCAGCGGCACCAGCAATTCTTCACCCGCGCGAGGGTCGCCGTCTTCATCGACGGCTGCTGCTGGCGCGGCTGTTCAGAACACAGGACCGCTGCGAGGATCCGCCGGGGGCAACGCGGACTACTGGTCGGCGACATCCAACAGCACCAGCCAGGATAGGGGGCCCCTGTCGTTGCGATCATTTGCTGAACAGCAGCCTCCGGCTCATTCAGAGGTTCCTCTCTCGCAGCTCTGCTCCATTTTCACCGGTGTATTGGGCGCGACAGGGGAGAGTAGCAGTCGTTGCGACGAGCATCCGATTGAACCCGGCGGGGGCCTGGAGGAACTGTGATTTCTGCAGTGTGATACACTTTTAGTGCTCTTAGTGCATGCGAAGAGAATCTGCTGAATGACCCGGCGCAAGCTGGAAAACTTCTCCTCCATTTCTATGGCGCCTTCGGTGCCAGCCTCCCACGCTGTCAGCGGTTGAGTCCGCACCAGAACCGTCACGGAGTCACGTTGTTGACCGCGCCGCCGGACGAGCAGCTCCGGGTGCCGATCAGTCCCCTCCTCAAGCGGTGCCTTGTCTCCTTCGCGTAGAGCATTCCGTTCGCCTCAGAGGGAGGCCCAGCGAAGCCATTTCGTCCTAATCGTTGCGGACATTGGACAGCACCGGAGTTTCCCTATATTCCGTACTTGCCGAATACCGCGGCGGCAGGGTCGACAACGCCGCCTGCCGAATGTGCGATCTCGCCACCGATGAGGGTGAGTTCCACGTTTCGGCGGAGACCGGATTGGGTCTGCTGGAGCGAGGTTGAGAGGGCGGGCCGCGTGGCATCGCTTTACGCATTGCCGGCCTCGTGTATTACTTCACCTCCCACCAACGTGAGGTCGGCGCGTTCGCCAAGCAGTTGCGGTGCTTCCAACGCGTACAGATTGGACGACCACACCACCAGGTCGGCCCTGGCGCCGGGATGGAGAATTCCTATCTCCCCTTCCCGGTGCCAGTGTGATTACGTTTGCGCCGGCATTGGTCAGGCCTGCCGCGATGGCGGATCCGATGCCTCGGGATGCGCCGGTGACTACCGCGGTGTTTTCTCTGAGGTCGAACTGCGTCACGTTTTCCTTCTTCGATGGCACTTGGTTAACGGGGCTCTTCGCATTTAGGCATGGTTAGCGGTTTTTCGCCGGTAGGGGCGGTGGCCGCCGGCGGCCAGTAGGCATCTGAGCCTGTAGTTGGCGAAGTTGCGGAATCCGCGGGCGATACGGCGGGTGGTTTCGATGACGCCGTTAATCGCTTCGGTGGGACCGTTTGATGCTCCTCCGGTATCGAAGTAGGCCAGTATCGCACTCTTCCACGCCCGCAGGCTCCGTCCGAGGCGGGCGATCTCAGGGATCGGGCACGTGGGGAACGAGGTCAGTATTTCGGTGACCAGTTGCCGGCCCCGGGCAGGGCTGGCGTGGTAGACGGCCCGCAGCTTCTGGTAGCAGTGCCAGGCCAGCGT
>NZ_AUMN01000005.1 GCF_000430705.1 Arthrobacter castelli DSM 16402
CAAACCACCACCACCGGCGGGACGAAGCTGGATGTCGGTGCGATGAATACCGAAACGGCCACCAGCCACCGGTATACCGAAACCGGTGACTATAACGTGTCGCTGGTGACGTATTTCGCCGGCGATTATTCGGTCGACGGTGGCCCTTGGCGGCCGGTTGCGGGCGAGGCGGCGGTGCCCTCAGACCCGCACTTGATGAGTATCTGGACCTCCGAGACATCCCTCTACGCCGACAACTGCATCGAAAACCCCAACGGCGCCGGCTGTTGACCGATATGCGCCTCGCCACACGGTGAGTCCCGGCCGAGCTGTTACTCCACGCTCCACAGTTCCGGAATCCGGCGGATAGTCGCGTCTCCGTCCGGGCGCATTTCCACCAAGCCGACCTGGGTCAGCTCGATGACATCCCCGGGATGGACCCTCCGGCCATTGGTAACCGTTACGTGCGGGCGGAAATTCTCCATTGACTGGCGAGAACTGGTGACCGAAGCGTCGCTGGCGGTGAGCCGGCGGACCATCGACTCATGACAGCTTTGCAATCTTGGGTCATGCTCCACCAAGGAGACCTGCACACTGCGGCGCCGCCCAAACATCTCGTCAGGACCAATCCGGACGGCAGTGCCGAGCAGGTCGCGGGCGGGATCAGCCATCAGTTCGGCGATCGACGCTGGGGGCAGTTCGGACGTGAAGTGGACGAGGGTGATGTGCAGCGGCCATTCGCCGCGACCAAACACCAGCCCTCGTTCGACCCGGTCGACGAATGCAACACTTACGTACGTGGCCATGCCCCGAGTATGGCACCCAACCGCCGAGGTAGCGCCCTGCCCGTCAGGTAGCCCGTTGCAAGGGGCTACCTGACGGCCAAGCGGCTACCTCGCGGCCAAGGGGCTACCTCGGCAAGCTGTTTTCCGACGACGTCGAACGGAGACGTCGCGACAATCGTTATGCACCCGTGCCCGGCGGAGAGGCGAATTGCGTGCCGCGCAACATTGGTTTTCCAGTAGGCTCTTGTGACGTGGCTAACAATTCGCGGACCCTTCGTCGGAATCACCGGGCCCGCCGGAGCGCGTCGGATGTAGTAGGAGCGGTATGAAAGCACTTCCGGTTGAACCGAGCTATTCGCAGGTGGCGATTGGCTCCCGGATCCGGGCTGCCCGGCAGGCGCAGCGGATGACTATCGAGCAGGTGGCGGACTCGAGCGGACTTACCAAGGGGTTCCTCAGTCGCATTGAGCGGGACCTGACATCACCGTCGGTGGCTTCGCTGGTCACATTGTGCGAGGTGCTGTCCGTTTCGATTGGCGAGTTGTTCACGGCCCCGGAGACAAATCTGGTGCGGCTCGACAGTGCACCGCGGATCAGCCTGGGCGGCGAGGGGATCGACGAGCACCTGCTCACTGTCCGGTCCGAGCGCCGCGTCCAGATGATCCGTGCCGTGATTTCCCCGCGGGGCAAGGGGGAGTCGGAGTTGTACAGCGTGGACTGCGAGGTGGATGTGCTCCACGTGGCTCAAGGAAGGCTGACGCTGATCATGACGCACGAAGCGTATGACCTCGGCCCGGGGGACACCATGACCTTCCCGGGACACGAACCGCACAGCTGGTCCAACGATACCGACGAGGAGACTGTCGTGATCTGGACCCTGGTGAACGCCCAGCGGTGACAACCGGAAAACATTTGATGCGTTTGAGAAAACCCTCACGTACCATGGCGGATACGCACCGCCGCATCTTCAAGGAAGAGGATTTATGACTGAAGCACGTATTACGGCAGCCAACGGCAACGTCGGGCCCATCGATTCCTCCCGGGTTCCGCGCTATTCCGGTGCCGCCACTTTCGCCCGACTGCCCCTGCTGGACGAGGTCGGCGCGGCGGACGTCACCGTCGTCGGAATCCCGTTCGATACAGGGGTATCGTTCCGTCCCGGCGCCCGCTTCGGGCCCAACCATGTCCGTGAAGCGTCCCGCCTGCTCCGCCCGTACAACCCGGCCCTCGAGGTCTCTCCGTTCGAGAATGTGCAAGTGGCCGACGCCGGCGATATCGCAGTCAACCCGTTCAACATCGAGGAAGCTTTGGACACCGCCAAGGCATCCGCACTGGAATTGACGTCCGACGGCGGCAAGTTGGTCACCATCGGCGGCGACCACACCCTGGCGCTCCCATTGCTGCGTGCAGCGGCCGAGCGTCACGGACCAGTGGCGCTGCTGCACTTCGACGCGCACCTGGACACCTGGGACACCTACTTCGGCGCCGAATACACCCACGGCACCCCGTTCCGCAGGGCGTTCGAAGAAGGCATCATCGACACCGAGGCGCTGTGCCACGTGGGAACCCGCGGGCCCTTGTACGGGGTGAAGGATCTTGAGGATGACCGGCGCTTCGGCTTCGGAATCGTCACCTCGGCCGACATCTTCCGTCTCGGGGTGGACGAGGTGGTCGACAAGCTGCGGGAGCGGATCGGTGACCGGCCGCTGTACATCTCGGTCGACATCGACGTGCTGGATCCGGCGCACGCCCCCGGCACCGGGACTCCGGAAGCGGGAGGGATGACCAGCCGGGAACTGCTGGAGATCCTGCGCGGGCTCCGTGGCCTGAACCTGATCGGTGCCGACGTCGTCGAAGTTTCCCCTGCCTACGATCACGCTGACATCACCGGCGTTGCGGCCTCCCACGTGACCTACGATTTGGTGTCCTTGATGGCTCTGGGCACCTCGACTCAGGCGGAGGGGAACGACGACGGCAGGGTGGATATTGCCACCGTCCGGCAGCAGGATGCGATCGGATGAGCGAAGCGTCCGTATCGCAATCCGCTGTCGAAGAACCCGCCGTGACGGCCGCCGGTAAACGCAACGGCGGGGACCTCGTCGTCGAAACCCTCACCGCGCTGGGCGCTGACACCGTCTTCGGAATACCGGGCCAGCACGCCCTGGGGCTGTTTGACGCCATGGGCCGCGGCAGCCTGCACTTCGTATCCTCACGGGTGGAGAACAACTCGGCCTTCGCCGCGGACGGTTACGCCAGAGCCACCGGCCGGCCCGGCGTCGTCTTCTTGTCCACAGGTCCCGGAGCCTTGACGTCGTTGTCCGGGCTGCAGGAGGCCTACGCCACCGCCGTTCCGATGGTCGTGATCTCGTCGCAGATCCCATCGGAAGGCCTCGGGGCCCGGCGCAAGGGAATGCTGCACCAGCTCGATGACCAGCAGGCGTCGGCGGCGAACGTGTCCAAGACCCAACGACTCGTCCAGCACGCCTCGGCGATCCCGTCGGCCATTGCGGGCGCGTGGTCCGAAGCGCTCACCGCCCCGATGGGACCGGTGTGGGTGGAGGTACCCCAGGACATCCTGCTGGCCGGCCACCAGATTCCGCCGGTCCGCGACGTCGGCGCGGCGCCCTCACCGTTGCCTGCCCGGGCCGAATTGATCGAAGCCGCCGCGGACCAGCTCTCCGCAGCGAAACGGCCGGCCATCATCGCAGGTGGGGGAGTACGCCGCGGGCAGGGCGAACAAGCTTTACTTCAGGTGGCCGAAAAGCTGCGGGCGCCGGTGCTCTCGTCCAACGGCGGCAACGGTTCCTTCCCGCGCGACCATGAACTGTCGCTGCAGAGCTGGGTGGAGGACCGCTATGCCACCGCGGTGATGGAGGACGCCGACGTGCTGCTGGTCATCGGTACGTCGCTGGGCGAAGTCACCTCCAACTACTTCACGCTGACTCCGCGGGGGACGATGGTCCAGATCGACGCCGAGTGGCGGGTGCTGGAATCCAACCACCCAGCGCTCGGGATCCACGCCGACGCCGGTCTGGCCCTGGAAGCGCTCGCCGACGCGGTGCCTGCGACTCAGGCGAGGTCCTGGCACGGTACCTCCGTCGAGGACATGGTGGCTCAGACCCTGGCGAAGATCACCGCCCGGCTCGATCAGCAGGAGCTGACCATGGAACGGAAGTTCATGGCCGACCTGCGTGAAGCCACGCCGGAAACCATGCAGACTTTCTGGGACATGACTATCGCCGGGTACTGGGGCTGGTCCTGTTGGGATCCCAAGTCCGGCCAGTTCCACTCCGCCCAAGGTGCCGGGGGGATCGGTTACGGTTTCCCCGCAGCCATTGGCGGCGCCGTCGGACATGGCCAGCGGGTGCTGGCCGTCTCCGGGGACGGTTCGGCAATGTATTCCATTGCCGAGCTGGCCACTGCCAGGCAACACAAGGCCCCGGTCACCTGGCTGATCGTCGACGACGGCGGGTACGGCATCCTGCGTGAGTACATGGAAGGGGCCTTCGGACAGGCCACCGCCACCGAACTCGCCCGCCCCGATTACGTGGCGCTCGCTGAGTCGTTTGGTGTTCCGGCTCGGAAGGTCGGCCCGGACGGCATCGGGCCAGCGCTCGAGGATTCCTATGCGGCCGACGGGCCGAACGTCGTCGTCGTTGAAGCCCGGTTGCAGCTGTTCGAACCAACACACCTGTAGTTCGTCCAGGCGGGACAACGACGGTACGGAGCGCCCAAACCGGTCGATTCGCCCGTTTTGTCCTGCCTGGCCAAGCACTGACCCGGTCTGAATCCAAGTGACACCGGATGTTCTTTAGTGGCTCTTCCCTGGAACGCCGTAGCGTACGGATATGGCAAGCGTTCGAATCGAAACCGGACAGTCCCCCAGCAGGAAGCCGCGAAATATGCAAGGGTTCTTCAAAATCCGGTGAGTTCGATATCGAACTGTGGGCGCGTTCCTAGGCGTGTTGAGACGGCGGTGAGACTCGAGTGGAGTGGGACAAGAACAGAAAGGGTTGTGCTGCCTGCGTTGGCCGGTGGTTTGACTGACGCAATACGGAATTTTCTTCTGCAGATTCTGCCTACTCGTGGTTTCGTTCGTGACGCTTCATTGAGGGGAATGCGCGTAGTGTTGCAGTCACGATGTCACCCGTCAATGTTGTTACTGTGGATAACTAGAATTTGGGCGAATTCTATTTCGAAGCATTGACCCGCGGTTTCTTTAGTTCTAGATTCAGGATTCATGAAAGGAACACAAATACGGAAAACCACGGAACGCCGGATATCCATGACGCACAGGATCGGGGCGCTAATAGCCGGTCTGGCATTAGTTGCCACCTCCATGCTGACGACGGCAGGGATTGCCACTGCTGCTCCGTCCGGGGGGATTGCGGCCGCCTCCAACTGCAATGGCTACAACTACGAGGGGCCTTTCGTCCAGCAGGGTCTTGGCTATAGCAGCAAGGCCGTCGTGATGCTCGACTCCTGTGTCGCCAATGAAGTCGAATCCATACTGCAGACCGGGGGCACGGCAGGAGAAGTCGTCGCCGGCATCACTACAAAATTTCCTAGCTTGGTCGTGGGCAGCGCGATCTTCGGGTATATGTCCGGTGCTGCAGGTAACGCCATAGAGACCTGTGCGAATCAAGCCAACGGGAGAGGTATCATTTTCGATGTGGTGGTTGCATCAACTGGTGCGGTGTTCATTTCCAACTGTCGAGCGCAGACACCGGCCGTAACTCCGCCCAACTGTCCACCCGGTAAAGTGTGCCCGTTCACGGCGAAGGAAAATGCGTAAACATCTACCTAGGATAGCCGCGTGGGCGACCGCCATCAGTGCGGTCGTCTTCGCGGCGTTCGCCGTTTTTGCGGTGATTTCCTTCTTCCAGTATCAGCAGGCTGAAACCTTCGAGATGCAACGCGAAATCCTCGGACGAAGGTCCGACCTGACACTGACCCTGGGAGTGATTCTTCCTGTTCTTCTGGGAAGCTACTACACGTGGCGTTACACGCGTCCAAGAACAAGTGATCGCAGCCACGGGCACAACCAGGCGTGAATGACCGCAAAATCGCCAATGTGGCCACTGTTAGGCAGCACAACGTCCCCGTCGACTTGGCTGATCGTCGTCGAGGCGTGTACCGGATCCTGCGCGAGTACATAGAAGACGCCTATAATCCCGGGTGAGGCTGTTCGAGCCGACGCACTTGTAACGAGGGGTGGCACACTCCCGGCGGCCGGGCGAATAATGGCCGTCATGAGGGTCTTGGTCTTGGGTGGCACGTCGTTTATCGGGCGCCGTGTCGTGGAACGTCTGCATGAGCGCGGTGACCAGCTGCTGGTGGTGCACCGGGGACACCATGAACCGCAACCGTGGGTACCTGTGGAACACCTGCGGACCGACCGTCATGCGCTGGCCGATCATGCAAACACTATCCACGCGTTCAGCGCGGATGCCGTCATCGATACGTGCGCGCTGACCGAAGGCGACGTGGCTGCCGTCGTCGGCGTGCTGCCGGATGTGCCCACCGTGGTGTTGTCCAGCCAGGACGTATACCAAGCTTACACGGGGATGAATACCAACCAGTGCGAGTCGGCGGTGCCGATCACAGAGGACTCCGAGCTGCGGCGCGATCGCTATCCGCATCGTGGATCCGGTGTCGAAGGCATCCCGGACGACTACGAGAAGCTCGACGTCGAACGTCTCTGGTTGGAGCGTGGCGCCGTGGTGTTGCGGCTGCCCACGGTTTACGGCCAGCATGACTGGCAACGCCGCGAGGATGCGGTGCTCCGCCGGATTCGTGCCGGGCGGGAGCAGATGCCGATGGGTGCCGGAAACCTGCTCTGGACCCGGGCACACGTTGAAGACGTTGCCACGGGTGTGCTGGCAGCGCTCGATGTGCGCGCCGCGGACGGGACGGCCGTGAATCTGGGTGAGTTGCAGACCGTGCCGATCCGCCAGTGGCTGGCACAGATTGTCCGTGCCGCCGGGGCGGAGCTGGAATTCGTCACGGTTCCCGAATCCGCCCTCCACGACGAACTTGTCATCACCTCCGCGCCGGCTCAGCACCTGCTGGTGTCCATGCGGCGGGCCGAGGAACTGCTGGGGTGGGATCCTGGAAGTCCGGAGCGACGCGTCGCCGAATCCGTTCAGTGGCATCTGGCCCACCCACCCGAACTGCCATGGACGGCCATGGACACCGCAGCGGATGAGGCCGCGCTCGCCCGCGCCTGATTCGGCCCGCCCCTGATTCGGCCCGCGTTCGAACCGGGACCGGTGCACCGATCTGGGCAGGGCGCGGTGGCCGGTGTATGGTCCCGGGTATGGCAACCGTTCGTATCGAACTGGACAGTGACAAGCAGGAAGCACGCCGCATATTCGAGGCTTTCCAGAAAGGCCGCGACCATCGTCCGACATTGGACGCCGCGATAGAGGAAGCGTGGCGGCAAGGACGGACACCGACCGGAAAGGCGCGGTTTGTGGGGTTGTCCGAGGCCGAACCAGTGCGGCTGATGGTCGACGTCGACGTCGTATCCGATACCATCCATTGAACTGTCGCTGGTCGAGCATCGGGGACCGAGGAGGCACCGCAATGAGCACGTTCGTACTGATTCATGGAGGTGGATCGACCGCGTGGGACTGGCACCTCGTCGCCCCGTTGCTGGAGCGGAAGGGCCACCGCGCTGTGGCGGTCGACTTGCCCATCGAGGACGCGGAAGCCGGACTTGAGGACTACGTCCAGGCGATGACCGATGCCGTGGACAATCAGGTTCCAGGGGACGGACGGAAGGACGTCATCGTCGTCGGCCACTCGCTGGGAGGTTTCACGGCGCCATTGGCATGCGAGGCGCTGCACGCCGACGGTCTTGTTTACCTCGCCGGCATGATCCCGTGGCCGGGCGAGGCCTTCATGGACTGGTGGACGAACACTTGCCACGACCGGGAAGACGTCGACAGTGGCTCCGATGCCGCGTTCTTCAACTGGGTTCCCGGCGACCTCGCCGATGAAGCGCGGTCCAGGGAACGCGACCAGCAAGGCGAGTGGATGTCACGCCCCTGGCCGGCGGACCGGCATCCCGACGTGCCGACCGCCGCCATCCTGTGCCGCGATGATCAGTTTTTCCCGCCGTCGTTCATGAGGCGGCAGATCAGCGAGCGGTTGGGGATCGAACCGGTGGAGGTCGACGGCGGGCATTACGCCAGCCTCAGCAACCCCGAGTCAGTGGCGGAGGCGCTGGATGACGTTGCCTGCACCTCATAACCCCTGAGTACCGTAGGAACGCGAGCAGAAAGGCGGTCGCCATGAACGAACACGTGGACGTGCTGGTTATCGGTTGGGGCAAAGGCGGAAAGACCCTGGCAGCGGCCATGGCCAAGTCGGGACAACGCGTGGCTATGGTGGAGCAATCGGACCAGATGTACGGGGGCACGTGCATCAATATCGGATGCGTGCCGACAAAGGCCTTGGTCCACGATGCCGACACCCGCCGGGACAGCGACGACCCCGAAACCTGGTTCCAGAATGCCGTGTCCCGGCGCGACACCCTGACCGGAGCGATGCGGCGGAAGAACTTCTCCATGCTGGATTCGCTCGACGCGGCGCTGGCCATTACCGGACGCGCACGTTTCACCGGTCCACGCGAAGTTGAAGTCGCGGCCGGTGCTGACCGGATGCGGATAACCGCCGATACCGTGGTGCTCAACACCGGCGCCGTCCCGGCTTCTCCGCAGCTTGACGGGTCCCGTGTCGAGACCGGTAAGGGACGGGTCCACGATTCCACGTCCTTGCAGCATGCCGGCGAGCTGCCCGGGCACCTGGCAGTGGTGGGCGGAGGATATGTGGGCCTGGAGTTCGCCTCGATGTTCGCGCATTTCGGCTCGGAAGTCACAGTCCTTGACCACGGAGATCGTCCGCTGCGTCGGGAGGACCGGGACGTTGCCGATGTCGCGGTCCGCGCCTTGGAGCAGGACGGCGTTCGCTTTGTGACGGCCGCGTCGGTTACCGGAATAGAAGATTCTGACCAGGCGGCGGTGGTTTCGTATACGCAGGGAGGCGGCGCGCACACCGTGGAAGCCGATGCGGTGCTGGTCGCCCTCGGCCGGCGCCCGGCAACGGAGGGGCTGAACCTGGACGCCGCCGGTATCAGGGTCGACGACGGCGGGTACGTCGCCGTCGATGAACAGCTGCGGACCAGTGCCGAGGGCGTTTTCGCCGTCGGTGATGTCAAGGGAGGGCCTCAGTTCACCTACATCTCCCTTGACGACCACCGCATTGTGACTGACCAGCTCCTCGGCCAGGGGCAACGGTCCACCGCAGACCGGACGGCCGTGCCGTACACGATATTCCTGACCCCGCCCTTAGCCAGAGTGGGCCTGACCGAGGAACAGGCCAGAAGCGCCGGCTACGACGTGCTCGTGGCCGGCAAGGAAGTGCCGGATATTGCTGCCATGCCGCGGCCCAAAATCGTGGGCGAAGCCAGAGGAATCGTCAAGGTGGTGGTGGACGCAGCCACTGACCAGGTGCTTGGCGCTGCGCTGATGCACGTTGATTCCCAGGAGGTCATCAACCTCCTGGCCATGGCGATGCGCCACGGGATCACGGCCAGTGAGCTCCGCGATGCTGTCTATACACACCCGTCATCGACCGAGGCCTTGAACGAAGTCCTCGGATCGTTGTCCTGACGAACGCTTCGTTCAGCGGTTTCCCCGCCGGGACTTCACCGGCTCTGGGCCGGAACCGGCATGCCTTCACTGGGTTGCACCACGACGAAGCCCGGCCCGTGGAACGCCAGTTGGAACGCCTCCCCGGAACCGCCACGGAGCATAGACCGCATGTTCATCGAATTGTGCACCTGCGGCGTCAGATTGCCTGACCAGCACACTGCCGCCTGGGCATCGACGAAGGTGGGTTGTTGGCTGCAATCGAGGATCAGCGGTTCACCCTCACAGCAGATGCCCACCATGCCTTGACCTTCCAGCAGCATGTTGAAGACGCCGCCGCTGACCGCCCCGGCCCCCTGCACCCGGCGGATATCCCAGTTGATGCTGGCATCCATGGCCAGCAGGTTTTTGCTGGCGACGGACACGGAGTCACCTTCGAGCTGCATCAGGAAGATGTTGTTGGCCTGGCGGGCAAAGAAGACCTCTCCCTGGCCGGAGACCCGCATCATCGGTGCATCCTCGCTGGTCAGCATCTTCTTCATGAGCTTTCCGATGCTGCCCGAGCCCTCGTGATTGAACTCGATCTGCCCCTGGAATGCCACCATCGCTCCCTTGGTGGCGATCATGTCCTCGCCGAGCACGGTCCGCAACATCTTCGGGGATTGCAGGGCCCACCGTTCATTGGTCTGCGTTTCCTGGTTTTGGTCGCTGAACAGGGCGCTGCGCATGATGTACTCCTTGGATCGGTGGTGATGTTCCATAGTCTGGCACGGCCGAGGGGCGTCCGCGCCGACATCAGGCGAATCCGCGGAAAATCATCCGGAAGGCGTAGCCGGTGTCTCTTCTACAATCGGTAGGATTAAGAGGGAAGCAGTCCCGCCGGCACCACCGGCTCATACGGCAATTGCCCGAAGGAATGTCATGTCGAACCAATATCCCGGCCAGCAACCACCCGACGGCGGGGACGGGAGACCTTCCTCCGGCGGCCAATACGGCTATGGCCAGCAGAATCCCTATGGCCAGTCCGGCGCGGGCGAGCAGGACCCCTATACCCAGTATGGCCAGCACCAGCAGAACCCCTTCGCCCAGCAGAATCCATACGCTCAACCGGCCAATCCCTACCAGCAGCCCGGTCCCTACGGTTACCCCCAGAGTCCCTACCGCGGTCCCCAGCCGTCGAAGGGGATGGCGATTACGTCGCTGGTCTTCGGCATCGTTGCCGTGGTGTTGTGCCTGATCCCGTTCGTCGGATTCATCAGCATCGTTGGCGGTCTCGTAGCGGTCGTCCTCGGCATCATCGCCCTGGTCAAGAAGAAGCCGGGGCGCGGGATGTCCATCGCCGGGATCATCATGGGTGCGGTCGGGGCGGTCATCGCCGTCATCATCACGATTGTGAGCATCTGGGCGATCAATGCCGGGATGGAGTCGATGTCGGAACCGCGCCAAGTGGAGTACATCGTAACGACCAACGGGCCGGCAGAGGTGCAATATTTCGACGGCGACGGGACGGCCACCGAGCAGATCACCGGCGACTGGACCCAGCAGATCAACTTCACCGGCCCGCCCTTGAGCACCGTGACAGTTGTCCCGGCAGACTCAGCTGACGGTTCCGCTCAAGTCAGTTGCGAAATCATTGTCAATGGCGAGTCCGTGGCCGAGCAACAAGCCGGCGGTTCCGGCGCCATGGCGGCGTGCACCGGATTGGCCGGAGGCCTTTAGCAGCTTTTCCGGGGCTCCGGGTGGAGGCGGCTGACGACGCCGGCTCGTTGTACGTGGCCGGTCAGTTGCGCAGGAAGCGGGTAACCCTCTCCAGCAACGCATCCTGGTCCTTCAGCTCGCACTCCCAGATCACCAGTGGATCCCACCCCGACCCGAGCAACTGTTCCAACTGGCCGGCGTCGCGCTCGAGTGTGCGGGTGCGCTTCGCGGCCCAGAATTCGGCGTTCTGCGCCGGCGCCTTTTCACCTGCCTTGCAGGAGTGGGAATGCCAGAAGCAGCCGTGCACAAAGATCACCTTGCGGCGCCCGGCGAACACCAGGTCCGGTTTTCCGGGCAAGTGTTTGTCGTGCAGCCTGTACCGGTACCCCGCGCCGTGAAGCAGCCGTCGGACCGTCATCTCCGGCTTGGTATTCTTCCCACGGATTCTGGACATGTTCCAGCTGCGTCGCTGCGGGCTGAGTGAATCGGCCATCACACTCATCTTATTGAGATGCAGCACAGGGCGCCCAGGACCGGTCCGGGGGCGGATTATTGGATAGACGGCGTGCTGTCCTGCCAGGGGTCGAGTGCGGAAACTCCGGTTCCCGCGACATCGGAGACATTCCTCGTTACCAGGACAAGCCTGTGGTGCAGTGCTGTAGCAGCCAGCATCGTGTCGATGACCGGACGCGGCCGTTCTGCCGATAGCCCTCCCCAAACTTTCGCCACGGCAGAGTCTATTGCCAACACATGTTCCTGATATGCGGTTTCCAACTCTGAAAGCCAGCTTTGCAGCCCGGGTGCGCGAGGATCCGATCCCAGCTTGGCGATACCCTTGTTGAGTTCACCAAGTGTCAACACCGAGATGAAGGCCGGTTGCCCTGAAACAGTCCGCAAGAATTCCAGCACGTGCTCATTCGGCCGGGGTTTCCGAGTCTCGGATAAGACATTCGTATCAAGCAGGTACCCGGTTGTCGTGGTCACAATTCGACTTCCCGACCGGTGTCTTTAGTGCGCTCAACATCAAGCTCGATGGTGGCTGCGGGTTGCAGTAAGAAATCGACGAGCCCGGGTGCAATCGCCATCCGCCATTGGTGGTAGTCGGTATAGCTCATGATCACCCCGTAGTCCTTGCCATGCTTGGTAACGATCTGGGGCCCTTCGGCGGCCGCCGTTTCCAAGACTTCGCTGAACCGAGCCTTCGCTGTTTGAAGTTGCCACGTTGCCATATGCTAAGCCCTATCTGACTAGTACAGAGTATATTCTGGTCTGAACGCTTGGACAAGATGTTCCTGGCGTTATCCCTCCAGGATCTTGATGATCCTGGCGTCAGATTCCAGCTGCGCCCCGACGTCGTACGCCCCTCCGGTCACCAGCAGTTCGTTGGCGCCTGTGGACACAACGAGGTCGTCCAGTCGCCGGTGCACTTCGCCTTCGGTGCCGTAGATGGCCATCTCCAGGTTCTGTTCAACGAATCTCTGTTCCCGATCCGTGGTCTGTCCAGTGTCCAATTCGGTGGCTGGCTGCAGCGCCGTGAACTCGCCCCGGGTGCGGGACAGTGCCAATGCCCATGCCTCCGGCAACAGCAGGTCACGGGCTGCGGCGGCAGAGGAGCCGACGGCGATGTTGGCCGATACGATGATGTGCGGTTCGGCGTACCACCTCGAGGGCCGGAACATCCGGCGGTACCGGGTAAGGGGCTGTTCCCCGCCTTCAGGTGCGCGGAACAGCCCCGGCCCGCCGAAGACGACGGCCAGTCCGGCGCGTGCTGCGATGTCGACGCCGGCTCCGGTTGCCAGCACGAACACGGGAGTTTGTGCGCGGTTCGCCGGCCGGGCGGTGATCGCGGAGGTGCCCGACAGATAGTCCAGCAAGCTTCCCAGGTCTTCTTCGAATCTGGCGGCGTCTTCCCTGTCGGCGCCAAGCGCCCGCCGCACTCCGGAGGTGAAGCCGAGCGAACGGCCCAGTCCCGCATCGATCCGTCCGCCGAAGAGCGCTTCCAGCGTGGCGAGCTGTTCGGACACCACGAGCGGCTGATGGTTGGGCAGCATGATGCCGCCGGAACCGATGCGAATGGACTCGGTGGCAGCAGCGAGGGCTGCCATCAGTACGGTCGGAGCCGATCCGGTAATGCCCGGAACTCCGTGGTGTTCGGCCACCCAGAAGCGACGGTAGCCCAGCCGCTCGGCACGTTGTGCGCGTTCGACCGTGCTCTGCAACGCTGCGGCTTCAGTCCAGCCGGCCCGGGCATTGGCCCGGTCGAGGATGGAGACCGGAATCTTCGTAAGCGCCATATTATGTACAACCGATCAGCGCGACAGGAATTCCATTGGAAGATTGCTAAAAGCGGTGGCTCGGGGAAGCAGGAATAGCCCCGAATGCAATGCAGGAAAAAAGATTACGAATGATTAATGCCATTGCTGGTTTCGACGCGGCGGACCTGCATATACTCAGAACAGCTTCAAGAGATGTGGCCTTCCAAGCTCCGACTTGGCCATGCACCAACCCCATGCTTCACGGGTGGTTCGGATGATGAAGCGGCCTGTACTCGCCGCGTTGGCGGCACCTGGTGCAGGCAAGAGCACACCGAAAGGAATCGGTGCACCGCACCGTATTGTCATGAATTCCTGTCCCAGCTGATCCCGCTTAGCATTTCATTCACCCCTTGCCCTTAACCGGCTGACAGGGCATCTTTTTCGCGCCGTCTGTTTCCCGCCGTTGAACGGCTAATCAGTCAGCCTTCGTCGCGCAGATTGTCTGATCTTGCCGTTATCTCCGGCCGCCGGTGGCCGTTTCGTCACCGGTACTAATGAACCGATCCGCGCCCTCCGGGCACTTGTAGTGGCCTACTCACCCGGCGCCTGAATGGCAGGCGCACTCACGATAGAAAGAACCTACCGACCGATGAAAAAACCAATTGCCCACGTAGTGGGAAGTGCGATGATAGCCGTCGTCGTGCTGGCTGTGACGGGATGCTCCGGGGCCGCCGAGGCCCGGGACCCGGCACAAGACGGCGGCGGTCAGTTTGTGTTTGCGACTGGCAAGAACATCACGTGCCTTGACCCTCACGTCGGTGGCGACATGCCTCAGGCGTCCCTTGCCGCCAACTACCTGGACTCAATCGTTTCGATGGACAAGGACGGCGAAATCCACCCCTGGCTCGCCACCTCCTGGGAGGTCTCCGACGACGGACTCCGGTACACCTTCCATCTGCGCGACGACGTCACGTTCACGGATGGAACACCCTTCAATGCCGCAGCGGTGAAGGCGAACCTGGAGCACATGGTCGATCCGGACACGCATTCCGGTACGGCTGGCGGCTACCTGGAGCCGTACGTCAAAACCACGGTGGTGGATGAGACGACGGCGGTGGTGACCCTTGATCGGCCGTACGCCGCGTTCCTCGAGGTCCTCGCCCAGCCGTTCCTTGGCATCCAGTCTCCGAAGGCGCTGAAGCGGTCGCAGGCGGAGAACTGCGCGTCACCGGTTGGCACGGGTCCGTTCAAGGTGGTGGATTACGTGCCGCAGAGCAAGGTCAAACTGGTTCGTAACGAGGACTACAACAGTGCGCCGCCCTTCGCCGAGCACGAGGGGCCAGCGCATATCGCCGAGCTGGTGTGGCGGATTATCCCCGAGGACGCCACCCGCTACGGCATGCTGCGGGCGGGCCAGGTGGACGCCATCGACCGGATGCCGGCGGTCAATTTCGCCGAGGCCAGAGCCGATGACCGGGTGTCCCTGATCCTGCAGGACCGGCCCGGCAATCCGACCAACCTGACCTTTAACATCACCCGGCCGCCGTTCGACGACATCCGGGTCCGCAAGGCGTTCCTCTACGGCTCCTACGTGAAGGCCGGCATCGAGAGCGTGTACTTCGGCACGGTCACCCACGCCGGTGGGCCCCTGAGTTCGGCCACGCGTTTCTACTCGCCACGATTCGAAGACGTTTACGCTCCGGACCAGGAGAAGGCGAACCGGTTGCTGGACGAGGCGGGCTGGACCGGCCGCGACGACGAAGGCTACCGGACCAAGGACGGCAAGCGGCTTTCCGTGGTGCTGCCTTACGATCCAGGTTCCTGGCCGTCGGCGTTCACGGCACTGATGACCCAGCTGCAGGCCAGCGCGAAGCAGATCGGCATCGAGATGGTGATCCAGAACCTGGACACGGCGACCGTGACCAAGCGGACGAATACCTTCCAGTACGACCTCCGCGCGGGGTACTGGAACACCAACACCGCCGATGTGCTGCGGATCATTCTGGGCTCCGAATATTTGCCTTCCAACGGATTCGGCTCCAATAGGGCCGGGCTCAGCGATCCGGAACTGGACCGCATCCTGAACGATGCGCTGGCCACGAATGACCCCGATGAGCGGCGTCGGCTCTACCTCGAGGCCCAGCAGATCGTCAGCGATGGAGCGTACCAGTTGACGCTGTTCAACCAGGCCAGCCAGATCGGCGTGAGGACGGACCGGGTCAGCGGCGTCCGGCTGGAGCCATCGCTGTCGGTTCCCTATCTCTATGACGCAAAGGTGGTGGCTGCATCATGAGTACGACGTCGACAAGCACCGGCCCGGCCGTCCACACCGAGCTGCCCCGCACCACAGCCTCGAGGGGATCGCTTCCGCTGGTGATCGCCAAGCGGACACTGGGCTCGCTGTTCGTATTGTGGGCAGCGGTTACGGTGGCATTCTTCGTGTTGCGCCTCGTCCCCGGAGATCCGGTCAAGGTGATTCTGGGGCCGAATGCCAGTTCGCCCTCGCCGGCCACGATCGCCAGCATCCGCGAGGATTTCGGGCTCGACCAGCCGCTGGTACTGCAGTACCTGGACTATCTGGCCGGCCTGCTGCAGGGCGACTTCGGCACCTCCTATGTGTACAAGGTGCCGGTGCTGGAGATACTGGGACCGCAGATCCTTCCCACCCTGCAACTGGCCGCACTGGCCATGGTGTTCGCCTGGGCGATGGCCCTGGCTTTCACCCTGCTGACTGTCGGACGGAGCCGGGTCCTCGAATCGGTGGGCCGGGGCGTGGAAGTGCTCTTCGCCTCTGTGCCGCAGTTCTGGGCGGGCATCGTGCTGCTGGTGATCTTCGCCGTCGTACTTGGCTGGTTCCCGGTGGCCGGAAATGGCGGCTTCGCGGCGCTGGTGCTGCCCTCGCTGGCGCTGGCCATTCCGCTGGCCGGCTTCATCGCCCAGGTCACGCGCACCTCCTTTGAGGAAGCACTCGTCCAGCCCTTCGTGCTTTCAGCACGGGCCCGCGGACTCAGCGACTGGTCGGTCCGGATCCGGCACGTGCTCCGGCACGCGCTGCTGCCCGGTCTGACGCTGTCGGCCTGGGCGATCGGCTCGCTGGTCAGCGCCGCCGTCGTCGTGGAAGTTATTTTCGCCCGGCAGGGCCTGGGCCGCAGCCTGGTCGACGCCATTACCAGCCGCGATCTGCCGATCACGCTGGCGGTGGTGCTGATGATCGCCGCCGTCTACATCATTGTGAACCTGATCGTCGACGTGCTGTACCGCGTGGTCGATCCCCGGGTCCAGGAGGAGCAAGCATGAGTATTGCAGTTCAAGACCCGGAGGTAACACAGCCGTCCGGGCCGCAACAGGGCCGGAACCGCCGTCTGCGGTCGAGCGAACTTACCCGTTTTGCCCTCGATATCCCACTTGGCATCTGGACGGCCGGTGCCGTGCTGGTGTTCCTGTTGCTGGCGGCTGCCGCGCCGCAATTGTTCATGACGCACGATCCGTACGCGATCGATCCGTCGGCGGCGTTCACGGCCCCGGGGGCAGAGCACCTGTTCGGGACGGACCAGAACGGCAGGGATGTCTTTTCCCGGGTGGTGGCCGGCGCGGGCCAATCGCTGCTGATCGGCTTTACTGCGACGGCGATCGGGCTCACCCTCGGCGGATTGCTGGGCATCACCGCCGGCGTGATGGGCCGGTTCGTGGACACGGCGATCAGCCGTGCGGTGGAGATCCTGTTTGCGTTTCCCGGCCTGCTGCTCGCCTTGATCGTGATCGCGATCTCCGGCACCGGCGTCGTCACCTCGGCAGTCGCCGTCGGCATTGGAACCGCGCCGGGGTATGCGCGGATGCTGCGAACCCAGACGCTCCAGGTCGTCGCCGCCCCGTATGTGGAAACCGCGCATGCGCTCGGACGCTCGCCTGCCTACACGCTGTGGCACACCGTGATTCCCAACGTCGTCCGGCCGCTGCTGGTGCTGGCCACCCTCGGCGTCGGGCAGGCCGTGGTCTGGGCATCGTCGCTGAGCTTCCTTGGCCTCGGCGCGCAACCACCGGCAGCCGAATGGGGCGCAATGCTCGCCGACGGACGCAGCTACATCCAAATCGCCTGGTGGATTGCGGTCTTTCCCGGCATCTTCATCACCCTTGCCGCGCTGACCACGACCGTCGTCGGCCGCTATGCACAGCGCAGGCTGGAAGGACAGGAGTAAGTCATGAGTACAACACCAGTAAAGTCCGACGCCGGAACCTCCTTGCGTCCTGCGGGGCTCCTCGAGGTGCGGGACCTGAATATCAGCTTCCGCAGCGGCCGGAGCAGCCGTGCGGTGGTCGAAGACGTGTCGCTGGCGTTGGCTCCGGGTGAATGCCTGGCGCTGGTGGGCGAATCGGGCTCGGGAAAGTCTGTCACGGCGCGGGCATTGCTGGGCCTTAACGCAGCAAACGCCGTCGTTACCGCGGGGAAACTGGATGTCCTCGGAACCGAGGTGGCGGCGGCTTCGGAGCGGACTCTGGGGTCCCTCCGCGGCAAGGAGATTGGCTACATCCTGCAGGACGCGCTGGTCTCACTGGATCCACTGCGCACTATCGGACAGGAAATCGACGAGGCGCTGCGGGCCCATGGCGTCCGTTCCGCGGTTGAGCGATCCGCCAGGACCGAGGCGGCGCTGCTGGAGGCTGGAGTTGATGATCCGCAGCTGCGGCGGCGGCAACTCTCCGGTGAACTCTCCGGCGGACTGCGGCAGCGGGCCTTGATCGCCCAGGCCACGGTGTTGAACCCGTCGCTGGTGATTGCTGACGAGCCGACGACGGCGCTTGATGCGACCGTGCAGGCACAGATCCTGAAGCTGCTGCAGTCGTTCAAGGACAAGGGCCGCGGATTGATCATCATCTCGCATGACCTGTCGGTGGTTGCCGAGCTGGCGGACGAAGTGGCCGTGATGAAGTCCGGACGCATTGTTGAATCGGGCCGGACGTCTGAAGTGCTGACGAACCCGCGGCATGCGTACACCCAGGCGTTGCTGGATGCGGTTCCCTCAGCCGCGAAGGAGCGGCGCCGGGACGTGGCAGCAGCATCAGGGGCGGGCAGTAGTGCACCAGGGGCGGACAGCATGGAGCCGGCCAAAACCGGGCGGCCCAGCGACCTCGACCCCAACGCTCCGGCGCTGCAGGCCACCGGATTGTCCAAGAGGTACCCACAGCCCGGAGGCGCCAGCCGACAGGTGGTTCGCGATGTCTCGTTCACTGTGGAACGCGGCCGCACGCTGGGAATCGTCGGCGAATCCGGCTCGGGAAAATCCACCACCGCGCGGATCGCCCTCGGATTGAGCAGGGCCGACGGCGGCACGGTGACCCTCGGCGGGCTGCAGTGGTCCGGCATTCCCGAGAAGGAGCGGCGCCGGCACCGGCCGGATATCCAGCTGGTGAACCAGGATCCGCTCAGTTCCTTCGACCCCCGCTTTACCGTCGAACGCGTACTGTGCGATGCCCTCCACGCGGGAGGCATCGGCACCCGCCGCGACCGAACTGAGCGGGCAGCTGCGTTGCTGGAGCAGGTGGGCTTGGCCCGCGACGTCCTTCGGCGCAGGCCGCTCACCCTCTCCGGCGGGCAGCGGCAGCGGGTGGCGATCGCCCGGGCACTGGCCACCGAACCGCAGGTGCTGCTGCTCGACGAACCGGTTTCGGCCCTCGACGTGTCCATCCAGGCACAGGTGCTGGACCTGCTTGAAGACCTGCAGCGTCGCCTTGGGTTGAGTTACCTCTTCATCAGCCACGACCTGGGCGTGATCCAACAGGTCAGCGACGAGGTGCTGGTGCTCAAAGACGGACAGACCGTTGAGTACGGCACCGCCGGCGACATTTTCACCCATCCGCAGCACGAATACACACAACAGCTGCTGGCCGCCGTGCCGACACTGCCGCAGCGCGAGAACAAGCCAACAGGAGGGCAAGCGTGAGCAAGGAGATCCACTTCAACGGGTTCGAAATGAACACCGTCAGCCACATCAACCATGGATTGTGGGTGCACCCGGAAAACCGGCGGCACCACTACACCGACCTGGAATACTGGACGGAAACAGCCCAGCTGCTCGAGCGCGGCTTGTTCGACGCGATCTTCCTGGCCGACGTCGTCGGAACGTACAACGTCTACCGCGGCAGCCGGGATCCCGCCGTCGAACGGGGTGTGCAGGTGCCCAATAATGATCCGTACCTGGTGGTCCCGGCGATGGCGGCGGCCACGGAGCACCTCGGTTTCGCCGTCACATATTCCACCACCTACGAGCCGCCGTTCGGCAATGCGCGCCGGCTGTCCACGCTGGATCATCTGACCAAGGGCCGGCTGGCGTGGAATGTGGTCACCGGTTACCTGCCCGACGCCGCCCGCAACTTTGGCCTGCCGGCGCATGTGAAGCACGACGACCGTTACGATCTGGCCGAGGAATTCCTCGATGTCTCGTACAAACTGTGGGAAGGGTCCTGGGAGGACGACGCGGTGATCCGGGACCGCGGCCGTGGCGTCTACACCGATCCGGCCAAGGTCCACGAGATCGGCCATGAGGGCAAGTACTTCACGGTCGATGGACCGCACCTGTCCGAGCCGAGTCCACAGCGCACCCCCGTGATCTACCAGGCGGGTACCTCCGAGCGGGGCAAGGCATTCGCCGCCCGGCACGCGGAGGCGGTCTTTGTCGGCGGGCGCAGCGTGCAGCGGGTGGCGGCCAGCGTCGCGGACCTGCGCGCCCGGGCCGAGGCGGCTGGGCGCGGCCGGGACGCGATCAAGGCGCTCGCATCGGTCAACATCGTCCTCGGTGAGACCGAGGCAGAGGTGAAACGCAAGGTCGCCGAAGTAGTGCGGCTGCGTGACGTCGAGGGACATCTGGTGCACTTCGGTGGCGGTTCCGGAATCGACATCGCCTCGCTGGAGACCGACGAATACCTCAAATACGTGGGCCGCGACCATGGCCAGACCGCGGAGGCCGAATTCTCCACCGGGCCGAACCGCAAGCGTGCCCACGAGGTGATCGACTCCATGGCAGACCCCCGCAACGACGAATTCTTCATCGCCGGCACCGCCGAACAGGTGGCTGACCGGATCGAGGAGATCGTCGAGACGGCAGACCTGGACGGGTTCAACATCGTCCAGTTCCTCTCGCCCGGAACCTTCACCGACGTCGTCGAACAACTGGTGCCGGAACTGCAGAAGCGCGGCCGGTACCGGAAGGAATACCGCGAATCCACCCTGCGCGAGCGGCTATTCCCTGGAGCGAGTCCGCTACTGCCGCCGACCCACCGCGGCGCGGCCTATCGTGGCGCGTTCAACCAGGTGGGGGTGACGGCATGACGACGACAGCGAGCATAGAAGCGGAAACAGCTCCACCGACTGACGCGGAACTGGCCGCCAAGTATCGCCCGGTCTTTGAACGGATCGCAGCAGGAGCAGTCGAGCGCGAGCGGCACCGGATTCTGCCGTCCGAGCAGATCCGCTGGCTTGGCGATGCCGGTTTCGGAGCGATCCGGATTCCCCGCGAGCTCGGCGGAGACGGCGCGACGCTGCCGCAGTTCTTCACGCTGTTGATCGAACTCGCGGCCGCGGATTCCAATCTCCCGCAGGCCCTGCGATCGCACTTTGCCTTCGTGGAGGACCGGCTGTACTCAGGCGGCAGTACACACAGCACACACGGCACCCCCAGCACTGACTGGCTGCGCCGGATTGGCAAGGGCCAGCTGGTCGGAAACGCCTGGAGCGAGACGGGGCCGGCGAAGGTTGGTGAGGTTGGTACGCGGATTGAGCCGGACGAAGAGGGCTGGCGTATCACCGGTACGAAGTACTACACCACCGGCAGCCTGTTCGCCGACTGGATCCTCACGGGAGCACGCGATTCCGAAGGCGTGGATGTCAATGCCTTGGTCGATACTTCCGCCCCTGGCGTGGACATCCGCGACGATTGGGACGGCTTCGGCCAACGGCTGACGGCCAGCGGAACCACCATCTACGATAACGTCCCGGTCCCTGCTGAGAACGTGCTGTTCAGCGAGGACCGCGCTCCGTATCTGACCGGGATCTTCCAGCTGATCCACAACGCGACGCTCGCCGGAATCTGCAAGGCCATCGTGACGGAGACCGCCGCGCATGTCCGCGACCGCACCCGGGTCTACAGCCACGGCAACGGCGAAAGATCCAGCGCCGATGTGCAGATACAGCAGGTGGTCGGGGAACTGTCCGCCAATGCGTTCGCGACGTCGGCGGCGACGCTGGAGGTTGCCCGGCTGGCTCAGACTGCCTTCGACCAGCGCCATACGGCCACCCCGGAGTCGCAACAAGCGGCAATTACCGCCGTCGAACTTGGTTCCAGCCAAACCCAGGTTGTGGCGGGGGAGTTGACGCAGCGTTCCGGGTCGCGGCTCTTTGACGCCCTCGGCGCCTCCGCGACCAAGGCGCCGGCACAGCTGGACCGGTTCTGGCGCAATGCCCGCACGTTGAGTTCGCACAATCCGGCGATCTATAAGGCACGGATTCTGGGGGACTGGGAGGTCAACGGTAATCTGCCCGAATTCGTCTGGCGGGCAGGCGAGGCCAAAGGGATCTGACGGAGCGGTGACAACCAAGCGGATGGTCATCGACCACGTGAGAAGGCAGCTGTGGCGGCGAACCCCCGGATACCGCCACAGCTGCCTATACCCCCGCCGGGAGAGCCCCGGTCGCTATGCGGGCAAGTACCCGTTCGGGTTGAGCACGTACTTGGTGGCGGCGCCGGCGTCGAACTCCTCGTAGCCGCGCGGCGCCTCTTCCAAGCCAATCGCCTTGGCGTTGACGGCCTTGGCGATGTGCACCTTGTCGTGCAGTATCGCCTGCATCAGGCCACGGTTGTATCTCATTACCGGGCACTGGCCAGTGGTGAACGACAGGGACTTGGCCCATCCGGTGCCCAGGCTCAATGACAGCGACCCCTTCTGCGCTGCCTCGTCGACCCCGCCCGGATCTCCGGTCACGTAGAGACCGGGGATGCCCATGGAACCACCGGCGGCCGTGACATCCATCAACGAGTTCAGCACCGTCGCGGGTGCCTCCGCCGCGCCCTCGCCGTGGCCCTTGGCTTCGAAACCGACGGCATCGACCGCGGCGTCGACCTCCGGCACACCGAGCAGCTGCTCGATCTGGTCCTTGGGATGGCCCTTGGACACGTCAACCGTTTCGCATCCGAAGCTGCGTGCCTGCTTGAGCCGGTCGGCATTCATATCACCGACAATGACGACGGCGGCGCCGAGCAACTGTGCGCCGACGGCGGTCGCCAGCCCCACAGGTCCTGCGCCGGCGACGTAGACCGTTGAACCAGCCCCGACGCCGGCCGTATAGGCACCGTGGAACCCGGTGGGGAAGATGTCGGAGAGCATGGTCAGGTCCATGATCTTCTCCAGGGCCTGATCCCGGTCCGGGAACGTCAGCAGATTCCAATCGGCGTAGGGAACCAATACGTAGTTGGCCTGGCCGCCGACCCAGCCACCCATGTCCACGTAACCGTAGGCGCTGCCGGGCCGGTCGGGGTTGACGTTCAAGCAGATCCCGGTTTTGCGCTCAATACAGTTCTTGCACCGACCGCAGGAAATGTTGAAGGGAACCGAGCAGATGTCGCCCTTCTTAACGAATTCCACATCCCGGCCGGTTTCGACCACTTCGCCGGTGATCTCGTGCCCGAGGACCAGATCTTTGGGAGCGGTGGTGCGGCCGCGGACCATGTGCTGGTCGGAGCCGCAGATATTGGTGGCGACGGTCTTGATGATCGCACCGTGATGCACTTGGCGGCCGACATTGGCCGGGTTCACCCCCGGGCCGTCCTTGAGCTCGAACTCCGGGTAGTCGATATCGATAACCTCGACCCGGCCCGGTTCCTTGTAGGCAACAGCTCTGTTCCCTGCCATTTGATACCCCTCCTGTTCGCAGTAGATCCGCCCATCTTTGGTGCGGATCCGATCACAAAAGTCTCACTCCGCGCCGGAAGTGGAATGCAGGCCTTGTCAGGGCGTGCCCGGTTCCCGGAGCGGGTAGGGCTTGACCACATACTAGGCCGCGCCGCCGGGGAATGCCATGGGTAGGGCCGGTGCACCGGAGGGCACCTGAGGCGCTCCGCCCTCACATCGCCCTGGCCACGCTGCGGCGCAGTGCCCATGCACCGAGTGCCAGCAGCACCGCAGCCATCGCGGCCAGCTGTGGGAGGATATCCGTCAAGCCGCCTCCGTGTCGCTGGATCTCGGCGTAGGCCTCGTAGGCCCAGGCGTGGGGCGTGACATTCGCGATGGTCCGCAGGGTGTCAGGGAACAGCTCGAGGGGCAGCATGCAGCCTCCCAGCGCAGCGAGCACGAGGCCAACGCCCACGCCCACGCCGCTGGCAGCGTTGTCGCTGTCCATCAGCGAGCCGATCAGCATTGCCCCGCCGGCCGCGACGGCCCCGAACACCATGAGCACCAGTAGCGACAGCCACAGGTTGCCCCAGTCCACGTCGAAGATCAAGGCTGTAGCCGCCATGATGTAGGAACCTTGGAAAACTGCGATCACCCACCGCCCCAGGGCTTGTCCCGCCAATGCCTGCCTCGGAGAGACAGGGGCAGCCACGATCCGTCGCTGCACGCCATACTGCCGGGACTGGATGAGCGTGACCGAGCCGGCCAGGGAGATCAGGAAGACAAACAGCAGCAGCTGGCTGGCCGCGCCGAGATCGAACTGGCCAAGCCCGCTGAATTCCTCGTCCAGCTCGCTGACGCTCTCAATTGTCACGTGCACCGGACCTACGTCCTGCTCGGCCGCGGCCAGCGCCCGCTCCGCCTCATCGGGCGGGATGCCCTGCCCGGTCAACGCAGCCCGCTGCGCGCTCTCCAGCGACACCGCCTGCAGCGCGGTCGTGACCTGTTGCGTGATGAGCTGCGAGCCGCCCTGGGTGCCGACGATGAGCTCGACCTGTGTCGGATCCCCGGCAGCGAAGGCCGCGGCGGCGTCGTTGGGGATGTACACACCTGCGGCGGCCCGGCCCCGGGCCACTTGATCGCGCATGGCTTCGTCGCCGGTGGCGCCTACCGCCACTGACAGCTCATCCAGTTCGGCGGCCAACGCTTGCCGCAGCCGTCCACCGGCACCGCTGACCGCCACACGCGATTCGGAGCCGCCACCGCCGAACTGCAGCCCCAGGACCACCACGAGCAGCAGCGGCATGAAAAAGACAAAGAAGATGTTTGACCGGTCTCGTATGAACCGCCGCAGCTCGGTCGCCGAGATGGCGAGCAGGTTCCTCATGCCGCCGCCCCTCGGTCGGGGACCAGTCGGGAAACCACAAGAGCCGCCACAGCGAAGCCGAGCATGATGAGCACCGGCTGACTGATGTCCCCCAGCCCGCCGCCGCCGGCACTGATTCCCAGGCCACGGGTGAAGGCGGCCACGGGATTGAGATCGAGCAGCATCCCGGCCGGGCCGGATGCGGTGATCGGGAAGAAGGCCCCGCCTGCCACACCGAGCACGATCGCGAAGATCGACTGCATCACGCCCGCCTGCTCGGGGGTGCGCGCCACTCGGGCGATGATGAACATCAGCGAGGTGCCGGCCGCCACCACGCAGAGCACGAGCACCAGCACCGTCAGTGGCGCACCGAAGGAAACGCCGAACAGCAGGGAGCCGGCGGTCAACAGCACCAGCGTGGCCACCACGCCCAGGATAAAGCTGGACAGCGCCTTGGAGAGCACGACCAGACCGGGCGGCATGGGCATCGCCTGCAGCCGTGCGAGGGTTCCCTGCTGTCGCTCATTGAGCAGCGCGAGCACCCCAAAGCCGACCGTGAAGAGCAGGAACAGCCCGGCCTGGCCGGCCACGATACTCGCACCGGCGCCCAGCTGCTCGGTGGCCGTCCGGCCCTCGACGGCACTCACGCGCGCCTCGGACTCAATGACCTGCTGAGCGATCCGGCCGGCCTCATCCGGCGGCAGCGCCAGCCCGGCGGCGGCAGTAGTGGCTTCGGCAGCTGCGGCGAACTGCCCGGTCACCCCTTCGATCACGGAGGTCAGGATCCCGACCTCCATGGCGGCGCTCTCGCCTTGGATGAGCTTCAGCTGTGCGCCCTGGCCGCCGGTGACGTTCTCTGTGAAGTCGGCCGGCACGGTGATCCCCAACTGCGCGTCGCCGGCCTCCACCAGCGGTCGGATCTCCGAGGCCGGAACGTCGGTAACGGTGAGGTCGATCCCCGGCACTTCGGTCACGGCGTCGACGACGACGGCGCCCAGTTCGCCGGAGTCCTGTTGGGCTGCGGCAACGGTCACGGCATCGAGATCGGTGTCGCCCGTGTCGCCGAAGACGAGGTTCATCACGAAGATCAGGGCGAACGGCACCAGCAGGCCGAAGATCGGCACCGACTTGTCCCGGATCCGCAGCCGGATATCCGACGCGGTCATAGTCCACAGCTGCCGCAGCATCAGTCGCGCAAAGCCTTGCCGGTCAGATGGAGAAACACTGACTCGAGGTCCGGACGCGAAATCTCGACATCGGCCAATTCCATACCGGCTTGGCCGGCAGCGTTGACGATCCCCGCCACCGCTGTGGGGGCCTCGCGTACCGTCAACCGCAGTGTACGGGCCTCGGTCAGCACGTGCTCCACGGCTGGCAAGCGCTCGAGTGCGCCGGCTGCGGCGGCGATATCCCCGGAGCCGTCAAGGCGGATTTCGTCGAGTTCGCCGACGATCCGGATCAGCTCGGTACGGGTGCCCTCCGCCTGGATCCGTCCGGAGTCGACGATTGCGATCCGGTCGCACAGCCGCTCCGCCTCTTCCATGTAGTGGGTTGTGTACAGTACGGACATTCCTTCGGTGGCCAGTGCCTCCACCGATTCGAGGATCGAGTTGCGGGACTGCGGGTCGACGCCCACGGTCGGCTCGTCGAGGATGAGCAGAGCCGGACGGTGCAGCAGTCCGATACCGATGTTCAACCGGCGTTTCATCCCGCCGGAAAACTCCTTGGTGGCACTCTTGGCGCGGTCGGACAGTCCGATGATGTCGAGGACCTCGTCGGTGCGCGATCGCAACTCGGCGCCGCCCAAGCCTTGCAGCCTGCCGAAGAACCTGAGGTTTTCGGCGGCGCTCAGTTCCGGGTAGATGGCCAGTTCCTGCGGGACGAGCCCCAGCAGTGCCTTCGGCCCGACCTGCCGCGGCCCCATGAGCTGCCCTGCCACGTGCACGCTGCCGGAGTCCGGACGCAGGAGACCGGCGATCATCGAGATCGAAGTGGTCTTGCCCGCGCCATTGGGGCCCAATACACCGTAGGTCTCGCCCGGCGCGATGCGGAACGACACGCCATCGACGGCACGTAGCTCACCGAAATTGCGCACCAGGTCTTGCACAACGAGGACATCCGATCCGGTGGCGGGGGATTCGGTATCGTGCTGGGTCATGGTCACCATGGGCCGGGCCTCATGCGGTCGGGGTGTGCATCTGGGTGTGCATCTGGGTGGCGCAATTCCATGCATCGTCGAACCGATGCGGATGGGCGTATTATAACACACGTCACGTCGCCTACCCGGACTATGCGAGCAGGCCCCTGACGTCGTCGGCGGTGAGCTGGGAGGCGAAGACGCCGTCGTCGTCCATTACCGAGGAGAAGAGCTGGCTTTTGCGTTCCTTCAAAGCCATCACCTTTTCCTCAATGGTGTCGCGGGAGACCAGCCGGTAGACCATCACGTTCTTGGTCTGGCCGATCCGGTGGGTGCGGTCGACTGCCTGGGATTCGGTGGCAGGATTCCACCACGGGTCCAGCAGGAAGCAGTAGTCCGCCTCGGTCAGGTTCAGTCCGAACCCGCCGGCCTTGAGGCTGATCAGGAACACCGGCGCTTCGCCGTCCTTGAACCGGTCGATGGCCCCGGCGCGGTGCCGGGTGGAGCCGTCCAGGTAGCAGTAGTCGATGCCCTCCGCCTCCAGTCGTTCGGCCGCCTTCTTCAGGAAGCTGGTGAACTGGCTGAACACCAGCGCGCGGTGCCCTTCGCCCACCACATCGCCGAGCTGTTCGAAGAGGGCGTCGAGCTTGGCCGAGGGGACGGCGGCGTACTCGTCATCGACCAGTGAGGCGTCCAAGCTCAGCAACCGCAGCAGCGTCAGCGATTGGAAAATGGTGAACCGGTTCCGATCCATGTCCTCGACCAAGCGGAGGATCTTCTGCCGCTCCGCCTGCAGATGCGTCTGGTAGATCTTCTGGTGCTTGGACCCCAGTTCCACCTCAAGGTGCTGTTCCTGCTTGGCAGGCAGGTCCGCGGCGACCGCTTCCTTGGTGCGGCGCATCATCAACGGCCTGATCCGTCGCCGCAGCTGTGCCAGCAGATCCTTGTCCCCGTTCCGCTCGATAGGTCGTTGGTACTGCTCGGCGAACTTCGTTGAGATGGGGAAGAGGCCCGGCGCAACGATGGAGAAGATGGAATGCAGCTCCATCAGGTTGTTCTCCATCGGCGTGCCGGTGATTGCCAGTTTGAACGGCGCTTGCAGGTCACGGGCACAGCGGTGCACCTTGGCCGTCCGGTTTTTCACGAACTGGGCCTCGTCCAGCACCAGCCCATCCCATCGAATCTTCTGGTACGCCTCGAAGTCGATGCGGAACAACGCGTAGGAAGTGACGACGACGTCGGCGGAGGCAGCTTGTGCCTCCAGCGACTGGCGGCTGCGCTTCCGGCTCTCGGAAATCCCGATGACGTTCAGCCCCGGCGCGAATTTGGTCGCTTCGGCAACCCAGTTGGGAACCACCGACGTCGGCGCCACCACCAGGAACGGCCGGTTTCCGGTGCTGCCGCCGGCCACCTCCTTGCGGTGCACCAGCAGGGACAGCGTCTGCAGCGTCTTGCCTAGTCCCATGTCGTCGGCGAGCACGCCGCCCAACCCGTGGTGCCAGAGGAACGCCAGCCAGTTGAAGCCGTCGACCTGGTACGGGCGCAAATCCGCCTGCACGGCGGCGGGCACGGCGGTCTGCTCCACCGACTCGAGTTCCAGCAGGCCCGAAACGGACTGTCGCCAGGCCCTCGCCTGCTCGGTTTCTTCGGCCAGCTCCTCCAACTCGGCCCACAGTCCGGCCTGGTACCGGCTGATCCGCAATTCATCCGCCACATCCGGCACCGGTTCCTGTCCGGAACCGGACAGCTTCTTCTCCTGCGTCCTGCCCTGCAGCAGCAAAGCCTCATCGACCAACCGGCGCAACCGGTCGAAGATAGGCTGCTCCAGTGACAAGTATGTCTTATCGACGAGCATAATCTTCCGTTCGCCGCGGGTCAGCGCCTTGAAGATATCGTTGAACGGCACCTTCCGCCCCTCGACCGTGACCAGCACGCCGAGGTCGAACCAGTCACTCTGGTCGGTCTCCACGGTACTGACTGTCAGCTCAGGCGTCTCGGTCAGTTCCCGGTAGTCCGGCCGTTCGCCGACGATGTCGACCCGCACGCCCTCGAGTTCTTCGACGCGCGGCAGCATCTGTTCAGTGAAATCGACTGCATCGAAGTTCTGGAACGTGGCATCGGCGGGCAGCTCCCGGATCTGCAGGGCACGGCACGCGGCGTTCATCAATGCCGCTTCGGCCGCGTGGTCCCGGTGGCCGGTTTCGCCGGGCTCCGGGCGCAGCGGCTTACGGCTGGTGCGCTGCCCGTGGGTGTACTCCCAGTCCCAGGCGGTGCCAAGGGTGTTCGCCGGACCGTAGGTTGCCGTGAGTACCAGCACCGGAGGAACCACTTCGGGGAAGCAGACCGACGAATCGCTGCTGGCCACTTCCACCCGCTGGCTCAGGGCGGGGTAGAAATCCTCCAGGAAATGGTCAACCTCGTCCGCCGGAATGGTCAGCGGATTCGTATCGGCCAGCAGTTGGCGTTCTTGCTCTGCCAGCGGTTTAGCCACTGGCGCCAGCGTGATCACTTTCGGATCCGTGGTGCTGTAACTGTAGATGCCGTGGTGACCGATGGTCCCGGACGTTTCCACCGGGTGGGGGTCGCCGTCGATCTCCACTGTGGGCGCCAAGGTGAGGTCGCCCCCGGGTCCCGAGCTATCCCTGGACCCGGACCCGGAGCCGGGCCTGGAGCCGCCGCCGTCGCCCGTGGCCAGCCGCGCATCCATACCCAGCACCGCCTGCTGGCCGACGACCACGCTCAGGTTTTTGCGGGCGCCGACCAATTCGATGCCGAGCCGTTCGGCTTCCTTGAGCAGCTGCCACAGCAGCGGACTGCTGAATTCGTCCAGCTGCAGCCAGTCGTTGTCCTCGCCATAGTAGGCCAGCCCATTGGCGCGGTGCAGGGGAGCGAACTGGCTGAACCAACGGTGCTGTTCCGGGTCCAGGTTCAGCCCGTAGGTCTTGTAGCTGATGGTGTTCCACCGCAGGTTGTTCTTCACCCAGCGCCCATTGCTGTTAAGCATCACCGGGCGCACCACCGGCCGGAGCTGCCTTCCGGCCGGTTTGGGGTTCTCCTGCCTGCGGGCCGAACGCCACGGGGCCGGGACGCGTGCCGGCGGCGCGGCGAGGTCGAACTGCAACCCGAGCGGTGTGATGGCCTGCCGACCGCCGTCCGGTGAGGTGGAGCGTTGGGAGGGGCCGACGTCGTCCAGCAGCCCGGTCAGCGACTGGCGCCAATCGAATTTCTGCCGACTCTCGGACTCTTCCTGCAAACCGGACTGAGGCTGGCGCGAATCGGAGAACACGTTCGAGCTCAGCATGTGGTTTGTGTTGCCATGCAGCAACGTCGCGGCAACGTGTTTGCACTGCTCAACCATGGGGCAACTGCACGAACTGTCCTCTGGCCGGTGCCGGCCATTGTTCATCCGGACCAGCTGAATCCGGCAGCGGTACGGAATTGCCGCCGTCCCATAGACCCGGCTGGTCACCCGGCCCGTGACGTCGTCGAACTCCAGCTCGGCGACCGAATCATCACGAGCATAGCTCTGCGCCCGGGCAAACGCGGCCCCGCCGACGTGGCGGATAATGTCGCCGACGTCGACCAACGGGAAGCTGGAAGGGGCCATGCCATTCATCTTTCCACGCGCCACTGACAGTATGTAAAACCCGGACGCCGTGGTCACCAGGGCTTTCTTGACTTCGCCGCGTCGATTGGCGCGCCGTTACCACCACGTGCCGAACAGATTGCGCATCAGCGTCGCGAGGAAGGGCCCTGAAGGCCAGGGTGCAACGCACGCTCTGTACAAGGACCGGCATTGTGGATCCCTCAGGCGCGGTGCATTACCGTCCGCCGGTCCAACCGCCGGCCCGCGCTGCCGAAGCGATCATCGCGGCCAGCTCAGCATGTGAATCGCTGGCCGCACCCACGGTCACCCGGATGTGACCGCTCTTATCCGGAAGTACGGAGAACGGCGCTCCGGGGGTGACGCCGATGCCCTGGCTGGCCAACCGGACAATGGCGGCCGATTCGTCCATGACAGGTACCCAGATGTTGATCCCATCCGGGCGGCCCACTTCGATGCCGTGTGCGGCCAGTTCGCTGACAACTGCCTGCCGCCGTCGTTGGTATTCATCCCGCGCATCGGCAACCTGCTGGCGTGGGGCCTCCCCAGTGAGCAGGGCGAGCAGGATGCGTTGCAGCAACCGGCTGCTCCATCCCTGGCCCAATTGGCGACGCGCGGAGATGTCACCCATGATGCTGGACGGTCCGCTCATGGCTGCCAGCCGCAGGTCGGGGCCGTGCGATTTGGAGAAGCTGCGCACATGCACGGTCTGCTCCGGAATCCACTGTCCGAGGCTGACCGACGGGCTCGACGCGACGGCGCCGGCGGAGTCGTCTTCAACCGCCAAGGCGCCGGAACCGCTGATGATTCCGGCCAGTTCGCCGGCCCGCTCCGGTGTCATGGATGCGCCCGTCGGATTGTGGGCGCGTGGCTGGAGCCACACGGCCGTCGCAGGGGTGCGCAAGGCTTCGGCCAGCGGGCCCGGCTGCATGCCCTGCCCATCGACGGGGGCCCCGACGATCTCCGCTCCGGCTGTTTCCAACTGATCGATCAGCAGGGGGAAGGAAGGATGTTCGACGACGACGCGGTCACCAAAGCGGATCCGGGCGCGGGTCACCATTTCCAATGCATCAAGGGCCCCGTCAGTGATGATCATTTCCTCTGCGCGGTATGGCCAATCCTGGCGCAGCACTTCAATCAGCTCGGGAACTTCCGGTTCGTCGAGGTAGCCGCCGGGGGTGGCCGCAGTGGTCAGCGTCTGCATCGCAGGACCCAAATCCGGCAGCAGCCGGGCGTCGGGAACGCCCGTGGACAGATCCTGCGTGAACAAACCCCGCTGATCCATTGCCCGGCGGTACCGTCCCGAACCCTGGCGGAATTCGGCAACGGTGGTCCCGCGCCGGCCGTTCGTTTGAATGGAGCCGGACCGTGCCAGCAGCGACCACCCGGCGCTGACCGTGGTGGGAGAGAGCTTCAACGTTGCTGCCACCGTGCGTATGGGCGGTAGCTTTTCTCCCGGCTGCAGCGTTCCCTCGCGGATGGCGCGGCTGACGGCGTTGGCGACCCCGCGGGCCGTGGGTTCTTCAGGGGACCACCCCAGCTGAGTGCCTCGGTCGTTCATTTTTGTAGTGTAACAAAGATACTATTGTATTAGTAAGGTGTGGCACGTATGCTTCCGGAAGAAGCACATTACTGACCGGCAGGAGCGCCACAATGACACCATCCATTGCTCAGGAGGGAGCGGACCCTGCGACGGGTGACCGCGTCCAGGAGCTTGATAAGGCCCACGTATTCCATTCCTGGTCTGCCCAGGCCCAAATCGAGCCGCTACCGATTGCCGGTGGAAGCGGGTCGTACTTTTGGGATTACGAAGGCAAGAAGTATCTGGACTTCTCCTCGCAGCTGGTCAACCTGAACATCGGCCATCAGCACCCCAAACTGGTGGCAGCCATTCAGGAGCAGGCGGGCAAGCTTGCCACGGTCGCGCCGCCGTTTGCCAATGACGCCAGGTCGGAAGCAGCCCGGCTGATCTCAGACCTTGCGCCCGGGGATCTCGATGCTGTCTTCTTCACCAACGGGGGAGCGGACGCCACCGAGAATGCCATCCGGATGGCCCGGCTGCACACCGGCCGGCACAAGATCCTCGCCGCCTACCGCAGCTACCACGGTTCCACGGCCGGTGCCATTTCCATGACCGGTGACCCGCGCCGCTGGCCCTCGGAACCTGCCATGCCCGGCGTCGTGCATTACTGGGGCCCTTATCCGTACCGCTCTGCCTTCCACGCTGACGATGAGCAGCAGGAATGCGAACGTGCACTGCAACATTTGCGGGACACCCTCATGGTGGAAGGCGCACACACTGTCGCCGCCATCATCCTCGAGCCGGTGGTCGGGACCAACGGGATCCTGGTGCCGCCCGATGGCTACCTGGCCGGTGTCCGCGCCATCTGCGATGAGTTCGGGATCATGATGATCTCCGACGAGGTCATGGCCGGCTTCGGCCGCTGCGGCGAATGGTTCGCGATCGACCACTGGGGCGTGACCCCGGACCTCATCACCTTCGCCAAGGGCGTCAACTCCGGTTATGTGCCAATGGGCGGGGTGGTTATCTCCCGACGTATCGCCGAAACCTTCGATGACCGGCCGTACCCCGGCGGGCTGACCTACTCGGGCCATCCGCTGGCCTGCGCCTCCGCGGTTGCATCGATCAACATCTTCCGCGATGAAGGCATCAACGAAAACGCGAAGATGCTGGGTGACGAGGTGATCGGGCCCGAGCTGGCGAAAATCGCCGAACGACACCCAAGCGTCGGGGATGTCAGGGGCCTGGGGGTCTTCTGGGCCGTGGAGCTGGTCAAGGACCGCGACACGCGGGAACCGCTGGTGCCCTTCAACGCCAGCGGCCCGGAAGCCGCTCCCATGGGCGAATTCGCGGCCGCGTGCAAGAGCCGCGGCCTGTGGCCGTTCACTCACTTCAACCGCACCCATGTGGTGCCGCCGTGCACGGCAACTCCCGACGAAGTCCGCGAGGGGCTGGCCATTCTGGACGAGGCGTTGGACGTGGCCGACACGTACTACACCGGCAGCTGATTCAAAAGCCAGCCCGGAACCGGCCGGTCCGACGCGGTCCTGGCCGTACTGACAGCACCGGGTCAGCACCGGGCCAGGCCGGAAACGACGACTGAGAGCAACAAGACGTAAGGACTTTATTGATGGCGAGTACGATTGCGCATTTTATTAATGGTGAGGTGACTTCGGGTTCGGGGTCGCGGTCGCAGGATGTGTTTAACCCGGCGACCGGGCAGGTCACTGGTGAGTTGCGGTTGGCGAACCAGGACGATATTAAGAGTGTGGTTGCTGCTGCCCGGGCCGCGGCGGATTCCTGGGCGCAGGTGTCGTTGTCGAAGCGGACGGCGGTGTTGTTCCGGTTTCGTGAACTGCTCTCGGCGCATGTTGATGAGCTGGCTGAGCTGGTCACGGCCGAGCATGGCAAGGTCCTCTCCGATGCCGCCGGTGAGATCGGCCGCGGCCTGGAGGTCGTCGAGTTCGCCTGCGGGCTGGTCGAGCACCTCAAGGGTGAGTATTCGGATCAGGTCTCGACCGGCATTGATGTGTACTCGTTCCGGCAGCCCCTCGGTGTGGTGGCCGGGATTACTCCGTTCAATTTCCCGGTGATGGTGCCGTTGTGGATGGCTCCGGTGGCGATCGCCACCGGTAACGCGTTCATTTTGAAGCCGTCGGAGCGGGACCCGTCCGCCTCAATGCTGATGGCGCGGCTGTGGAAGGAGGCGGGCCTGCCGGACGGGGTGTTCAATGTGCTCCAGGGCGATAAGGAGGCCGTCGACGGTCTGCTGACCCACCCGGAGGTGGACGGTGTCTCGTTTGTGGGCTCGACGCCGATCGCGAAGCATGTGCACGAGACGGCCACCGCCCATGGTAAGCGGGTCCAGGCCCTCGGCGGGGCGAAGAACCACGCGGTGGTGTTGCCGGACGGTGACATGGACCTGGCCGCCGACCACTTGAACGCTGCAGCGTTCGGGTCGGCCGGCCAACGCTGCATGGCAATCTCCGTCGCGGTCGCCGTCGGCGACGCCGCCGACACCCTGGTCGGCAAGGTCACCGAACGCGCGAACAACGTCACGGTCGCCGAGGGCACCAACCCGGATTCGGATATGGGCCCGGTGATCACCCCCGCCGCCCGGGAGAAAGTCACCCGCATTGTCGGTGAGGCCGAGGCCGATGGTGCCGCCCTGGTCGTGGACGGCCGGGATCTGGTCGTGGAGGGTAATGAGGAGGGGTTCTTCGTCGGGCCCACCGTCATCGACCAGGTCAAAACGCAGATGAGTGCGTATACGGAGGAGATCTTCGGACCGGTGCTCGTCGTGGTCCGCGCCGCGGATCTGGATGAGGCGATCGGACTGATCAACGCCAACCCGTACGGTAACGGCACCGCGGTGTTCACCTCCTCCGGTGCCTACGCGCGGAAGTTCCAGCGTTCGGTGCAGGTGGGCATGGTGGGGGTCAATATCCCGTTGCCGGTACCGGTGGCCTGGCACTCCTTCGGCGGGTGGAACGATTCCCTGTTCGGGGACCTGCACATCTACGGGCCCGACGGCATTCGCTTCTACACCCGCAACAAAGTCATCACTCAACGCTGGCCCGAACCAGCCCACACCTCCAACGCCACCTTCAACTTCCCCTCCAACTGACAACGGAAGTTGCCCGGCCGGCCATGAACTTCGGTCCGGCCGGGGCGAGGCAGTATCGGCGCACCGTCGGACAGGGCGGCTTAAATACTTCAAGCAAGCTCTGCGAGTGAGGAGTTTCCGGAATCCGGCTCTCCCAAACTCACTGTTTGCCCTTGCCGTCGTCGGCTACGTGTTACGCAAATTCGGAGAAAACACATCGAATATTGTCAAGACGATGACGGGATCGTCATCAAATTGATATTCACAGCTGGCGTTAAGGTCATTTAGGGCGTTTGTTTACATTCGATCCGTAGGTTTTTAAGTACCTCATGAAGGTGCGAGTGATGAACGGCCGATCTTCCCCCGGATCGGTCACGGTGCCGGTGAGCGATGGAGTTTCCCCCAACTACTCCTCGCTCGCCGGCACCATTTCGTTTAATCAGCGGCTCAATCAGCGGGTTAGCCAGGTTTAGTCAGCTGCGGCTGAACCGGTCGGGCGAGAAAGCCGCTTCATGCAGGGTCGGGGCAGCTTCGAGCAGGCCCCGCGCCACCAGTTCTCCTGTGACTGGTCCGAGAGTCAGCCCCCACATTCCATGCCCGGCAGTCACCGTCAGGTTGGGACGCTTCGTGCTGCGGCCGATGACCGGGACGCCGTCGGAGGTGCAGGGCCGTTGTCCGGCCCAGGTCTGGATGGTCCTGCTGATGTTCAGCCGGGGGAGCCCACGGTCGCCGGCGTCGCGGATGGCCTGAATTCTACGTTGGTTGAGTTCCCGCGGATCGCCGCCCAACTCCAACGTGCCGGAGAGCCGCAGCCGGTCCGGATACGGCGTGGCAACCACTTTCAGCTCCTTGAACAGCATGGGAATCTCCGGAACCTCACCGGTCACCTCGAGGTCAACCACATACCCCTTCGCACCTTGCAGCGGCATTCGGACACCCACGTTCCCGCACAGCCGGTCGGATTCCAGCCCGGCGGCCACGACGTATTCGTCGCCGGTGAAACGGCCGCGGTTCGTGCTGACGCCGGTGATGCGTGTGGCGCCGGCGTCCAGTTGCCGGACGTGGGTTCCCCAGTGGATGGTGGCGCCGTGTTGCTCTGCGGTCTTCAACGTGGCGGCGACGAACTCCTGGCTTCCGCAGATGGCCTCGGCCGGCCGGTGAATCGCCCCGGCGACCGTTCCCAATGCTGGTTCCAATGTGCGGGTTTCGTCTGCGGTCAGTAATCGGGTCTGGCCGGAATCAGCCCCGGGCTGATGGGTTCCGCCTCCGGGCGCACCTGCTCCGTCGTCGAAGGTTTCCCGCGTCTGCTCGTAGTGCTGTTCTGTGAGGAACACATCCATCGAGCCGCTGTGCCGGTAGCCGGTGTCCATCCCGTCGTCCGCGTATGCGGCATGCAGTTGCAGGCTGTGTTCGGCCAGTTCCTGCAGCCGCGCGGTCATGGCGCGGGCACGCCGGGGGGTGGATGCGGCCGCGAACTGGAGGAACCACGGCAGCAGCTTCGGGTTGGGGTGGACGTGGAACGGACTGTCCGGGGCGAACATATAGCGCAGCCCGTCCAGCACATTCGCCGGCGTCGTCAGTGGCTCAACATGGCTGGGTGCCAGCAGCCCGGCGTTAGCGTAGGAACAGCCGTTGCCCACGGCATCGCCTGCTTCGAGCACGGTGACCGAGGCTCCGCGCCTTGCCAGTTCGCACGCAGTGGCCGCTCCCACGGCTCCTGCTCCAATAATGACGACGTCGGCATGTGAGTTATTGGTGCCCATATTCGCCATTGTAGGCACGGACCCGCAATCGGGGTGCCCGCCACGGCCGGAACGATTTCCAAGCCTGGCCCAAGGCTGGCCGAAGCCGGGCCGAAGCCGGGCTCCTTAGCCGGAAGCGCCGTCGTCGTCCTTGCTGCCGATGCCTGTACGTCCGGTTCCCCGCTGCTCCGGGTCGGTTCCCAGGGGCACCAACGGCTCCGCCGCGCGTTCCGAAGCCAGCCGCTCGGTCTCCAGACGCTCCGCTTCCTCGCCGCCGATGGCTTCGCCGCGGGACACCATGCCCGCCGTGTCGGACAGCGGGATCTGCTTGAGGCGCAATGCCAGCAAGAATGCGATCACCAAAAATGGAATCAAGTACCAGAAGACCGGGGCCAGCGAGTCCGCGTAGGCCGCAACAATGCTGTCCTGGATGGGTTCGGGCAGCTTTGACATCGCTTCCGGGCCGAGGTTCGCAGCGGCCGAGCCCGCGTTGCCGCCGGCTGCACCCGAACCGGCGAATGTCTCGGTGAGCTTATCGCTCAGCCGCGAGGTGAAGATGGAACCGAAGACTGCCACACCGAGGGAGGCGCCGACTTCGCGGAAGTAGTTGTTGGTGCTGGTGGCGGTTCCGACGATACTGGCCGGTACGGAGTTCTGCACCACCAGGACCACCACCTGCATGATCAGGCCCAGTCCGGCGCCGAAGAAGAACAGCATGGCGCAGATGACCCAGATGGGGGTGCTGGCCTCCAGCGTCGTCATCCACAGCATCGCCGCAATGGTCAGCAGCGTTCCCGTAATCGGGTACTTCTTGTAGCGGCCGGATTTGGTGATGGCGAGACCGGAGTAGATGGACGTTCCCATCATGCCCACCATCATAGGCAGCATCAGTAATCCGGATGTGGCGGCGGACGTTCCCGAAGACATCTGCAAAAACGTTGGCATGAACGCCAGGGCGGAGAACATCCCCAGCCCGAGGGTGAAACCAATTGCGGTGCTGTGGATGAAGATGGGGTTCTTGAACAGTCCCAGCGGAATGATCGGGTCCTCGGCGCGGCGTTCGACGAAGATAAACAGGGTTGCCGCAACAACAATCCCGGCGCCGAAGAGCCAGGTCAGCGGCGAGTCCCAGCCCTGCTCCTCATTGCCGCCGAAGTCGGTGAAGAAGATCAGGCAGGCGGTGGCGACAGAAAGCAGCCCGACGCCGGGCAGGTCCAGTTTCTTCTCGGCGCGCTTGTTCGGAATGGTCAAGGCGAAATACGCCAGCGCGAAAGCGGCGAGGCCGATCGGAATGTTGATGTAGAAGCACCACTGCCAGGACAAGTGGTCAACGAAGAAGCCGCCCAGCAGCGGTCCCGCGACAGCCGAGAGGCCGAAGATGCCGCCCAGCGGGCCCATGTACTTGCCGCGCTCATTGGCGGGAACGATGTCGGCGATGATCGCCTGGGAGAGGATCATCAGGCCGCCGCCGCCCAGGCCCTGCATGGCGCGGAAGGTGACGAAGCTCCAGAAATCGGTGGCCAGCGAGCACAGCAGCGACGCGACGGTGAACAACGCAATGGCGAACAGGAAGAGGTTTCGCCGCCCCAGCACGTCGCCGAACTTGCCGTAAATCGGCATCACAATCGTGGTGGCCAGCAGGTAGGAGGTGACAATCCATGCCTGGTGCTCTACGCCGCCGAGCTCGCCGACGATGGTGGGCATGGCGGTGGAGACAATGGTCTGGTCCAGGCTGGCGAGCAGCATGCCCGCGATGAGGGCGGAGAATATGATCCAGATCCGCCGCTGAGTGAGCAGCAGCGGTTCGGAGGACCGCGAGGCCGTGGTGGTCATGAGTTCCTTCGAGACTTAGAAGAGTGTTTTTGCGGTGGCGTAGTAGTCGGTGAGAACCGTGCGATAGCTGTCGTCGTTGTCGGCGCTGAAGTATTTCTGGCCCGCCTTTTGGGACAAACCTGTCAGTAGGACCGTGGCGGTGACGGCGCGGGTATCATCCGGATCCAGCTGCTCGCGCTCTGCGATCAGCTCGACAATCTCCGCCTCCCACTTGTCCTTGCTGCCAATAATCTTTGCCAGCAAGGCCGGTTCTTTCTCGATGGCAGCAATCAACTTGCGATGCTGCGTCCGGTCCAAGGGGGACTGCTCCATCATCCGGCAGGACAATTCCACGAGATCGTCGAACAGCGAGCCCGAGATTTCACCAGCCGGCGATTCAACCCCGCCGGCGACGAATGCCTCGGCAAGATGTTCGGGCACGCCGTCCTCGTGGTGCCCTATCAGCGCATCTTCCTTGCTGGGAAAGTAGTTGAAGAAGGTGCGCCGGGAAATGCCCACCTGCTCGCACAGCTGCTCAATGGTGAAGTGCGAGAAGCCGTGCTCCAAGGTCAGCGCGCGCGCAGCATCGCTGATGGAGGCACGCAACGCACTGCGCTTCCGTTCCCGCAGGCCCCCGGCAGGAGTTGCACTATTACTCACAAAGTGTATTTTTGCACTCACGCAATGACGGTGCAAGTTATGTGCGCGAGCACACATTGCTCACGGCGATGTCACAATCGGCTACTCGTTGTCGCGGGGGTACTCTTCGTCGTCCTCCACATAGAGCTCCTGCTCGGCGACGTCAGCCTCGTTGGCTTCTGTCGGCGACTGCGGTGCGTGGGGGACGTCTTCTTCGTCATCCCAGGAGGCGGTCCGGCGCTGTTCCAGGATGTCCGCCTCAGGTGCGTCCGGTTCCAAGGGGTCGGGGACTGGGTCGCTCATATCAACCTCCTGTACAGCTGACGATTTCACTCTGCAGTCCATACCCTACCCGCGGTGCATGGCCTTGGATAGCGCGGATTGTCTGGGGCGGCCGATAGCATGGAGTGGACTCTTCGCGACGGGTGGATACGACGATGTTCCTGGGAATCGATATAGGCACTGGAAGCAGCAAGGCCGTGCTGGCCGCTGCCGACGGTTCCATAGTGGACCGTGCCAGTGTCACCCATGATGTCGAGTTGCCTCACCCCGGGTGGGCGGAGTTCGACGCCGAGGCGGTCTGGTGGCAGGAGATCGCCGTGCTGTCACGTGAACTGTTTTCACGGAACGACGCCGGCAGCCTCAAGGGAGTCTGCGTCAGCGGGATGGGGCCGTGCCTGGTGGTGACTGACGACGCGTTCACGCCGTTGCGTCCGGCCATCCTGTACGGGGTTGACACCCGCGCCACCGCGGAAATTGCGGAGCTGACCGAAGAATTCGGCCCCGGGAGCATCTTCGAGACCTGCGGAAAGGATTTATCCTCGCAGGCCGTAGGGCCCAAGCTCCGCTGGTTGGCCAATCACGAGCCCGAAGTGTTCGCGCGTGCGACGCACTGGTTCGGGCTCAACTCCTATATCGTGGCCAAGCTGACTGGCGAGTACATCCAGGACCATCACTCGGCGAGCCAATGCGATCCGCTCTACGACGTGAGGCGGCTGGATTGGCATCCGGAGCACGTCGCAGCGGTCGCCGGGCACCTGGCAACACCGCGGCTGGCCTGGTCTGACGAGGTGGTTGGTACAGTCACCGCTGCCGCGGCGGATTTCACCGGCATTCCCGCCGGGACGCCGGTGTGCGCCGGAACGGTGGATGCGTGGGCCGAGGCGTTCAGCGCCGGCGTGCAGCAGCCCGGAGACCTGATGTTGATGTATGGATCCACCATGTTCCTGGTCCATATCCTCAGCGAACCCCGCAGCCACCCCATGCTCTGGGCCTGCTCAGGCGTCACCAAGGACACCTTGACCCTGGCTGCCGGCATGGCGACGTCGGGCAGTCTGATCAGCTGGCTGCGGCAATTGTTCGGGGATGTGCCAATCAACCAATTGCTCGAGGAAGCCGCGGCGGTCCAGCCCGGCGCGGAGGGCCTGTTGGTGCTGCCCTACTTCGCCGGCGAGCGCTCGCCGATCCAGGATCCGGACGCTCGCGGCACGGTGACCGGGCTGACTCTGCGGCACGGCCGGGGACACCTGCTGCGTGCCGCCTATGAAGGTATGGCATTCGGCGTCCGGCAGATCCTCGAGTCAGTTGAAGGCAGCGGCGAACCCGTGCGGCGCCTCGTCGCCGTCGGTGGCGGCACCAATGCGCCGCTGTGGACCCAGATCATCAGCGATATCACCGGCCGGACCCAGGTGGTGCCTCACCAGACGATCGGCGCCAGCTATGGCGATGCGCTGATGGCGGCGATCGGCACCGGATCGGTTCCGGCCGATACGGTGTGGGCGCAGCCCGACCACACCGTCGAGCCGAATCCGGCCAATGTCGAAATCTATGACCGGCTGTTCGACACCTACGCCGGGTTGTATCCGGCCATCCGCGACCAGATGCACGCGCTCGCGGCAGTCCAGCGCGATTACAGTTGAGCCCCGGCGCGGGGCCGCGCGGATGGGCGGGGCCGTGCGCTGTCCGGCGCGTGAGCGCCGGCGCGGGGCCGCGCGCCATCGCGGGGTCATAGACGTTCGAATGGAGCCATTCGTGCGCGTGGACGCCGTCATTCGTGCGTCATGCGCGGTGGGATGGAGTCATGCATGGGGCCTTGGCATGGGACCCCGCGCTGCGCTGGCATAAGGCTTCCCGAGATGCCGTTACCCAAGGAATCGCCGCTTACCTGAACAGAGCAGCCGCTTCCCTAAGGAGTCGCCGGTTGCAACCGGCGATTCCTTAGGGAAGGTCGTATTCTGTGGCGACTGGACAGAGCGTGCGGTGCTGTGTCCGGCAGCAGGACGGGGCGGGGCGGCTGCGCCTACTCTTCCTCCACGAGGTCGATGACGGCGCGGGCGGTGCGGGCGTCGGTGATCAACCGGTTGAAGTAGCCCGCCTTCGCCCCGGCGACGATGCTGGAGGCCTTGTTGAGTCCGACGGCGGCAGCGACCGTGTGCGGTACCTGCTGCAGGGTTTCCAACCGGGTGTTGATCATCCGCTCGCTGCCGGGGAAGGGGACATCGTGTCCGGCGGCGTCGAAGAAGTTCAGGCAAATGTCACCCACCGCGCGCAGCAGCGAGTCGTCATCGCTCGGGATGAATTTGGAGATCGATCCCCGGCTGGATGGGGGCGCGCCGACGCCGAGCAGCGCCATTGAGGCGTTTTCCCAGAGGCGCTGGATCCGCTGGAACGATGCATCGCGGTGGATGCTGGTGTACATCTCCGGTGATGGCAGTGCCTGGGCGAAGAGGAACGCCGGGCTGCCGCCGGTCTTTTCGGCCATCGTCCGGGCGATCTCGTTGGTTTGGTACCACGGTTCAGGTTCGGCCTGCCCGCCCACGGTGGGGGAGATGATGACGCCGGGCAGGCGCGGCAGTACGCCTTCGACGATGTCGTATACGGTGCGGCCCGAAGAGACCAGCAGTACGTCGCCGGCGGTCAGGCCGATATCGGCGAACACCTCGTCCACTTGGGCCGACAGGCCAGCTCCCATGCGGGCGGACTGGTCGCCGTCGGCCACGTAGGCCTTGTGCAGTCCCAGGGTGCGGGCAAGGTCTTCGGCGAGCAGCCGGCCCTCGTCGTTGGCTGGATTGATCACCTCTATGCGCACCAGCCCCACACGGCGGGCCTCGGCGAGCAGTCGGCTCACCGTGGGGCGGGATACCTGCATCCGTTCGGCGATCTGCACCTGGTTCGCCTCTTCCAGGTAGTACATCCGGGCAGCCTCGTAGAGGGTGGCCAGGGAAAACTTGCTCCCGGGCGCTTCAGCGGTGGTGCTCGGCTTCATTCCCCTCCTCGGCGGGTGCGGATGATGGACTTCCGACTTTACCGCCATCGGTGCCTCCTTCCAGCCATCCGGGAACAAAATTTCCGGAAAAACATCAAATAGAAATATTGTTCTTGACAAATGTTCAGATGCGACTAGGGTACTTGATGTTGACGCAGATCACATAAACTTTCTGAGGAGCGGGACATGTCGACAACAACACTGGAGCAGCAAAGGGCCTCCGAAGCGCTGCCGGAGAAGATGACCGCGGTGGTGTGCCACGGTCCGGAAGACTATCGGCTCGAACAACTTGATACCCCGGCTCCTGCCGCCGGCGAGATGCTGATGCAGGTCGAGGCCGTCGGCGTATGCGCCAGCGACCTGAAGTGCTACCACGGCGCCGCGAAGTTCTGGGGCGACGAGAACCGCCCGGCCTGGGCCCAGCACGGAGTCACCCCGGGCCACGAGCTGGTGGGCGTCATCGTGTCCGCCGACCAGCAGGGCCGCGACACCCACGGCGTCGCCGTCGGCGACCGCGTCGCCTGCGAGCAGATCGTGCCCTGCGGTGAATGCCGCTACTGCCAGCGCGGCGAATACTGGATGTGCGGTCCGCACGACATGTTCGGCTTCCGCAATTACAACGGCGCGATGGCGCAGTACATGGTCGTTCCGTCCAAGGCCCGGGTGCACAAAGTTTCCAAGGAACTTCCCCCGGCCCACGCCGCGTTCGCCGAGCCGCTTTCCTGTTCGCTGCACGGTGTGGAGCGTGCCAACATCAAGTTCGACGACGTCGTCGTGGTGGCCGGTTGCGGCCCCATCGGCCTGGGGATGATCGCCGGCGCCAAGGCCAAGAGTCCGATGAAGGTGGTGGCCCTGGACATGGTCGACGACAAGCTGGAACTGGCCAAAAAGTGCGGCGCGGACGAAGTCATCAACATCGGCACAGAAGACGCAGTGGCGCGCATCAAGGATATGACCGGCGGCTACGGCGCCGACGTCTACATTGAGAGCACCGGCCACCCGTCCGCCGTCGGACAGGGATTGAACCTGCTGCGCAAGCTCGGCACCTATGTTGAGTATTCCGTGTTCGGCTCGGATGTCTCGGTCGACTGGTCAATCATCAGCGACGACAAGGAACTCGACGTCCTCGGCGCCCACCTCGGCCCGCACTGCTGGCCCGCCGCCATCAAGATGATCGAATCGTCCATCCTGCCGATGGACGAGATCTGCACCAACCAGTTTCCCCTGGAGCAGTTCCAGGAAGCGCTGGACATGGTATCCGACACCTCGGGTGCATCCGTGAAGGTATCCATCCTGCCCAACTAACGTCCTCGCTCAATGGCGTGAGAGGAGATAATCGTGACTGCAACAGCAGCATCGTCAGGCGGGCGGGAGACCCGCCTGGACCGGATCGGCATCCCGCATTCGCTACGCTGGGGCTTCCTTGGCGTACTGATCTTCATGACCGGCAACGGCGTGGAGTCCAACTTCATCGCCCCGCACATGTCGGAGGCACTCGGGTCCGACAACCTGGTTCCCACCATCATCACCATGTACGGCGTGGCGGTGCTGGTGTCCTCCTACCTGTCGGGCGCGCTGTCCGATCTGTGGGGGCCACGCAAGGTGATGACCCTCGGGTTCGGCATCTGGGTCGTTTTCGAGGCACTGTTCCTGCTCAGCCTTGCGGCTGATTCCACGGTGGGGGCCTTCGTCACCTATTTCGCCCGCGGCTTCGGCTATCCGCTGTTCGCGTTCGCGTTCCTGGTGTGGATCAACGCCGTGGTCCCGCGCAAGCGCAACGGCACGGCCGTGGGCTGGTTCTACGTGATGTTCACCGGCGGGCTTCCCACCTTCGGCTCGCTCTTCGCGCTGATCTTCATCCCGGTCTTCGGCGGCGGCCATGAGGGCGAAACGCTGACCATGATCGCATCTGCGACCCTGGTGGGCGTCGGTTACTTGATCGCGATGCTCGGCGTACGGGACAACGCCGGCACCAAACGGCTTGCTCCGGAAGGCGAATCGGCCTCGCAGGTGATCTTCGGCGGCATCCGGCTCAGCTTCAAGCAACCGAAGATCTTCACCGGGTTCGTGGTGCGGCTGATCAATACCGCCCCGCAGTACGGAATGTTCATCATCCTGCCCACCATTATCGGCGGGTCCCTCGGCTGGTCGCAGACACAGTGGCTGGCGATGACGGTGATCGTCTATGCCTCGAACATCGCCTTCAACGCCGTCTTCGGCGCCATCGGCGACAAATGGGGCTGGCAGCGCACGGTCAAATGGTTCGGCGTGGCCGGCTCGGCCGTCGGACTGCTGTTGTGGTGGTACGTGCCGCACTGGGTGGAACCGGGCTCCGACTGGGGTTTCGTACTCTCGGTGATCGCCGGCGTGACCTTCGGCATCCTGCTGGCCGGTTTCGTCCCGATGGGCGCCATCATGCCCGCGCTGACACCGGAGCATAAGGGCGCCGCCATGGCGATGTATACGACGGCGGCCGGCGGCGCTGCCTTCCTCGGCGGAGCCGTGGTGGCCGCGGTGCTGCCGTGGGGCGGGCCCGAAGCCGTGGTCTGGGCGTTCGTCGCACTCTACGGGTTGGCGTTCTTCCTGATGAAGTACCTGCACGTGGACGCAGACGCCCACGATCCGGTGGCACATCCGGACACCGCGCCGGCCTCGGCCCGGGGAAAGGCATAACCGTGACCAGGATCTTCAACGAACCGGAGAACTTCGTCGACGACCAGCTGGCCGGCTTCGCCGACCTCTATGCGGACCGCCTGAGGGCAGTTCCCGGGGGAGTGGTCTCCCGCCAAGGCGGGCAACCGCAGGTCGCGGTGGTGATCGGCGGAGGTTCGGGCCACTACCCGGCCTTCGCCGGGCTGGTCGGCCCGGGACTGGCGACTGGCGCGGTGGTGGGCAACATCTTCACCTCCCCGTCGGCCGCGCAAGTCTACTCCGTGGCCAAGGCGGCCGACCAGGGCCGCGGCGTCATCCTCAGCTTCGGCAACTATGCCGGCGACACGATGAACTTCGGTATTGCCGCGGCGCGGTTGCGTAAAGAGGGAATCGACACCCGGATTGTGATCGTCACCGACGACATCGCCTCGGCTCAGACGGAGCAGCAGCGCCGCGGAATTGCCGGCGACTTCACCGTCTTCAAGGTGATGGGAGCCGCGGCTGCGGCAGGCCAGGGGGTCGACGACGTCGAACGCGTCGGCCTGGCAGCCAACGGCGCCACCCGGTCGCTGGGCGCCGCGTTCTCCGGGTGCACCATGCCCGGGGCGGACACCCCGCTGTTTACCGTGCCCGAAGGGCAGATCGGCGTGGGGCTGGGGATCCATGGCGAACCGGGCATTCGGGACGAGGCACTGCCCACCGCGGCGGACCTCGCGGCGACCCTGGCGGATCCGGTGCTGGCACAGGCCCCTGACGAAGCCGGCACCAGGGTGGGAGTGATCCTCAACGGTCTGGGCACCACCAAGTACGAGGAACTCTTCCTGCTCTGGGGGCTGATCGCCGCCCGGCTGCGCGAAGCGGGACTGGAAGTGGTCGATCCCGAGGTGGGCGAACTGGTGACCAGCCTGGACATGGGCGGTGTTTCCCTGACGCTGATGTGGCTGGACGACGAACTCGCCGAATACTGGACGGCCGATACCTACACTCCGGCGTACCGTAAGCAGCAGACACCGCTGGCAGGCATGGTCCGCGGCGCTTCCGGCGAAACCGGCGTGGAGGAAGCGGAATCCATTCCCGCCGCCACTGCCGCGGCACGCCAACTGGCCACCATCGTCGTGCAGGGTCTGCAGACCATGGCACAGACCCTGCACGCCAATGAGAAGGAACTCGGTGACATCGACGCCGTGGCCGGCGACGGCGACCATGGCCGAGGCATGGTCAAGGGCGTGGACGCCGCCCTCGATGCGGTCCAGCACGAATCGCGGCGGGGCGAGCCGGGCGCGGCCTGGTTGCTGAGACAGGCCGGACTGGCCTGGGCCGAACACGCCGGCGGAACCTCCGGGGTGCTCTGGGGCGCGGCGCTGGAGGCGGCCGGCGGATCGTTGACCGACGAGCGGGACAGCTACGCCGCGGCCGACTACGTGGCCGCCGCGGCGGCCTTCAGCGGTGCCATCACCGACCTCGGCGGCGCGGCTGTGGAGGACAAGACGCTGGTGGACTCCCTGGCTCCCTTTGTCGACACCCTGCAGGCCGGCGTCGACGACGGAACTCAATTCGGCGAAGCCTTCGCCGCAGCGGCCGCCGTCGCCCATCAAAAGGCCGCCGATACGGCAGACCTGGTGCCCAAACTCGGCCGGGCACGGCCGCTGGCGGACAAGAGCGTCGGCACCCCCGACGCCGGGGCGACGTCGTTCGCCATGATTGTCGGAGGGCTGGCACCCTCCACCCCGGTTGGACAACGGCACGACGCTTGAGAAAGGAAGAATCACTATGGCATTGAGGATTGTGGTCGGCGCGGACGACGCCGGTTACGACTATAAGGAAGCCCTCAAGCGGGACCTTCAAGCCAGCGATGTGGTGTCGGAGGTGATCGACGCCGGCGTGGAGGCGGATGCCGACGCGGACACCGCCTACCCGCACATCGCCGTCGACGCCGCCAGGATGGTGGCCGAGGGCAGGGCCGATCGCGGTCTACTGGTCTGCGGAACCGGGCTCGGCGTGGCCATCTCCGCCAACAAGGTCAAAGGCATACGCGCCGTCACCGCCCACGACTCCTACTCCGTGGAGCGCTCCGTGCTCAGCAACAACGCCCAGGTGCTGTGCTTCGGCCAGCGGGTCGTCGGACTGGAGCTGGCCCGCAAACTGGCCGGCGAATGGCTCACCTACACCTTCGATGAATCCAGTTCGTCGGCGGAGAAGGTCGCGGCCATTGGCAGCTACGAGGAAGGCCCATGAGCACCACGTTCTCCGGCCGCATTGCGCTGGTCACCGGCGCGGCGAGCGGCATCGGACTCGCCGTCGCCACGCATCTGGCCGAGCGCGGGGCGCGGGTGGTCAGCGTCGATATCTCCGACCGGCTCGCCGAAGCAACCGACGGGCTGCCCGGCGAGGGGCACCACGCGATCGTGGCGGACCTGACCCGTGAGGGTGCGGCCACGGAGGTCGTCGCGGAAGCGGTGGACGCCACCGGGCAAGTCGACATCCTGGTCAACTCCGCCGGCGTGGCGCTGCTCGACAAGGCAGTGGACCTCTCGCTGGATAAGTGGAACGCCACGATGGCCCTCAACCTGACCGCCAGCTTCACCATGGCACAGGCTGCCGGCCGGCAGATGACCGAGCGCGGCTACGGGCGGATCATCAACCTGGCCTCGCAAGCCAGCGTGGTCGGGCTGGACCAGCACGTCGCCTACTGCACCAGCAAGGCCGGAATCGTCGGGATGACCAAGGCCATGTCCCTGGAGTGGGCACCGGCCGGGGTCACGATCAATGCGGTGTCGCCCACCGTGGTGGAGACCGAATTAGGTAAGAAAGCCTGGGCCGGGCAGAAGGGTGAGGACATGAAGAAACTGATCCCCGCCGGCCGGTTCGCCCAGCCGGAGGAAGTCGCGGCCATGATCGGCTACCTCGCCAGCGACGACGCCGGCATGGTCACCGGAGAGAATCTGCTGATCGACGGCGGGTACTCGGCGGTGTAGTTTGGCCCCCGGCAAGTCGGTTGTAAAGTTCCGGAGCAATTTGTCACCAGCCCCAATTTCGTATCACCACCGTGTCGGCCCGTCCGGATTTCGTGTCGCCAGTAGCCCCATCGGAGGCGTGACTGAAGCTGTATAAGTATGCGCCCTGTTGAGTGAGCACCGATTGGTTAATACAGCCCCGTTCTAGTGTCTGCAGGGCTGGAGGGCACGGCAATGCTGGCACGCTCGACATCTTCTGGGTGTCGCAGCAGGTGTGTCGTATAGGGCCCCGTCACCGGACAGATCACCGGACGGGGTAACTGGGACGGTCTCGGCCGCGACACTTCAACGGTGCTGGTCAGGGCTGGGTGTGACCGGTGAGGGTTGCTCTTACGGGACTGCCGCCGCAGTCGCGCCGGCTTCATGTCCCCGAGCGGCAGTGGTCCAGGCAGCGCAGCCTTTTCATCGTTTCCCCGCGTCTTCCGGCGGGTGCGTAGGCCGGGCCGGGGGTCTTCCGCGATGGAGCAGTATCGGGCACACGATGGCGGTCGCGACCAGGACGAGTCCCCCGGTTATCGTGGCGGCATTCAGCCCGTGGGTGAAGGCGTGGCGGGCAAGGTCAGCGAGGTGAGCCGCGGCTTCGGCCGGAAGCTGCTCGGCGACACTGAGGGCTGCGCCGAGGCTGGAGCTGACGGCCTCAGTGGCCTCCGGGGGGAGGTCGGCGGGCACCCCGTCGAGGACGCGTGACCGGTACAGGGCGGTGCCGATCGAGCCGAGCACGGCAATACCCAGCGCGGCACCCAGCTCCGCGGCAGTCTCCGACAGTGCGGACGCGGCACCGGAGCGGGATGGCGGGGCGGCATCAACCACGACGTCGGTGGCCAGCGTCATCATCGGCGCGATGCCGGCACCGATGAAAGCCGAGGCGACGACTGCGACGATCAGGCCGTCGTCGACCGGGACCCTGCTGAAGGCGAGCATCCCTGCCGCTGCCACGGCCGAGCCTGCTCCGAAGACGAGGGGGTAGCCGAAGCGGGGCACGAGCACGGAGGCCAGAACAGACATCCCGCCGACAGCGGCCATGATCGGCAACATCGCGAAGGCCGCGATGAGCGGCGACAGGCCTGCAACGAGCTGCAGGTACTGCGCGCTGTAGAACATCACCCCGACCAGCGAGAACATCGCCAGACCCGCCCCCAGGACGGCCCCGCTGAAGCGCGGGTTGACGAACAGGCCGACATCGACCAGGGGAGACTGCAGACGCCGTTGCCGGATGAGGAACACGGCGCCGGCGAACACGCCGACGACCAGCCCGGTCACCGCGGCCGGTGTGAGAGCGAGTTCCTCGGCGGCGGTCTTGATCGCCCAAACGACCGGCAGGATCGTGGCAAAGGACAGCAGGACGCTGAGCACGTCCAACCGCTCCGGTGCCTGATTCCGGTACTCGGGGACGAACCGGGGTGCCAGCACCAGCAGGAGCACGATGACGGGTACGTTGATGAGGAAGACCGACCCCCACCAGAAGACTTCAAGCAGCGCACCGCCGATGATCGGACCCAGCGCGATGCCACCGGACAGGCTCGCGGTCCAGATACCGATGGCCCGGGTGCGCTCCGCCGGGTCGGTGAACATGTTGCGGATCAGTGACAGCGTCGAGGGCATCAGCGTGGCACCGCCGATCCCCATCAGGGCCCGGGCGGCGATGAGCACCTCCGGGCCCGGTGCGAACGCCGCCAGCGTCGAGGCCGCACCGAACACTGCCCCACCGATCAGGAGCAGCCTACGCCGGCCGATGCGGTCGCCGACGTTGCCCATGACGATGAGCAGGCCGGCCAGCAGGAACCCGTAGGCATCCAATATCCACAGGGTCTGGCTGGGAGACGGCGTCAGCTCACGGGTAATCGTCGGGATCGCGATGTGCAGGATCGTGATGTCCATCGAGGTCAGGATCACCGGCAGCGTCAGCACGGCAAGACCGAGCCACCGCGACCGCGCATCGAGGGAACGGGAAGTTGAGGCGGACATGATTCCTCCTTGAGTACGTCGTACGCAACAAGCGTAGCGTACGGCGTACCCATTACGGTAGAGTGGGGTCCTCAGGAGGTATCGGTTGAGTCCACGAGTTGGGGCCACGGGCCCGTTGTCCCGTGAGCGGATCGTCGCGGCGGCGATTGAGCTTGCCGACGAGGATGGTCTCGACGCGGTGACGATGCGTCGCGTCGCCGAACGGCTGGGTGCCGGGGCAATGTCGCTGTATCGGCACGTCTCCGATAAGGACGAGCTGATCGGCGCCATGGTAGAGCAGGTCACCTCTGAATATTCGTACCCCGATCCATCCCGTCTGAGCTGGCGGGAGGCCATGCATGCACTTGCCCGCCAGGACTGGTCAGCATTTTTGACCCACCCGTGGATGCTCACCGCCACCACCACCGTTACCCCACCTTTCGGCACGGCTTCTCTAGCGGCGATGGAATGGGCGCTGTCCGCCCTGGACGAGCTGAAGCTGACACCGGACGCGGCTGCCCGTGCAATCATGACCATCAACAACTACGTCCAGGGCAGCGCACGCGTCGTCCTCGGGGACCGGCACGCCAACGCAGGGGACGACCCCGGCCGTACCTGGCAGCACCGACTCCACGATGTGGACCTGAGAGACTTCCCCCACCTGAGCCGGCTCATCGCCCAGCCGCTCCCCGCCGGCGAACGAGACTGGTTCAAAGACGGGCTGGATGTCATCCTCGACGGCGTCCAGGCGCACCAAAACCCCTGACCCGGGGCGGCGGAGACCAACAGTGTCACGCGAGGACACTGCCTGCCTCAGGACTCCAAATAGCCCTGCCGTCATTAACACCGGGCTCCGAATGCCCCGGGGAAGGATCGGGCAGCGGGACGTTCAGGTCCGAGCAGGTGCGCCTAGTGACGCGTCGACGGCGGCCTCGACGTGCAGGCGGGTAGTCGGGAAAACGGGAACCTGGCTGTCTGCCGCCGAGATGAGCAGTTCGATCTCGGTACAGCCGAGCACGACGCCATCGGCACCGGCTTCGGCCAAGCGGCTGATAACGTCGCGATAGATCTGCCGTGATTCCTCGTGCAGCAGGCCCTGGCATAGCTCGTCGTAGATGATGCGGTGCACATCGGCTCGATCGTCCGCGGACGGCACGAGCACGGTGAGGCCGTGGCTGGCCAGCCGGTCCCGGTAGAAGTTCTGCTCCATGGTGAAGGCGGTGCCGAGCAGCCCGACAGTGCCGAGGCCGGCACGGATGATCGCCTGAGCGGTCGCGTCAGCCAGGTGCAGCAGGGGGATATGGATCGCGGCCTGTACCCGGTCGGCGACCTTATGCATCGTGTTGGTGCAGATCAGCAGCAGCTCGGCGCCGCCCGCCTCGAGCCCCTTGGCGGCCTCCGCGAGCACCTTTCCGGCCTCGTCCCATTGCCCGGCGGCCTGCAGCGCCTCGATGTCGGCGAAGTCCACCGACGCCAGCAGCACACGAGCCGAGTGCAGCCCGCCCAGCCGTTCTCGCACGAGCTCGTTAGCAAGGCGGTAGTACTGAGCGCTGGACTCCCAGCTCATTCCGCCCAGCATTCCGATCACTCGTGCTCGGTTGGTGGTCATGACTCCATCCTGCCAGCGGAACGAAATTCCGTCCCTTACGAAAGGGTACATCGGCTTCAGTCGGCGCTGAAGTCATTCTCCCGTGGTGCCGTCAATTGCCTCGCGCAACAGGTCTGCATGGCCGTTGTGTCGGGCGGTCTCCTCGACTAAGTGGGTCATCACCCAGCGTAAGCTCCATTGGTGACCATCCCGGTCGCGTCCGGCTGACAAAGTGTCCAGTTCCACGTCGTCCACGGCTTGGCGGCTGCGGTCGCATGCGTAGCGATAGAGCACGCGCAACGTGTCAGGTTCGTCGTCGCTGGCGGTGTGGAACTCCCAGTCTCGGTCTTCATCCCAGGGGGCGCTGGCCCAAGGTTCTAGCTCGGCTCGACCCAGGAATTTGACATGGAACCAGTCGTCTTCCACGTGGGCGAGGTGTTTGAGCAGGCCGGCTAACGTTAGGTCGGACGTCGGGAGCTGCTGGTTCAGTTGCTGCCGATCCAGTCCCTCGGTTTTGATCAACAACGTTTCGCGCTGATAGTCCAGGAACTGCTGGAGAGTGGTCCGCTCGTCGACGGCGGGCTGAGGATCGTGACGGCTCATTCGTAGAGTCTGACATGCTGTGTCAGTTGAGGGATCGGCCAACGGGCCGCTCGGTCAGCTTCTATGAGGTGCAACTGGAGACGCGGGTTTGGCCTGAGTGCGATTCCGCTAATGGGGTGGTTGGACTGGCCAGAGTTCTATGGGGATGATGATTGGTGATGCGGTTTTATCTTGGTGGCGGTGGCAGCGAACACGACGAGGCGGCCTTGTGGGACGAGGCGTTCAGTTCTGGTCAGGGCGTCAGCATCTGGCCGTTTGCGATGGCAGCCGGTGCCGCACGCACCGGAAGTGTGCAGTGGCTTAGCAACGCCCTGCGCGGCCGCGGTGACTTCACCATCGATCCCTGGGGTCTGGACGACACCAACAGCAGCCCCGAGGATAGTATGCTGCGGCTGCGGGGAAGCGACGTGCTGGCAATTCCAGGTGGCAATACCTTCGATCTGTTACAGCATCTGCAGCAGCGCCAGCTACTGCAGGTGGTGCTCGATTTCCTGGCCGGCGGGGGCCGTGTGTATGGAGGAAGTGCCGGAGCCATCCTGTTTGGTGCTGACATTGCCATGGCAGAGCTGGCCGATCCCAATGACGCAGGCCTGACCGACCTCGCCGGGTTGGATCTCCTTGCTGGCGCTGTCGTCCTCCCGCATTACCGGCCCTCGCAGGATGCGGAAGTGCAGCAGTGGGTCCACCAGCGCGGACGGACCATCATCGCCCTACCCGAGCGCAGTGGCGTGGCCGTCGCAGATTGGCAGGCCCGCAATGTCGGGCCAGACCCGGTGCGAATCTTCACACCCGATGGAGAGCAACACACCCACGAATCCGGTTCGAGTTGGAGGTTGACCGACTTGTGACACCCATCCCCACTCGGCTCAAAATGGCCCCTTCCCCTTGGGACAGGGATTCGGAAAGCCGCGATGGGCTCGTTCTCGTAGGCCGATCCCTGCATGGCCAGGACCGACGAATGGGCAGTGCACAGGTACAGGTTGAGCAGGCTGTCACTGCGTGGGGTTTCGACGATGAACGCTAACGCTGCGGATCAGGTTCGTCTCAGAGGAAGGGAGTGGCCATGGAGATATTTCATTCCATCGCCGAATACCAGCGGTGGCGCGAGGCCACGGTGGGATGGGTGGGCCATGTGGCCTCTCTCGGTTATCTCCACGAAGGGCATCGTTCCCTCATGCGCCGCGCACGCGCAGAGAACGAGCATGTGGTGGTTACCCTCTACGTAAATCCTCTGCAATTCGGTCCTGGTGAGGATTTCGACACGTACCCTCGTGATCCGGCGAAGGACGAGTTCGTTTGTGCACAGGAGGATGTAAGTGCACTGCTTCTGTTGAGTGACGATGAAATGTATCCGCAGAATTTCGGTACCAAGGTGTCGCCGACCGTAGCCATGGACCGATACGAGGCGGCGTCCCGCCCGGAACACTTCGCGGGAGTAGCTACAGTGGTCACCAAGTTGTTCAACATCGTCCGCCCGCACCGGTCGTACTTCGGGTTGAAGGATTATCAGCAGGTACAGGTCGTTCGGCGGATAACGGAAGACCTTCACTTAAGTGTCGAAGTGGTCGGCGCACGGACCGAACGGGAGCCGGACGGGCTCGCCATGAGCAGCCGGAACGTCCGTCTCTCCGGGGCGGAGCGGAGCAGTGCGCCACTGCTCTATCGGGCGCTGCAAGAGGTACAGGCCTGTCTCTCCTCCGGCGAACGGTCGGTTGCCGAGGGGCTGCGCCGGGGACGATCCGTGCTCGATGCGACCAAAGTGCCGATGACTCTTGAGTACTTCGACGCCGTCGCCCCAATCACCCTGGATAGGGTCGACGAACTCAAAGATGGCGCAGTGGTGCTCGCAGCGCTGCGGCTGCCATCAGCCCGGTTAATCGACAACATCGTGCTTGAAGACGAAGCGTGACGGTCGCCCCGTTTCCTCCGGCAGTGGTGCTCCACGCTGCCAATCTGGATCCCCGATAACACTTGGCTCATTGCGATCCCACTTCGGTATGCGCCGATGAAGGATCCCCAACTGACACACGTTGCCAGCCGGGCGTGGGCATGGCGGTGGAGGTGGAACCGAGGCTGATTGCATGAGTCAGGAAGACTGCTTCGGTCGAATAATTATGCATTCGAAGGGTCCGAAATGGAGAAGGTCGTCGAGGACCGCCAGATGAGTGGCGTTTGGGGCTTACATCGGTGGGCAAGTGGTGTGTGTGCCGGTCAATTGCCAATGTGCCGCTGAAGCGCAGCGGCGAATTCCGCTGCGGCCTGGTCGGGGTAGGCGGCCGCGGCGACGAATCCGTCCGGCCGGACCAGCAGCACCTTCCCGCCGGTCAGGCCATTGGCCGGCGCGGCGGGGAACTGGCGTACGTCGACGTCGAGTTCGTCCCGCAGCGACCGCAACCGGTCCTCGGCGACCTCCCCGTACACGTGCGCCATCCACGCGGCGGCCTTCAACGATTCGAAGTTCTGCCCGGTCCAGGGCAGCCGCCGCCCCACAATCCGGTCCCGCTGTCCCTGCGCACGTTCACGCGCCGACTCGTCCATCCAGTAATGGATCCGCACCTGGGCCAGGTACTCAAACATCCGCGAGCTGCCGGACAGCCTGGGAATGATCCGCAGCAGCACCGGCGCCGCGATCCGCGGCAGGAACCTCCGCACCGCCCGCAGTACCGGATTATTGGAGGTGACAGCGGCAAACAGCCGGTCGGTGGTGTTGGTCAGCCGCAGCGCCACCGGGCGGCGTTCAGCCTCATAGCGTTGAAGGTACGACGGCGGCGCCTCGCCTTTGAGCACGGCACCGAGCTTGAAGGCCAGATTGTGCGAGTCCTGCAATCCGGTGTTCATGCCCTGGGCGCCGACCGGCGAATGGACGTGGCCGGCGTCTCCGGCCAGCAGCACCGGACCGTCGGTAAACTGCGCAGCCACCCGGTGATGCAAGCGGTAAGTGGAAAACCACGACGTCGAAGCATAGGTCACGCCGAAGACCCGCTGCAGCATCGGTCGGATGGACGACTCGGCGACATCGTCGGCTGGATCGTCCGATCCATGAGGAACCACGCCCAGCAACCGGTTGTGCCCGTCGCTTCCCATCGGGAACGTGAGCAGGAAGAATTTCCGGCCGAACCGGAGGTTGATCGAGGTGGGGACCAGCCCTTCGACCCCCGCGGCGTCGGCCACGAAGAAGGTGTGCTCGTTGGTGCGGCCCTCAAAGTCGATACCACGCAGCTTGCGCACCACCGACGACGGTCCATCCGTTCCGACGCAGTAACGCGACCGGATCGTCACTTCCCCGTCCGGGCCCTGCAGCGTGACAGTCACCCGGCTGCCGCCGTCGTCCGCTGTCTCCTGGTCCAGGTCCTGAAGCCGATGCTGCCACAGCACCGCACCACTGAGCCGCTGCAAGTTCGAGTACAGCAACTTCTCGTTGCGGCTCTGCTCCAGGATGTACAAGTGGGGATAGGGCGAGACACCGGAGCCGATATTGGCGAACCGGACGAAGCCGAATGCCTTGTCTTGATAGCCAGGGGCGACACCTTGGGCGATATAGGCCTCGTCCAGCACCTGGTCCGCGACGCCCAGCTGGTCGTAGATCTCCATGGTCCGCGCCTGCACCCCGAGCGCACGCGACTCCCGGGTGGGGCCGGACTTGCCGTCGACCAGGATGGCGTCGACGCCGAGCTTCGCCAGCCAGTTGGCCAGCATCAGCCCGGTGGGGCCGGCGCCCACAATCAGAACATCGGTGGTCCTTTCAACTGCCGGCATGGCAACCTCCTTTTCGTGCGCTTCGATTCCAAGGCTATCGGCGCGACTCCTTGAGAACCCGGGACGCAGCCCGGCCAACGGTCCACACCAAGGGGGTAAGCGATACCAGCAGCGCGAGGGTGTTGGGCCGGAACACCGGTTTGCCGCAGTCGTTCGTGCGGTAGATGCCAACCGGCACCGCGATTCCACCGCCACCACCGCCGCCCTCGTCATCGGCGGTGCCTCCTCCACCAAACCCGTACTGGACGTAGCAGACCGGCACTATTTCCGCGCCGTTAATCGTGACGGGATCTCCATAGACGGTGGAGGCCCCAAAGCTCTTGAACGATTCGGCGATCTTTTCGATGATGTTGGACATGGACCCAATCTAATACCGATTCACGCTGGAGGGGAGCAGTCGCCGCCCTCCGATACCCCTATTTCAACAGCGCGACGTCTGAGACGAGTTCGATATGCGATTGCATGGCATCGGCGGCCTGCTGCGGGTCCTGCGCGCGGATGGCCTCGGCAATGGTGCGGTGCGAGGCCAGAGACTGCTCCGGGCGGTTGGGCTGGCCGAGCGATTCCAGCCGGGTTTCGAGGACCATCTCGGCGATAAATGCCATCAGCTGTTCCAGCACCGACGAGTGCGCCGCCGCGGTGACCGCTTGGTGGAACAATTCGTCGCCGTGGGCGCCCTTGTCCCCGGAGCTGACTTCCGCTGCCATGGCCTCGATCGCCGCATCGATGGCGTCCATGTCCGCGTCGGTGCGCCGGGCCGCGGCCAGCGTAGCGAGCTTAACTTCCAGGGTGCTGCGGGCTTCGACGATGTCCGGCAGCCGGTTGCTGTGTTCGCGCAGCCCCTTGATCACCGGGGCAATGCTGGGCCGGTACACGAGTACCGCGCCGGTGCCGTGCTGCACGTCGATGACGCCGAGCACTTCCAGGGCGACCAGCGCCTGGGCCAGCGTGGCACGGGAGACACCCAGCTGCTCTGCCAGTTCGCGTTCGGCGGGCAATACGTCGCCCGGTCCGAGTTGGCGTGCCTCAATATAGCCGAGCAGCTGTTCGACAAGTTGTTCATACAATCGGGGGCGCGGCACGCGGGTGAACGGGCCCGAGGCTGATGATTCACGCATGTTTCCCCTCCTGGCGGCGCGACACTGGGCGCCAATGTGGTGACGTTTTTCGAGTCTACAGCCGCTCCGCCTGTTGACAAGGAGACCTAGTGTGCAGGAGGCTAGGCCACTGGACCTGTTAGCCCAATCACAAGCACGCCGGGTGTAAGGAGAATTCATGTCGGCCCCTGTTCTATCCATCATCGTGTTGGCGGTGATGTTCCTGCTCGCCACGTTCCTGCCTATCAATATGGGTGCGCTGGCGTTTGTGGGGGCATTCTTCCTCGGCGTCGTCTTCCTTGGCATGGAGGCCGACGCCGTTCTGGCCAACTTCCCCGGCGGGCTGTTCCTGACGCTCGTCGGTGTCACGTATCTATTCGCTATCGCGCAGAACAACGGCACCATTGACCTGCTGATCCAGGGAGCATTGCGGCTGGTCCGCAACCGGGTGGCAATGATCCCGTGGATCATGTTCACCATCACCGCGGCAATCACCGCCGTCGGCGCGCTGGGCCCGGCCGCCGTCGCCATCATGGCCCCCATCGCCCTGAGCTTCGCAGCCAAGCACAAGATCAACCCGCTCATGATGGGGATGATGGTGGTGCACGGCGCGCAGGCGGGCGGTTTCTCGCCGATCGCCGTCTATGGCGTGATTGTCAATGGGATCGTCTCCGACACCGGATTCGATTACAGCCCGCTGGCGCTGTTTTTGACCAGCCTGATCTTCAACTTCCTGATCGCACTGACTCTCTTCCTGGTCCTCGGCGGACGCAAGCTCATCTCCGGCAAGGTCGGACACTTCGTCGAGCAGGCGGCCGAGGCGCGGATGAAAGCCAGCGTCGGCCACCGGATCAGCGGCAGCGATGCCGCCGGCTCCGGATCCGAAGCCGGCGGGCCGAACGGTACGGCGGGAGGCTCCGGCACCGGCGCAGCGCCGGCGAAGACCCGCGAGGACATCATCTCGCAGGTGGCCACGGTTCTCGGGCTGATCGCCCTGGCGGTCCTGGCGCTCGGGTTCAAGATCGACGTCGGCTTCGTCGCCATCACCATTGCAGTGATCCTGGCGCTGGTCTCGCCGAAGGCACAGCACGGCGCGGTCAACAAGATCAGCTGGTCGACCGTGCTGTTGATCTGCGGGATGCTGACCTTCGTCGGCGTGCTGCAGGAAGCAGGGACCATTGACTACGTATCGGACGCTGTATCCCGGTTGGGTATGCCTATGCTCGCGGCGCTGCTGATCTGCTACATCGGCGCCGTCGTTTCGGCGTTCGCCTCCTCCACGGCGATCCTGGCCGCGCTGATTCCGCTGGCCATCCCGTTCCTCGAATCGGGGGAAGTCGGCGCCGTGGGCGTGATCTGCGCGCTGGCCGTGGCATCGACCATCGTCGATGTGTCCCCCTTCTCCACGAACGGTGCGCTGGTGCTGGCCAATGCGCCGGAGGGCACCAACCGGGACCGGTTCTACAAGCAGATCCTCGGCTATGGCGCCATCGTGGTGGTCGCCGGACCGCCCATCGCCTGGCTGACGCTGGTGGTGCCGGGATGGCTGTAGCTGCCACCTGGCCCGGCTGCGGGTCCCTGCGGCGCTATTGACTCCGGCCGCCCGAGCCGACGCGAAGTCCGTACTGAAATGAGGAACATGGAACAAGAAACAGCATCGCAGAACGCCGGACCGCTCGGCGGCTACCTCGTGGTGGACCTGAGTCGGGCGCTGGCGGGGCCGCATGCCGGGATGATGCTCGGCGACCTGGGTGCTCGGGTGATCAAGGTGGAGAATCCGCAGTCCGGCGACGATACCCGCGGCTGGGGGCCGCCGTTCGTGGGCCCGGACGAGGATCCGCAGGCGACCTATTTCCTGTCCTGCAACAGGAACAAGGAATCGATCGCCATCGACCTGAAGAGCGACGGCGGCCAGGCCGAGCTGGCTGAGTTGATCCGGCGTGCCGATGTGGTGGTGGAGAACTTCCGGCCCGGTGTGCTGGACCGGCTGGGGTTTTCGGCGGCTCAGATGCAGGAACTCAACCCGGCGCTGGTGATTCTGTCCATCACCGGGTTTGGCCATGACGGGCCGGAATCCTCCCGCAGTGGCTACGACCAGATTGTCCAGGGCGAGGCAGGGTTGATGTCGCTGACCGGCTCGGGGCCGGACGATCCGCAGCGCGTCGGGGTGCCGATCGCGGACCTGCTGTCCGGAATGTACGGCGCGTTCGGGTGCCTGTCCGCCTTGCTCGAGCGCGAACGCACCGGCAAGGGGCAGGTGGTGCGGACCTCGCTGCTGGCCGCGCTGGTGGGCGTGCACGCATTCCAGGGCACCCGCTCCACGGTGGCCGGCGAAGTCCCGCAGGCCCAAGGCAACCACCATCCCTCGATCGCCCCGTACGGGCTGTTCGCCTGTGCCGGAGGCAAAGTGCAGATCAGCGTGGGCAGCGAGCGGCTCTGGACGCGCTTCGCCGAAGGCTTCGGCATCGATGCCACCCGTGAGGAGCTGGCGACCAACGCGCAGCGGGTGGTCAACCGGGACAAACTCATCGCCGAGGTGGAGGCAGCCTTCTCCGGCTACGGCCCCGAGGACCTGCTGGCCAGGCTGAACGAGATGGGGATCCCGGCGGGCAAGGTCCGGTCGCTGGACGAGGTCTATGACTGGGACCAGGTCCGCTCCCAAGGCTTGCTGGTCGACGTCGACCACGACCTGCTGGGCAATGTCACCCTGCCCGGGCCGCCGCTGAGATTCTTCAACGCCGACGACGAGGAGGAGACCACCTACCGCTCCCATTCCGCCCCGCCAGGGCTGGACCAGGACGGCGAGCGCATCCGGCAGTGGCTCGCAGCGGGGGAAGCGGGGGAGTAACAATGAGCACCACGCAACGGACCCGCCGGCTGGCCGCCGCGGAGCTGGTGGCCACGGTGCTGGACGACGGCTCGTTCAGTTCCTGGGATGAGCCGACGCGCGGGCCGGAGACCAGCGCCGGGTACCGCGAGGAGCTGGCCGCGGCGACCGCCAAGTCGGGGCAGGACGAATCGGTCATCACCGGCGAGGGGCTGATCCGCGGGAGGCGGGTCGCGCTGATCGTCAGCGAATTTTCCTTCCTGGCCGGCTCCATCGGCCAGGCCGCAGCGGACCGCATTGTCGCCGCCGTCGACCGCGCCACCGCGGCAGGATTGCCGCTGCTGGCCGGACCCGCCTCCGGAGGAACCCGGATGCAGGAAGGCACGCTGGCGTTCCTGTCCATGGTGCGGATCACGGCGGCAGTGCGGGCCCACCGGCAGGCCGGACTGCCGTACCTGGTCTACCTGCGCCACCCGACCACCGGGGGAGTGATGGCCTCCTGGGGGTCGCTGGGGCACATGACCGTTGCCGAGCCCGGGGCGCTGCTGGGTTTCCTCGGGCCGCGGGTGTACGAGGCGATCCACGGTGAACCGTTTCCGCCCAATGTGCAGGTCGCCGAGAACCTCTTCGACAAAGGGCTGATCGACGCCGTCGTCCCCGCCGCGCAACTGCCGGAGATTATCGACCGGGCGCTGGCCATCCTCACTCCTGAACCGGCCGGCCCGGTGCCGTCGCCGGCCACCCTGGACGTGGTGCCCTCGGCCGTCGACGCCTGGACGTCGGTGGAGATCTCACGCAACCCCCGCCGCCCGGACCTGCGCAGCCTGCTCAAGTACGGGGCCGACGACGCGCTGCCGCTCAACGGCACCGGACAGGGCGAAAAGGATCCGGGACTGCTGCTGGCACTGGCGAAGTTCGGCGGACAATCCTGCGTCGTGCTCGGGCACCAGCGACCGGCCGGGGCGTCCGACGACGGCATGGGCCCGGCCTCGCTGCGGGAAGCCCGGCGGGGCATGCGGCTGGCCGAAGAGTTGGCGCTGCCGTTGCTGGCGGTGATCGATACCGCCGGGGCGGCGATGTCGCCCGAGGCGGAGGAAGGCGGACTGGCCGGCGAAATAGCCAGGTCACTGCACGACCTGATCGGGCTGCAGTCGCCGACCGTGTCCGTGCTGTTCGGCCAGGGCGCCGGGGGCGGGGCATTGGCGCTGCTGCCCGCGGACCGGACCATCGCCGCCCACCACGGCTGGCTGTCCCCGCTTCCCCCGGAAGGCGCCAGCGCGATCGTCCACCGCACGGTCGAACATGCCCCCGCTATGTCCGCCGCCCAGGGCATCAATGCCGCGTCGCTGCATGCCAACGGCGTCGTGGACCACCTGGTCGATGAGCAACCCGATGCCGCTGCCGAGGCCAAGGCGTTCTGCCGGCGCATGGGCACGGCGATTGAGTACGAATTGGCGTCCCTGGCGACGCTGCCACCCGGCGGCCGGGTGGAACGCCGGGCCAACCGGTATCGGCACTTGGGGCGGCCGGCGCGGAAGAATGCTCAGGAGAATCCTCAGGAGCGGGACTGGTTCGCAGCCGCTCCGTAGCGCAGTCCGTCGATGATGACGCCGATCATCCGCTGGCTGTACGCGGCCGGCTCGTCGGCGTCGGTCATGCACAGGCTCGCCACGGCATTCAACAGGTCCCTGGAGCCGATGTCGGCCCGGACCTCGCCGTCGTCGGCCGCTGCATTCAGCAGTGAGTCGAGAGCGGGACCAAGCCGGGCCATGAAGTAGTCAGGCAGTTCGTCGAACGCCGGGTCGCCGGAGTGCAGGGCCGAGGCGAGGCCCCGTTTGGCTGCGATGAACTGGGTGTATCGGTGGAGCCACTTCTCCAATGCTGTTCCCGGTTCGTGTTCGGCAGCCAGTGGCCCCGCGGCGTCTGCACAGGCGTCCACCTCGTGCCGGAAGACGGCCTTGACCAGGTCCGAGCGCTGCGGGAAGTGCCGGTAGAGCGTTCCGACGCCGACGCCGGCCAGATCGGTGATCTCCTTCGCGGGCGCATCCACGCCTGAGGAGCCGAATACAGTCTTGGCCGCGTCCAGCAGAGAGTCGATATTGCGCTGAGCGTCGGCACGGCGCCGGCGCGGCACTGATTCGCCTGTTGGCGAGATGTTCCCAGTCACGACACTCCATCCACTGATTTTTCCGGAATCACTTTCCACCTATTGTTTTCCGGAACGCCTTTCCGTATAGTTCTGGAATAGCGTTCCGCTTAAATCCAGAATACGCCATCGTGGAGCGCTGATCCTAAACACAACCTCAGGAGCACACTCATGCAGTACCGCAATCTCGGACGAACCGGTATCAAAGTCAGCCCTTACGCTCTCGGCGCGATGATGTTCGGCGCCCTGGGCAATCCCGACCACATCGACTCGATTAAGATCATCCACAAGGCCCTCGACGCCGGGATCAACTTCATCGACACCGCGGATGTGTACGCCCACGGCGAGTCGGAAGAGATCGTGGGAAAGGCACTTAAGGGGCGGCGCGACGACGTCGTCCTCGCCACGAAAGTGAGCCTTTCCATGGGGGACGATCCGAATCAGCGTGGCGCATCACGGCGCTGGATCACGACGGCGGTGGAGAACTCGCTGCGTCGCCTGCAGACAGACCACATTGATCTTTATCAAATGCAGCGACCGGACCCGGACACTGATATCGAGGAAACGCTGTCCGCGCTCTCGGACCTGATTCGCAGCGGAAAGGTCCGTGCCGTTGGAACGTCCACCATGGACGCCTCGGACATCGTCAAGGCTCAGTGGGTCGCCGAGCGGCGCGGCGTGGAACGCTTCCGCACCGAGCAGCCCCCGTACTCGATCCTCGATCGTGGTATTGAACGCGAGGTGCTGCCGCTCGCGCAGGAGTATGGCATGGGCACTCTGGTCTACAGCCCCCTCGCTGGCGGAATGCTCACCGGCAACTACCGGAAGGGGCAACAGAACAGCACACACAGATCCCAGTACGGCTTCCGGCACCTGGCCGATGAGCGCCGCATGGAGGCCGTTGAGCAACTCATTCCCGTCGCACAGGACGCCGGGATCCCGCTGACCCAGCTCGCAATGGCTTTTGCGGTTGCCCATCCGGGGGTCACCTCGGCGCTGATCGGGCCCCGTACGATGGAGCATCTCGACAGTACGCTCGCCGGTCTCGACGTCACCCTCACTGACGAGACCCTCGACCGCATCGACGCCATCGTGCCGCCCGGATACGGGGTCGGCAGGTTGGACATGGCCTACAACCCACCCGCCATCGAGCAAGCCGCCCTGCGTCGCCGGCCCGTCAATGAGCGAGCCGCGGCATGAGCCGCGGAGCTGCCGACTACGTAATTCAACCCGATAAACCCACCCGACGGGATCGGCGGGGTTTATCTGAAGGACAGTGACATCTCTCCATTGGATGACGATTCGCAGTCCCTCACGGCGGAGACTTTCCCGTCCGACGTCGCGTCGCACTCCATCGAGCCGGAATCAGCGCAGCGGCTCTGGGAGCTGAGCGGGCAACTACTCGCGGCATAGGACCCCCGCGCACCGGCAGCCAGGGGCGGTCCCGGCGCTGGTTTCTGGCCAAGATCGCGGTTTTTGGACACAATGAGATCAGAAGATCAGCCTGCTACCTATTGAGGAGTGCGCCCGATGTCACTGGATACCACTCGGCCACGGCACCGCTTATGGCTGCCCGTGTTCGCCGCAGCCACACTGGCGATGACCGGATGCACCGCCACTAACGGAGAAGGCGGCGGGCAGCAAACCACTGCCAGCGAATCGGCCAGGCCGGGTGGCGGTTCCCAAACCCAGGGCGGCAACGGTGCCGGCAGCAATGGGCAGGACGACGGCGGCCAAAGTGGCGGCGGCGATGAAGTAGGTTTCGCCGATATCCCGGGGATCATCGACGACGTTCAACCCTCGGTGGTAACGGTCTTCAACGACCAGGGCTTGGGCAGCGGTGTCATCTACACCGAGGACGGGCTGATCCTCACCAATGCGCACGTGGTGGGAGAAGCCGAACGCGTGGAAATCGGGTTCGCAGACGGGAAACGGGTGCCGGGACAGGTGGTCGCCACCGACCAGGTGACGGACCTGGCGCTGGTGCAGGTGGAGCGCACCGGATTGCCCGCGGCCGAGTTCGAAACCGACCTGCCTGAAGTCGGCTCCCTCGCCGTCGTCATCGGCAGCCCGCTGGGCTTTGAGAACAGTGCCAGTGTCGGCATCATCTCCGGTCTGCACCGCGAGATCCCCGGATCGGCCAGCAGCAACCAGTCGCTGGTGGATCTGATCCAGACCGACGCGGCGATCAGCCCCGGAAACTCGGGCGGAGCCGTGGTGAACGGCCAAGGTGAAGTGGTCGGAATTAGCGAGGCATACATCCCCCCGGAGACCGGAGCCGTGTCGCTGGGCTTCGCCATTCCGGCCGCCACCGCCGTCGAAGTAGCCGAAGAACTGATAGAAGACGGCAGTGCCGACCACGCATACCTCGGCCTGGTGCCCCGCACCCTGACCCCGCAGATCGCCACCCAACTGGGACTGGAGCAGGAGAACGGCATTGTGGTGCTGTCGGTCGAACCCGGAACACCGGCGGACCAGGCCGGGCTGGAGCCCGGTGACCTGCTCATATCGCTCAACGGGGAAGAACTGCAGACCTCCGGGGACCTGATCGCGGCGCTGCGCTCGCTGAACCCGGGGGACACCATCGAGGCCAAAGTCGTCCGCGGCGGCGAAGTGGACACCGTGGAAATCACGGTGGCCGAGCGACCCAACGGCAACTAAACAGAGATATGCGTTGTGCGGAAGAGCTTCACACAACGCATACTCTTTGGGCGCATACTCCTTGGGTTCGCCAGGGTGGCCGACGCATGCGCCGGCGCCTGCGCAGTTGCCGCCTACGTTTGGTGTTCGGAGGCACCTCCGCGGTGGCGTGCCATATAGGCAACTCCGAGGCCGCCGGCGATCAGGCCGAGCACCAGGTGCAGCCAGTTCGTCCCCATACTGAAGGACAGGAAATTCGCCGTCGACGTCAGGTCAATAACCAGGCCGTAAATCCACAGCAACAAGAACAACGCACCACTGCCTAACAGGAAGTCGCGGGACAACATAGTGCTGCGGCTCATGCCGATGCCTGCTATGCCCACGGCCAAATAAACGATGTTGAGCAGGATGGACGTTCCGAATGCGCCAAACAACAGCGCTCCCGAACCAGCGGCGAATGTCATTTCGCCGTACTGGGCCGTGATTCCCGGGATGAATCCCAGGACACCTAAAAGCAGAAATACTACGCCGCCTGAGATCGCGGCATTACGTACATGCTCGCGGGTCAAGTGCCATCCGGACGCACCATGGGATGCCGTAGTCATTTCTCCCTCCTCATTCGACTGGAACTGGTTCTCCGGACGGGTGTCCGGAGAAGTTGACGGGGGCGATACGACGTCCCCTTCAGCATCCCTAATTCTACGCTTGAGGCGGGGAAACGGACCCGGGCCGATGGTCTCGAATTGGTGACTGGGAAATAACATCAGCACCGATGCCGTTGCACTTGGTGACTCGGGGCAATCACCCCTCAAACGTCCCCTGCGAAAGGCCGATACACCGTGACCGTTCCACTCTCCATCCTTGACCTGGCGCACATTGGCGAAGGCGTCACCGCCGCCGACAGCTTCAAAGCCAGCGTCACCCTGGCACAGCGCGCCGAAGAGTGGGGCTACCGCCGGATCTGGTACGCCGAACACCACAACATGTCCACCATCGCCTCCTCGGCAACCAGCGTGCTGATCGGGCATGTGGCCAGCCAGACCAAGCACATCCGGTTGGGCGCCGGCGGCATCATGCTCCCGAACCACGCGCCGTTGACCATCGCCGAACAGTTCGGCACCCTCGAAACGCTGCACCCGGGACGAATCGATTTGGGGCTGGGCCGGGCGCCGGGCAGCGACCAGAACACCATGCGGGCACTGCGGCGGGATCCGTCGTCGGCCGAAAGCTTCCCGCAGGACGTGCAGGAACTGCAGGGATACCTGGCCGGCGAATCGCTGATCCCCGGGGTCGACGCCGTTCCCGGCACCGGCACGAACGTTCCGCTGTACATCCTCGGGTCTTCGCTGTTCGGGGCCAAGCTGGCCGCGGCTCTGGGCCTGCCGTACTCCTTCGCCTCGCACTTCGCGCCCAATGCCCTGGAAGACGCGGTGGCGATCTACCGCCGGGACTTCCAGCCCTCCAAGCAACTGTCCGAGCCCTACGTGATTGCCGGCGTCAACGTGATCGCCGCAGACACCGAGGCCGAAGCGGAGGCACAGTTCCTGGCCGCCAAGCGGCGCCGGGTCACCCAACTGCTGGGGCGCGGCCGCAGCTTCACCGATGACGAAGCCGACATGGTCCTGCAGTCACCATCCGGACAGCAGGTGCTGCAAATGACCAAGTACTCCGGCGTCGGCACGCCTGGCCAGGTCAAGGACTACCTCGACTGGTTCACCGAACGTGCCCAGGCGGATGAGCTGATTGTGGCCAGCCAGACGGAAACGAACGAGGCGTGGCTGCGTTCCTTCGAGCTGCTGGCCGACGTCGCAGGGTTGCAGGCGGGCGCGCCCGCCGGGACCCTCTAGCCTAGGCTATTCTTCGGCCAGGTAGCTTAAGGCCGCCGACGTGAGCAGCCGCACCCCAGTGGGACGGTGCGTTCCGGGTCGGTGATGCCGACAAACCAGTAGGCGTAGGGAATGGGCGGGCCATCGTAGCTGTCCGGTCCCGGCAGGCCGAACTCGGAGAAGTCCTCGCTGCCCATCAGGGTGTCCGTATCAACCACCTGGTCGCCTTTCAGGGCGGTGTGGACCCGGCGAACGCGCTCGACGACGTCGTCATCATTGACCGTGACCGGGAAGTCGGAGAAGGTCTCGATGGCCGGCGACTGTACGCATCCTGCGGCGGCGCATTCCGCCTCGGCGATCCGCCGGATGGCCTCGAGAACCTGCTGCTTGCGGGCGTCGCTGCGCACCCGGATATTCATGGTCAGGGTCGCCTGGGTGGGGATGATGTTGGCCTTCGTTCCGGCCTGGAACATGGTCACGCTGAGCACTGCCGCGTCCGAGGGCGGCATCTCGCGGGGGGCGGTTATGCAAGGTCGCGAATTCGGTCCGCGGCGCCAGACATCTGGTCGCCGGCGTGCTGCCCACTCTCGAACATCTGAAGACCGAGCGGCCGGTGCTGTGCCGCTGATGCGAAGCGTCGAAGGCCTAAGTGCGGGCGATGCCAAACGCGCTGAGAGTCGACAGTCGAAGACCTCCTCCGGCGACTCGGCCGACTTCTGCCCTCAAGCAGTCAGGCACTCCCAAGTTGAAATGCGCTGAATCGACCGTAAACTGGCCAGTCAATGCGACGACGCAACAACTTTCGAAGGGATCCAGCTCAGACCTCAAATCCTTCGTTGACCATCCGATACGCTTACAATTGTCTGTTCTCCCTTTGCTGTCCAGATCTGCGCAGGCAGAGACGATCGTATTCCGAGACTCCCAGAGCACGCGCCCACCGCTGGTCCAGTCATGTACCTGTGATCATTCCAGCATCGTCGTCAGGACCGTCATGAACCCTGAAAGCACCGATCCACCAGATGAGGCCTCCTCCGCTCCGGCGTCTGCACCTCATGTCGATGCCATCGTCGTGGGGAGCGGGTTCGGCGGAGCCGTGACATCTGCTCGACTGGCACAAGCAGGCTTCACTGTGACGGTCTTGGAACGGGGACGACGGTGGCAGCCGGGGCAGTTCCCCCGATCTCCGCAGATACGCGAGGGGTGGCTGTGGGAGGCGGGGCGAGGGCTGTACGATATGCGTTGGCTGGATTCCATGCTTTCGATACAGGCTGCCGGTTGGGGCGGAGGATCGTTGGTCTATGCCAATGTTTTCGCGCGGCCATCGATGGATTCGCTCGGCAAACATTGGCCGGAGGGGCTCAGCCGCGCAGAGCTCGAGCCGTACTATGATCTCGCCGGTACGATGCTCGAGGTCAATCCGGTCCAAGTTGATCCTGCCACCGGTCGCGTACCGGACCGCACACGTGTCGTCGAAGACCTCGTCGAGCAGATGAAGATACGCTCTGCGACCATTCGGCCGAATCTTGCCGTGCGTTTCGGCCCCACGGATTCATGGGCACCTAACGAACACGGTGTCCCACAGCGCGGCTGTGCATTCGTCGGTGAATGTATCCTGGGCTGCAACCGATCGGCCAAGAACTCACTGGATCACAACTATCTCGCAGTTGCGGAGAAGTATTCGGCAACGGCAGTAACCGGTGCCGAAGTCACACGGATCGAGCGTGATGAAGCCGGGTGGGCTGTGTGGACCAACGAAGGCAGTGGAGCCGATGAGCATCAGGTCAGACGTACTGGGACTCGATTGTTTCTAGCGGCCGGAGCCGTGTCCACCACCGAGCTTCTGCTCAGCTCCCGCGATGTCGACCGGACGCTTCCGAGGCTGTCTTCCACCCTTGGGCGGGGCTTCTCCGGCAACGGGGACTACCTCGCAACCAGCAATTTGCGGCGCGGCCACGGAAACCTGACCACGGGCCCGACGATTACGACGACCACAGTGCTCGACGTCTGGGAAAGGTCGAAACCGGTATGGTTCCAGGTCCAGGACGGAGCCATTCCCCGCGCAGTTTCCGATCTGTTTGATCAATCACTTCCGTTTCAGCGTCTGCGCTCATGGTGGCGACGAATTCGCCGTCATGACGTCACGCGTTCGATCGCGTTCTTGTCTATGGGCCATGACGCTGGAACGGGACAGCTGAAACTCGATGACCAAGGCAAAGCACAACTGCAGTGGGCCAACCGGCAGCAATCACGCCTCTACCGCGCCGAGGGACGAGTGGGTCCGGCCGTTGCGCGGATCATCGGCTCCGGCGTGCGCCCTGCGCCGCTGTGGTCGCTTTTCAGGAAGCCGATCACCGTGCATCCCCTGGGAGGGGTGCCCATCGGAGCTGATGGGAACTCCGGTGTTGTGGGTCCCGACAGGCAGGTCCATTCCTACCCGGGTCTCTATGTCATGGATGGATCCGTAATCCCCGCCTCCACAGGGGCGAACCCCTCGGCAACAATTCTTGCCGGTGCAGAAAGCGCGATCGAGGGCATCATCCGCGACGTGACCGGCGACAGTTCTTGGCAGGCCCCGGAGTGGGCTCGAGTCCGTCGCCTTCCCGTTCCCGAGGATGCGGCCTACCGATGGATGGGCACGCGCCGGCGCGAAACGGCCGGAGACGGGGTGGTCCTCGACGAAAGGATGCACGAACGGCACCCGGACGGTGTCGGGCCCGGCGCCCTGCAGGTACAACTGAAAATTTCAGGACTCGATACTTTCCGCACCGATCCCGAGCATCGTTTGTCGGTCGCTGGCAGCATCAGGGTCTCCGCCATTCCCGGGACACACGCCGTGGAAGGACAGCTTCGCATGTTTCCGCAGGAGACCAGTTATCTCATGCGCTACGATCTCTGGTTCACCGACGGACGAGGTCGAAACTGGATCGGGATTGGGGTCAAGAGCCAGCGCGGAAGGGGGCCGGTGGCCAAGTACCGTGGCCTGACGAAGCTTCACCTTGAGATCCACCCAGAGGACGACACCGACACCACTATTGACACCGAGCTGATACTGCGTCCCCTGGATGTGATGAGGAATGGCGGCTCGATCCGCGGAACGGGATTCACTCTTGCTCGCCGACAGAAAGCGGTCCTCACATTCTTCACCTTCTTCGCCCGGAAGACAGTGGGCTCACGTCGTCGGCGGCCCGGTAAGCGAAGTCGTCGACTTCGACGATGACTGGGGCGTCGACCCACAGCCTGGACTTTGGAAGCTTCCCTCAGATGGAAACGTTGTCCCTGCGGTCATTCAGAGGCGGCCGGTGAGCAGGTAGAGCCAGTGGTAGCCCTCATGTGACATGGGGCCAGGGGCACGTATCAGGAGACATGCTCTAGCGCTGCAGTGCCTTCTCGAAAGTCTTGGCCATATACGGCGCCATCGTCTCCACATAAGTCGCCGACAGGTGCGAGGAATCGAAATAGGTGATTACCCCGCCATTGACCCCGCGGCAGCGGTCCGGCGCGCAGACCAAGTCGTCAAAGCTGGTGTGGTTGATGTTCTTCCGGTCGATGTTCTTCACCGCCTGGATCAGCGGATCCGAATGGACCTTCCAGTCCTGGGAGGACCCGGAACAGGCCGTCTGGTTTTCGGGGTTTTTCGCCACACATTCGGGAACGTCGATGCCCGGGTAGGTCGGGTCCTTGATGGCCAGTACGTTGGTGCCGGCCTTGGCCCACTCCTTCAGGTAGCTTTCGTACCCTTCGACGGCGGCAGGCCCGCTGTCCGCCAGGCTGTGGCCGACGATCGGCGCTGACTGGCGCTCGGACGTGATCACCAGGTCGTACTTATCGCCCTTGGTTTGTTCCTGTGCCCACTGCCCCCATTCGTAACAGTCCTGGCTCTTCTTCTCGGTGTCGAACTGCTGCTTTGCATCGGTCGCGGTGCACTTGGAGATGATATACGTGTCAATCGTCCAGCCCTTTTCATCGGCCAGTTCGCGCAGCGCGGGCAGCCAGTGCCGTGCATGCGAATTGCCCACCAGGGCTATTTCCGTGTCGCCGGAGCCGAAGCTGCAGGACAGCTTTTTGTCGTAGCGGCCTTCCGGGAAACACTTCTCTTCGTTGATATCAGCCTTGTCTGTCTTCGCCAGTTCGGGCTCGGGAACCACCTTCCCGTCCGGATCCACCTCGCATTCAGGCGGACCCTTCACCAAGGCCGCAGCACCGAGGCAGGGCGTCTTCTTGTCCTCCACGGCAGCCAGTTCTTGTTCGGCCGCTTCCTTGCGCACCTCGGCCTCGGTCCACTGCAACGACCCGAGCAGCACGACGGCGATCATTCCGATGGCCGCAAACTGATAGCTCTGGCGCAGCGGCGCATGCGGCTTGGCGAACCGGAACCGGTCCTCGACATGGACCTTGCTGAGTCCGGCCAGCACGAATGTGGCAACCAGGATGACGGCCTTGTCCAGCATGCCCAGGCTGCCGTTGCTGACGTACGGCAGCAGGGCAATCAGCGGCCAGTGCCACAAATACACCGAGTAGGAGACGTCACCGAGCCACTGGATCGGTCCATGCTTGAGGAATCCAGTAGGGGAGAGGGGATGGTCGGACCCGGCGAGGATGACGACGGCGGTGCCGGCGACAGGCAGCAGCGCTGCCACGCCGGGGAACGGCGTCGCAGACGTGTACCAGTACGCGGCCGCGAACACCGCGGCAATCCCGGCCCATGACAGCACGACGCCGACACGACTGTTCGGGTTCCGTGCGCTCATGGTGGCGAACGTGGCAATGAAGCCGCCGGCGGCCAGCTCCCAAATCCTCGTCGGGGTGATGAAGTACGCGGAGGCCGGCTCAATGGCGGTGAACCAGATGGAGAAGGCCAGTGAAATGACGACGACGGCGCCAATCACCGTCCGTGCGAGACGTATATTGGCCAGGTTCTCCGCCTCAGGATCCCGGCCCGCGCCGGCCCGGCTCCTCCTGCGGGCCACCACCCAGGCAACCGCCAGGATGAGCAGCGGCCATACCAGGTAGAACTGTTCCTCGACCGACAACGACCAGAAATGCTGGACCGGGCTCTCCATCGCGTCGGATTCCATGTAGTTGACCGACCCGGCAGCCAGTGCCCAGTTCTGCACATAAATGGCCGAGGCGATGATCTGCTTGGAGATTTCCGCCCACAGGGTGCTCGGCGCGACCAGCCGGACAGCCACCGCCGTCACGGCCAGCACCACCAAGGCGGCCGGTAGCAGGCGCCGCAGCCGGCGTGCCCAGAACTTCCACAGATCGTGGCCGGTGCGCGGTGGCTTTTTCAGCAGGTGGGCGGTGATCAGGTAGCCGGAGATTACCAGGAAAACGTCGACGCCGATGTAACCGCCGCTGATCTTGCCCGGCCACAGATGGAACAACACCACCAGGGCAACAGCCAGTGCCCGCAGGCCCTGAATGTCTTTCCGTGGGCCCGACGGTGCGGCCGGCTGTGAAGCCGGCTGTGGTTTGGCGGGAACCTCCGCGCTGGCGGTCATGGGGTGGGGAGCCTCCGTGGGATAGCGGTCAGGGGCCGTGGAGATCCCTTCAATGTTACCTTACCGTTATCAAGATTTCTAAGATGGCCACTTGTGCGCCTGCGTGTGCCGGGTGTATGAGAGTCGTGCAGCCAATTCACCATGGCACCCCCAATACTCCGGCGGCAGTGAGCTGGATCGTCATGAAACCCCGGTGCTCCGGCGCTTGTGAGCTGGATCGTCACGCGACGGACCACGGCGCCACGCCGTCGTCGTTATCAAAATGTGACAATCCGAGATATGCCCGTGTACGTTGGCCGCAGTGTCGGCCCGCAAGAGTGACCGGCACCCTTGCGCAGATTGCCCAGCTCTGCCTCTGCTGCAAGGCCGTTCGCAACACATACATGGCAGAGGCGGGGGAACCGCAGGGTCTCCAAGCCATCCGGAGACCCAGGGGTTAAGCCGCATGGTCTTCAGCCAGTCCCAGCTGGTGATGGCCACATGGCCGGGTGCCTCCCATCCGAACCCGTCAGCTCACCCCGCAGGCATTGGGAGAGGCAAGACTTTGTCCAAGAATGTTCAGGCGCGCCACCGCGCGCTTGCCGGTAACACCAGCGCCATCAAATCCGTCTCCAACGCGGTCACGTCGCAGGCCGGCGTCATCGGCCGGTCCGCCGCCGTGGTCGGCGCGGCATCGGCCCTGATGCTGGGAATCGGAGCCCCGGCCCAGGCCGGAGCGACGGATGCCGGCTCCAGTTCCGCATCCTCCTTCAGTGCCGCATCCACATCCGCGGCAGCGTCGGGTGCGCCGGCTGCGCCGGCTCAGACCGGCCTGAGCACCCACACCGTGCAGTCCGGAGACACGCTGGCCCTCATCGCGCAGCAGCACGGCGTCAGCCTCGACGCGGTGCTGGCTGCGAACGGGCTGAGCCTGGACTCCGTCATTTACCCCGGTGACACCATCCAGATCCCCGGCGCTTCGGGATCAGCATCGGGTGGCGCCTCGGCGGGAGCTGCAGCAACCGCGTCAGCCCCTGCGACCGGTGGTGGCGGAGCTTCCGTTTCCTCCGATGCCGGGTCCTCCGTCTCCACGGTGAGCTCGGACGTCACAGAGATCCCGTCATCCGGGGGTAACGCCGCAATGCTGTCCTCCGCACAATCCCAGCTGGGAGCCATTCAGGACTGCACCGCACTGGTGGAGCAGGCCCTGCAGGCCGCCGGAGTCAGCGGTGTTGGCGATGAGTCGGTCCAGTCGCTGCTGCAGTTCGCTTCCCCGGTGTCGAGCCCGCAGCCGGGCGATATCGCCTACTACGCTGACGGCGGTGCCGGTGTCGCGCACATCGCCATCTACATCGGTGACGGTGAGGCCATCCACAGTGGCTGGGAAGGCAACAAGACCGTCGTTGAAAGTGTCGACGTCGGTTCAGGCCCGGTCTTCTACCGCGTCTAAAACTGAAGAAAGCTTCCGCGCGGCCGCCCGGCCAATTACTGGGTTGGCCTGAAGGCATGCGCGGTTGAGGCACTTCATGTGCCGTACGCCCGGCCGGGCTCCCCCGGCCGGGCGTACTAATTTAAGAGTGCCGGCCACACCGCTGGTCACGAACCCCGGCTCCGGCGAGGTGCCCGATGATCACCTCGCGGAATGTCTCGTCGGGATCGGTCACCGGCGAGGCGTTGGCCAAGGCCGTGCCCAGATACAGATACTGGCCGGAGCGGGCGATAGTTGCCAAGTATTCCCCGGGTGAACCGTCAGCGGCCGGGGGGCCGGCGGCGCTCAGTTCGTTGAGGGCGTGGGCAGCGGTGATGGCGGTGAGCATGGCTACGGTCCGCAGCTTTGCGCTTTCGCCGATACCGGCACCGGACAGGGCGGACAGCGCGTACTCGAGATATCGGAGACTATTCGGTCCCAGGGCGGGCCGGGTCAGTAAAAGCGGCGGAAGCCACCGGTGGCGGTGCATGATCGACCGCGACTGGAACGCCAAGTCCGTCAGCTTCGCGGCGGCGGTGCCGGAGGGGGTCTCGAGGTCATATTCGGCGCTGACCGCGTCAATCATGACTTCGATCAGTTCGTCCTGCGACTTCAGATAGCGGTAGAGGGACGCCGTGCCCGAACCCAACGCCGCGGCGACGCTTCGCATCGATACCGCTTCCAGTCCATCCTTGTCGGCAACGTCGATGGCTGCCCGGGCGATGGAGTCACGGCTGTGCCGCGGCTTTGGCCCGGCGGCCGCACGGTCCGGTCTTGTCCAGACGCCGGTGTGCTGTGCCGTGGCCATCGATATCGTCGTCCGTCCTGGTTCGCCGGTTCTTCCCGTTTCCTATACTATTGATTGCGAACAGTGTTCGCAATTACGTGGAAGGCCAAGTATGCGCGTGTTGATCGTTGCTCCCGGAACGAGGGGCGATGTTGCCCCAATGGCAGGTCTTGGCGCCCGGCTTCAAGCGGATTATGGGTTCGATGTGGCCATTGCCGCGAACCCGGCGCAGCTGGCGTTGATCGAATCTGCCGGGCTCGAATACCGTGAGCTCGCCGGGGACCTGGGCCAACTGGTGAACCCGGCGCCGCCAGGGCAAAAACCCAAGCCGGCAGATTTGCGGCGGTACATGAATGAGCTCGCCGGTTACATGGATCTCGGCGCTTACGGCACCTTGGCCGCGGCGCAAGCGGGCGCCGACGTCGTGCTGGCCAATTCCATTGCACCCTATGCCTTCGATGTCGCCGAAGCACTGAACATCCCTGCCATGGGTGTCTTCCTGCAACCGATTGAACCGAGCCGGGCCTATGCGCCGGTGACCCTGGGCACGGCACGGAACTTCACAGCCGCCGGAAACAAGCTTCTTGGCTCCCTGATCGCCCATGGCCCGGCTCCCTACGATAAGCCGACTGCCCGGATCCGCAGGGAGCTGGGGCTGGCGGATAAATCACGCCGCAGGTCAGAAGCGGAGCGCCGCCGGCGTGACAGCACGATCCTGCACGGGTTCAGTCCCGCCGTCGTCCCGCGGCCGAAGGATTGGCGAAACGGGCTGCAGATGACGGGGTACTGGTGGCCCGACGTGGACGCTGCATGGTCGCCGCCGTCGGAATTGGAAGCGTTCCTGGCCGACGGACCGGCTCCGGTCTTTATCGGATGTGGCAGTACAGGTGCGATGGGCGCGGACTTCATGCTCGACGTCGTCGAACGGGCCGGCGTGCGGGCCGTCCTGCAGGGAGTCGACGGGGTTTCGCAGCGGGACGCGATCAGCATTGGCCCCGTCCCCCACGAATGGTTGTTCCCGCGGGTATCCGCTGCCGTCCATCATGGCGGGGCCGGCACGACGGCGGCAGCGTTGCGGGCCGGGGTTCCCAGTGTCGCCGTGCCGATCTTCACCGACCAGCCGTTCTGGGCCGCGCGGATCCACGCACTTGGGGCGGGGCCGGAGCCGATTGCGTATAAGAATCTCGCGCCGGCCGGTCTCGCAAGGGCCATCAGGCAGGCACAAACTACAGAGTCGTACGCCGAAAACGCCCGTGGGATCTCCCGGAAGCTGCTTGCCGAAGACGGCGTCGCGCCCGTCGCCGCGGCGATAGAGCGGGTGGCCGGCACGAACTAACACCAACCGGGAAACTGTGCGGCGTGTCGGGTGCCGACACGCCGCACAGGACACGCCTGAAGCCTGTTTGGTGTTAATCCGTGCTCACTGCGCTGTTCTAGTTCTGCACGTTTAGTTCCGCAGTGCCGGGTAGTCGGTATAGCCTTCGGCGCCACTGGTGTAGAACGTGGACGGGTCCGGTGTGTTCAGCGGCAGGTCTTCGGCCCAGCGGCGGATCAGGTCCGGGTTGGCTATGGCGGGCCGGCCAACGACGACGCCGTCGGCGTGCCCGCCGTCGAGCAGGGCCAGTGCCTCCTCGCGGCTGGTCATCACGCTGAAGCCGCTGTTGGCCAGCACCGGCCCGGCGAAGGCCGCCCGCAGATCCTGCACCAGGTCTCCGGAAGGTTCTTTGTGCAGGATGCTCAGGTAGGACAGGCCCAGCGGTGCGAGCGCCTCGAGCAAGGCGCCGTAGGTGGCCTTGACATCCTCGTGGTCGCGTTCGAAGGCATCCTGAATGTTGTGTTCGGGAGAAATCCGCAGTCCCACCCGGCCCGGCCCAACCGCTTCCGCCACGGCCGCGACAACTTCGATGACGAAGCGCGCCCGGTTGGCGGCGGACCCACCGTAGTCGTCGGTGCGCTGATTGGACTCAGGGGAGAGGAACTCGTGCAGCAGGTAACCGTTGGCCCCGTGCATCTCCACACCGTCCATGCCCGCGGCGATGGCATTCTTTGACGCCTGCACGAACTCCTCGATGACGCCATCGATCTCCGCTTCGGTCAGCGCGTGGGGGACCGGGTATGGCTGCTTGCCGTCGTGGGTACGCACCTGGCCGTCGATGGCGATGGCGCTCGGTGCCACCGGCTGCAGTCCGCCGGTCACGTCGGAATGGCTGACCCGACCGGCATGCATCACCTGGGCAAAGATCCGCCCGCCGGCGTCGTGCACTGCCTCGGTGACCTTGGCCCAACCGGCAACTTGCTCCTCCGTCACCAGTCCGGGCTGGCCCGGGTAACCCTGCCCGGTCTTGCCGGGATATACCCCCTCGCTGACCAGCAGTCCGAGCGAGGCGCGTTGCCGGTAGTGCTCGATGTTGAGCGAATTTGGCACTCCATCATGTCCGGACCGCAACCGGGTCAGCGGCGCCATGATGACCCGGTTGGGGATGTCGACATCGCCGAGGGTCAGCGGGGACAGCAGGTTCACGAGGCACTCTTTTCGTCGGGGAGGATTCCACCGGAGGCAACCTGCGCCGCCGTCGTGCTATTCCAGACGCGACGCGGATCACACCCGACGCGGCGGCTCTCATCCGACGCCGCAGCTCACGCCGTCCGCGCAGCTCAGCTCACTCTGGCGGGGCCTGCCGCAGCATCTCCAGGTAGGCCTCGAGCGCCTCGACCTGCTGCGCCGGCGAAAATTCCGCCGGATACAGCACCGCCATGATCTGCGCCCCCATAGTGGTGGAGAGCAGATGGCGCACCACCTGAATGTCGTCGAGTTGACGGGTGATCCCGCCGTCATCGCGGGCCTGTTGCAAATACCCCAGCATTTGCGCCCGCCACTGGTTCATGTCCTGCTCGTGCTGCTGCGCCTTGTCCGGATCGGTCAGTGCCTTCTGCCAGAACGGAATCACAATGCGCGCCTCCAGAATCCGCTGCTCGTCCAGGGGCAGCACCTCATGGCAGAACGCCCGCAGTGCTTCGACACCGCGCAACCCGGCGGTGGACTGCTCCGTGCGTTCATTGGTCAGGTTGAACACATGCTGGAAGGAGGCGGCCAGCAACTCGTCCTTGGAGCCGAAATACGGCTTCAGCGCGCCATTGGCGAAGCCCGCGCGGGTGGCGATTTCGCGCATCGTGGCCCCGTCGATTCCCTCCCGGGCAATGACCCGCCACGTCACCTTCACGAGGTGCAGACGCCTGGCATCGTGGTCCACTAATTTCGGCACTGCATCAGTTCCTTGATTCGGAGATGGCGGCAATTCCTTGCCAGACAAGTTTACGTGTGCCTATGATTCTCCAACTGTAGAAAATAAATTGTGAGCGACGTTACAGGATTCTGTGACGCAGCGCTCGCCGGGGATGAGAGGCAGCAATGTCCGCCACGCCAGAGACTGTTCAGGCTTCAGCCACCATGCGGTCCGCATACGCCCTGCTGGGCAGCGCCGAGGTTGCGGCAGCGCGCCGGATCCTCGCCGACGCCGGGTACGTCGGAGATGGAACCCGCTTCGCATACTTCGGACTGCTTGATCCGCCCCGCGATGGAGAGACCAGCCCCGCACCATGGCAGGCCGCGACCCCGGACAGCCCAGCCCCGGACAGCGCCGTCCCGGACGGCGCAGCCACCCGCCGGGTGAGGGCGCTGCTGCACGACGTCGACGGCGGAGTCCCGGCCGACGTCGTCGTCTCCCTGACGCGCGGCACGGTCGAATCCGTCGTCGAACTCGACACCAGCGTCACCGGCGAACTGCCCGTGCTGGACGAGGACTTTGAGGCCGTCGAGCAGATCCTGGCCGGCAACGACGAGTGGCTGGCCGCGCTCGCCACGCGGAATCTCGACGTCGAGAAGGTGCGGGTGGCGCCGCTGTCCGCCGGGGTCTTCGAATACCCTCAAGAGAAAGGGCGGCGCATTCTACGAGGGCTGGCCTTCGTGCAGGACTTCGACGAAGACAGCGCCTGGGCCCACCCGGTCGACGGCCTGGTGGCCTACGTCGATACCGTCAATCGCACTGTGGACCAGGTGCTCGACTTCGGTCCTGTTCCCATCCCGGAGGAAAGCGGAAACTATACCGACCCGGAGATGACCGGGGAACTGCGCACCACCCAGAAGCCCATTTCCATCACCCAGCCCGAAGGCGTCAGCTTCACCCTCGAAGACAACCACATGGAGTGGGAGAAGTGGAACTTCGACATCGGATTCGACGCCCGCGAAGGCGTGGTGCTGCACAACATCGCCTTCCGCGACGGCGAGCGGAACCGGCAGATCATCAACCGCGCCTCCATCGCCGAAATGGTGGTTCCCTACGGTGATCCGTCCCCCGTCCGTTCCTGGCAGAACTACTTCGACACCGGCGAATATCTCGTTGGCCGCTTCGCCAACTCCCTCGAACTCGGCTGCGACTGCCTGGGAGAGATCACCTACCTCAGCCCCGTGCTCGCCGACGAGCGCGGCAACCCGCAGGAGCTGAAGAACGCCATCTGCATCCACGAGGAAGACGCCGGCATCCTCGCCAAGCACAGCGACCTGTGGAGCGGGGTCAGCTACACCCGCCGCAACCGGCGCCTGGTCGTCTCGTTCTTCACCACCGTGGGCAACTATGACTACGGCTTCTATTGGTACCTGTACCTGGACGGCACCATCGAGTTCGAAGCCAAGGCCACCGGCGTCGTCTTTACCAGTGCCTATCCGGGCACTGGCGACTACAGGTCACAGATGGCGCCCGGCCTCGGGGCCCCGTACCACCAGCACCTCTTCTGCGCCCGGCTGGACATGGCCGTCGACGGACCCGCAAACCGGGTTGAGGAGGAGGAAGTTGTCCGTGAGCCGACGTCGGAATCCAACCCCCGCGGCAACGCCTTCAGCCGGCGCCGCACCGCCGTCGTTCGCGAATCCGACGCCGCTCGTACGGCCGACCAGTCCAAGGGCCGCGTCTGGCGGATCACCAACCCTCAATCGCCCAACCGGCTGGGGGAGCCGGCCGCCTACACCCTGTATCCATCCGGACTGCCGACGCTGCTGGCCGACGACGACTCGTCCATCGCGGCCCGCGCCACCTTCGCGACTCGCGACCTGTGGGTGACCCGGTACGCCGAGGACGAGCGGTACCCGGCCGGCGACTTCGTCAACCAGCACAGCGGCGGCGCCGGTCTGCCCCAATACGTGCAGGCCGACCGCGACCTGGATGGCCAGCACATTGTTCTCTGGCACAGCTTCGGCCTGACCCACTTCCCGCGCACCGAGGACTGGCCGATGATGCCGGTGGACACCGTCGGATTCAAGCTCAAGCCATCGGGCTTCTTCGACCGCAACCCAACCCTCGACGTCCCGCCGCCTGCCACCGCGTGCCACTGCGGCGGGGACGACGGCGGCAGCTGCCACTGCGGCGACGACGACGGCGGCAGCTGCCACTAATGCAGAAGCAGCTGCCACCAAGGGGAGAGCAGCTGCCACCCATCAACGACAAGTCCGCCGCCTGAGTACGAAAAGAACTGCAACATCAATCGCGCCTGCTGGGGGCAAGCTCAATGAGGAGTAGGAAAATGGATCACACGCATACCCGGGAAGAACCGGAGGCACGGTCATCCCTGCGCGGAGGCCGGCTCGGCGTCATCGGCATCGTGTTCTTCGTCGTGGCCGCCGCGGCGCCGCTGGTGGGGATGACCGGCGCCGTTCCCATCGCCATCGTGCTGGGCAATGGGGCCGCCGCGCCGGGCGCCTATCTCGCCGTCGGGCTGACACTGCTGCTGTTCAGCGTCGGCTACGCGGCGATGAGCCAGCGTGTCACCAACGCCGGGGCGTTCTTCGCCTACATCGGTCGGGGGTTGGGGCGGCACCTCGGGCTCGGCGCCGCATTCGTCTCGCTGATCGCCTATATCGGCATTCAACTGGCGATCTTCGGATTCTTCGGCGGGCTGATGTCCGGGCAAATGGCAGCCCTCGGCGTGGATCTGCCCTGGTGGTTCTGGACGCTGGCCGCCTGGCTGGTGATCACTGCACTGTCCTTGGCAAGTGTCGACGTCGGCGCCAAGGTCCTCGGGGTGCTGATGCTCCTCGAGCTCGCTTCCCTGGTGGTCACCGCCATCGCCATCCTGATCGACGGCGGCCCCGCGGGATACGATTTCGCCGCCTCCTTCTCGCCGAGCGCCATCCTTGTTGGAGGCCTCGCGGGCTCGGCCGGTATCGCCTTTGCGTTCGCGTTTGCCTCCTTTATTGGCTTCGAAGCCACCGCTATCTATGGTGAGGAATCGAAGAACCCCAAGCGGGTCGTGCCACGGGCGACCTATCTCGCCGTCGGCGTCATCACCACGCTGTTCGCGGTGACCGCTTTCGCACTGGTCACCGGCATGGGTGCCTCATCCGTGGTGGCCAAGACAGTTGAGTATTCAACGGTCGACGGCGTCCCGCTGGCTGATCCGGCAGCGGTGCTGTTCACCCTCGCCACCCAATATGTCGGCTCCTGGATGGCAACCGTGATGAGCGTGCTGGTGATTTCCAGCTTGTTTGCCGGCGCCCTCGCGTTCCAGAACGCCGCCTGCCGGTACGTCTTCGCGCTTGCCCGCGGCGGGGTGCTGCCCCGCGCGCTGGGCGGAACCAACGCCAACGGTGCGCCACAGCGGGGCTCATTGACGACGTCGGCCGTCACCGCCGCCGTGATCATCACCTTCATCATCGCCGGGCTTGAACCAGTGCTGCACATGTTCTATTGGTTCAGCGGCCTCGCCGTCGTCGCCATTGTGCTCATCGAAGCGCTGGTCTGTGTCGCCGTCATCGCCTTCTTCCGTCGCCACCGGGACGGCGAGAACATCTTCACCACGACCATCGCGCCGCTCATTGCCATGGCCGGCCTGCTAATCGGCGAATACCTGTTGATGTCCCGGTTCGGCCTGCTCGCCGGAACAACCGCCGAAGGCGTCGACCCGGCAGCGACCTCGTGGGGCTTGAGCCCGCTCGGATGGGTGCTCGTGCTGCTGCCATTCGCCGTGCTGCTGGTCGGCTGGATGCTCTCGCACCTGCGCCGGCCCGAAAACGAGGCGTTTGTCCGGGACGAGCTGTCCTGACCGTCGTATCGGGGGCGCAGAGCGCCAGATCCATAGCCGGAAACCGGTCCGGCGACTAAAATGGAGAGCAACGGTTCCAAGGATGTGAAAGCGATGACTGGGCACCGAAGTTTTATCGACATATGGATGCGATCAACCGGCAAGTTGGCCAGGTTGTTCGGCGAAGCTGACCGCGGCGACCCCAAGGCGCCGATTGTGCACAAGCACGATGCGTACGAGAATGAGTCGGACCGGGAATTGCGCGACATCGAAATCGAAACCGACACCGAAGGCCACCATTATGCGGTCCGGAAGTCGGGCAGAACCTGGCATAAGTAGGCCACGTTGGCATGGCGAATGAAGCTTGGTTGCGTTGACACGGTCGCAGCTGTGGCTCGGCTTGTGCGCCCGGGCTGTAAGTTAAGCCACCCACTTCTGCAGCGCGTGGGGCTTTAGTTCTTAACAGCTTCGGCCGGGATGGATCGCGGATTTTCGTTATCTGCTTGTTATTTTTTGGGGTCTGATTCTTCTAAAACTGTCGGTGCTCGATGGTTGACTATTTTTATGACGGTTCGAGTGGATGGTGACGACGACGGCGGCGGCCAGCCGGGTGCCGGTGCTTCCGGTGCGGGCGGGTGGTTTTGGTTGTCGGGGTGGTCGATGTCCGATGTTCAAGATGGGTGGCAGGGCCTGGGCGTCGAGCTGGATCTGCGGGTCGATATTGCCCGCGCTGCCGGGTTCAAGGAGGTGCCGGTGCTGGCCCGGGGGATCGTGGATGGGCTGGCCTGCATTGAATCGGAAGATCTGGATTATCGGCAGGCGGTGAATCTGCTGGACGAGGCGTCCAGGCTCGCCTCCGCGGCTGAGGCGTTGAAGGTGAGGGCGGTTTCGCGGGTGTGTGCCACGGCCGGGGACCGGGTCGGTGAGGAAGATGTGTTGCCTCCGGCGGGGCCGGATGCCGACCAGTTGGCGTCCATGGTCGCGGAGTCGGAGATCGGCACGGTGCTGGATTTATCGAAGCGGGCGACGGACAAACTGATCGGGCACAGCCGCCTGCTCACGACCGGCCTGCCGGTGACCCTGGAGGCTCTGGCGCAAGGAACGTTGCATCCGGATCAGGCTGAGGTGATTGCCGATCAGTGCGGGACCCTCCCGCGTGAGGCGTACCCGGGGTTTGAGGCCGAGATGGTGGGCTTCGCTCCGGGGAGGGCGAAGCACCTGGTCGCGGCGAAGGCACGCAGGGTGCGGGAACGCTCCCACCCGGAGACGATCACCCGCCGTAAGCAGAAGGCTGCCGCTGATCGGATGGTGGTGGTGGAGCCGGTCGAGGACGGGATGTGCTGGTTGAGTATGTATTTGCCGGCCGAGGCTGCCACCGCGGCGTTCAACCGGCTGACGGGATTGGCGCGTTCGTTACAGGGCCCCGGAGAACCCCGTGATCTCGCCCAGTTGCGCGCCGATGTGGCAGCGGACCTGCTCCATACCGGCACCGGCACCGGACTACCGCCAGCGGCCCTGACCGGCAGCCCCAACGATGGGTTCTACGGCACAAACCCGCCACCGGGGGCCCCGACCGGACCCGCAGCACCCGGAATAGCCGGAAGCACCGGATCGGCCGGCCCCGGTGGTGCCGGACCACCCGGCGGCGTTGATCCGCCTGCCGGTGGTGATCCGCCGGGTTCGGGTCGGATTCCGAATTATGCCGGGATTAAGGCTGAGGTGACGGTAGTGGTGCCGGTGCTGACCCTGATGGGGTTATCGGATGAGCCGGCCGATCTGGAAGGGTACGGTCCCATCGATGAGGACACCGCCAAACAGTTGGCCGCGAACGCTCCGTCGTTCAAGCGGTTACTCACGCATCCGGAGACGGGGGCGCCACTGTCGTACGGGCGGGACAGCTATGCGGTGCCGAAGGACCTGCAAAGAATGGTGCGGCTGCGCGACCGGACGTGTCGCGGGTACGGGTGCAACAAAGCCGCCCGTCACTGCGACCTCGACCACACCGTCCCATACCCGACAGGGCAAACCGAACTGACGAACCTCAAGCCGTTGTGCAAACCCGGCCATGCCCTCAAGACCGCGAAACTCTGGCGGGATATCCAGCACCGCGACGGCAGAGTGGACTGGACCTCACCGGCCGGCAGGAAATACTCGAATACCCCCGAAGGCCCACTACCCGAAATGCGGGCAGTACCCGACATCGCCACCCTGCTCAACAAAGCCAAAAACCAGAGCAAGCCTTCCCCGTCTGGCGGAAATGCTATGGGCGGTGGAAGGAAAGGGGGCGGAATCGATCCGTGGGAAGTGCCCAACGCCAAGAAACAAAACGAGGGCGCCGCAGATGCCACGATCACAAACGGCGGCACGACGATCATGAACCGCGGAACGCCGGCAATCGATCCTGACGAAGCACCCTTCTAGGCCGTCGCGGTTCCATCGTGTCGTATTGGCAGGGTTTCCCGTCGGCCAGGCTGGCCAGTTCACTCACGACGATAGGGATGCGGCAAGTGGAAATGTTTGGAGAGGCAGGGCAATGGGGCCTTCCGCTGCACGAATGCGGTAAAGCGGCAATTGTTCCTGCTCGCCCGAACAACCATGCGTCTGTCTCCGGGATGGCGTGGTGAAGAAGCGGCCGCGTTCAATTCCGGTTAGGTGAGAGTATTCGCTCGGATCCAGCCATCCACGCAGCGAACACCAGGTAGCCGGCTTCGAAAGCGAGGAGGTCGTCGTCCCATCGTCGGACATTTCCGGCCCGGTCGGCGCGCAGCAGCAGCACACCTCCTGCGACGTTCATAACTGCCCAAACACCATTGACCACCGGACCGGATGCTGCGCCGGCCAGTGGGGTGAGATGTCGCCGGCCGGCAGCGGCAGTTGCAATGTGGGGAGCGCTGTTCGCCATAAGCGCCCCGGCGATAAATGATCGGATCCTCGCAGTCTTCATCACACGGAGCCTATTCCCGTCTCACAGTCACGGCAAGGGTTGTCCCTTCGGGTGGATTTTGGATTTTACCGGCCAAGTCCGTCCGCCGTCGCAAAACTTGTTTCTTCAAGTACTACGTGCTATCGTTTTATGCGGCAACAGTCGTGCCTACACCCGCCATACCGAACCGGGACAGGTGTCCCGTAAAAATGTCGGAGCCGCACCATAGTGTTTGTCTCGTGAGGCTCACATGGTCTCACCGGTCCCTGTAAACAGGGCCGTTCATCATTCGCATCTCTAGGGGAAAACAATGTCGAATAATCAATACAACCCTGCTCCGGGGCCGGAAGCAGCTTACGGTTATCCGCAGCAGCCTCCGGCTCCGCGGCCCAACGGGCTGGGTGTGGCCGCCCTCGTCGTCGGCATCGTGGCCATTGTGCTGGCCATGATCCCGCTCCTCGGAATGGTCGCGTTCTTCCTGGGGCCAATCGCAGTCATTCTGGGCGTTATCGGCCTCTTCCTGAAGAACCGCAAGAAGGGCATGGCGATCACCGGCACCATCCTGGGGGTTTTGGCCGTGATCATCGCTGGCATCTGGACAGCAGCTCTCGGCGCTGGTGTCGACGCTATGGACAAGTCGTTGAATACCGGGCAGAGCGTGGAGGCGCCGGCCAATGAAAACGCTGCAGCCGACGATGCATCCGCCGAAAAGGCTGCAGCCGACGATGCGCCCGGCGACAACTCGTCCGCCGACGAGGCGCCGGCCGGGGAAGAGGCAAAACCTGCCTTTCCCGGCGCGCAGCAAAGTGACGTCGTGGGTAAAGCCGGAGACGAGCTGAAGCTGGGCGACGTGACTGTCACGTCCTCTGCGCTCACAGCGGGCAACGCGGCCATGGGGCCAACCCTGTGTTCGACGGTTTCTTTGACCAATAATTCGGAGGAAACGATCGATTTCAACGCCTTCGATTGGAAGATGCAGGAACCGGGCGGGACAATCCTGAACACCGGTGTGATGGGCAGTGACAACGCCCTCAGCGGCGGTCAAATCGCGCCGGGTGGAACGACGAGCGGTGATGTCTGCTTCGACAGCAAAGGCGCTCAGTCCGGCACCTATGTGATGCTATACGAACCCATCTTCTCGTTCTTCTCCGATCGAGGTGCATGGATTAACGAACGCTGAACCACTGCGCTGAACCACTGCGCTGAACCACTGCGCGGAGCGTACTTCTTCGTGGATCGTGTGAGAGCCGCAGCCGGACGTGGTCCGGCTGCGGCTCTCTGGTCTTTAATAGCGCGCGGTCGGTCCTCAACAGCGCCCGTCTGTTCGACATCGCAGTGTTCGACATCGCAGCTCGCTATTTACGCCGTCGTTTGGAAGTTGCCACGTACAACACGGGCGCAAGCACGGCGCCAGCGAGGGCACCCGCGCCCGGCAGGGAGGCCAGCCACATGAAGGCTGCAGCGTCCCCCGGGTTGGCGGCGTTGAACGCGAATCCGGCGAATAGGCCGACAACCATCTCGACGGCTATACCCAGAATGAACCCCGCGATGGCGCCGAGGGGAACGCTGAGCAGCACTATGCCCGGTCTGGTCCCACGCCTGCCGTGGCTGGCGTAGTCCGGTGCCTGGAACGGGTCGTTATTCATGACTGTGCATCTCCTTCATGTTGAGCGTCCTGGGTGCGGACTCGACCTGATCCGGGTCCACCACCGTGAACTGGCCCATCATTCCGCGGTCCTCGTGCCACAGCAGGTGGCAGTGGTACATGTACGGCACACGCGGATTGGTGTACGTGCCAAAGGGCACGGCGATCCGGGCCGCGGATTTGCCGGGCAGGAAGATGGTGTCCTTGGACCCCGTCAGTTCCGGCGGCGGAGCGTGGCCGTCGACTTCGAGTACTTGGAACTGGACGTCATGGATGTGGAAGTTGTGCGGTTGCCCGGCGACGTTCCGCACGGTCCAGACTTCGAGGTTGCTGGCCGGCACCACGGTGTCGATCCGACCCATGTCCATCTGCTTGCCGTTGATCTCGATGCCATCCAGGACGAACTCGCGTTTGGTTGCAGATGCATCCGGCCGGAGGGGTTCGACGGCGGCCAGCCGGGCTGGCAGTGGGCCGCCGGGCTCAAGCGCCGGGCGGGCACGCAGCTGGAGCACGTCCATCCGGTCGTTGCCTCCCGCTCCGGTGGTGAGGAAACCGGCGCCCAATTCCTGCGGCGCCGAACGCAGCGTCGTGCGTGATCCGGGTTTCATCCGCACGATGATCTCGGCCCGCTCGGCGGGGGAGAGGACGATGTTCTTCATTTGCCGGGGGCGGTCCAGCAATCCGCCATCGGTGCCGATCAGGTCGAAGCGGCGGCCGTCGTCGAACTTAAAGTTGTAGATCCTTGCACTTGACCCGTTGAGGATACGCAGCCGCACCAAGTCGGTCTGCACGTCCAGGTAGGGTGCGTAGGTCCCGTTGACGAGGAGGTTGTCACCCAGGAAACCGTTGATCCCGCGGTAACTGGTGGTGAACTCTCCCTCGTCGTCGAAGGAGCGGTCCTGGACGATCACCGGCACGTCGTCGACGCCGTACCGACCGGGCAGGTCCAGCCGGTCCGATTCGTCGTCGTCAATGATGAACATGCCGGCCAGTCCGTTATTGACGTGGTCCTCGGTTTCGCCGTGCGGATGCGGATGATACCAGAGGGTCGCGGCCTGCTGGTGGATGGTCCAGTGCGGATGCCACTGTCCGCCCGGGCGCACGGGCTGATGCGGGGTGCCGTCCATTTCGGCGGGCAGGTGCATGCCGTGCCAGTGCACGGTGGTGGTTTCATCCAGCTCGTTGCGGACATTGAAACGCACCTTTTCACCCCGGCGGGCCCGCAGCGTCTCGCCCAGATACGACCGGTTGAACCCCCAGGTCGGCGTCTGCTTTCCAGTCAGGAACTCCGTGGTTCCGGCGTGTGCGGTGAGGTCGAAGGTCCGGACGCCATCGCCGTCGACCGTCGAGGCGGCCAACGCAGGGATCCGCAGCGGGTTATTGAACGTGATGTCGCCGACGGTGTTGATCGCATCGCGGGAGTACGGGACGCAGCCGGCGCTGGCCAGCAGCGTGGCCGCGGCCGTTCCGAAGAGGATCGTGCGGCGGGTGACTGTCGATGGAACGCCGTGGACCGGCCGTGCGCCCATGGGTCGGGCTCCGTTCCGGTCGCCGCTCATCGCCGGGCCTGGCCGGTCACGGGATGGCCCGGTCGGACCCCGCGCAGCCGTTGCACCACCAGCGCCAGCACCCCGGCGACGGCGCCCCACACTGCGTTGACGATCAGGATCGCAGGGATCGCGATCGGCGTCGCCAACGGCCCCTGCAGCTCGCCGTTCAGGATCGGGGACAGCACCCCACTCAGCAACGTCGAGTACACGGCGTAGGCCAGCCCGCTGAAGACCAGCACGAGCACCGGATGGCTTACCCGGCTCAGCCCGACGATGAGGATCCACGCCAGGGAGATGGCTGCAGTAAGGGTCAGCGCGACCGTTCCCTTGCTGAAGTAGTCGGAGATGTTCATGATGTTGGCCAGTGGCCGGACCAGTGCGATGGCACCCAGTCCGAGGATCAGCGGCCAGTGTAGATGCTTGATAGTTTCCATGTATCCAACGCTATGAAGGCCACGACGGTGCCACATCCGCTTCCCGTCGCGGCTTGAGTACGCCCTTCGACGTCGTCGATGTCGTCGAAAAGCGACACGGCGCTGCGTCACCGGTCAACTGCGGATCTGCCGGGTGTTTCCTACTATGAGTACTATGACTGACCAGCCAAGCCGGGTATCGCCTTGGCTGACCGATGTGCTGTTTGCGATCGGCGTGGCGCTGGCCGTGGCCATCGTCATCGCCGCCGACCTGGGCGGTTCCGGAGCTGACAGTCCCGGGCCATATGGCTTTGCCCTCGGGTTCGGACTGCTTATCCTGCTGAGGCGGCGTTTCCCGCTGCTGGTGCTGATCGCCACCGTGCTGGGCATCTTTGTCTACTACGCCTTGGGGTACCCGGCGATCGGAATTTCGCTGCCCGCCGCTGCCGCCATCTACTCCGCCGCGGAAGCTTCGATGGCCCGGCAGGCACTGGCAGCCGGCGCCGTGCTGGTCACTGTGGCCGCGTACTTCCGGATCACCGAAGGTCTTCCGGGGACCTACCTCGTCAGTTATGAGTTCCTCACCAACGTGGCGCTGCTTGCGGCCGCCGTGGCGCTGGGGGTCAACGTGCGGATGCGCCGGGAGGCAAGGGCCCAGCAGGAACGGCTCAACGCGCTGACCGCCGCCGAGCATGCCCGGGCCGCCGAGCGGCGAGTCCAGGAGCAACGCATGAACCTGGCCCGGGATCTGCACGATATCGTGGGCCACACTATGTCGGTGATTTCCGTGCACAGCAACGTCGCTGCTGAAGCAATCGGCCGTGACGACGACGCGGCCGCCCGCGCCGTGGCGCAGATCCGCTCCACCACATCGCACACCATGCGCGAACTGCGTTCAGTGGTCAAGGTGCTGCGGTCCCCGGAGGAAGCACTCGTTGGGATCGCTGGCATCGTTGGCCTCGACGGCATTGCGGAGCTGGCTGACTCAGCGCGGGAGGCGGGTTTCCACGTGGAGACGGACCTCTCGGTGCCCGACGGCGCCCTGTCCGGAACCATCGAGGCCGCCGCCTACCGGCTAGTGCAGGAATCGCTGACCAACACCATCCGCCATTCCGGCGGTGACTGGGCGCGTGTCACCGCCGGCATTGAGGGCCAGGTGCTGCAGGTGACGATCGTCGACAACGGCTCCGGGACGGCCGGCAACCCGGTACCCGAAACCGGCGGTTCAGCGTCCGCTGCCGACGACCCGCTAGCTGACGCAGATCAGCGCGACGACGGCGGCAAGCCTTCCGGTTCGGGGCACGGCATCGCCGGCATGCGCGAGCGGGTGGCGCTGCTCGGAGGATATCTCACCGCCGGGCCCGTCGACGACGGTGGCTTCCAGGTCAAGGCACAATTACCCACCAGGTTGCTTTTATGATCCGAATTGTATTGGTTGACGATCAGGAGATGGTCCGCACCGGTCTGCGCACCCTGGCAGAGCACGACGGCGACATCGCCGTGGTGGCCGAAGCCGGCAGTGGACGATCCGGACTGGGCGCGGTGCGTCAATTCGAGCCCGATGTGGTGCTGATGGATATCCGGATGCCGGATATGGACGGGTTGAAGGCGACGGAGCAGATCGTCGCCGACCCTGACTTGGCCAACGTGCGAATCCTGATCCTGTCCACCTTCGACGAGGACGAACACGTCTTTGAAGCCATCCGGCTCGGTGCCGCCGGCTATCTGCTCAAGGACGTCACGCCGTCGGACCTGCGCAACGCCATCCGCACCATTGCCGCCGGGGACTCGCTGCTCTCGCCCTCCATCACCCGCAAGGTGATGCAGTCAGTGGCGGCGACGCGGCCGGTCAAGGCCGACCCCCGGGTGTGGGAGGAGCTGACTGAACGCGAACGGGAAGTTCTCGAACAGATTGGACGCGGTCTGTCCAACGAGGAGATCGCGTCCAATCTATTCATCAGTCCCGCGACGGCGCGCACCTATGTCAGCAGGCTGCTGGCCAAGCTCAACGTGCGCGACCGGGCACAGCTGGTGGTGCTCGCCTACGAAACCGGGCTGGTCACCCCCGGGGGATAAGCGGCGCCTCGGCCCGGGCCTTCAGCTGCTGCACCGCCCAGGAGTTGCCATCCGGATCGCTGAAGCCAAACAACGTGCCGCCGTCGCGCTCGTCAAAGACGGTGATCTCGCTGGCCTCCACTCCGCGGCTGAGCAATTCCTCCCGGGCCGCGCAAGCGTCGGAGACCACCAGCTGCATCCCATGCAGCGATCCCGGTTCCATCTGTCGCTGGGCGGGGAGGCTGCCGACGACGATCGAACAGCCTGACCCCCGCGGCGTCAGCTGGGCGACGGTCATATGCTCGTTCACCGTGTGGTGGTCGAGGTGGAAGCCCACCTTGTCCCGGTAAAACTCAATAGCCTGGTCGATGTCGCTCACCGGAAGCACCATTACTTCAAGGGTCCAATCCATCACAGTTGCCTTTCCGCACGTGGTGCCGGACGGCCGCACCCGCTGAACCGGTACGGCTATCCGGCACCTTCGGTATTGTTCCGGTCTGCCTGCGGCTGTCCGGTCAGCGTGCCTCTGCCCGGACCTGGGAGCCAAGCAGCTCGTCCAGCCGCTCGTAGCCTTCGGTCATTCCACCTTCCATCCCGGACTGGGCCATCCCGTCGCGGGCTTCCTGGCTGGGGTAGACGGAGTGGCCGATTAACTTGCAGCGGCCGTTTCCGAGATCTTCGAAGGTCATGGATTCGATGCTGACCACATCGGGATACCCTTCGAACTCGAAGGTCTGGATGGCGAACTCGTTCTCCCGCACCGTATGGAAGACCCCGTTGAATGTGTAGGCCACACCATCGGGTCCGGTATGAATGTACTTGTAGCTGCCACCAGTGCGGAAATCATAGTGGTCGATGTCCATTTTCAGCCCCCGCGGTCCCAGCCATTGCTTGATCAGCTCCGGGTCCCTGTGGGCGCGGAATACCTCCGCTACGGGGAAGTCGAACTCCCGCTCGAAATCGATGAACGGAACGTTGTCCTCGACGGTGAGTTTCAGTGCGTTGCTCATGATTGATCCTTTTCCTGCCGGCCGCCGTGTACGGCCTGATGATTGAGCACGGCGTCGAGGCTGCGGAACTGCCCCTCGCGGACCAACCGATACCGGTCGATCCAAGCGGTGAGCGCCTCCAGCCGTGCGGGGTCCAGGTGGACCGGGCGGCGCTGGGCCTCGCGTGACCGCGTGACCAGATACGCCTGCTCGAGAACCTGGATGTGCTTCGAGACGGCTTGCTTGCTCATCTCGAAGGGTTCCGCCAGTTCGTTGACCGTCGCCGGACCCCGACTGAGCCGGGCAATGATGCGACGGCGAACTGGGTCGGCCAGGGCCAGGAAGGCCCTGTCGAGCTGGTCGTCGCTATCAGAATCCATGACTGCCAACTTACTTGTTTATAAACCAATTGGTTGACTAAAAATCTACTCCCGGCTGTGAAGGGGGTCAAGGGGCTGTGCAGGATTTTATTTCGGGCCTCCGGCGAAACACCCGCCGAAGGCCCGAAAAGCCGGGACCCAATGCCTGAATCGCGCCTTGCCGGCCGCCCTGGCTCTACCCTTCGGCCGGCACCGGCTCCCTGTCGTCCTCGTGATCGCTGGCCGGCTCAGCCGGTTTGCGGATAAAGAACGCCGCCACGATAGCGAACAGCGAGATGATGGCTCCGGTCATGAAGGCCGCACGCACGCCGCCGGCCACGGCAATATCCTCCGCGACTCCTTCGGTCCGCAGATTGGCCGCGCCAATGGACATCACCGTGACGAACAATGCCGTTCCAATAGCGGCAGACACCTGCTGCACGGTGCCAACAATGGCGCTGCCATGCGAGTACAGGTGCGGCGGGAGCGACCCCAGGCTGGACGAGAACAACGGGGTGAACAGGAAGGCCAACCCCAGGCTGAGGACGACGTGCGCGGCGATCAATTGCGCCGACGTCGTGGTTTCAGTGACTGTGCTCAGCACCCACAGCACCGAGCTGACCAGGATCGTGCCCGGGACCACCAGCGGGCGCGGACCGAAGCGGTCGTAGAGCCGGCCGACCGTGGGAGCGAGCAGGCCCATGGTCAGGCCACCGGGCAGCAGCATCAGGCCCACCTCGATCGGCGGAAGGCCGAGCACCTGCTGCATGTAGATCGGCAGCAGAATGATGACCCCGAACAGCGACGACATCATGACCATCATTAAGGTCACGGAGATCCTGAAGACTGGCGAGCGGAAGGTCCGCAGATCCAACAGTGCCCGGTCGTTGCGCTGCAGCAGCCGCTGGCGGAGCACGAAAGACACCAGGGCAACGGCACCGACTGCCAGCGAGATCCACATCGGCGCCGACGATTCGGCCGGCCCGCTGTCCGAACCGATTTGGCTTAGTCCGTAGAGCAGTCCGCCGAAGCCGAAGGCCGAGAGTACAACGGAGCCGACGTCGATGGGCAGCTTCTTCGGCTCAGTCACGTTCTCCACCCGGCGGTAGCCGATGAAGAGCATTGTCAAGGCGATTGGCAGCACCAGCACGAACATCCATCGCCACGACAACGTGCTCAGGATGATTCCGGAGATGGTCGGTCCGATGGCCGGAGCCACCGAAATCACGATAGAGACGTTGCCCATCGTCTTGCCCCGCCGGTCGGCCGGCACCAGCGTCATCAGCGTCGTCATCAGCAGCGGCATCATGATCGCGGTGCCCGAAGCCTGCACAATGCGGGCCAGAAGCAAGACGCCGAACCCCGGAGCCAGCGCGGCAATCAATGTGCCGGTGGAGAACAGGCTCATGGCGGTGAGGAAAACGGGCCGAGTGTGGAACCGTTGCAGCAGGAACCCCGTAATCGGGATCACCACGGCCATGGTCAGCATGAACGCCGTCGTCAACCACTGCGCCGTCCGGGCAGTGATACTCAGGTCGACCATCAGCTCCCGTAGCGCGACGCTCATGATGGTCTCGTTGAGGATGACCACAAACGCGGAGGCCAGCAGCAGCTGGATCACCCGCTTGTTGCGGCGTGGAATATCCGATGCGCCGGCAGTCGCGGACGGGGCGGCGTCGATTGCTGACGGCGTCCTTGCATCGGCAGAGTTTGGTTCTGTCAAAAGAGGCGTCCTATCGAAAGTGGTGTGTGCGAGGAAATGCGTCGAACCACAGCCGCAGCCACCGCGGCAGTCGCCACAACCGGCCGGAGGCGGAAGTCATTCCCGCCAGAGGGAAGCGCTCCTCCGAAGGCGGAACTCGACCGGCTGTGCCGAGGTGCTGTTCCTGCTGCACCGAGGTGCAGCGACGAGGTGCAACATCAGCCGCTGCGGGATGGTCCGGCTGCCGCGGGATCAACTGGCGGATGCGACAACGACGGCGCCGGATCCGCCGGCGGTCGTCTGTGGAAGATTCACCGGGGTGAAACCGGAAAGAAGCCGGCGGCGTTGCCGGTGCGAAGCTTCCTTGACCGGCCGGCGGGCACTCCGGTGAACCGGTGCCGGGCTACCGGACCGCGGGTGTGGGGGTGCAGGTCATCGCCGTCCGCGGCGGCACCAGGGGAAACTGGCGGGCGGTAGGCAAAATGACCATTGCTGTGTCCCTCACTGCTGGAAAACGGAAAAGTTGCCTCCATAAACTAGCACGACTTTTGGTGCGCGTACAGAGCACGCATGCAAAGTCGGCGCCGCCTCAGTCCCGGGCCCGAAAATCAGTCCCGGATGCGCACAGCCGTTTCCCGCAAATACTGGTCCACCCGGGTGTAGGCATCGCGGGTCAGCGCCATCCACAGTTCCACAGCCAGACGCGGATCTGCCGCTTTCAGCTCGTCGATGGCGTCGGCGCTGAGCACCATCAGCTCCACCGGCCCGTCGGCCTTCTCAGTTGTTTCCTGCCGGTCCTCGCTGCCCAGGGCCAGCTCGCCGAAGGTCATTCCGGGACCCAGGGTTGTCAGCTTCACCCGCTGCCGGTGCGGTCCGGTCGCGATAGTGCTGATCCTTCCGGAAACAATGAAGAAGACACCGCCGAACCGCTGCCCCACGCGACGGACGATGTCGCCGTCGTCGTACGTCTTCGGTTCCATTCGCGCGGCCAACGCTTCAGCATCGTGCGGATTGAGCGGGCTCAGTGCGGGTGAATCCACCACCGGTACGCAGCCCGGTAGATTCAGCCCATTGCCATACTTGGAAATCAGCCGGTTTTCGGCAAACTCCACTGAAGCTGTGCGGCTTTCGAACGCCGGCACCTCGTGGCCGGCGTCGGCGAAGGCCCCCGCCAGGGTGCCCTCGCCATCGATCAACACCAGTTCCCGGCCGGCGGCGGCGAGGCTCTTCTCGATCCGGGACAGCATCCGCAACGCGACGCCACCGACTTCGTCCACCCGGCGCAGGTCCAGAATGACAAGTTCGACGTCGTTATTCAGCGAGCTGATCTCCCGCACCATCGACTCTGTGCCGGCGAAGAGCAGGTCGCCATTGAGCTCGATAACCCGTGCCCGATGGCCGTGTTCGCTGAGCGAGCCTGCCGCTTCCTCGTTGCGCCGGATGCCCGACGGCGCGTCGGTGATGTCGTAGGAAGCGCGGATGGCGTTGCGGCCGGCGCGGGCAGAGCGGACGAAATGCATTTCCATTTCGGTGGAGAGCTGCTGGCACGTGGCCAGGCCACGTACGCTGGCGCCGTGCTCATCCAGCGGCGGGGAGAAGACCGCCAGGCCCACCTGCCCGGGAAGCACCGCGATGGTCCCGCCGCCCACTCCGGACTTGGCCGGCATGCCGACGTTGCTGACCCAGGCCCCGGCGTCGTCGTACATCCCCGAGGTCATCATCACCGACAGCACCCGCTCCACCGTGCCGATGTCCACCACCTGCTTATCGGTCAGCGGGTTGTGCCCGGCATTGGCCAGCGTGGCAGCCATGATTGACAGATCCCGGCAGGTGACCTGAACGGAGCACTGGCGCAGATAGTCTTCCAACACCGAGGTGGGGTTGTCCTCGATGATGTCGAAGGAGCTGAGCAGGTACGCCAGCGCGTGGTTGCGGTCGCTCTTGCGCAACTCGGCCTGGAAAATCCGCTCGCTGGCGGCCAAATCCCGGCCGGCGAAATCCGAGTAGGTGCTGATGATCCGTTTGATCGAGGTTCTGCCGCCCGAGCCTTTGATCAGCCCGGTTGCGGCAAGCGCCCCGGCGTTGATCATTGCGTTGGCGGGCCGGCCGGTGCCCTCGGCCAGCGATATTTCCGTGAAGGAGTTGCCCGACGGCTCCACATCCACTTTCCGGTCGACCGCTTCGAGGCCAAGGTCCTCCAGGGCCAGCGCGTACGTGAACGGTTTGGAAATGGATTGGAGCGTGAACTTCTTGCGGGTGTCGCCGACCTCGTACACGTAGCCGTCCACCGTGGCCAGGCAGATCCCGAAGTTGTCCGGATCGACGTCAGCCATGGCGGGCACGGCGCTGTACGGTGTGCCGTTCTTCATCTCGCGGATCTCGGCGTGGAGGGTGCGCAGATAGCTCTCGATGGGCGATTCCATGGCCCCAAGCCTAAGCGTTATAGGCAGTAGTATGCGCTGACATGGTGTTTTACCAATCGTCGATTATGTGGATGAGGCTGCGGCTTGGCCGAATCCGCGGGATAGCGGTAAAGCTCTTGTCGGTGACAAGGGTGGGCTGTGGCGTTACCGGGTCGGCGACTATCGCGTGGTCTGCTCCATCGATGACGGGCAGTGTAGTGTCCTGGCTCTTGAAGTCGGCCATCGGTCGAAGATCGACTGACCCGGCGAGCATGGATTAACACCAAGGACGGCGGATCCCGGCGTGTCGCCGGCCGACACGCCGGTCTGCCAGGGTGGATGCAGCCGTTGGTGTTAATCCGTGTCGGTGACCACAGGCGGCTGTGCCCGGGTGCGGAACCACCGCATTCCCGCACGGATCATGGCCACCGTCGCCAGCGCCCACACCAGCGCCGCCACCCAGATGCCGGTTTGGCCTACGCGGACCATAAACTCCATACTCCGGGTGGCGCCGTAGAGGATGCTCGCCACCGAGTACATTCCCATCGGAAAAACTATGCTCCACAATGCCGCCTCGTACGTCACCGGCACCCGCCGGATGCCATGACGCCAGATTCCGAACACGATCAACAGCGGAATCCACCACATCCCCAGTGACCACAGCAGGAAGCTCATGCCCGAGACGAAATGCTCTGTCGCCCGCATCACCGACAGATCTTCGGGCAGTAGCAGGATGCGGGATCCGGCGAGTACCGAAATCGCCGTCGCTCCCATGTAGATCCAGTAGACGGGGCTGAGGCCGGATGGCGGGTTCTCCCGCACCAGCATCCGCAGCGTGACGAGCGTGGCGATGATCATGTACAAGGCGATCCCCACGCCCCATAATCCGACGGCCACTGCGCTCATTACCTCGGGGTGGAAGTGCCGGGCACCAATGGCCGCCGACGTCGCGACCGACTGGGTGCCGACCACCCACAAAAACCAGCTTCCGTTCACATCGTTCAACACTGAGCGGTCACCGTGGACCAGCAGCACCCGCGCCGGAAGGGCATAGGTCAGCAGCAGCCACACCGCAGCCCCGAACACCGCCAGCACGGTGAAGGCCACGACGTGGCCCGACATGCTGGCGTATGCACCGAGGACATCGCAGGCCGCAACAATGGTGAAGAACCCAAACGTCGTCGACGCGTTGCCGACGTCGTCCATCACGCTGTCGGCATGCCGGACCAGCCGCCAAATCGTGGCAATCATCAGTACAACGCCGCCTGCGGCCGCAACGCTGATCAACGCCAGCGAAATGGCCCGCTTGTCCAGCACGCTGAACCCGAGGGCGGTGATAGCCGTCGCCATCACGAAAGCAAACGCGGCCGGAGGCAGGTTCCTCACCACAGTGTCAGTCCGCTGGACCAACTGCTGGTAAGGGCTCATCTGCTCAACCTCCATAAGCACGGTGCGGCGGTGTGGGAATGTTCTCCTTCAGAGGTCACCTTAGCCGCCTTCGCGTTGAAACCAGGAGAGGACGACTCCCGCAGGTGTGAGCAACGGCACCGCCGGGGCCCGTCATTTCAGGGATAGACTGAATTAGGAAACAAAAGCGTTTCTTAATTATGTGCGGCTTTCGCCGATGCGCGGGTCACTGACGACACCTTCATCGGGTATTTCTGTACGAAGCCCCGGCAGGAAGGTGAAACACCATGACGGAAGTCCGGAAGCTCGCCCAATTCGTCGGCCAGAGCGATTACTCATCCCTCAGCCCGGAGGCGGCCGAACAGCTGAAGATCCGGGTGCTCGACACCCTCGGCGTTGCCATCGGGGCCCTCGACGCCGAACCGCTTGTAGCCATCCGGAAGCTGACCGATTCCCTCGGCGGCAACGGCGCCTCCACCATGATTGGCGGCGGGAAGACCGCTCCGGATCGCGCCGCGTTCTATAACACCGCGTTGAGCCGCTACCTCGATTACATGGACAGTTACCTCGCGCCGGGGGAGACCAACCATCCCTCCGACAACATCGGCGCTGTCCTCGCCGCGGCCGAAAGCGCCGGCGCCAGCGGCAAAGACTTCATCACCGCCGTCGCCGTTGCCTACCAGATCCACACCCGGCTTTCCGACGTCGCACCCGTCAGGGCGAAAGGATTCGACCACACGGTCCAAGGTGCCTACGCCGTCGCCGCCGCAGCCTCCAAGGCGCTCGGGCTCGACGTCGGACAGACGGCCAACGCGATTGCCATCTCCGGAACCGCCAACAACGCGCTGCGGGTGACCCGCACCGGCGGCCTGTCGCATTGGAAGGGGCTGGCCTACCCGCAAGTGGGCAAGGAAGGCACCCACGCCGCGCTGCTGGCTTCGGCCGGCATCACCGGGCCGGCCGAAGTGTTCGAAGGCAACAAGGGGTTCAAGGACACCATCTCCGGCGACTTCTCCATTGACTGGGCCGGCGAGGACCTGGAGAGCGTGTTGCGCACCATCATTAAAAAGCACAACGCCGAGATTCACTCGCAGTCCGCCATCGACGCCGCCATCGACATCACCCGCTACGAGAGCTTCCGGCCCGAAGATATCGAAGCCGTGCGGATCCGCACCTTCCAGGTCGCCTACGACATCATCGGCGGCGGCGAGGAAGGGGATAAGCGCAGCATCCGCACCAAGGAGGAAGCCGACCACTCACTGCTCTACATGGTCGCCGCAGCCCTGCTCGATGGACAGGTGCAGCCCGAACAGTATGCGCCGGAACGGATAACCGCCGACGACGTCCAGCAGTTGCTGCGCAAGGTCACCGTCACGCCCGACGACGGATACTCGGCCCGGTTCCCCGGCGAAATGCCCAGCCGGGTGGAGGTGGAACTGACGGACGGAACTGTCTATTCGTCAACCACCTCGGCCTACAAGGGCTTCCACACCAACCCGCTGACGTGGGAGGACGCGCTGTCCAAGTTCAGCATCCTCGCCACCGGCTTCACTGGCGAGCAACTGCGCGACGACATCGCCGCCGTCGTGCACGACCTGGATGCCCACCCCATTACCGACCTGACGGACTTGCTCGGCCAGGTCCCACGCAACCGATAACAACACCGACACAGGAGAGGGACAGACATGTTCGACGTCGCAGGCCAGTGGGTCGATGGCGTCAAGTGGGCCGGTGGCTCCTTCGCACTGCTGCCCCGCGAACAGGTCCGCGCCTTCAGCGACCTCGCCCACGAGCACGAACCAGGCGGGCCCGCGGGCCAAGCCGGAGCTGGGGGGCCAGTTCAGTTCCGACGGCGACTCCACCGAGTCGGAGCTGGCCGCGGAAGGCAAGAAGGACGTGGGTGAATGGAACACTGCGGCCGCGGCATCGATTATCAAAAATGTCGGACTGGAGAACGTGATGTTCGAGGCGGCGGAGCCGCTGGTCTTCGAGTGGTACGTGAAGAACTACGGCAACGAAGTGAACCTGTTCGTTGACCACTCGCAGATTCTGCAGGTCGAAGGGCTGCGGCAGAACATCCGGGGCAACAAGTCCACCTGGGGCCGCATCGTCTACCCGGCGCCGGCTGAAGGATAGTATCGAAACAATGGACAGATCGGACAGTGCAGCAGGAGCCGAACCGCAATATCCGACAGCGGAGAGCGTTGCCGATTTCGAGCACAATATTGCCGCCGTCCAATCGCGCATCACCGCGGCCGCCGAACGCGCCGGACGCGACGCTGCCGAGATCCGGTTGCTGCCGGTGAGCAAGACGGTCCCGGAAGACCGCATCAGATTGGCCGTGCAGGCCGGATGTCGGTCGCTCGGTGAAAATAAGGTGCAGGAAGCCAAGCGCAAACATGGCAACTTGAGTGACCTGGACGTGTCGTGGTCGGTGATTGGGCATTTGCAGACCAACAAGGCCAAGGAGGTAGCCGCCTTCGCCAGCGAGTTCCAAGCCTTGGACAGCCTGCGCGCCGCCGAAGCCCTCGACCGGCGCCTGCAGATGGCCGGTCATGAGCTCGACGTGTTTGTGCAGGTGAATACCTCCGGCGAGGAATCCAAGTTCGGCCTACCGCCCGGTGAACTCCCTGGATTCCTGGCTCAATTGCCGCAGTACACCGCACTGCGGGTGCGCGGACTGATGACGCTGGCGGTCTTCACACCGGATACATCCCGCGTCCGGGGCTGCTTCGCATTGCTGCGAAGCCTCCGGGACCGGGCACGTGCCGAATCGCCTGAACTGATCGGCCCCGGCGAACTGTCAATGGGTATGTCGGGAGACTACGAGACCGCGATCGAGGAAGGGGCCACCGTGGTCCGTGTCGGTCAGGCGATATTCGGGGCCCGGGCAGTGCCGGACAGCCATTACTGGCCGTCCAGCTGACCGACTTCGTCGACATCGGCAACGTCTGGTATCGGCGTGCTGTTGGGCCCTGCTGCTTTACCCGGCCGCTTCCCGGGTTCCGAGCGTCTCGAATTGGCTGCCGGATCGACCCTGCAGCCGACGGTGGATGGATTGGGCAATGCGCCCCGCCTGGACCTTGGCCAGCTCCGCCTTCGGGCCGGCGTAGCGGTCGTCGACATTCGCGGTCCAAATTGCCAGCCAGCGGTCAAAGTGTTCGAGGCCCAATGGCGCCTTGGCATGCAGGTCCACGTGTTTTTGCAGGGCATTGCGCTTGTAGAGTCCGGCGCGGAACAGCACCGTTTCCCAGAAGTCGCACATAATCGGCATATGCGCCTGCAGGTCCATCTGCGCCACATCAAGGAAGATGGGACCGAGCAGTTCGTCATTGAACGCGCGCTGGTAGAAACTGTTGACCAGGTCGTAGACGTCATCACGGTCTTGCAGGTCAGGCAGATTCACAGCAGCATCCTCAACGGCTCTTCCAACGTGCGCTTCAGGTCCTGCAGGAAGGCTGCCGATACCGCCCCATCCAGCACCCGGTGGTCCGATGTCATGGTGATCTTCATCGTCTTGCGGGTCTGCAGCTGCCCGTCCTGGACATACGGCTCGTCGGACGCAGCGCCGACGGCGAGAATGGCGGACTCCGGTGGGTTGATCACGGCGGTGAAGTTGTCGATCCCGAACATTCCCAGGTTGCTGATGGTGAACGTACCGCCGCTGAACTCATCAGGTTTCAGCCGTCCGGCGCGGGCACGTTCGGCCATATCCCGGGTTTCGGCGGAAATCGTGTCCAGCCCCTTGGCGTCGGCGCCCTTCACCACTGGAACCATCAGCCCTTCTTCGACGGCGACGGCGAGGCCAACATTGATGTCCTGATGCCGCAGGATCTTGTCCTCGCCCCACGACGAATTCACTTGCGGATGATTGCGCAGGGTCACGGCGCAGGCGCGGACCAGCAGGTCCGTGACGCTGACCTTGGTGCCGGACTCTGCGAAACTGGCGTTCACTTCGCTCCGGAAAGCCAGCAGCCGGTCGACGTACACCACGTTTGTCAGGAAGTAGTGCGGTGCCGCGGCGCTTTCGGACAGCCGCCGGGCCGTCACCCGCCTCATTTGGGATAGCGGGACCTCCTCGGAACCAGTGCCAGTGCCGGATTCAGTGCCCGCAGCACCCGTGGCAGCAGCACGTTCAGGAGCCTGTTCCTGGGCCTCGACCGCAGCCTCGACGTCGGCGCGGACGATCCGGCCGCCCGGCCCGGTGCCTTTCACCGTCGACAGGTCGAGACCATGTTCGCTGGCGGTCCGCCGGGCCAGCGGCGATGTGAGCAGTCGCGAGGAAGATCCGGAAGCGGTGGACTTTGCCGGTTGTGCCTGTGGGCGGGATTCTGTTGTGGTTTCCTCCCGGTCGGCGGCCTGTGACTGGTCGTCCTGTGACTCCGCTGCCCCTGTCGCTTCGGCCTCCGGCGCGGGTTCCGTGCCATCGGCCGACGACTCGGCATCGGTCGAGGAGGACTGCCCGCCGGAGCCAGAATCTTCGCCGGACCCGGTTTCCTCGTCGGAGCCGGACCCGGAACCTCCGCCGGAGCCTGAATCTTCGCCGCTGCCGATAAAGCCCACGGGATCGCCGATGGCGACGGATGTGCCTTCAGAGACCAGCTGGCGCTCCAGCACACCGGAGTCGAAAGCCTCCAAGTCCATCGTGGCCTTGTCGGTTTCAACCTCGGCGAGCACATCACCCTTCTTGACGGCGTCGCCTTCGTTCATTATCCAGCGGCTGAGCACACCCTCGGCCATGGTGTCGGACAGGCGGGGCATCACTACATCAGGCATGGTGTACTCCTATCGGAAGAAGCTGGTGGCTTCGAGCTGCTCTCGGATGACCTTGGTCAGGTCCTGGGCGTCGGGCAGTGCGGCCGTCTCCATCGGTTTGGCGTAGGGCAGCGGGACTTCCGCAGCCGCCACCCGGCGGACCGGGGCATCGAGATAGTCGAAGGCGCCCTCCATCACCGTGGCAGAGATTTCGGCCCCGACGCCGTAACTGAGCCAGTCGTCCTCAAGCACGACGGCGCGGCTGGTCTTGCGCACCGATTCGCACACAGTCTGCCGGTCCAGCGGGCGCAGGCTCCGCAGGTCGACCACCTCCACTGAAATGCCTTCTTCCTCCAGTTTCCGTGCCGTCTCAACGGCGATCACGCTGGCCCGCGAATAGGCAATCACCGTGATGTCGGTACCTTCCTTGGCGATCGCCGCCTTGCCGATCTCGGTGACCTGTTCGCCGTCGGGCACCTCGCCCTTGGTGTTGTACAGCGACAGGTTCTCCAGGAAAATCACCGGATCGTCATCCCGGATCGCGGCCGTCAGCAGCCCCTTGGCATCTGCTGGCGTCGACGGGGCGACCACCTTGAGGCCGGGCACGTGCGCGTACCAGACTTCGAGGTTCTGCGAGTGCGTGGCCCCCAGCTGCTGTCCACCGCCGCCGGGGGTGCGGATCACCATGGGAACCGGTGTCTGCCCGCCGAACATGCCATAGATCTTCGCCGCGTGGTTAACGATCTGGTCCATCGCGATCAGGCTGAAGTTGATAGTCATGATCTCGGCGACGGGCCGCAGTCCCATCATCGCCGCGCCGATGGCTGCGCCGACGAAACCCTCTTCGGCGATCGGGGTGTCGCGCACCCGCGTGGGACCGAATTCGTCGAGCAGGCCCGCGGTGATCTTGTAGGAACCCTCGAACTGGCCGATCTCTTCGCCGATGAGGAATACGTTCTCATCGCGGGTCAGCTCCGCCCGCAGCGTGTCGTTCAACGCCTGCCGGTAGGTGATCACTGGCATCGTCTCTCCTGAACTGGTGGTCATGGCATCTCCACTACCGGCTCGCCGGGCAAGGTGTGCGGTGCGTTGGCTACATCAGTGGCGTAGGAGTAGTCGAAAAGATCCGCCGGATCCGGATCCGGGCTGGAGTCGGCGAACGAGACCGCATCGTCGACCTGCTGGTCGGCGTCCGATTCGATCTGGTCCGCCTTGTCCTCGTCCAGCACCCCCTGGGCCAGCAGCCAGTCCCGCATCGCCGGCAGCGGATCGGACTCCTTGGCCTCTTCAGAGCTCTCGGACGAACGGTAGCGCTCGGGGTCAACGACCGAGTGTCCTTTCAAGCGGTAGCTCATCGCTTCGAGCAGGAATGGTTTCCGTTCGGTCCGGGCACGGTGCATGGCTGCGGCGGCCGCTTCACGCACGGCCACCACGTCATTGCCGTCGACCCGGTCACCCTCCATCCGGTAGGAGGCCCCGCGCTTGTACAGCTCGGGTTCGCCGGACGCTGCCTCGACAGAAGTCCCCATGCCCAGCCGGTTGTTCACAATCACATACACGATCGGCAGGTCCCAGATGGCCGCGAGGTTCAATGATTCGTGGAAGGCACCGATGTTGGTGGTGCCATCGCCCAGCTGGCACATCAAGGCCTCCGCCTCAGTTCCTGCTTCGCCGCGGTATGTCAGGGCGAGGGCCGCCCCGGTCGCCACCGGCAGCTGACCGCCCACCACACCGTATCCGCCGAGCATCCTGACTTCGGTGTCGAACATATGCATGGAACCGCCCAGGCCCCTGGCCACACCTGTGCTCTTGCCAAACAGCTCAGCCATCACGGCGCCCGGTTCCATGCCCCGGCAGAGCGCATAACCGTGATCGCGGTAGTTGGTGAACAGATAATCACGGCGTTCCAGCGCCGCCATCAGGCCGACGACAGTGGCTTCCTCGCCACTGTTCAGGTGGCAGTAGCCGCCGATCTTGGCCCGCTTATACATCTCGGAAGCCGTCTGCTCGAAGGTCCGGATGAGCACCATCTGCCGGTAGTAGTCCAGCAGCACCTCCGACTGCTCATTGTCCCAGGATGCTCCGGCAGCCGCGCCGCCGTCCGCCGTCGTATCCGTCGTGTCAGCCATAACGAACCTCTCTTTGATACTGCTCTTGCCCGGCCCCTGAGCGTGCCGGCACACTCAGGGGCCGGGCAGTTGTTCCTGGAAATGGAAACGGTCGCTGCCGGCATGGCACTTCGGGCAGCTGTCCGGCGGCTGCTCACCCCGGAACGGCTCACCGCACACGCCGCACACCCACTCGGTGGCCAGCAGCGCCACCACATCGCCACGGCTGACGATGCCCGCCAAGCGACCGCCCTGCAGCACCGGCAGCCGGCGGACCCGGCGTTCAATCAGCAGTTGGCGGATATCAGCGATTGGCGTGTCGGCAGTGACGGAGACGACGGCGGTGGTCATCACATCGGTCGCGGTGGCGCCGGACTTGGCCAGCAGATCGTATTCGCTGATCAGGCCAACCACATGCGCGTCATCGTCGACCACCGGGACCGCGCTGATCCGGTGGCGCCTCAGCATATCGGCGATATCGGCCACTGCCGTCTCCGGCGATGCGGTCACCACCCGAGAGGTCATGATCTCCGCTGCTCTTGTCGCGACTGTCGCTTCCACAGGACACCTTCTTCGGCTCGCCGGGGCCGCCCCGCCGGGCGGGTGGAAAAGAGTTGCTCTCACCGACGAGCCTAGCCAGAAACGCCAATATTTCAAATGGTGCACCCATCAGTCTCCCATCAGTCTCCGGCGTGCCAGGGATGCGCCACTGGTGGCCGCATTCATCGCGGGAACCATCGTGGAAATGATATAGATTCAGCATCATGGCGATTGTTCCCAGCCCCTCAGGAGGCGTGGAAGCTGAAACACAGCCGGATCGGAGGCGCGCGATGACCAGCAGTCCGAGTCCGGCCCGGACCAGCAGTCCGGGACTCTTCAAAGTCATCGGCGCTGCGTGGATCGTCTCCGGGGGCCTCGTCGCAGCCGTGACCAGTCCCCTGCGACTTGAGCATGGCTCCTGGGCTGCCGCCTATTCAGTCCTGGTCGCCGGCGTCGCGCAATATGCCTTCGGGAGCGCGCAAAGCGCACTCGCTGCAGGCCGGCCACCCACCGGAACCGTCGCAACCGAACTCGCAGCCTGGAATCTCGGCAGCGCGGCGGTGATCGGCGGAACAATGGTCGGCATGCCGCTTATTGTCGACGGCGGCGGGCTGCTGCTCGTCGTCGCGCTCGCCTTGATGATCCGTACCGTGCGAGGGAGGGGCACCGGACCGGTGTGGGCGATATGGACTTACCGGATCCTGCTCGTCGTCGTCCTGGTCAGCATCCCGATCGGTCTCACTCTGGCCCATCTGCGCGCGGGATAAAGCGCCTGCCCTTCCTGCAGGTCAGGACGACAGCTGGTCCTCCGCACGCGGAGGCTCCTGCAGCTTGGCCACCGTCAGCAATACCACTGAATCCTCGACAGCCTCCAGCCCATGCCGCTCCTGCGGGACTATCAGCAGGTCGCCAGGCGAGCCGTTCCACGAATGTCCGCCTGCTGTCAGCGTCACCCTTCCCTGAAGCACATGCAGCGTCGCTTCACCGGGATTCTCGTGCTCGCTCATGGTGGCACCTGCCCGCAAGGCAAACATGGTCTGGCGCATCACCTGCTCATGGCCGCCGAATACCGTGTCGGCACTGCGCCCGCTCGAGTTCCGCAGTGCTGCGTCCATTTGCTGGCGCATAAGAGCTGTTAGTGAAATCTTCTTCACGGGATTTCCCTTTTCGTCGGAACTGTCGCGTTTTGAGTAAACAGTATCAAGCTGGCATATCCAGAAATGGCCGGCAGCGGTTCAGATGAGCGGTGGCTGTGGCGGCAAAGCAGCGACCACCGGGTGATCGGTGTGGGTGTTGCCCAGCTTTGCGGCGCCACCGGGGGAACCAAGTTCGTCAAAAAACTCGACATTCACGTTGTAGTACTCGGCCCATTGTGCGGGTGTGTCATCTTCGTAGTAGATCGCTTCGACAGGGCAAACCGGCTCGCACGCGCCGCAATCAATACATTCATCCGGATGAATGTACAGTGTCCGCTCACCCTCATAAATGCAGTCGACCGGGCATTCCTCGATGCAGGCCTTGTCCTTAACGTCCACGCATGGCTGGGCGATGATGTACGTCATCTCGAGTGCACATCCTCTCTGGCGAGTGCTTTGTCATCGAGGATACCCAGATCGTTTCGGCGGCTGCGCAGCAGAAGGTGATGTTGCTGACTTTCGGTCCAATTGGCATGGCGCAGGTGGGATAATGGAGTTGGAGGGCACTGTTGTTGCCGCTGGTTGTACGGAAATGATCGGCAGGTCGAGAATAATGGCGTTATCTGAACGTGAGCGTCACGAACTATCCATGCTGGAAGAGCAGCTCAAGTCTGAGGACCCGAGGCTGTCACGGGCCCTCTCAACCGGGAAAGCCCGGGACCCGGCGACGGCTCCCTTCGCCTTTTTGATGGCGCTTGGAGCCATAGTTTTAATCGCCGGCGTAGCGGCCTCGTCAGTCATCTTGAGCCTGGCGGGGATCTTCCTGGCCGCCGCCGGAATCACCTGGAGGATCTCGCGGTGGGTCAAGGAGCACTATGAGACGTACGGGGAAGAACGCCGCCATTGACATAGCGGCAGATCTCCACCGGCAGTATCAACCGCCGATGTAGGACATTTCGATTTTGTCCCGCTTCGGCAGGTCGGCGGTGTTTGCGCTGCGCAGTTCGGAGTACCTGTCGGTCCTCGCCCGCCACAAATGCGCCATCACGGTCTCCAGCTCGGCATCTGAACACCCCCCGCGCATCAAGGCGCGCAGATCGTGGCCGTCGCTGGCGAACAGGCAGGTGAAGAGCTTGCCTTCGGTCGAGATCCGCACCCGCGTGCAGGTGGAGCAGAAGGCCTGGGTGACCGAAGAGATCACTCCAATCTCACCGCCGCCGTCCTTGTACCGCCATCGTGCCGACACCTCGCCCGTGTAGTTGGGGGAGACCTCCTCGAGCGGCATTTCCGCGTCGATCCGGCTGATCACCTCGGCCGAAGGCACAACCTCTTCCATTTTCCAGCCATTGGTGGTGCCGACGTCCATGTATTCGATGAAGCGGACAATGAACGGTGAATCCTTGAAGTACCGTGCCACGTCCACGATGTCCTGGTCGTTCTCGCCACGCTTGACGACGGTGTTGATCTTGATCGGTCCGAGGCCGACGTCGTCAGCCACATCGATGGCGTCGAGCACCCGGGAGACGGGGAAATCGACGTCGTTCATCGCCTTGAAGCGCTCGTCATCAAGCGAGTCGAGTGAGACAGTCACCCGCTGCAGACCGGCGTCCTTGAGCGACTGCGCCTTCCGGGCCAGCACCGAACCATTGGTCGTCAATGCAATGTCGAGGTCCTTGCCCTCGGCGGTCTTAACACCTGCGATCATCTCGATCAGCTGCTCGATGTCCTTGCGCAGCAACGGCTCCCCGCCGGTCAGCCGGATCTTTTCCACGCCGTGGGCGGCGGCGATCTTCACCAGCCGGGTGATCTCTTCGAAACTGAGCAGGTCGTCCTTGGGCAAAAAGACGTAGTCCCTCCCGAAGATCTCCTTGGGCATGCAATAGACGCAGCGAAAATTGCAGCGGTCCGTCACCGAGATCCGCAGATCGCGCAGCGGACGGTTGAACGTGTCTCTGACATTTCCCTGAGGGCTCTCCAGGGGCGAGGGCACATCCGACACGTCGCGGAAGTACCGGGGGCCTGGGGTGGGGAGATCTATGGTGCTCACCCTTCCAATGTAGGCACTCAAACCAAAAATGTCGCGGGGTGAGCCTCGCGGCTTGCCGGCATCTTGGGATGTGGGCGGGAAAAGCGAGCAATAGTTGCGACGAATACCGCATAGTTTTGTTGACTAATTCAGAATTCCCTCTTTATCTCTGGCCCTTAATATCGACCTGGCCTATGTTGGGCTTATGGTGGCCCCACGCTCCGCTGGGCTTGATGGTCCAGCCTCAGATGCCATGTTGAAGATCGGCAAGTTCTTCAGCCGATGGGACGAGTCCGACGACGGCCGTGCGGTGTTCCGCGAAGGCGGCCGGTCCGGGGACATCTTCTACCGCGACCGATGGAGCCACGACAAGGTGGTCCGCTCCACGCACGGAGGGAACTGCACCGGGTCCTGCTCGTGGAAGGTGTACGTCAAGGACGGCATCATCACCTGGGAATCCCAGCAAACGGACTACCCCTCGGTCGGGCCCAACAGCCCGGAGTACGAACCCCGCGGCTGCCCCCGCGGCGCCGCCTTCTCCTGGTACACCTATTCCCCCACCCGGGTGCGTTATCCCTACGGCCGCGGAGTGCTGATGGAAATGTACCGGGAGGCGAAGGCCCGGCTGAAAGACCCCGTGCTGGCCTGGGAAGACATTGTCTCCGATCCGCAACGACGACGGCGGTATCAGCAGGCACGCGGCAAGGGCGGGCTGGTGCGCATCTCCTGGCAGGAATCCGTCGAGATCGCCGCCGCGGCCCATGTACACACCATCAAGAAGCACGGCCCGGACCGGATCGCTGGTTTCTCGCCGATCCCGGCGATGTCGATTGTCTCCCACGCGGTGGGCAACCGCTTCATCCAGCTGCTCGGCGGCGTGATGACATCCTTCTACGACTGGTACGCCGACCTGCCCGTGGCCAGCCCGCAGGTATTCGGGGACCAGACGGACGTGCCCGAGTCCGGCGACTGGTGGGACTCCACCTTCCTGATGATGTGGGGGTCGAACGTGCCAATCACCCGCACCCCGGACGCCCACTGGATGACCGAGGTCCGGTATAAGGGGACCAAGGTGGTCGCGGTCAGTCCGGACTATGCGGACAATACGAAGTTCGCCGACGAATGGCTTCCGGCCCAGGCCGGGACAGATGCCGCGCTGGCGATGGGCATGGGTCACGTAATGCTCAAGGAATACTTCGTGGACCGGCGCGTTCCCTTCTTCCACGACTATGTCCGCAAATACACTGACCTGCCCTTCCTGATCCGGTTGGAACGGCGCGACGACGGCACATTGGTGCCGGCGAAATTCCTCACCGCGGCGGACTTGGAAACAGAGAACGACGGCACGGGACCAGGGCACGACAGCGAAGACGCCGCCTTCAAGACGGTGCTTTTCGACCGGAAGACCGGCCGCGCCGTCGTCCCCAACGGCTCCATGGGCCACCGATACAACGACAGCGGCGTCGGCAAATGGAACCTCGACCTCGGCGACGTGGATCCGGCACTGTCCATCATGGATACTGTCCCCGCCGGCTCCGACTCCGGCACAGACTCCATCGACACGGCCGAGATTCTGCTGCCGGGATTCGACGACCCGGTGGGCAAGGGATCCGTGCAGCGCCGCGGCGTCCCCGTCCGTGCCGTCGGCGGCCACCTGGTGACCACCGTCTTCGACGTTATGCTGGCCCAGTACGGCGTCGGCCGACCCGGACTGCCGGGGGACTGGGCCAACGGGTACGACGACGTCGACACCCTCTACACCCCGGCCTGGCAGGAGGAAATCACCAGCGTACCGGCCGAAGCCTGCATCCGGACAGCCCGGCAGTTCGCCACCAACGCCGAACAGTCCGAGGGCCGCTCGATGATCATCATGGGCGCGGGCATCTGCCAGTGGTTCCACGGCGACGCCACCTACCGGGCGGTGCTGTCCCTGCTGATGCTCACCGGATGCATGGGGCGCAACGGCGGCGGCTGGGCGCACTATGTCGGACAGGAGAAATGCCGCCCCCTCACCGGATGGATCTCGCTGGCGAACGCCATGGACTGGAGCCGCCCGCCGCGGACCATGATCGGCACCGGCTATTGGTACATGCACACCGACCAATGGCGGCAGGACGGATACTCCGCCGACGCACTGAAGTCGCCGCTGTCCTCCGGCGCCCTCGATGGCATGCACACCGCCGACACCATGGCCCAGTCCACTCGGCTGGGCTGGATGCCGTTCTACCCGCAATTCAACAAGAACCCGCTCGACGTCGCCGACGAGGCAACTGCCGCCGTCGAGCGCGGGGAGGCGACCGACCCGTCGTCGTACATTGCCGCCCAGCTGAAGGACCGGCAGCTCAACTTCTCGATTGAAGACGTCGACGCACCGGAGAACTGGCCCCGCACCCTGATGCTGTGGCGCTCCAATCTCTTCGGCTCATCGGCCAAGGGCAACGAGTATTTCCTGCGGAACCTGCTCGGCACTCACCACAACGTGATGGGCGCCGACCACACCGAGGGGATGATGCCCAGCGACGTGAAATGGCACGAGGAAGCCCCCGAGGGGAAACTCGACCTGCTGGTCACGGCGGACTTCCGGATGACCTCGAGCACCCTGCTGTCCGACATCGTCTTCCCCGCTGCGACCTGGTACGAGAAGCACGACTTGTCCTCCACAGACATGCACCCGTTCGTGCATGCGTTCACCCCCGCCATCGACCCGCCCTGGAAATCCAAATCCGACTTCGAAACCTTCCACCTGCTGGCCCGGGAAGTCTCCCGGCAGGCGGCCACCCACCTCGGCGTGCGCAAGGACCTGGTCGGCGTCCCGCTGCAGCACGACACCAAAGGCCAGACCGCCCAGCCCGGCGGCGTCGTCCGCGACTGGCGCCGCGAGGACATCCCCGCCGTACCCGGGCAGAACATGCCGGTCTTCTCCGTCGTCGAGCGCGACTACACTGCCATCGCGGACAAACTGGCCACCGTCGGCCCGCTGGCGGACCAACTCGGATTCACCGTCAAGAACGTCACCTACAAGCTGGGCCGGGAAGTCGAACGCCTCAGCCATGCCAACGGCGTGATGCTCGGCGGCGCAGGCGACGGCCGGCCCGCCATCGACACCGATTCCAAGCTGGCCGAAGCCGTCCTCAGCTTCTCCGGAACCACCAACGGTGAACTCGCCGTTCAGGGCTTCCGGGAGCTGGAAGAGCGCACCGGCGTCAAGCTCGCCGACCTGGCCGAAGGCTCCGAGGAAAAACGCATCACCTTCGAGCAGACCCAGGCCGGGCCGGTTCCAGTGATCACCTCCCCGGAATGGTCAGGCTCGGAGACTGGCGGACGGCGGTACGCACCCTTCACCGTGAACGTGGAACGGCTCAAGCCCTGGCATACGCTCACCGGGCGGATGCACTTCTTCCTCGATCACGACTGGATGCGCGACGTCGGCGAGTCCCTGCCCATCTACCGCCCGCCGCTGGACATGAACGCGCTCTTCGGCGAACCCAAACTGGGGCCCGACGGCGCCAAGGAAATCACCGTCCGCTACCTGACCCCGCACTCCAAGTGGTCGATCCACTCGGAATACCAGGACAACCTGCTGATGCTCTCGCTCTCCCGCGGCGGACCGACCGTGTGGATCAGTCCCGGCGACGCGGGCGCCATCGGGGTCGCGGATAACGACTGGGTCGAGTCGGTCAACACCAACGGGGTGCAGGTGCTGCGGGCCATCGTCAGCCACCGCATGCCCGACGGCGTCGTCTTCGTCTACCACGCCCAGGAACGCACCATCAATGTGCCCAAGTCCGAAGCCACCGGCCGCCGCGGCGGTATCCACAACTCCAACACGCGGCTGCTGGTCAAGCCCACCCACATGATCGGCGGCTACGGCCAGCTGGCGTACGCCTTTAACTACTTCGGCCCCACCGGAAACCAGCGGGACATGGTCACCAGGATCCGCCGCCGCTCCCAGGAGGTTAAGTACTGATGCGTGTCATGGCCCAAATGGGCATGGTGATGAATCTGGACAAATGCATTGGATGCCACACCTGTTCAGTGACCTGCAAGCAGGCCTGGACCAACCGCGCCGGCACCGAATACGTCTGGTTCAACAACGTCGAAACCCGGCCCGGGCAAGGCTATCCCCGCCGCTACGAGGACCAGGAGAAATGGAAGGGCGGCTGGGAACTGAACAAACGCGGCCGCCTCAAGCTCAAGGCCGGCGGCCGGGCAAAGAAAATGCTCGGCCTCTTCGCCAGCCCCGTCCAGCCGGAACTGGCCGACTACTACGAACCCTGGACCTACGACTACCGCACCCTCGTCGAGGCGCCGCTGGGGGATGACTTTCCGGTGGCCAAGCCCAAGTCGCTGATCACCGGCGAAGACACCGAAATCACCTGGTCCGCGAACTGGGACGACGACCTCGGCGGCGCCACCGAAATGGGGCACCTCGACCCCATGGTGGAGAAAGTCCGCAAGGAATCCGAGGACAAGATCAAGTTCGAGTTCGAGCAGACCTTCATGTTCTACCTGCCCAGGATCTGCGAACACTGCCTCAACCCGTCCTGCGTCGCGTCCTGCCCGTCCGGGGCGATCTACAAGCGGGTCGAAGACGGCATCGTGCTGGTCGACCAGGACCAGTGCCGCGGCTGGCGCCAATGCATCACCGGCTGCCCGTACAAGAAAATGTACTTCAATCACAAAACCGGCAAAGCCGAGAAATGCACCTTCTGCTATCCGCGCGTCGAAGTCGGCATGCCCACCATCTGCTCCGAAACCTGCGTCGGCCGGCTGCGCTATCTCGGCCTGTTCTTGTACGACGCCGACAAGGTCACCGAAGCAGCCTCGGTCCAGGACGAGCAGGACCTGTACGAGTCGCAGCTGGACGTCATCCTCGACCCCAACGATCCCGAAGTCATCGCCGCAGCCCGCGACCAGGAGATTCCCGACGACTGGATCGACGCCGCCCGGCGCTCGCCGGTTTACGCGCTGGCCAAGGTCTACAAAATCGCGCTGCCCCTGCACCCCGAATACCGCACCATGCCCATGGTCTGGTACGTCCCGCCGCTCTCACCCGTCGTCGACCTGCTGCGGGACCAGGGCCACGACGCCGAAGACCACGGCAACCTCTTCGGCGCCATTGACGAACTGCGCATCCCCGTCGAATACCTCGCCGAGCTCTTCACTGCCGGCGACCAGGACAAGGTTGCACACGTGCTCAAAACCCTCGCCGCCATGCGCTCCTACATGCGCGGCATCTCGCTGGGACAGGACCCGGATGATTCCATCCCCGAATCCGTGGGCATGGACGGTGAAACCATGTACGAAATGTACCGGCTGATGGCCATCGCCAAGTACGACGAACGCTACGTCATCCCCAAGGCCCACGTGGAGCAAGCCCACGACCTGGAGGAAATGGGCTGCTCCCTCGACTTCGAAGGCGGCCCCGGGATGCAGGACTCGCCCTTCGGCGAAGCCAGCGGATCACCCACACCCGTCGCCGTCGACACTTTCAACTCACTCAAGCAACGCCAGACCTCCGACGAACCCGCCGGCCGGGACTTGCGCGGCAGAGTCAACCTGCTCAACTGGGACGGCAACGGCGTACCGGCCGGGCTGTTCCCGGAAGAACACCGCGATGAACCTCAGGCGGCAACGGATTCGCCCGCCCACGGCGGAGGCGAAACCGGAACCCGTCCCGACGCCGGCGGACCCAGTGCCAGCGCCTCCGGAGCCAGCGGCGACCCGGCGGACAACCGATGAAGCAACCCGCAAGAGACCAAATGAGACCGTCGGACGGACAACCGACCAGCCGGCGGCCGGCAACTACGCGCACCGCAGTGGAGACGCCATGAAATTGCCCAAGCTCAAACGCGCAGCACAACCCGCCGCCGTCGAAGCTGCCAACAGCCGCGACCAGGTGGTCTACCAAGCAGCCGCCTGGTGCCTGTCCTACCCCGACGAGAACCTGCGGAACAGCATCCCGCTGATCCGCGATGCCCTCGCCGAACAAGACTGCTCCCACAAAGCCCGAGGCGCCGGCTCCGCCAACGACGAACCAACAGCCCGGCTCTTCGAACCCGTACTGCAAAACCTGGAGGACTCCGACCTCGGCGACGTCCAGTCCAGCTACGTGCAGGAATTCGACCTCAGCCGCCGCCACGCCCTGCACCTGTCCTACTGGACCGACGGCGACACCCGCCGCCGGGGAGAAGTGCTCGCCGAATTCAAGCAGGTCTACCGCCAATACGACGTCCTCGTCGACACCCACGGTGAGCTGCCCGACTACCTGCCCATGGTGCTCGAATTCGCCGCCACCGTCGACCTGGAAGCCGGCCGCGACCTGCTGCTCAAATTCCGGCCCAGCGTGGAACTGCTTCGGCTGGCCCTCACCGACGCCAAACTGCCGCACACCGGCGTCGTGCAAGCCATCTGCTCGACGCTGCCCGGACCATCACCCACCGACCGCAAAGCCGTCATGGACATGGCCCACGCCGGCCCGCCCGAAGAATCCGTCGGCCTCGATCCATACGACCCGCGACTGCTGCCACTGAGCCCTTCGAAAGGTTCGTAACCCATGGATATCCTGCTCTGGGGCGTAGCACCCTACGCCATGTTGGTCGTGTTGGTCGGCGGCCTCATCTGGAGGTACCGGTACGACCAATTCGGCTGGACCACACGCTCCTCGCAACTGTATGAATCCAAACTGCTGCGCATCGGCTCCCCGGTATTCCACTTCGGCATCCTCGCCGTCATCGCAGGGCACTTCTTCGGACTGGTAATTCCCCAAAGCTGGACCGAAGCCGTCGGGATGAGCCAGGACTTCTACCACTTCAACGCCCTCTTCGTCGGGTCCATCGCAGGCATCGGAACTCTCGCCGGCATCATCATCCTGATCTACCGGCGGCGAAAAACCGGTCCCGTTTTCATGGCAACCACCAGGAACGACAAACTCATGTACGTCGTGCTCACCGCCGCCATCATCTTCGGCCTGTGGACCACCCTGGCCAGCGTCTTCTTCGGCGGTCACGGACACAACTACCGCGAGACGGTCTCCCCCTGGTTCCGGTCGCTGTTCATCTTCCAGCCCGACATCGCCTCCATGGCAGCGGCCCCCTTCTCATTCCACCTGCACACCCTCATCGGCATGGTGCTTTTCGTCATCTGGCCATTCACCCGGCTGGTGCATGCGTTCACCGCGCCCCTGCACTACTTCTTCCGCCCCTACATCGTCTACCGTTCCCGCGATAAGACGGCCACCTCCAGCTCTCCAACCCGCCGCGGCTGGGCACCCGTCGGCACCGAGGACCGCGACACCCAACACAGATGAGTTGGACTGGGCTGCCCGCTCGCGGCTTGCCCACCAGCCGCGCTGCAGGCCTCCAGCCGCGCTCCCACCGGCCACGCTGCAGGCCCCCGGCAGCTCAAGATGATAAGAAAAGAGGCATGACTGATACCGCCAACCCCGTCGACGCCTGCCAGCACCTGGACTGCGAAGTTGCCACGCGCTGGGGCGACATGGACGCATACGGGCATATCAACAACGTTGAAATCGTTCGGCTCCTCGAGGAAGGACGCATCGCCGCATTCGGCCCGCCAGGCGGCACAGGACGACCCGGACAGGAGCCCCGAATCCCATTCTTTTCCGACCTGCCCGTTGGCACTCAAGCATTGGTCGTGGAACACCGGATCAAGTATCTGGCATCAGTCGAATACCGGAACATGCCACTCAAGGTGCATGTCTGGATCAGTGCGCTGAAGGCCGCCAGCCTCACCATCAACTACCAGATCGTCGACCCCGTCACCGGCACCCACTGCGTGAAGGCCCAAACGGCGATAGCCTTCGTCTCGGCCGACTCCGGTTCGCTCGTACGGATCACGCCAGATCAGAAAAAACTCGTCGCACCCTACGTCGGCGAACCAATCTTTGGATAGTGAGCCGGTGCCAACCAACCGACGATTTCTTAAGCCAGTGCAGATGCCTTGGAACGACGCCGGCCAAAGAATGCCCGATCGATCGAGATCCTGCCCGGACCGGTCAACGCCAGGGCCAACGCGGCAGCACCAATCATCAGCACCAACTCGTATCCGCCATTGGCCGCGTAGAAGCCGGCCGGCAAGTGAACGAGGAACAGCGCGCCCGCCATCACGATCGTCAGTAAAAGTGCCACCGGCCTGGTCAGCAGCCCGATGATCAGTGCAATCCCGCCGAAGAGCTCCAAGTAAGCCACGATCGGCGCGATGATATCCGCCGCCGGAATCCCCATTTGGGCAAATCCCTTGGTGGTGCCCGCGATGGTGTTTTGGCCGATCTTCTGCCAGCCATGCATCGCAGCAACAATGCCGACGACGACGCGCAGCACTGCCAAACCGAGCTGGCCAAGAGTGTTATTCGGGGCGTTCTTCATAGATTCCTTCAGTTGATGGACGTCACGAAACGCAGACGCGCCTCGGCCGCGGAAACAGGGTTTCGGGGCCTGCCTGTTCCTCATCGAACTGTTATCTGCGTAACACAGGATTCGGCCACGCCGAATGGCAGAACTTTCTTGGTGAGGTGTCCGGGGTTTTTAGAAGGGTGGTGGTTCTTCGATTTTGTCCAGGACGTCTTGGGGCACGGGCGCGGAGGTGTAGTCGGGTGCTGTGTCGTAGACGTGGCCGGTGGGCGCGGTCCAGCGCATGATGCCGCCGTCGAGCTGTTTGACTCTCCAGTCGCCTTCGTGCTTCGCCTTGTGGTGGAGGGGGCACAAGTGACAGAGGTTGTCATGGTCGGTGCGTCCGCCGTGTTCGCGGGCTGTGGTGTGGTCGATGTCGCATCCGGCCGGTCGTCGGTTGCATCCTGGAAACCGACATCGGCCGTCTCTGGCGCGGAGGAGACGTTTGAGGTCTTTGGGCGGCTTTTTGTGTTTGCGTCCGTGGGCCAGGACTGATCCTTTCCAGGGATCGGTCAGGACGCGGTACCAGCTGTTGGAGTCGCCGGCGAGTTGGCGGGCGATGTCTGCCGGGATGGGGCCGTAGCCTTCAAGGTCGCCGGGCTGGTCGGTGTGGCCCATCAGCGTCAGGGCGGGGATGGTGATCAGCACTTCGGTGTTGACCTTGCCTGCGTTTGCTGCGTCTGCTGTGTGGCCGCCCAGGGCCAGGTCGGTGAAGACATCGGTCTTGAGCTGGGCCAGCGTGCGGGTCTCGGCCGGGCCTTGCAGGGAGCGGGCGGTTTGTTCCAGTAGAGCTTCGATGGCTGTTGCCTCGGCGGCCGGTAGGTAGGCGTACATCTCGACCATGGCGTCGGGCATGGGGGCGAAGGAGATGGTGCGGTCTTGAGCCGCGCTTTCGTGGCGCTCTTCGGCGCTGACCGGATGGATCTCGTTGGCAACGCGCATGGCCTGCTTCTCAAGTTGGGCGGGGCTGAGGCCGGCGGCGATGTCGAGCAGTTGCCTCTCGTATTGGGCGGGCTCGTCGCCGTGCAACGGTGGCAGGTGGAGCATCATCTTGTTCGCCCGGGCCATGTCGATGGTGCCTTCGCCCAGGGCGGCGTAGGTGTGGGGCATGTAGGAGCAGAGGCAGTGGGCCTTGACCAGTTGGGTGGCCGCACTGCCGTGGGAGATGCTCAGTGCCGCGGCGACTTCGGTGGCCGCGTAGCGGCTCCATGGCTGGTGGTTGCCGGGTTCGCCGGGGTTGGGGCGGTGTTCGGTGAACCGGTGCAGGGCGCCGACGCGCTTGGACTCTGCCCAGGACACCATCCGGGCGGTTGCCTTGAGATATTCGACGGTTTCGCCGTCGTCGAGGGTGGCGGGGTCGATGTCGGCGATTAGTGCCGCCAGATCTCCTCCGGTCGCCCTGGCCCAGTGCGCGGCCCGGTCGCTGACCAGCGCGGCTTCGCTGAGGGGTTCCTCGTCGTGGGTTGGTGCGCCATCGTCCGTGTCGCCGCCGGTCGCCGGGCTACCTGATCCGTCGGATCCGTGACGTCGTTGCGGCGGGCGGGCCGCGGGCATCTTCTTCTTCCGGGCCAGCCGGGCTTTCTTGGTGTGTTCGGCCCGGTAGAACGGCACCAGCCAGGCAAGGTCCCCCAACGCGAGCAGGGCGTCACCATGGAGCATGTAGCGCCGGTAGTGGTAGTAGAGGCCCTCGGCGAAGTATTCCTCACTGGGTGAGGCGGCGTCGAACGGGTTGCGCCACGCCGGTTCCCCCAGCGGGAAGACTTTCCACCCTGAACCGCGACCCGACTCGGGCCACCCGAAAATCCGGCCCGTGGCGGTTTTGGGCCCGAACTGTTCGCGGGCGATGAGGACACGCTCGGTGGCCGGGTGCACTTCCCCGGTGAGTCCGCCGTCGAGCTCCATGACCTTCATGAATCAATTCTACTCGAACTGATATTCTAATACAATAGATGATACCGAAAAGATTAGTACAGCAGTGCCTAAGCGGATGCTAAATATTCGCGGCAGTATGCCCATCCGCCTTACGCGGCAGGCGCCGGAACTCTGGCAAAGCTCCGGCGCCCGTGCGGCGAGTGGTAATCACGCCCGGTCCGTCAGTGGGAGTTCAGGGCGGCAATCGTCTGCCCGTATGTTCCATTCGCCTCCGAGTACCGCAGGGGTTTGACCCGCTCGACCAGAATTTCGGACGCGTCGGGCTGGTCGGCGAGGAGCTTCATGGTCTCGTCGATGAAGTCTTCCAAGGGCAGGAACGCCTCCACCTGCGATTGTCCGCGCATCAGCTCGGTGCGCAGGCCCGGCGGGCAGAGCTCAACAACCTCGACCGATGTGCCGGCGAGCTGGAGCCGGATGGTCTCACTGAACATATGAATGAACGCCTTGGAGGCGTTGTACGTCGGCGTCATCTGCAGCGGGGTGTGCGCCAAGCCGGACGAGACGGTCACGATGGTGGAAGCCGGGCGGCTCTGCAGGTGCTCAACGAAGGCGGAGATCAGCCGCAGGGGTCCGAGCACATTGGTGTCAACGGTGCGTTCGGCGGTCTCAAGGTAGCCGGCCGTAGTCACATCCTCGGCGACCATGATGCCGGCCATCGGGATCAGTACGTTCAAATCCGGGTGATCGGAGAGGACCGAATCGCGGGCATTCAGCACTGAGCCGCCGTCGGTGATGTCGATGGCGACGGTGTCGAGGCCGTGCTCTGCGCTGATTTGTTCGAGCAGCTCGGCGCGGCGGCCGCCGACGACGACGGTGTTGCCTGCATCTTTCCGGCTGAGGGCGAGGGCCAGCCCGATGCCGGAGGTGGCGCCGGGGATGAAGATGGTGTTTCCGGACAGTTCCATGTCACGTTCCTTCCAGTGATTCAGTGATTCAGCGGGTCAGCGGGTCAGCGGACCAGCGATTCAGCCGGCCAGCGGGTCAATCGGTCGCCATCCACATTGCCCCGCCCCGGCCGAGTGCACGAGAGGACCGTTTGTCGTAGGACCGGCAGTCCCTCCCTTCGAGAGTGGATTCGGTGGATGATGGGTGGCATGGACCGCCAGCAACTTGCCGATTTCCTCCGCCACCGACGCGAAAAACTGCGCCCCGACGACGTCGGCCTCCACGCCGGCCCCCGCAGGCGGGTTGCCGGTTTGCGACGCAACGAGGTGGCTGATCTGGTCGGAATGTCCGCGGACTACTACACCCGGCTGGAACAGGCGCGGGGGCCGCAGCCTTCGGAACAGATGTTGTCCGCGATGGCGAGGGCTTTGCGGTTGACGATCGATGAACGCGACCATCTCTACCGGCTCGCCGGCCACTACGCGCCGGATCGCACTCCTCTCGATACTCACGTAGCACCCGCACTGCAACGGGTCCTGGACAGGCTGGACGATACCCCCGCCCTGGTGATCTCCAGCCTCGCGGAGACGCTGGTGCAGAACCGCCTGGCAACGGCCATCTTCGGCGATCCCTCCGGCTCCACCGGGTGGGCCCGGTCGGGCATCTACCGCTGGTTCACCGACCCGCAGTCCCGTGGCGTATATCCGACTGCGGATCATCCACGGCAGGGCCGGGCGCACGTTGCGAGTCTTCGCGTTGCCTATGGCCAGGGTGGTGCCGGCTCACGGGCGGACCGGCTTGTCCGTGTGCTGCTCAAGGAAAGTGCTGAGTTCGCGGAAGTGTGGGAGCAGCATGAGGCGGCGGCCCGGTTCGAGGACCACAAGACGCTGATGCATCCTGAGGTTGGCGCCATCGAAGTCGACTGCCAGGCGCTGCTGACGGAGGATCAGTCCCAGGCGCTGTTGGTCCTGACTGCCGCCCCTCGCACGGAAGCTGCCGAGAAGCTGGCGCTGCTCAGCGTCCTCGGCCACGAGCAATTCACTTCCTGAGAACTCGCCTCCGCAGAACCACCCTCCTGAGAACCAGCCTCCGCAGAACCACCCTTCTGAAAGCCCCCGGACCGCGATTGCCGCCTCATGGCATACCGCAGGTAACATACACGTCGCCGGGCTACAGTGGGAGGTGGCCGTTGCGTCCCGCGGCCGGTCGGGTGAAAGGTAGCAACAGAATGATCTTTATCGTGGTGAAATTCAACGTGAAGCCGGACTGGAGCGACAGTTGGCTCGACCTGACCTGCAGCTTCACGGAGACGACGCGGCAGGAACCGGGGAATTTGTGGTTCGACTGGTCGCGGAATGTGGAGAATCCGAACGAGTTCGTCCTGGTCGAAGCATTCGAGGATGATGCCGCGGAGGCCCATGTGAACAGCGACCATTTCCAGCAGGCGATGAAGGATATGCCTCAGGCGCTGGTCGAAACGCCCCACATCATCAGCGAGCAGATTGAGGCCGATGGCTGGGGCCGGATGGGCGAGCTGACGGTCGACTGACTGGCTGACTGGAGAGAGGGCCGGATGGGCGAGCTGACTTGACGACTGGAGAATGATGACGAGTACGACGACGGCGGCGCCACAGCGTGCGGATGCCCCGCAGATTGCCGTGCTGCCCCGGCCTGGCGATGACGGCGATGCCCCTCCGGACTATTTTATCGAGTCAGTGCACGACGGCGGTGGCCTCACGGGAGCGGTATCGGACGAAACGGGCGGGCTGGTGATTGCCGGGCGTGTCGACGTGGACGATCTGTCCCGGCTGTTGACTGGCCGCCCCGGCATTGGTTGGATCCAGCTGCCCTCGGCCGGCATCGAGCGCTATGCCGACGTTATCGCCGCCCATCGGGACCGCACGTGGACGAGCGCGAAGGGTGCGTACGCGCCTCCGGTGGCCGAGCACATTCTGGCGCTGACCCTGGCATCGTTGCGGCGTCTTCCACAGCTGGCCGCCACGAAAACCTGGGGTCCGGAGGTTGGGTCTCCGCTCTACGGCTCCAAGGTCGTGATCGTCGGTGCTGGCGGGATTGGTGTTGAGGCTGTCCGGCTGTTTCGTGCCTTCAACACGGATATCACGGTGGTGCGACGGCGGCAGGAACCGGTTGCCTCCGCCGACCGGACGGTGACCACGGCTGAGCTGGACACAGTCCTGCCGGATGCCGACGTCGTCGTGATTGCCGCTGCCCTGACCGAAGGTACGGAGGGTCTGATGGGCGCGGAGCAGTTGGCCCTGTTGAAGCCGTCGAGCGTGCTGGTCAATATCGCCCGCGGCAAGCTCGTGGACACGGAGGCGTTGCTGGCCGCGCTGCGCGGCGAGCGGCTGGCCGGTGCGGCGCTGGATGTGACGGAGCCCGAGCCGCTGCCGGACGGACACCCGTTATGGGACGAGCCGCGGTGTCTGATCACGCCGCATACTGCCGACACTGAAGCCATGGTCCGGCCGCTGATTTCGGCGAGGATCCGGGAGAACGTCCGGCGCTGGGCGGCCGGTGAGGAGCTCGAAGGTCTGGTCGATGTGGAGGCCGGTTACTAGGCTGAGCCAATGAGCACAGTGCTGTATTCGGTCACGATGTCGTTGGATGGTTTCATCGCGGGCCCCAATAACGACATGTCGTGGCTGACTGAGTATTTGGGGCCCAATCCGACGATCGATGGGTTGATCGACGACGTCGGCTCGCTCTTGGTTGGTCATCGCACCTTTGGAGGCAATGACCCGTATGAAGGTGTTGACGGCAGCGAGGGCGAGGCTTTCGGCGGTGGTTGGAGCGGCCCGCAGTTCGTCCTGACACACCATCCGCCTGAGAAACCGGTTCCGAGCGTCACCTTCGTGGGGGATTTCGACGACGGCATCGCCCGTGCGAAGGCGGCCGCGGGGGACAAGTACGTCAATGTCCTCGGTGCGACGGTGGCCCGCGAGTGCCTCGAGGCGGGTGAACTCGACGAGGTCCTGGTGTGCATTGCGCCGGTGATGCTCGGAGACGGCACCCGGCTGTTCGACCATCCCGGCGGAGCGCATGTGAAGCTGGAGCGGATCAGCGTGGCAGAGGCCGAACTGGCCACGAACCTGTGGTTCCGCGTCGTGCGGTAGCGCTCACCCGCCGTGGTCGTGCCCGGCCAGGAACTCCCGCACGAGGGCGTCGAACTCTTCTTCTTTTTCGATCTGCGGCATGTGGCCGCATTCGGCGAACAGGTGATACTGGGCGTGCGGGAAGGCGCGGCGGGCGGCTTCGAGGTTGCTGGCTGGCAGGATGCGGTCTGTTCCTCCCCAGATGAGGAGGGTGGGTTTGCGCTGCGCGGCGACGTCTTTGAGCAGGTGCTTGCGCCAGTGTGGATGGACGCCGTGGAAGTTGCCGAGATGGCCGGCGACCGAGAGCAGGACGTCGTCGTGCACGGGGTTGCGGCCCACTCGCATGGCGTGGTTGACGCGTTCTGCAGTGACGAATTCCGGGTCGTGGAAGAGCCCTCGTTCGGCCCGGTAGGCGCCTTTGCGGGTCTTGAATTTGAGCAGCCACGGCCCGAGCGGGCCGAGGCCGAGGACACGCAGTCCGAGCGGGATCTCGTGGCCGAATCCGGCGCTGTTGGCCAGCACCAGCGTGCGCACCCGTTCGGGGGCGATGGTGCTGATTTTCATGGCGATGGCCCCGCCGAGTGAATTGCCCATGAGGTGGACCGGGCGGTCCTCGCCGATGGTGTCCAGGGCATTGAGGATGAAGCGGGCGAGGGACCTCAGGGAGTATGCGCCGCCGGTGCGTTCGGAGAGCCCGAACCCGGGCAGGTCGAGGGACAGCACGCGGTGCTCGGCGGTGAGGCGGTCGAACATCGGGTCCCAGTCTTCCAGGCTGCGCGCGATGCCATGCAGCAGCACGACCGGACGGGCCGCAGGGTCGCCGGCGAGGCGATAGCGGACGCGGACGCCGTCGACGTCGAGCCTGTCCCTGCCTCCGACGGTGCCTGGTGTTTCGGCGGTCATGATCGCAGCCTCCGGGGTGGCTGAACGACGTGACCGGCGTCGAACATCATTTTGCTCCGCAGGTTGGCCAGCGCCAGCAGCGGCGCGTCGAGCAGGTAGTTGTGCGGCATGGTCCAGGGGCGGCGGTCGCCTTGCTTGGGGAAGTATTCCGCGGCGCGTTTCACATAGCCGGAGGTCAGGTCCAGCAGCGGCCTGGTCCCCATCCGCGGCTCGGCGGTGGGAACGGCACAGCGGTGGCCGTGCCTGTCCATGAACTTGAGCAGCCGGCACACGTACCGGGAGGCGAGGTCGGCGCGCAGCGTCCAGGATGCGTTGGTGTAGCCGACGCAAACGGCCAGGTTCGGCAGCCCGGTGAGCATGACTCCGCGGTAGGCCCAGGTGTTGCCGAGGTCGACAGGCTCTCCGTCCACGCTGAATTGAATCCCGCCGAGCGGCAGCATAGTCAGGCCGGTGGCTGTGACGACGACGTCGGCATCGAGCCGGGTGCCGGAGGCCAGGTCGATCCCGGTGCTGGTGAAGCTGGCGACCCGGTCGGTGACGATCGAGGCGTCGCCGGATTCCAGCGCGTGGAAGAGATCAGCGCCGGGTGCCACGCAGAGCCGTTGATCCCATGGATCGTAGTCGGGCGTGAAGTGCTCCCGTGCATGGCCCTCGCCGAGGATGGACGCGACGCGGTTGCGCAGGAAACCGGCGGCGAGTCCGGGACACCGGCGGCAGAACTGGTGGAACGCCTGGCCGACCAGCACGTTCTTCGCCCGGGCGAGTGCGTGCGCGGCTGCCGGCGGAAGGCGCCTCCGAACGGCGTCGGCAAACCGGTCCCGATGCGGCAGCGCGGTGACGTAGCCGGGGGAGCGCTGCAGCATGGTGACGTGCGCGGCGTCGTTGGCCATTGCGGGAACCAGCGTCACCGCCGTCGCCCCGCTGCCGATGACGACGACCCGCCGGTTCCGGTAATCCAACTCTTGCGGCCAGAATTGGGGATGCACAACCTCGCCGCCGAAGTCCGCCATGCCGGGAAAATCCGGCTGGTGGGCGTGATCGTAGCTGTAGTAGCCGGTGCAGCAGTAGAGGAACGAACAGGTCACGGTGCGGCGCCGGGTGCTGCCGCCGTCGTCGGTCTCCTCAAGGTCCAGGCTCCAGCGGGCCTCCGCGGACGTCCAGCCGGCGCTGACCAGCCGGGTGTTGAAGCGGATCCGATCCATTGCGCCGGTGTCCTCGGCGGTCCGGCGGAGGTACTCGAGAATGCTTCCTCCGCCGGCGATGGCGTCCGGCTCCGTCCAGGGGCGGAACGGGTAGCCGAGGGTGAACATATCCGAGTCCGAACGCACCCCCGGGTAGCGGAAGAGGTCCCAAGTGCCGCCGACAGCGTCGCGGGCCTCGAGAATGGCGTAGCTCTTGGACGGGCATTCGGTCTGCACCCGGTAGGCGGCACCGATGCCGGACAGCCCCGCACCCACTATGACGACGTCGAGATGTTCCGGACCGGAGCCCGGCGTCGGCAGGGTTGCTTCTTCGGCGAGGAACATACCTCCATTATGGGACGCTTGGTTCCCTGGGTCAGGGCGTTGTCTCTTCCGGCGTCAGTTTCTTCGCGTAATCCGGCAGCTCCTGCAAAGTCCACGTGTTGCCGTCCGGATCGGCGAAGTGGACGAAGCGGCCCCACGGCTGTTCGTCGATTTCGCTGCATTCGACGCCGTTGTCCAGCAGGTGCCGGCGGGCATCCTCCGCCTTGGGGATCACCGCCATCAGCCCTCTCTGGGTTCCCGGTTCCATGTCGACGACGCCTTCGCCCATCACAATCGAACACGCGGATCCCGGCGGGGTGAGCTGAACGAACCGGATATTCTCATCCACCCGCTGATCGTGGTCGGCATTAAAGCCCGTCTGGTCCACATAGAAGGCTTTGGCGCGGTCGACGTCGGTCACCGGCATGGACACTACTTCGATTTTCCAGTTCACTTGAATCTCCTTCAGCTGGGTCAACCACTGGAAGTGTGGCTGTGCTGTAGAGCCTAGACAGCATTGAGGACATCTTCGGACCTGGATCACGAACTGTTTGTTGATCTGGTCGCCGATGCCCCGTCAATCCGGCGCGCCGGGCCGCCTTACGTCGAAGATCAGGTGAGCGAACTGGCCCATCTTCTCCACGCTGCGCAGCTTGAGGGCGTCGGAACCAATGAGCCGCGGCAGCAGGGGAGCACCGCCGTCGAGCGTGACCGGCGCTATTGAAGTCTGCACCTCGTCCAGCAGGCCGACGTCGAAGAACTGTCCGACCAGGTCGCCTCCGCCGACGACCCAGATGTTTTTGCCTCCGGCCGCCTGTGCGATGTCGTCGAAAAAGTCCGCCGGGTCCCCGTCGACGAAGCGGACGTCGGCGCCGTCGGGCGTGGGCAGTTGGCGGCTGGTGAAGACGTAGGTTGGTTTGGTTCCGAACGACTCCTGCCACTTCTCCGGATGTTCCATGAGCCGTTCCTGTTCCAGGACCCATTCGTACGTGGTGGAGCCCTCGACCAGCACACCCACGTTGTTCATGAACTGGTCGATCTGTTCTTCCGGCGGATCCTCCACGGCGAACAGCCACCCCAGGGAGTTGTCCGTGTCGGCGATGAATCCATTCAGCGATGTGGCAGTGTTGAAGATAACTTTTGGCATGGTGTCAGCGTATTATCGCGGTCTGACAAAATGGCCGACCCGCGATACTCGGATACAGCGGGGGACGGGCCGGCACCGCTACGCACTCACTGAGGCACGGTCAAGCTCAATGTCGAAGACCTTCGCAATCCGCGCCATATCGCCGTCGCCGGCAAGGGGCACCGTTCCCGAGCGCCAGGCGACTGCGGCAATCATGCAGTCCAGCATGCCTCGAGACGTGATGCCGGTGCGACGGGAGGTGCGGTATATCAGTGCGGCCGAGTCAAGGTCCGAAGCCGGATCGAAGGGTGAAAAGCGGAACCTTAGCAGCAGGCGCCGGAGGTCGCGCTCGTGGACGTCACTGCGGGCACCACAACAAGTTCCACGATGACTGGCTCGATCACGGCCAGTGCGGAAATACACCTGACGTCGAAGTCAGGCGGGACTATGCACGTTGAGCCCGGCGTCTTCGGCGGCGGTGAGGAGTTCGATGTCGTAGGCAACGAGCAGGTTTGCGTTCAGGCGCAGTGCGCATGCCAGATGGATGGCGTCGGCGCTGCGCAATTTCCCGGCCATGGCGGCCGCATACGTGAGATCGCTGCGTTCAACGTCATCCAGGCTCATGGCGCTGAGGATGCTGTTGATGGTTTTGGCGGGAGGTGGAGTTGGTCGTCGTTTCGCGGCGCAGTGCAATTCCGTGTATAACAGCATCGAGGCTGCCAGGGTATCGCCATTGTGCTGCAGGTCGGTGAGATATCGAGCGAGCGCATCAGATTGGGATTCCTGGATTGCAAGCTTCAGCGCGGCTGAGGTGTCCACGTAGATAATCATCGGTCGCCGCGGAGGTCGGCCAGGATTTCGGCCGTGCTTTCATCCGAGCGGGCCCGTTCCAAATGGACCAAGTCAACGGTGCCGGCAGGCGCGGCCACCCGAACCCGTCCGGCCCGCACGCGCATTTCAAAAGGCGAGGCATTCGGAGGAACCAGGGTGGCTGCGATTTCGCCGTTGTTTGTCACCTCGATTGTTTCCCCGTTTTTGACGCGTTGGAGGATTCTGCTGCTCTCGTTGCGTAATTCACGGTGCGGGATGGTCGACACTCCTGACGCCTCCTTGCTACAGCACCTTCCTGACGAAAGATGCTGTAGCAAGTGTAGCACCGGCTTGCACGTGGATGGAAGGAAAGTGCCGGGTCACCACTCCTCGTGGGTGCGGGCATCCCAGGCGGCGTCCTCGCCGAGATCCAGAGTCGCAATCGCCGACAGGTCTTCGGAATCCAGCTCGATGTCGGTTACGGACAGGTTCTGCCGCAGTCGGTCGGCATTTTTGGACTTGGGGATCACCACGTACCCCTGCAGGATGCCCCAGTGCAGGGCGACGGTGGCCGGCGTCGTGCAGTGTTTCGCGGCGATCTTGCGCAGCACAAACTGGTCCAGCAGGCCCTCGCGCGTGCCCAGCGGCCCCCAGGCCTCGGTGACGATGCCGTGCTCCGCATTGAACGCGACGGCATCCCGGCGCGCCAGTGCGGGGGAGAGCTGGATCTGGTTCACTGCCGGCCAGACTCCCGTCGCCTGGTGCAATCCGGCGAGTTGTTCGGGCCGGAAATTGGAGACGCCGACGGTGCGCACCAGCCCTTCCGACTGGATGTCGAGCAGCGTCTTCCACGTCTCGGTCGCCAGTCCGCGCGACGGGTTGGGCCAGTGGATCAGCATCAGGTCCACGTAGTCGACGCCGAGGCGGCGCAGCGATTCGTTGACGCCGGTGCGCGTGGCCTCGCGTCCCTGGGAGCCGCCGGCGACCTTGGAGGTGATGACAACCTCGTCGCGGGCCACGCCTGAGTCGCGCAGTCCGGCGCCGACTGCTGTCTCGTTGTTGTACTGGGCCGCGGTGTCGATCAGTCGGTACCCGTCGGCCAGCGCCTGGGAGACGATTGCGGCGCCTTCAGGGCCCTGCAGCCCCGAGGTTCCCAGGCCGAGGGCCGGCATGGTGCCTCCGGATGATAGCGAAACGGTGGGGATGGTGGTCATGAGGAGGTTCCTTTCATGTGTTCACGACAGGTCAGGCAGGGGGATCGGGCAGGATGGCCAGGTCGAGGAAGGACTTCAGGGTGGCCGGGACGTCGACGCTGGCCGGGTCGTGCAGCCACTGCACCTGGATCCCGTCCCACAATGCCACAAGCGACGCGGCCAGCATGTCCGGATCGCTTCCCGGCCGCAGCCGGCCCTGCTCCTGCAGCAGGGCGAATTCCCGGGCGTACCGCTGGCGCAGTTCGGTAAAGCGGTCGGCGAAGTATTGCCGACCGGGATGATCCTCGGTCGTCGCTTCGCTGACCAGCACTGAGTACAGCTGGATTACGCCGGGAACGTCTTCATTCCACTCGGCCTGCTGCCGAAGTTCGGTGTAGAGATCGACACAACCATCGGCGTCCGGCCGTGCCCGGATGCCGAGGTGGTCGCGGTGGTCCAGCACGGCGACCAGCAGGTCCTGCTTGGTGCCGAAATAGTGGAAGAGGCTGGTTTCACTGATCCCGGCGTGATCGGTGATGTTCTTCAACGAGGCGGCGCGGTAGCCGCGCTGGGAGAAGACCTCGTGGGCGGCGTCGACAATGGCGCGGCGTTTTGCCGATGACTTCGCGTACGGCCCCCGTGCTCCGCCGCGTTCGGCACGTTGTGTGGCCACTGGCACCCCCTTGCGCTGGTTCGGCTTCATCGGCGCCGAATTGCTCGTGTTCAGCAGGATACCGTAATCGAATCTGAAATTAGAGTGAGTGCTCGAGATTTGTGTTAGTGTGCTGCAGATCACGATTTCGCCGGCACTGAGAGGTGGGACTTTATGACAGCACCGGTGAGCCGGCGGCAACTGCTCGGATATGGCTTGGGCGCCGCCGTCATGGCTTCGATTGCGGGGTGCGCGTCGCCCGGAAGCACCGCCGTCAATGCCGCTCCAACCATCCCGCCGGCGGGCGGGAAGGTCACGTTGACCTATTGGTCCTGGCTGAAGAACCTGCAAAAGGTCGCCGACATTTGGAACGCGAAGAATCCCAATGTGCAGGTGGAAACGGTATGGATCCCGGCAAGCAACGACGGCGGCTACCAAAAGCTCTTCTCCGCGCTCGCCGCCCACAGCGGACCGGACCTGGCCCAGATCGAAATGCGGAAACTGCCGGCGTTCATCCTCGTCAACGGCCTGGTGGACCTGTCCCGCTACGGGGCGGATGACCACGCCGGCCGTTATGACCCGACGCTGTGGAACCAGGTCAGCTACAACGGCGGCGTGTTCGGGATCCCGCAGGATTCCGGGCCGGTCGGCTTCTTCTACCAGGACGAGCTGCTGGAGCAGGTGGGAGCGGAACCGCCCGAAACGTGGGACGACTGGGCGGCGCTGGCCGGCGAGCTGCGGCGCGCCAAGGCGTACCTCGACTGCTTCCCGCTCTCCGACCCGAGTATCTTCACCGCCTACGCCACCCAGTCCGGCGCGACGTGGCTGAAGACGCACGACGACGGCTGGTCCATCGATATGACCGGCGACGCCACCATGCGGGTCGCGCGCTTCTTCGACAATGCGATCAAGAAGGACCTGGTGACGACGGCGTATGAACCGTTCTCGCCGGCATGGTTCTCTGCGGCGGCCAATGGCAAGCTCGCATCAATCACCAGCGCGAGCTGGGCCGACGCCTTGATCAAGGGCGTCAGTGGCGCCAAGGGGAAGTGGCGGGTGGCCGATATGCCCCGATGGGGCAATGCGGGATACGGCTCCACTTATATGGGCGGTTCGACGGCGGCAGTGCTGGCCAACAGCCAGCATCCCCACGAGGCGCTCCAGTTCGCCACCTGGATGACGACGTCCCAAGAAGGCATCAACACGCTGATCGAGCATTGCGGCATCGGCTGGTCCCCGTGCCCGGACATCATCGGCGAATCCCGGAAAGGCCCTTCCGAATTCTTCAGCGGCCAAAGCTACAACGAAGAAGTCTTCGCCCCGGCGGTGAAGCAGCAGAACCCCGACTGGACGTGGGGACCGCTCACCCAGCAGACGTTCAACATCCTGTCCGACCAATTTCGCAAGCAGGCCTCCGGCGGCACCCTGGTGGACGCCGTGGCCCGGGCAGAAGGCGAAATCATGACCGCGTTCCGGCAGAAAGGTCTGAGCATTCGAAAGGCGGACCATTCATGACTAAGCACTTGAAGTACACCCCGTGGGTGTTGATGGCACCGTTCCTGGCATTGTTCCTGCTCACCTTCATCCTGCCGATCCTCGCGGCCGTGGGCAGCAGCTTCACCAAAGTCCGTCGCGAGGGGTTGTTCGGCGAGGAAGGCATAGTGTCCGAATTCGCGTGGTTCGAAAACTACGCCCAGGCGCTGGCCGACGGCGGATTCATCGCCTCGATCGGCCGGATGGTGCTGTTCGGGCTGGTCCAGGTGCCCGTCATGATGCTGCTGGCCACGGTGCTGGCCATCCTGCTGGAATCGGCCTCTGCCCGGTGGCCCGGCTTCTTCCGGGCGGCCTATTTCCTCCCGTACGGCATTCCGGGGGTCATCGCCACCATCCTGTGGTCCTTCCTCTACGTGCCGGGGCTGAGCCCGATCATCGATGCGGCCGCCGTCGTCGGTATCGAACTGAACTTCCTCGGCCCGTCCACAGTGCTGTGGTCCATCGCCAATATCGTGACCTGGACCTATACCGGCTACAACATGATGATCATCATCGCCCAGCTCAAGTCCATCCCGGGGGAGCTGTACGAAGCCGCCAGGGTGGACGGCGCCAGCGGCTGGCAGGTGGCGTGGAAGATCCAGCTGCCGCTGATCCGCCCGGCGCTGGTACTGACCACCGTGTTCTCGATTATCGGCACCATGCAGCTTTTCGCCGAGCCCCAGGTGCTGTCGACGTCGTCGACCGCCATCGACAGCCAGTACACCCCGAACCTCAGCGCCTACACGACGGCCTTTGCGTACAACGCGTACAACGCTGCCGCCGCTCAAGCGGTGCTGATCGCGCTTGCCGCATTCATCCTCTCGTTCGCGTTCCTGCGCCTGACCAATAGGAAGTCCGTATGACCGCCACGCAGACTCGCCTCGACCACCAACCGGCCAGGACCAGGCGCGCGGCGCCCAACAGCAGGGATCGCTCGGCGGGCCGCTCCAAGGCGTCGACCATCATCACCACCGGGATACTTGTCGTCGTCGCCCTGTACTTCCTGGTGCCGGTTTACTGGGTGGTGTTGGCGGCGACCAAGACCACCGAAGACCTCTTCGCCTCCAACGGGTTCTGGTTCGGCAGCTCCTTTAATCTCTGGACCAACGTGGTGCAGGTGTTGACGTACGACGGCGGCGTCTTCGTCCGCTGGTTCGCCAACTCGGTGCTCTACGCAGGGGTGGGCGCAGTGGGTGCCACCTACTTCGCCGCCGCGGGCGGGTATGCGCTGGCCAAGTACGAGTTCCGTGGCCGGAACGCGATCTTTGGCACCGTCCTTGGCGGCGTGCTGGTTCCCGGTACCGCCATCGCGCTACCGCTGTTCCTGCTGTTCAGCCAGCTGGGGCTGGCGAACACCTACTGGAGTGTGCTGTTGCCTTCGCTGGTCTCGCCGTTCGGACTGTTCCTCTGCCGGATCTACGCCAGTGCCTCGATGGACACCTCGTTGATGGAAGCGGCGCGCCTGGACGGGGCCAGCGAACTGCGGATCTTCCATACCCTCGGGCTGAAGATCCTCACCCCGGCCCTGGTCACCGTCTTCCTGTTCCAGCTGGTCAGTATCTGGAACAACTACTTCCTGCCGTTGGTGATGCTGGCCGATTCAAGCCTGTATCCCATTACCCTCGGCCTGAACAATTGGAGCAGCCAAGTGGAGCGGCTGCCCGAATTCTACGAACTCACCACCGGCGGCGTGCTGCTGTCGGTCATTCCCCTGGGAATCGCAATGATCGTGCTGCAGCGGTTCTGGCGCGGGGGACTCACAGAAGGAGCGGTCAAATGAGTCCGGCAATTCAGAACTACCTCACCGACCGCGGGCCGGGCAGCGGCCAACGGCTTCCGGCCAGGTCCCAGCTGGACTCGGACGCGCCGCGGCTGTCGTTGAATGGCCAGTGGCGGTTCCGGCTGCTGGATCATGCGCCCGGGCTGAGCTACGGGACGCTGGACCGCGGGGGAAGCGGCGTGGCAGGAGACGCGGACACTGAGGGGCCCGACGACGTCGGCGCCGTCGCCTTTGACGACTCCGGGTGGGAGCACATCCAGGTGCCCGGACACTGGGTACTGCAGGGCGACGGCCAGTGGGGGCAGCCCATCTACACCAACGTCCGCTACCCCTTCCCGGTGGATCCGCCCCATGTGCCGGACGAGAACCCGACCGGCGACTACCGGCGTCGCTTTGACGTTCCCGGCGACTGGGCCACCGCAGAACGGGTGGTGCTGCGTTTCGACGGGGTGGAGTCGACCTACCGGGTCTGGCTCAACGGCCGGGAAGTCGGGGTCGGAAAAGGCAGCCGGCTGGTGCAGGAATTCGACGTCACCGACGACGTCGCACCCGGGGAGAATCTCATCGTGGTCCGCGTGCACCAATGGTCGGACGCGAGCTACCTCGAAGACCAGGACCAGTGGTGGCTGCCCGGGATCTTCCGCGACGTCACCCTCGAGGCCCGGCCGCACGGCGGGCTCGACGACGTCTGGCTGAGCACCGGCTACCGGGACGGGCAGGGGCTGCTGTCGCCCGAAATCACCGCCGGTGAGCACGCGTACCCGGTGACCCTGCGGGTGCCGGAACTTGGGATCGAACAGACGTGGCAGCGGCCCGGCGACGTCGAGCCCGTCAGCATTGGGCACGTGGAACCGTGGACTGCCGATACCCCGCGGCTGTACGAGGCGGAGGTGGCTTCGTCCGCCGAAACGGTGAAACTGCGGGTGGGTTTCCGCACTGTCGAGATCATCGGCGACCGGTTCCTGGTCAATGGCCGGCGGGTGGTGTTCCACGGCGTGAACCGGCACGAGGCGCACCCGGACCGGGGGCGGGTGTTCGACGAGCAGCATGCCCGGGCGGACCTGTGCCGGATGAAGCAGTTCAACGTCAACGCCATCCGCACCAGCCACTATCCGCCCCACCCGAAGCTGCTCGACCTGGCCGACGAAATCGGGTTCTGGGTGATCGACGAATGCGACCTGGAAACCCACGGCTTCGAGGCGAACGGGTGGATCGACAACCCCAGCGACGACCCCGCCTGGCGCGAGGCGTATATCGACCGGATCGAACGCACTATCGAGCGGGACAAGAACCACCCCAGCATCATCATGTGGTCGCTGGGCAACGAATCCGGCACCGGGATGAACCTGGCCGCGGCCTCCGGCTGGGCGCACCAGCGTGACCCGGAACGGCCGGTGCATTACGAAGGCGACTACACCGGAGCGTACACCGACGTCTACTCGCGGATGTACTCCTCCGTGCCGGAAACGGAATCGATCGGCCGGGATGACTCCTCCGAACTGCTGCTGGCCTGCAATGCGGCCGAGTCGGCACGGCAGCGCAGCAAGCCCTTCATCCTCTGCGAATACGCCCACGCCATGGGCAACGGTCCCGGCGGCCTGGACCAGTACGAGGACCTGGTCCACCGGTATCCGCGGCTGCACGGCGGGTTCGTCTGGGAATGGCGCGACCACGGCATTCGCACCACCACGCGTGAGGGGACCGAGTACTTCGGCTACGGCGGAGACTTCGGCGAGGTGCTGCACGACGGGAACTTCGTGATGGACGGGCTGGTGCTCAGCGATGACACGCCGTCACCCGGTTTGCACGAGTTCAAGGCCGTCGTGCAGCCGGTCCGCTTCGAATTCGGCGACGCCTCGGTGCTGATCACCAACGAACAGCACAGTGCCGACACCTCCCATCTGGTGTTCCGCTGGACGCTGGAGTACGACGGTGATGCAGCCGACGGCGGTGAACTTGACGTCGCTTCGGGCAAGCCGGCGGCAGGGGAGAGCTCCCGGGTGGAACTTCCCGCGTTCCAGCCGGCCGATAACGCCGAAAGCTGGCTCACCCTCACGGCGGAGCTGCGCGAAGATACGGCCTGGGCGCCGAAAGGGCACGTGGTGGCATCGGCGCAACGCGACGTCACCCATCCTGCTGTGCGGATGCGGCTTGTCACGCCGGCGCGGCCCGCCGTCGTCGAGCAGACCGCCGGCGGCCGCAACCCCGGCGTCGACCGCAGCGCTGCCGGCGCTATGGTTCCCGGACCGGCATCGGGTCGGCTGGAACCCTCCAACGGGACTCTGCAGCTGGGACCGGCAACGTTCGACGGCGGCAGGCTCACCGAGCTGGGTGGCGTGCCTGTGAAGGGCCCCCGCCTGCAGCTGTGGCGCGCACCCATTGATAATGACCGCCGATCCGCCTTTGGCAGCTACCACCGCATCGATCCGAGGGCTGACCTCGGACACGGGCACCCGGAACCGTCGCTGGAAGAACAGTGGCGCGCCGCCGGGCTGGATCGCCTGGAGCACCGCGTGGACAGCGTCGAGGCAAGCCCCACGCAGCTGCGCACCCGGATCCGGTCCGGTGCTGCCAGCGAGGCCCGGGCTGTGTGGACGCAAACCACCTGGACGCTGGTGGACAGCCCCGGTTCGGATGAGCCGGAGTTGCTGCTGCGGATCGAGATGATGCCAACGACCGGGTGGGACATCCTGTGGCCGCGGCTCGGTGTCCGATTCGACCTGCCCTCGACGATATCGGGAGCCGATTGGTTCGGCACCGGCCCGCATGAGTCTTACCCGGACAGCAGGAACGCGGCCGGCACCGGCCGGTTCCAGGCCGGCATCGAGGAACTCACCTTCGGCTACGCACGGCCGCAGGAAAGCGGACACCGCAGTGACATGCGATGGCTCCGGCTGCTGGACGAAGGCAAGCCACGGATGGATCTCATCGCGCAGCGCGACACCTCCGGCAGGCTCCCCGGCTTCACCCTCGCCCGCAACACCGCCGAGGACATGGCCACGGCCGGACACCAGCATGAACTCCCTGCCAGCGCGCACACCTATTTATACCTGGACGCCGCCCAGCACGGAGTCGGCAGCCGCGCCTGCGGGCCGGACGTGTGGCCGGACTTCGCGCTGTCGCCGGTGGCCCGCAACCTCGAGTTCCGCGTCGCGTTCCCTTCCGGGTTGGAGTAATCGCCGAAGGGACTTCCCCGGCGAACTCGGATAGACTTGGTGGTTGCCTTACTGGCTGCATGAGGGTACGGAGGAGCGATGTTCAGGCCCGGTGCGCCGATCGATGAGATTGAGCGCGATGTCGAGTCAATTATCGTTGAGCTGGTCCACGAGTTGGGTACGTTGGCCGATGACGATCCCGTTGAGCATGGTGCGGACGAACGTGCATATATAAAGGCATTCTCGGATGTTCGTGCGAACAGCGATAAGGATCAGGCTGCGCTGCTGACTGCCGCAGTAAACAGGCCAAACCTGGCCGAATCCCTGCTGTATTTGAACCGCTGGCTGGATGGTGCCGTCCGTCCGTCCAGGAAGTCCTCGCGGGCGATGCGAATTCTGGTGCGTCTGGCGATGGACGGGTTGTGGGTCAGCGACATCCTGGATCCCACCCGGTTCACCGCCGCGCAGCGGGACCGGTTGACGGACATCCTTGTTGCGCTGACCTATCTCACTGATGAACAGGTGGATGGGCTCACGGGTGGAAGCGTTCCGGAAAGGGAAGTGGCTGCCGTGTAGGCCAGCGGCGGTGAAAGACCTTGAAAGACGGCGGCGCTTTGGGCGCCGCCGTCTTTACAGCTGGGTGTTTTTTTAAGTTTCTTTCGGGTCGATCAGGACTTGCGCGCCTTGCGGGGTTTCGTGAACTCCGGATCACTTGACGCAGACTTCGCCTTTTTGTCGGCTCTTTTTTCCAGAATGGACTTTCCGGTCTTTTTAGAGTTGGAACCACGTGGAGATTTTCCAGACAACTCGATCACTGCCTTTCAGGGTGGATACTCAGAACCATACGCTAAAAAACAATAAAATCCAGTGGCAGATTCCGCCCCGTGAGCACGGGGCCCCGCTGGCTCGCCGCCCCGTGAGCACGGGCCACCGGCGGAATCGCTGGAACTTTCGGGCGGTTTCCCCAAAAAGTTGCTAAAAAAACTCCTTGGGCTAAGGTTAATATTTACCGACAGTACTTGTCTCTTTTGCCTTTTGGCCAAGGGGACAGCTCCCCTTGGTATTTACTCACATGAAGGATGAGGAAAATGCTTTCGAAAAACGCACCCATTTCCTGGCTCACTCAGCAGTCTTATGACCGCTTGAAGGCGGAGCTGGACGTGCTGCTCGATAAGCGAAGCGACGAAGCCCTCGCTTTGGGGCCGGAGGCGCTTGAAGGCCGGATCCGCCAGCTCACCTCCCTGCTGAAGAACTCCCGCGTCCACTCGCCCGACGACGACGGCGTGGTGGAGCCGGGAATGCTGGTTGAGGTGGAAATCGCCGGCGACACCGTGCGTTTCCTAATGGGCAGCCGGGAAATCTCCGACCACGGCGACATCGACGTCTTCAGCGAAAAGAGCCCGCTCGGGGCCGCTATTTATGGCAAGAAGCCCGGGGAGCGGGCCACATACACCGCACCCAGTGGACGCGCGATCGACGTCGTTGTCTTGTCGGCCACGCCCTTTATGGACGCGGTGGCCTGACCACAGGGTGGCAGGGCCAGCTGATTGACTGCCGGAGCAGAGACCGTGGCCTGACCACAGGGTGGCAGGATCCCAGTCCAGGGGGTTTCGGGTGAATTAGGATGGCGGGAACGCCGACCGCCCTGACCGGACGATGCCGAGGACTGACGATGCCTGAAAACGACCCGGAACCGCTGCTGCTGACCGAGCACGAAATTCTGGCGCTGCTGACCCTGAACGACACTGAACCTGCACGACGCAGCCGCACGGTGCTGCACCTGCCGGAGGTCGACGACGAGTCCGACTACATGCGGGCGGGAATCACCACCCTGCTGGTCCGCGGCCACGCAACTGTCGAAGAAGACAACGTCAGCGCCCAGGGCGTGGCCCGCTCAGTAGCGTCCGTGCTGACGACGGCGGGTGAATGGCTGGAGATTGGCATTGTCACCAACGAGCACAGCCACGTCTACTTCGCCGCCGCCTCGGCCGTCGGCAATGTCCTGGCCAGCATGAACCGGCTTGGGGTTCACGAACTGCTGCCGCTTGACCCAAGGACGGAATTGCTCGATGTCGGGATGGGCATCGCGCGCAACGCATTGACCGATGAAGGCACCGAAAAGCCGGTGGCCGTAAACATCACCCGCCACGGGGCCGAGCAGGATTCAGTGACCGCCAGTATGCTGGCCGACTCCGATGGGCGGTGGCACCTTGCTGCGGAGCCGCGGAACGAGCAGGGTGAGCTGGCCAAGTCTGAAGTGCCTGCCGACGAGGCCGTTGGCAAGCTGAACGATGCCCTGACCTTCGCCTCCTCATAGCCGGCCTGACGGCGTCGGCCCGGTTCAGGTACGGCCGGCTTGCTCCGGCGGATCAGCCGGTGCTTCCGGATCGGCCGGTGGTGCCGGGTCCACGCGAACGCCGGGAATGGTATCGAGGACGGCGGCGACGTCGGTGCCGCGTTTCTTGTCCAGGTACCAGTAGATGGTGAACACGATGAGGCCGATAGCCAGCCAGGGGAAGAAGATCGCAAGGGTGGACAAGTCGCCAAAGTTGCCCGCGAACAGCGCCGGCCAGTTGGCCGCCTGTGTAATGAGGATCAACGATCCAAGTGCGGCGACGACGACGGCAATATAAAACCACCGTCCAGGGTTATAAGCGGCACGCGAGGCCAGTACCCCGCCTTTGGCATAAAGGTAGCCGGTCGCGATGGACACCGTCAGGTAGGCGATCAGGTAGCTGAAGGTCGCGATGGCAATGGCCTGGTCGAGACCGGCTGACCAGAAGAGCAGCATCGATGCTGCCACGTACAGCGTCAGCAGTGACCAGTGAGGCGTCCTGAACCTCCGGTTGACCGCGGAGAACCACTTGGGGAAGATTCCGTCCCAGGACCATGAGTACGGGATCTTGATAGCGGCTGCCATTATGGCGTGGGTACTCGTGGCAGTAGCCAGCAACCCGCCAAGGGCCACCACCACTGTGCCGAAGGTGCCGAGGAAGGTTTCGGCCGCCGTCGAGAGAGGCTTGGCCGACTCGGCGAGGACCGTGTAGCTGTCCACTACGCCGTAAATCACTATCGCTGTGATCATGTACAAGACGATCAGGATCCCGGTGCCGCCGAGGATGGCCAGGGGAAGGTTGCGGCTGGGGTTCTTCACTTCGGCGCCGAACTGTGCGGCGACTTCGATACCGATGAAGGCGTAGAACAGCGGCACGGTGGCGGCCATGAACCCGCTGAATTCGCCGGTGAAGAAGGGCGTGTAGCTGGCGGTGTCGATGTTGAACAGCCCCGGGATGATGAGGACGATGAGCGAGGCAATAAGCACCCATAACATTGCTGTTTGCGCCCGGCTGTACCCCTTTGTCCCGAACAAGTTGATCAGGAAGAGGACCGTTAGTATGCCGAAGCCGGACCAGACTGGGTCAAGAGCGGGAACGAATACTTCCAGGTAGGCGCCGAATCCGATGGCCAGGACGGCGTCGGCGGCGATGTAGCCGAGCCATTTGGTCCACGTGACGACGAATCCGAGCAACCGGTTGTTGAATGAGCGCGAAATGAAGGTGTATGCCCCTCCCGCGCCGGGGAAGATGGTCGCCAGCCAGCTGTAGTTGGTGGCCAGCGCCATGGCAATAATGCCCGTTGCTGCCACTCCGAGAATGACGCTCGGGCCGGTGGTGCCACTGGCCGTTCCGATCGTCACAAACAGGCCGGCGCCGAGGGTGCCGGCAATGACGGTGGCGATGGCCCCCGGCAACCCCATGCTCCGCGAGAGACTGTTGTCCTTAGCTGCTGCCATGACCCGACACCTCTTCGTTGAGTTGAAACGCGTCCGTGCGGCACATCCGCCGGGCGGAATGGTTGTGAGACTACAGCAGCGCCCGGAGGGTCTCAAGGGGTGAGGTGGGTCGTGGGATGAGTGTTCGAGGATCGTAATACGGCACTGGCATAATGGCGGCCATGGGAGACGCCGGAAAATCCTTGGACCTGAGCATCACTATCGTCGGAACAGAGCCGGAAATCCGATGTGATCTACGCGTGCCTGCGTCGGCCGCCCTGAGCGATCTGCACCGTGCTATCCAGCGGGCGTTCGGCTGGGAGGACCGCCACTTGCACGCATTCACCGTGACGGATCCGACGGGCCGGCGGCGCAGCTTCACCACAGACGAAGAAACCGTCATGGAGCTTCAGATGGAGTTCGATACGGCCGTCGCCATCGGCGACATCACCGACGGCCCCGGCAGCGTGGTCAGCTATGAGTACGATTTCGGTGACGGCTGGGATCATCAGATTACCGTCACCGGCGACGCTGTGGCGCCGGCAGGGCAGTTTAGCTGCCTGGATGGAGCAAACCGCGGACCGGTGGAGGATTCCGGTGGTATCGGCGGCTACCGGCAGCTGTGCGAAATCCTCGCCGACGTCACCCACCCCCAGTACCGGCAGATGGCTGACTGGTATACGTTCGTCACCGGCCATTCCGCTTTTTCCTTTGACCCGTCAGAGTTCGACATTGAACAGGTCAACGGCAAGTTGGAGCGGCTCAGTCTTCAGGTCAACGGTGCGAAGCCGACGCCGGAGGAGATATCCGCCGTCGTCCGCCCCGCGCGGTGGCTGTTGCAGCGGGTGGGCACAGAAGGTCTGGAGTTGACCAAGGATGGCTACCTGAAACCGGCAGTGGTCGCCGAAATCATGAGCGGACTCGGGTGGGAACGGCAGTGGCCGGGAAAGCACAATCGGGAAACGCAGACACTGCCGGTGTGGGAGCTGCGCACCCGGATGCAGCAGTGGAAATTGCTGCGCAAGTACAAGGGGAAGCTGCTGCGCACCCCGGCCGCCCGCAAAATCGCCGACGACGATGCGGCGCTCTGGGATCACCTTGCCAGCGCTGTGGCCACTGAAAAACACCCGGCGGTGGAGGCGACTTCCCGGGTGGTGGTGGCGTGGCTGCTGGCAGACCAGCTGCCGCCATGGCGCTCGGTCGGTGACGCGGTGGCGCAGGTGCTGATGGCGGAGGGATTCGGCAGTCCCGATGGCGGCCCGGTGTCTGAGGCGGCCGGCCTCGATCTCTTCCATGCCGTCCGCGGGGGTCTGGTGTCGCTCGGTGTCTTCGGTCCCGAGTGCGGGGTGTTGGCGCCGAGAGTCCCGTCGCCGGGAGGGCTCAAGTTCCTGATGGACGTTCGACGGCATCAACACGTCGGCGGCAGCGACGGGTAGACAGGGCGGCTAGATGCCATCGTCGTCGTTGTTCCGGGGCCAAAGCTGCCGGAATTCATCCGTCAGATGACTTCCTGCCGGCGTCGGGCCCTTGGGCAAGTGCCTGCTCCGCCTCGGCGCGGTCGACAACTCCGGCATCGACCAGCCACTCGATGGCGTGGGTGCGCACGGTCCGGTCGTGGAACGTAAACCACTGATCGCCCAGTTCCGGCAGATCGATGAGCGTGTCCTTGAACCGCCGGAACGGGCGTTTCCTGTCGATGGCCTGCTGCAGCAAGTCTCTGGACCGGTCATCGCTTACGGTCGAAATGAAATCCTCCATCTCCCGGTAACCGTCACGAGAGGATATGGGGTCGATGGTGATGACGCCTCGCTCTTCCAGCTCCTCAACGGACTCTTCTGCGGCGCCGCGCAGCCAGAAACCAATCTCGCCCGTATCCGGATCGAACCACCAGAACGAGTCGTAGAAGTCGGTTTGATGTTCCAGCGCCATCATCAGGAATTCCAGATCTATTGCGTCAAGACTGATCATGTGCGTTCTCCTATCTTCTCAACGTGTCCTGTATGCCGCGGCGCGATGTTGGATGTATGTCCAAAACGATCACGACCCGCCGGTCCGGATGGATCTCGTACAGCACACGGCAATGACGCGCACGCCGGGCGCTGGCGAGAGCCCCCGTGAGAGGTGCCCTGAGAGGGTATCCCGGATTCCCACGGTAAACCGTACGGTTAAGAACATGGACAACCGGTCAGAGGTGCGCGAGTTCTTGATGTCGCGGCGGGCGAAGGTCACGCCCGAGCGTGCCGGGATGCCTGCGAGTGGTCACCGGCGGGTGCCGGGCCTGCGCCGCGGCGAGGTGGCAAGCCTTGCCGGGGTGAGCGTGGAGTACTACTCGAAGCTTGAGCGCGGCGCGATCGGCGGGGCATCGGCGTCGGTGTTGGAAGCGCTGGCGCGCGCACTGATGCTCAACGGGACCGAGCGCGCGCATCTGTTCGATCTCGCCCGGGCCGCCGACGGCATCCCCACATCCGGGCGGCACCGCCGCCCGGCGTCCCCGGCCAGGCCGCCGGGCGAAAGCCTGCAGTGGGCCTTGGATTCGATGAAGGATTCGGTGGCGTTCGTGCGCAACGAGGTCCAGGATCTGCTCGCCGTCAATGAGCTCGGCCGTGCGTTCTACTCACCGGTGATCGGCGACGGCGGTCGCACGCCCAACCTGGCCCGGTTCCAGTTCCTGGACCCTGCCTCCAGGGATTTTTATCCGGACTGGGAATTATTCGCGCAGATGTGTGTGGCAATTATCCGCACCGAGGCCGGCAAAGACCCGCAGCACCGCGGGATCCAGGACCTCGCCGGGGAGCTGTCCACCCAGAGCGAGACCTTCCGCAGGCTGTGGGCTGCCCACGATGTGAGGACCCACGGCACGGGGACCAAGAGATTCAACCATCCTCAGGTGGGGGAATTGAACCTGGCCTACGACGAATTGGCGATCACCGCGGAGAAGGGCCTGGCCCTGATCATTTACACGGCCGAACCGGGATCTGAGTCGTACCAGAAGCTTCAACTGCTCGGTTCATGGAACAAGCCGAACCAGCCCGACTACGCTGCCGACTCGGCGCTTCCCGGGCGAAGGGCCTGACGCCGCACCTGACCGACCAGCGGTGTCGCCCTGTTCAGCGCGGGGTGACGTCGTCGGCGGAATCAACTCTCAACCAAACCGTAAGAACCGTAAGAAAGGACCAAAATATGCGTGGTGTGATTATGCACGGCCCCGGCGATGTCCGGGTGGAAGAGCGCGAAGATCCGCAGATCGCAGACCCCACTGATGCGGTGATCAAGATCGTTGCCGCCTGCGTGTGCGGCTCCGACCTGTGGCCGTACCGTGGCGCGGATATCCCGGATCGGCAGCTGATGGGCCACGAATACGTTGGCGTGGTCGAGCGCATCGGCGACGAGGTCACAACCGTCAAGGCGGGCGACTACGTCGTCGGATCTTTCGTGATTTCGGATAACACTTGCCCGATCTGTCAGGCGGGCTACCAGTCCCGGTGTGTCAATGGCATCTTCGTCGACGGCGGCATCGGCACCCAGGCCGAGTACGCCCGGATCCCGCATGCGGATGGCACCCTGGTCGCTACGCCGGGTAAGCCCGACGACGACTTGATTCCGTCCCTGCTGGCTGCCTCCGATGTGCTGGGCACCGGCTGGTTCGCTGCTGATGCGGCTGACGTCGGCCCGGGCAAGTCGGTGGCCGTCGTCGGCGACGGGGCCGTGGGGCTGATGGGAGTGCTGGCCGCCAAGCAAATGGGCGCCGAACAGATCATCGCGGTGAGCCGCCACCCGGATCGGCAGAAGCTGGCGCGGGAGTTCGGCGCGACCGACATCGTCGAAGAGCGCGGCGATGCCGGGGTCGAGAAGATCACCGAACTGACCGGCGGACTGGGCGCGCACAGTGTGATCGAGGCCGTGGGCTCCCAGGAGTCGATGATGCAGGCGATCCGTTCGACCCGTCCCGGCGGGCATGTGGGCTACGTCGGGGTGTCCCACGACGTCGAATTGCCCGGCGGGGAACTGTTCTTCGGGCTCGTGCATCTGCACGGCGGACCGGCCCCGGTGCGGCGGTTCCTCCCCGAGCTGATCGACCTGATCTGGGACCGGAAGATCGATCCGGGCAAGGTCTTCGACAAGACCCTGCCGCTGGAGCAGGCCGCTCAGGGCTATGAGGCGATGGACAAGCGCGAGGCCATTAAGGTCTTGCTCCAGCCGTAACTCCTGGCGAATCCTGCACCGGCCGATCCACTTGAAAGGACACCATGGAACTCGACGATCTCCTTGAGGCGATGAACGCCGGACAGACCATCACCGGGGACTCGCCGTTGCACGAGGTGATGCACCGGACCAGCCAGGAAGCCCTGCGCATTACCGGGGAGCTCAACGGCGGATATCAGGAACCGGCGCGGGTGCGACAGCTGTTGGCTCAGCTGACCGGCAAGCCGGTGGCCGAATCGGTGACGGTGTTCCCGCCCTTGTACTCCGACTTCGGGAAGAACATTACCCTCGGGGAACGGATCTTCATCAATTCGGGGTGCAAGTTCCAGGACCAGGGTGGTGTGGTCATCGGCGATGACTGCCTGATCGGGCACAACACGGTGATCGCCACGCTCAACCACGACCTCGCACCCAGCCGCCGTGCGGATATGCACCCGGCGCCCGTCGTCATCGGCCGCAACGTGTGGCTCGGTTCCAACGTGACAGTCCTGCCGGGCGTGACGATTGGTGACAATGCCGTCGTCGCTGCGGCCTCCGTGGTCACGAAGGACGTACCGGAAAACACCGTCGTGGTGGGATCGCCGGCGCGGGTGGTGCGGTCCGTGACCGACTGACGGCCGTACGCCTGCTGCCGGGCGGGCCGCTGCCCCGGGGCTTTCCGCGCACTTCCAATGGATATACAATGAACATATCCGCGAAGGAGGAAGCCATGATGACGGCCAAGTTGTTCAGGAGTAACCAGTCGCAGGCTGTACGCCTGCCGAAATCACTGGAAATGCCCGCTGCAGTCAGCGAGGTGGCCATATTTGCAATTGGCGAGACGCGGGTACTGGCTCCGGTCGACATGGTGTGGGACAGCTGGTTTGACGAGCCAGTGGTGTCCGACGACTTAGCACGTGAACAGCCCCCGGAGCAGGACCGCGAAGCTTTGTGATGCTGGAATACATGCTGGACACCAACACGGTCATATTCGTGCTCAAGAACAAGCCGGAGTTCCTGCGGAAGCGGTTTAACGAACAGCACGGGCGCTTATGTATATCGTCGGTGGTGCTCTCGGAGTTGGTGTACGGGGCAGAGAACTCCGCGAAAGTCGACGCCAATCTGCGGACCATCGAAGGATTTGCCGCCCGTCTCGATGTCCTTCCGTTCGACGATTCAGCAGCACATCACACGGGCAGAATCCGTGCCCATTTGCGGCGAAATGGTGCCCCGATTGGCCCCTACGATGCGATGATTGCCGGTCATGGTCGCTCCATGGGGCTGACGGTGGTGACCAACAACGTCCGGGAGTTTGAGCGGGTGCCAGGGTTGCAGGTGGAGGACTGGACAATAGGCGGCCGCTAATCCCCGTACACCATCTGCCCGTCGACCCAGGTCTGGAGCACCTTGATCGAGGAGATGGCGGAGGGGTCGACGGCGAGGGGGTCGCCGTCGAGGACGGCGAAGTCGGCGCGTTTGCCGACGGCGATGGACCCCAGTTCGGTCTCCCTGCCCAGCACGCGGGCCCCGTTGATGGTGTGTCCGGCCAGGGCCTCGGCTGCGGTGATCCGCAGCGAGTCCGGCCCGAGCCGGTGGCCGTTGCGGGTGATGCGCGTGACGGCGGCACCGATCGCTTCGAGCGGCCGCGGGTCGGCGACGGGTGCATCTGAACTGAGTGTGATGGGCACGCCGCCGTCGACGAATTCTCCGAGCGGGTTGAAGCGCTCGCCTTCGGTGCCGATGGCGTCTTTCACGCCTTCGCCCCAGTTGTAGTAGTGCTGGGTCTGGTTCACGGGATAGACGCCGAGCTGCTTCATCCGGCCGATCTGCTCAACCGAGGGCAGTCCGCAGTGCTCGATCCGATGCCGGGCGTCGGCGTCGGGCCGGTCCTGTTGGGCGGCGTCGAGCGCGTCGAGGACCATGCCGATGGCGGTGGGGGACTGGGCATGGGTGGCGGTCTGCAATCCGGCGGCGTGGGCCTTGCGGATCAGCGCGCTGTATTCGCGCGGTTCGTGGTACAGCTGGCCGGTGCGGCAGGGATCGTCGATGTAGCCTTCGGGGAAGTACGCGGTCCAGCCGCCGAGGGTGCCGTCGGCGTAGAACTTGATGCCAGCGAACGAGAGCATGGCGTTGCCGAAGGCCCCGTTCAGGCCCATGTCGAGGGCGGAGTCGAGCAGATGGGAGAGCAGGTACATGTTCACCCGCGTCTTCAGGGAACCGGCGTCGGCGAACCGCAGGTAGGTGTCGAATTCGCGCTTGGTGACCTGGCAGTCGCCGATGGCGGTGACGCCGCCCGCGAGGAAAGCATCCTGGGCGGCGTCGAGCTGGCGGAGGTGCTCGGCGGGTTCGTCCTCGAGGTGGAAGTTGGGGCCGTGGTGGCCGATCTTCACCCCGGAAATCCCGGTGAGGATATTGCAGGCCGCATCGGACAGCTCGCCGGTGAGTTCGCCGTCGTCGTCCTTGAAGAACTCGCCACCGGCGGGGTTGGGGGTGGTTTTGGTGATCCCGTTGGCCTGGAGCGTGTAGCTGTTGACGACGCCGCCGTGGCCCGACGCGTTCATCAAGTAGACCTCGCGGTCGGTGGCGACCTGGTCGAGTTCACCCCGGGTGGGGTGGCGTTGCTCGGCGAGATTGCGCTGCTCATAGCCGTACCCGCGGACCGGCCGGCGGGCGGGTGCTTTGGCCGCTGCTTCCGAGAGCAGGGCGACGATGGCGCCTATGTCGGCGGCCTGGTCCGGACCGCAATCCACCCAGGTCATCATCTGGCCCAGCATCAGCGGGTGGGCATGCGGGTCGATGAAACCGGGGACCAGTACGCGTCCGGTGAGATCGACGACGTCGGGCGCTGTGGGGGTGAGCCTGGCGGCAGTGTCGCGGCAGGCGGCGACGGAGCCGACGGCGGCAATCCGGCCGGCGTGGACCAGCACCGCTTCGGGCGCAGGGCCGGGTTCCATGGTGTGGATGGTGGCGCCGGTGATCAGCGTGGTGGTGGCATCGAGCGGGTTGGATTCGAGGTGGTGCAAAGTGCGCATCGCGTCTCTTTCGTGTGCTTCGGCGCCCGATCCCGGCTGGAGACCGGATCCGGGGATGGTCTTAGTTGCCGGTCTTGACGTGGATGAAGTTGGGTCCGGTCATCGCGATGTGGCGGCCGACGACGGCGGGCAGGTCCGCGGTGGAGGTCACCGAGGTGGCGGTGAAGCCGAAGGATTCGGCGAGTTTCGCCCAGTCGGGCTGGGCGAGGTCGACGCCGACCGGCTCAATATCGGCCTCCAGCATGTTGGTGCGGATTTCGCCGTAGCCGCCGTTGTCCACGCAGATCAGCGTGATGGCCAGCTGCTGCTCGACCGCCGTCATCATTTCCTGCAGCGAGAACATTAACGCCCCGTCCCCGACGATGCAGCACACCGGCCGGTCCGGGTCCGCGACCTTGCCGCCGATGGCAGCGGGCAGGCCGTAGCCGAGGGTGGCGTAGGCGGGCATGTAGAGCAGTTGTCCCGGTTCGACCGCGGGGATCAGGTTCACCGTGGCCAGGTAGGTGACCTGGGAGGAGTCGCCGGCGATCAAGGTTTCGGATGGCAACGCCTGCGCGATCGCCTGGACGATGCCGGCGGAGGCGGGGGACTCGGCCAGGGCGCACTCGCGGACGGTGCGCTTTTGCTCGGCCAGGTCGACGGGCGCGCGTGTTAGCTCCGGGTGCTCCTTTTCCAATCCGGCCAGCAGCTCGCCCAGGGCCCAGGCGGAGTCGCCGTGCAGGTGGATATCGCCGGCGATGTTCATATCCAGTTGCCCGGGATCGATATCGATGCGGATGGTGGGTCCGGTCCGTTCAATGGTGCCGCCCCAGAGCTCGGATTCGCCCACCTTGGAACCAACCACCAGCAGCACATCGGCCTCGTTGCACCACGTCAGCACCGGCCCGAAGCGCAGGCTGGCACCCAGGCTTAGTGGGTGGTCCTCGGGCAGGGTCCCCTTCCCGTTGACGGAGGTGGCCACGGGCGCCTGCAGCTTCTCGGCCAGCGCCCGCACTTCGACGGTGGCCGAGGTCGCGCCGCCCCCGGCGATGATCATCGGGGAAGCCGCTCCGGCCAGCGCGTCGCCGGCGGCGAAAATGTCGCCAGGCGCCGCGGCACGTGGCGGAACGAACTCCCGCGCCGCCAGCGCGGGCTCGTCAAACACCTGAGACGAATCCAGGATGTCCAGCGGAACCTCGAGGTGGAATGGCCGCGGACGCCGGGTGGCGAACAGTTCGAAGGCGGCGTGGATCTGCACCACCGCGTCGGCGGCGCTCGCGGCCCGGTGGCTTTCGACGATCAGCGCGCCGACGGCACCGGTGGGGTTGCGGGTTTCGTGCAGCGCGCCGACGTCGCTGTTCTCTGAACCGGTGGGGGCTCCGGGGGAGAGGACCAGCATCGGCCGGGACTCGCAGTAGGCGGTCGCGGCGGCCGAGAGCGCGTTGAGCAGACCCGGACCCGAGGTGGTGATGACCGTTCCGGGCAGCCCGGTGCGCTGCGACCACGCGTCGGCGGCATACCCCGCGCCCTGCTCGTGCCGCGTGGTGACGGCGGTCAGACCGAGGGGCTTGAGCGGCCGGTACAGCTCGACGTTGTGGGTGCCGGGAATGCCGAACACGGTGTCGATGCCGTAGTTCGCCACGGTGGTCATGATCGCTTCGGCGACGGTGTTCGTCGGCATCTCAGGTCCTCGCATTCGTTGAGAAAGTCTGCGGCACCATCCACGTGCGGGCACCGTCGTCGTTGGTTCCGTAGTCCGGCCACGCCAGGTCGACAGGTGGTTGGAAGTCCGGCTCCAGCAGCGGCGGCACCGGATTGGCGGCGCGCCGCTCGTCGAATTCCGCCCGGGCCTGAGTCAACAGGTCCGGTTCGGCCAGCAGTCGCAGGAAGGTCGCCGCGATGGTCCTGGACGCCACTTCGATGGTCGGGTCGATGGCGGCGGGATGGCCGCCGAGCGCGTTCATCACCCAGCCGGGGTAGGCAAATCTGTCCGCGCCCGCGGCCAGGGCCGGTCGGGAAATGTAGAACCGGACGGTGGGGGCGTAGTGCGTCATTTCGACGTAGTCGTCACTGGTCCAGTTCGTCTGCCACGCGGGCATGTGCTCGCGCAGCTTCGCCTCGGCCTGCTGCGGGGAGATGAGTTGGCTGCATTCGGGAAGGAACGGGTCCTCGGCGGGAGTTTGGCCGAGGTTTTGCTGGATCTGGCGGGCGAAGGCGACCGCGTCGTCGCCGTACGTCGGGGCGCCGACGCCGGCCAGTTCACCGTAGAGGGTATCGGCGAGGACATGGTTGGTGATGCCGGGCCGTGTCTTGCTCACCCAGCTTTCGTGCACCTGGCAGTGCGCGACGGCGGCAGCGGCGGCGGCGTTGCGGTCCAGCACCTCGGTGATGTGGTTGGCCATTTCCACCGTGGGGCACCGCCAGGAGTACTGGATCTGCGCATACCGGGCCGGCAGGTTGTCCGCCGTCGCCTGCCCGTAGGTGTTGATTGCCTCGGACAGCGACCAGCCGCCGTTGGCCGGCAGCATCGAATCCTGCATCGACTTGGACGTGGTGTACATGGTCATCAGCGCGGCATTGGCGCCAGGCGCCCGGGCGGCCGAGTGCGACGCCGGGATCGGACTGGTCGCGTCGGTCTGCTGCCAGGTCTGCGGCTCGTCGCAGACGAAGGTGTACACCTTGCTGAAGTAGGCCCCGCACTGGGTGTCCCAGCGGGCGGTATTGCACAGCGGCAGCATGTAGAAGGGGTGGAAACTGACGATGGTGTCGACGTCGTCGTAGTAGCCGCGCAGCCCATGCACCAGCTTGGACCCCTGCATCTTCTCGGCCGGTTCACCGGTATAGCGCAGGGTGCCGCCAATATTGTGCTGCTTCATCGCCTCCTGGGTGGCGAGCAGTCCGGCGAGAGTGGAGATGCCAAGCGCCGAGTGCGGGTCGGTGTGGCCGGGGGCGAAGGCGGATAAGCCGCCGCGCGGGGTTTCAGTCGGTTCGGCGGCCTGGCAGTTGCCGGGCACCGCGTCGTACTCGGCGTAGGTGAGCAGCGTGGGGCCGTCGCCGTTGGACCACGTGGCGGAAAACGCGGTGGGCATGCCGGCGCTTCCGGCTTCCACCTCGAAGCCGTACTCGCGCAGCGTCTCGACGTACCACTGGCTGGAGCGGTGCTCACGCCAGGCCGGTTCGGCGAGGTCCCAGATATGGCTGTGCCACCTCGAAAGCTCCTCCATGTGGCTGTCGATCCAGCCCAGGGCGGTGGTCTTCGCCTCTGCCATGATGCACGCCTTCCTGCCGCCGTCGATGTGGTGGGAGATTCAGACTATAGCGAACGAAAAACAATTAGCAAGACGGTGGCACTTTGGATGTGTATCAAAATGGGGGAGGTATTCGAGCGGATGATAAGCGAACAACGGCCCATGGCGCGCAGCCTATGACAGCTCGCGGCCCGTCGTTTCACGCCATCCGCCGGGCGTAATCCTCCTTGATGACCTCCAGGTGCAGCCAGCCTTCCGCGTGGTTGACGCTCGCCAGTGACTTCAGGTGTTCGAGCTGGTTCAGCAATCCGCTGGGGGTTTCGGAAGCCAAGGTGGCGACCAGGTCGAACCGCCCCACCGTGCGGGTAATGAACTCGACATTCGGCGAGCCGTGCAGCAGGTCGACGACTTCCCGGTCGTCGCCAACCAGGTTCACGCCGATGCCCATGGAAATCTGCCGGCCGCCGGCGCCGCGGGCTTCGACGGCGCTGATCTTGATGATCCGCAGATCCAGCAACCGCTGCACCCGGCTCCGCACCGCGGTGGCGGAGAGGCCGACGTCGTGCGCTAAATCCCTGTAGCTGGCCCGGCCGTCCCGCTGCAGAATCTCAATCAGCTGGATGTCGACGTCGTCAATAGTCGCCCCGCCCTGGTACCGGGAGATAAACAGGCCCTTGACGACGTCGGTGTAGATCAGCGTTTCGATGGAAGCAACTCCGCTCTGGCGGCGGATCCAGGCCAGCAGGGTGTACAGCTCATCGTGGGAGCCGACCCGCACTTCGGCGATCAGCGCATGGCTGCCCCCGATGGCCGAGACCAGCACTGCCTCGCTGGTTTCCTTGAGTGCGTCGGCCAGGCGCTGCACCGGACCGGATGCCGCGATGGACACGTGGGCGATGACGTACTGGCCCAGGAACCCGGGATCGACGGCGGCGATCACCCGGACCGTGTCGCTGGAGAGCAACTCGCGCATCCGGGACGAGACCATGGCGCGCGGAAGATCCAGGGCGCGGGCTATCTGTTGATACGTTGCACGCCCGTCGTGCTGCAGTGTCCGGACCAATTGTGCGTCAATGTCCATAGGTGCGCTCCTGTGAAACGTGTGGAATCCTGCGAAGGATGTCAGCCCTTCAACAAAAGAAAAGTATATACGCCGAAGTACTAACTTGTCAGTGCACTATGTGGTGACACGATGGAACAAAGACAAAGTTATCGAACCATTCAGTAGTGTTTCTGATGTTGCTGTCGCGGGAATTGCGGTGTAGTCTCGCTCACACTTCATCCCAGTGACCCAGGCGATAGTTAGGTACTCTGATGACCCAGCCGGCCACCAGCCAGCCACAGTTCAACCATGCCAAGGCACGGAAGGCAGGGTTCGCCGCGTTCGTCGGCACCACCATTGAATGGTACGACTTCTACGTCTATGCCACCGCGGCCGCGCTGGTCTTCGGGCCGCTGTTCTTTCCCCAGCAGGATTACCTGGCCGGGGTGGCAGCGGCATTTGCCACCTACGCCGTGGGCTTTCTGGTCCGGCCGCTCGGCGGCATCGTCTTCGGGCACATCGGCGACAAGTTCGGACGCCGGCCGTCGCTGGTGATCACGCTGCTGGTGATGGGGCTGTCGACGTTCATGGTGGGGCTGATGCCCACCTACGAATCGATCGGTACCTGGGCTCCGGTCATCCTGGTCTTGCTGCGCGCACTGCAGGGTCTCGCCGTCGGCGGTGAATGGGGCGGCGCCGTGCTGATGTCGGTGGAACACGCCCCCGAGAAGTACAAGACCTTCTACGGCGGCTTCCCGCAGCTGGGCAACCCGGCAGGGGCGCTGCTGGCGTCGTCGATCTTCGGACTGCTCTCAGCCCAGGGGGATGACTTCCTGGTCAACGGCGGGTGGCGGATTCCGTTCCTGCTCTCCATCATCCTGGTCGGCGTGGGGTTCTATGTGCGGTACAAGGTGGAGGAATCGCCGGTCTTCGCCCAGGAGAGCCAGGAGGAACGGCAATCGCTGCCGTTGAAGTTTGCGCTCCGTACCAACTGGAAGCCCATCCTGATCGGTATTGGCCTGCTGCCTGTGTCCACCGGCGGGTACTACCTTGTCACAACGTTCGCAACGGCCTACGGTACCGGCCCCGATATTGGTCTGGACGAGACGCTGATTCTCAATGCCATGTCCTTTGCCTCGGCGCTGGAGCTGCTGTGTACGCTTCCCATCGCATGGCTGGGTGACAAGTTCGGTCGGAAGAAGATCATGCAGATCGGCCTGGTGGGTTCCATCTTCCTGATCATGCCGCAGTTCCTGCTGATGGCCGGCGGCGGCGCAGAGGTCCTCATCTTCCTGGCCTTCGGTGCGATCCGGCTGATGATGTCCTTCACCTACGCACCCGTGGCGACGATCCTCGCCCAGCTGTTCGTGCCGCAGGCCCGTTATACCAGCATCTCGCTGTCCTACGGCGTGGCCGCCGCGTTCTGGGCCGGGCTCTCGCCGATCGCCGCGACCGCCCTGTACGACTGGACGGGCACGATCTGGTCTGTGCTGGTCATGTTCTTCGGGATGGCCATACTGGGCATCTTCTGCACCGCCATCGCGCCACAGCATAAGGACAAGGTGGAGCCGGACGCCGAAGAAGGCGCAGTGCAGCAGCGGGCATAGCGGCCCGACGGCGCTCTAATGGTCGTGGTGACCAGTCCCATCGCCGCCGTCGTTCGGCACTTCCGGTTCCAACGTGCGGACCCGTATACGGCCGATCCGTCGTCGGGCGATGGTCAGTACCGTTAACGTATTGCCTTCTGCCTCCACCACGTCGCCGACCTTGGGAAGTCGGCCCAGGCGCTCAGTGATAAAGCCGCCGACTGTCTCGTAGGGACCTTCGGGCAGGGTGATTCCGACGAGTGAGTCGACTTCCTGCAGGATCAAGCCACCGTCGATTTCCACCGCGTCCCCTGTCCGCCGCACCCGGTCTTCGGGCTCCCGCCCGGTGTCATATTCGTCGTAGATCTCCCCGACGAGTTCTTCGACCAGGTCCTCCATGGTGACGATGCCGTCGGTGCCGCCATATTCGTCCACCACCAGGACAATGTGCTGGCCTTCGGCACGCATCCGGGAAAACGCAGGCAGCACCTGGCTTGTCCCCGGAAGGGCGATGATGTCCCGGCCGATGTCGGCCACCGTGGCGCCGCCGTCATTCCCGTCGCGTGTGGGCATCAGGTCGCGCATGTGGATGAAGCCGACGACGTCGTCGGGCGAGTCCCTGACTACCGGATAGCGGGAATACGGGTGTCCTCGGGTGAAGTCGCGGGCCTCGGACAGCGTCATGGTGCTGTCGATGAACGTGACGTCGGTGCGGGGGCGCATGACTTCCTGCAACAGTCGATCGCTGGCGCCGAAAACGTCGGTCAGGATGCCGCGGCTGGTCTCGCTGAGGGATTCGTTGTCCGCCACCATATAACGCAGTTCGTCAGCGGTGACCGTTTCATTGTGGGCATGCGGGTCGCCGCCGAGTATGCGGACCACACCATTGGTGGATGCGGACAGCAACCAGATCACCGGGCGCATCAGTTGGGAGAACACATTCAACGGCGGGGCCAACACCTTGGTGAAGCCGACGGCGGATTGCATCGCCAACCTTTTGGGCACCAGCTCACCCAACACCAGGGACAGGTAAGCGACCAGGACCGTCGTTCCAATGAAGGCCACCGTCGAGGCGGTGCCGGCCGCTATCCCGAGGCTCTCAAGAATCGGTGCCACGTCCGGCGCGATGGCGGAGGCGCCGAAGGCCGCTGAAAAGAACCCGGATACGGTAACGCCGATCTGGACGGCGGAGAGGAACCGGTTTGGGTTGCGCGCCAGTGCAGCAATCTTCGCGCCGCCCCGCCCGCTTGATTCAATCTCGCGGATCTGGCTTTGCCGCAGCGAGACCAGGGCCATTTCCGTGCCGGCGAACACGCCCCCGATCAGCACGAACAGGAGAACCAGGAGGAAGTTGAGCAACGTACCGGTATCCATAGTTCGACATTACAAGGGGCGGCTCAACAGTTGAGCGGCCAGCGGCTCAGGACAGTGGCCCTCCAGCCCGGTAGCGCTGGAGGGTGTCGACGTCGGCAGTTATCTACCCCTCCAACGCCGGCTCACGGCGATGGGCGTCGACAAAGTCCCTGACGGCGTCGTCCGCGGGCGGCTTGGTCGCGTAACTGATGCCCACCATCACGATGACGTTGGCGATCAATCCGAGGATGCCCGGGTTGATGTCGAACAGCGGGTCGGCGGCGTACTGGTAGTAGTAGTTGACCACCGCGCCAACGATCAGCCCGGCCATGACGCCGGGTGCGGTGGCACGGCGCCAATACAGGGCGCTGTAGACGCCGGGGGCGAACTGCACGATGGAGCCGTATGCGCCAAGCAGCAGCGCGATCAGTCCCTGGCCGCCGAAAATAGTGATGAGGTACGCGGCGCCGCCGATGACGACGACGGCGATGCGCATGATCTTCAGCGTCTTCTGCTCGGCCATATCCGGCTTGATCTGGTGCACAAAGCCGTTGGTGAATTCCATAGAGGCACTGTGCGTGATGGCGTCCGCCGAGGACATCGCCGCTGCCAGCGCGCCGGCACCCACCAGGCCGTACAACCAGCCCGGCATCTCCATCACCGTGGTGATCAGGTACGGCAATATTTCGTCAGGGACCACTGCACCGGTGTCAACGACGCCGACGGCGGCGAAGCCGGCCAGCAGCAGCGGAATCAGGAACAGCGCGAAGACCGGATAAACAATGACGGTCCGCTTAATGGTGATTGGCCTGGACGAGTACGACTTCGAGAAGAGGTGCGGCCACATCAGGATGCCGATCAGCGAGACCAGGATCGTCGTCGTGTACGACGTCGGACTCATGGTGGAATTCTGGCCGCCGATCTCCAGGAAGCCCGGCATGGTGTCGGAGATGTTCGTGAACATTTCGGAGGTGCTGCCATGCAGTTGGCGGACCACTGTAATGCCGACCACCCAGGAAACCACAACCATCAGGACCGCCTGGAAGACGTCGGACCAGGCGGCGGCGCGCAAGCCGCCCGTTGCCACGTAGACCACCACGATGCCGTAAGCGATCAGGGCGCCGAGCCAGAAGGGGATCGCTCCGTCGGTCATGATGTTGAAAACGTACGCCATGCCCTTCATCTGGGTGGCGAGGTACTGGATGAAGGCCAGCAGCGCGATGATGGCGATCAGGATGGGAATTGTCTTATTCCGGAACCTGGCGTGCAGGAAGCCGGAGAGAGTGTAGAGATTGAGTTTGCGCCCGATCTTTCCGATCTTGGGGCCGAGGATGTACCACGGCAGAATGCCGAAGGCGGTGTAGACGATGATGTAGTACGCCGGTGCGCCACGGTCGAAGGCCCAGCCGGGCGCGCCCAGGAAAGAGAAGGCGCTGAACACGGCTCCGCCCATCAGGCATGCCGTGACGACAAAACCCAGGGTCCGGCCCGCTACGGCGAATTCGCTCACTGACGCCTTGCGCCCCTTGCCGGCGAGGATCCCGACGAACAGCGCAATGACCAGGTAGGCGAGCATAATAATTAGCGCATATTGCCAGTCCTGCATTAGGAATCATCCCCTTTACGCTTGTTCTCCGGATCGATTAAGTAGAGCCAAATGACGGCCACGCACACGATGGCCACCCACAACAAGACCCAAAAGAAGCTGAAAGGAAGGCCCAGCACGAACGGCCGTGCGCTGTTCGCCAATCCATAGAGGGGGAAAATGACTGGGAGAAATGCCAATACCGTTATGACAATGTAGAGAGTTTTAAAACTTCGTTGCTTCAAGATTGCACCCGCTGTCTAACGTTGTTCTCGAAAATCGCCTCAGCTGCCGATCAAGCGTCTACCCATCCGGTTCCTTCCTCCCGGGCAAGAAGTGCCATGTCATGCCTCCGCACCGGAACCGGCTCACAGCGGCCACGGTGCTGCCTGTTCAATAGCGGCACCAACCCGGAACACCGTGTGGTCGTCATACGGGTGGCCCACAATCTGCACTCCGGTGGGCATGCCGTGGTCGGTGAAGCCGCCGGGCACGGCGAGGACCGGACACCGGTTGGCCACATTGAACGGAAGCGTCATATGCGCTTCCCAATAATGCTGCAGATGGGTGCCGCCAACCTGGATTCCGTCCAGGTACTCGCCCTCGGCATCGAGGGAGGCAACGGCCGACGTCGGGCAGAGCAAAGCATCAAAGCCGGCCATGGCGGCGGCCAGTTCAGCCTGCATTTTCGCCTCCGCGGCGAAGCCCTCCCAAAAGGTGTGGCGTTCGGCCGCCGATTTGGCGTCGGCCATGAACCGGCGGGTGTAGGGCGCCAGCTGGTCGCGGGTTCCGGCCGTCAGTTCTTCCATCGCGGGCCCGAGGATGTTCCCGAAGTGGGTCATCGTGACCTCCCGGATGGTCTGCGTGGACCACGGCAGTTCAACTTCTTCGACGACGACGCCGGTCGCCTTCAGCGCCGCAGCAACGCGGCGGGTATTGCGCTCGATCTCCGGCTCCACCGGATAGTCGCCCAACCGGATGCACAGCGCGATCCGCATGCCCTCGACGGGGCCGAATTCCAACGGCAAGAGTTCCGGCGCAGGCACGGAGCTGTGGTCCAGCGGATGCGTTCCCGCCATCACGTTGGTCAGCAGCGCGGTGTCCGCAACCGTCCGCGCCATCGGACCATCGCCACGGTAAGGATCCATCGACAGCGGCGGCATTCCCGGTATCCGCCCATACGGACCCTTGTAGCCGACGGTTCCGGTGAACGCTGCCGGGATCCTGGTGGAGCCGGCAATGTCCGAGGCCGTTGCCAGTGGCGTCATGCCTGCGGCCAGGGCCGCGGCGGAGCCACCCGACGAACCGCCGGGGGAGCAGTCCCGGTTCCACGGGTTGCGCGTCACACCCCAGATCGGGCTCTGGGTCACCGTGGCGCAGCTGAACTCCGGCGACGTCGTCCGAGCGTGGATGATGCCGCCGCCGCGGCGGATCCGTTCCACCAGCGGATGGTCCCGGTCGGCCACATAATCGGCGTGGGCCAGCAGCCCCTGGGACAACGTGTGCCCGGCGATCCCGTGCTTCTCCTTGACCGCGACCGGCAGGCCCAGCAACGCGTCGCCGGATGCCTGACCCGCACCTGCACGCCCCGCCGCCTGGCGGGGTGCCCGTCCGACGGCCGTGCCGCCGTCGTACTCGCCACGCACATAGTGGTCTTCAGCAGCCTTCGCCGCGGCCATCGCGTCGTCGAACATGGTTTCCGTCAGCGCGTTAATATCGCTGTTCACATCGCCGATGCGGTCAATCACCGACGTCATCATTTCCACGGGCGAGAGCGCTTTGCTGCGGAACATGCCGAGCGCGGCCGTGGCGCTGAGTTCAAACGGCTCGGTCATGCCCGGCGCCCCTCCAGCTCCCCATTAGCCATGGCGAATGCCACCTCGGTCAGCGCCGTTGTTCGCCGTCGCGCCGATGGCGGCGACGTGGTGAAAGTCTGTCAGGAACGCGTCACCCGTCGAATCGCTGGTAGTCATGCCTGCCAGTATTAGTGTCCGGCGTCACATTCGTCCAATTGATTATTCCGGCGCCTCGGATCGATAAATATGATCCGAATGCGGCTCCCCCGCGTAAATCCGGCGGCAGACGTCTTCAAAGGCCACCGCCCGCCCCGTCCAGGCGAGGCCGACAAAACGCGAACATTCGTGGCATATGCCGTCGCCTGGGCCCAAGCAGCAAATGCGTCCAAAGGGCAGGGATGAGTTCTGCATGAGGATCCTCTACCGGGACGTCTAAAGCTTAGAAACACCCGTTTGCATGCACTGTGGGTGTATCATGATGTCATGACCAAGACGATCCAGATCCGCGACGTGCCCGATGACGTTCATCGGCGGCTCACCGCGCGCGCGACCGAGGAGCGCCGCTCCTTGTCGGAGTTGCTGCGCGCTGAAGCCGTCGAGCTGGCCCGCCGCCCGACGATGGCCGAGATGCTCGATCGGTTGGCGAGCCGTCCGAGGCTGGACGTGCCCGAATCATCGGCAGAGGCCCTGGCTCAGGAACGGGCTGAGGACGACCTGCGGTGATTGTGATCGACGCTTCGGCGGCAGTCGACCTGCTGCTGAGCACTGATCGCGCAGGCGCCGTTGGGCAGGCTTTGAGCACCGTGGGCGAAATACATGCGCCAGAACTCATCGAACCCGAGATAATGAGCGTGGTTCGCCGCTGGACGCTTCGCGGCTGGCTCCCAGCCGAACATGGCAGGCGGGCGGTGGAAGAGCTAGGGGAGCTGTCCCTCGTGTGCCACCGCCACGCCGGATTGCGCCGCCGGGTCTGGGAGCTTCGCAATCGTTGTTCGGCCTATGGCGCCTTCTACGTCGCCCTCGCCGAAGTTCTCGACGCTGAGCTGCTGACCACAGATGATCGTCTCCGCAGGGCCGCCGGCGGGCTGATCCCCGTTCGATAAGGATCCCCCACAGGACGCCAGCGAAGACACCCGTCACGAAGCGAATCACTAGGGTGAGGGCATAAAGCGGTGACACAGCCACCAACCAGCAGGCTCGTGACCGTATATCCGCTAAGAGCCATGACGGGCAGGCGCCGGCGGGGCCAGCCCCTCGTCGCATTGATGATCGGGATGGCGCCGGCACTCGAACCGATCGCGTAGACAGTTACTGTCTGCCCCGCAGTAGCTTCAGTCACGCCCAGATCCGCACTTGGGGCCGGCAGGATGCCGGCGGGAAGTGTCTCCGGCATTGCAGTGAGGAAACCCGCGGCAGCAAGGGCCAGCAGACTGCCGATAGGCAACTTTATTGGCGTCCGGAATGGCGCAGTCTCGATTTTTGGTGAGGTCATGGACTTATCGTGCAACCTTCACACAAATGGGATGTGGTTAACTGGCGGTCTTCTCGGCGGCAACATTCAGGGCTGAGTCCATTGCCTCGATGTAGCGGTTGATGGAGTCACGGTTTTGGACGAGCAGGTCGATCCTCTGGGTCATCCGGTCGCGTTCCCGAAGAAGTATCTCCCGCAGCTCTGGATCCGGATCGGTAACGACGATGGCTTGCGGGCGATCCAAGCAGGGCAGGATGTCTCCGATAACCCGGGTCGGTATGCCCGCCTCGATCAGACCACGGATCTTGAGAACGCGGTCCACGAGATATTCGTCGTAGGACCGGTAGCCGTTATCGAGCCGGCGCGGCGCCACCAGCCCCTGCTCCTCGTAATACCGCAACATCCGAGACGGAATACCGGACCGTTCGGACAGTTCACCAATGCGCATAAGGGGCCCCCTTCGTGACGATGATTTGACCTTCACACTAATGGAAAGGTTCACACTGGAGTTAACCACAACTTCAACGAAAGGATTCATATGAAGATCGGCATCCTCGGAGCAGGATCCATTGGAGCAACGCTGGCCACCAAGCTCAGCCGAGCAGGACACGAGGTCAAAATCGCCAATTCCCGTGGCCCGGAGACCATCGATTCAGAGATCGTGGCAGCGGGCGCCCGGGCAGTAGAGGCCGCAGACGTCGTCACAGACATCGAAGCCCTCATCATCTCCGTACCGCTGAGTCGTATCCCCGCCATTAGACCACTCATTGCGAACCTTCCAAGCGATGCGGCCATCCTCGATACCTCGAACTACTACCCCATGCGCGATGGGCAGATTCAGGCACTCGATGAGGGACAGGTCGAAAGCGTGTGGGTCACCGAGCAGCTCGGACGTCCCGTCACGAAGGCCTGGAACGCCATCGGAGCGGGGTCTTTCGAGGCCAAGGGCACAGCACCAGGAGACCCCGATCGGATCGCAATTCCCGTCGCCGCGGACCGCGAGGCCGACAAGGCTATAGCAATGCGCCTGGTGGAAGACACCGGCTTCGATGCCATCGACTCCGGTCCCCTGGCCGATTCATGGCGCCAGCAGCCCGGAGCCCCTGCGTACTGCACCGATCTCACGCGCGATGAAATTCCTGATGCCCTTGCAGCCGCCAGGAAGGACCTGCTCCCGCAGCGAAGGGACCTCGCGTACGCCGCGATCATGGAGAAGATCGAGAAGGGCGAGACCCTCATATCCGACGATCTGGTCGAGCTCAACCGAGGCCTCTCCAGCTAACGACACTCATCGCCACTTTCCTCGGTTAGATAGCTGCCGACCCAGCGGGAGCGCCCTTCGCATAAACTGCGGGCGCTCCCGCTGGATTCCCGGCTGCGAATGCAGGCAGTCGCCTTGAATTGCAACAGTTCGACGGGAGGTCTCACGAGATCCCGGCGCCCCTCCTTATGGACTTGATCACTCCGCGGCGGCGTCACTTCCAGCGGTGTCCGTACGATCCGCAAGACCAACCTCCACCGGTCACACCCACCCCTGACCTGGGACGATACAGCTCCTGGTTTCGCTCGTCCCGAATAGGTGGTCCGGACACCCTGTCCGGCGACGGGCCCTATACGACACACCTGATGCAACACCCCAAGAAGTCGGTCGTACCCACATCGCCATGCCGGCCCAGCCCCGCCGATAACGGAACGAGCCTGCGTCAATCAGTGTGTACCCACTCAACAGGACACATACTTATACAGTCCACTTCACGCTGCCCAGGGTGATCCTTGGGCCATGAAACGCTGTGAAAAGGACACGAAAATGCGGAACCTACAGGCGACGCTACAACCAAGTGAGAACTCTGGTGCCCGGGCCGGCGTACCCTCAATATCCCCTGCCGGCCCGGACAATCTTAGTAGAACACCTGCCACTGACATTTTCGCGAGGACGGGGTATTCCGCGCAGTTACCGCGCCGACCAGCCGCCGTCCATCACATACGAAGAACCGGTCACCATCCCCGCGTGGTCCGAGGCGAGCCAGCCAACCAGCGAGGCAACTTCCTCCGGTTCGACCAGGCGTTTGATCGCGCTCTCGGTCAGCATGATGCTGGCCAGTACTTCGTCCTCGCTGATGTTGTGCGCCTGTGCCTGGTCGGCGATCTGGTTCTCCATCAGCGGGGTGCGGACGTAGCCGGGATTGATGCAGTTGCTGGTGACTCCGTGCTTCCCGCCTTCGAGGGCAGTCACTTTGGACAGCCCTTCCAACCCGTGCTTGGCGGAGACGTAGGCGGATTTGAAGGGTGAGGCCCGGATCCCGTGCACGGAGGAGAGGTTAATGATGCGACCAAATCCCTTTCGGTACATGGCCGGCAAGGCTGCCCGGATTAGCAGAAACGGCGCTTCGAGCATCAGCCGGTGGATCCGCCGGAAGTCGTCGGGAACGAACTCCTCGATAGGCCGCACCGATTGGACGCCGGCGTTGTTCACCAGGATGTCGACGTCGAGCTGCAGGTCCTCAAGGGCCGCGGTGTCGAGCAGGTCGATGGTCCATGCCTCGCCACCGGTTTCGGCGGCGACGACGGCGGCACCTTCACTGTCGCGGTCGGCGACGATCACCTTCGCGCCTGACGCGGCGAGCTCTCTGGCACAGGCGGCTCCGATTCCGCTGGCACCGCCGGTGACCAGGGCGGTCCGCACTGTCAGTCTGCCGTCGTCGTTCATCTGCCGTCCGTTCATCGCCCGGCTTCCTGGGTGGTCGTCAGCCCGTGGCGCTCAGCGTCGGCAGTATCCACGTCGCGCAATCCGACCCCCGCAGTTTCACGCAGGGTGACAACGGCGATGCCGGTGATGATGCACGCCCCGACTATGTACAGCGCCACCCCGACCCACGAACCGGTTTCCTGCAGGATCGCAGTCGCGATGATCGGTGCCAGCGAACCGGCGAAGATGGAGGTGACCTGATAACCGAGCGAGACGCCGGAATACCGCATCCGGGTGGGGAACATTTCGGCCATGATCGCCGGCTGGCCCGCATACATCAGCGCGTGGAAGCACAGCCCAATGGTGATCGCGGCGACGATGATGACTGCGTTCTGGGTGTCGAACATGGGGAAGGCGAAGAACGCCCAGGTTGCGCTGAGCACCGCGCCCGACAGGTACACCTTCTTGCGTCCGAGTCGGTCGGACAGCCGCCCCACCTGCGGGATGACCAGGAAGTGGATCACGTGGGCGACCAGCAAGGCGAACAGCAGACTGGAGGTGTTGTAGTCGTGCACCTGCGACAAGTACACGATCGAGAAGCTGACGATGATGTAGTAGATGATGTTCTCCGCAAACCGCAGCCCCATGGCGCCGAGAATGCCGCGAGGGTACTTCTTCACGACCTCGAACACGCCGTAACTCTGGGCCTGGTCCTTCTCGGCTTTCTCCCGGGCCTCGACGAAGATGGGTGCTTCCGAGACGTGGGTGCGGATGTAGTAACCGATGACAACGACGACGGCGGAGAGCCAGAACGCCACGCGCCAGCCCCAGCTTTCAAACGCGGCATTGGACAGCACCGCGGACATGGTCAGCAGCACCGCGGTGGCCAGCAGGTTGCCGATCGGCACCGCCGCCTGGGGCCAGCTGGACCAGAAACCGCGGGACTTGTTCGGGCTGTGCTCGGCCACCAGCAGCACCGCGCCGCCCCACTCGCCGCCGAGGGCGAAGCCCTGGATGAACCGCAGGATCACCAGCAACGCCGGAGCGGCATAGCCGATCACGTTGAATCCGGGCAGGCAGCCCATCAGGAAGGTAGCGGCGCCAACCATGATGATGGTGACCTGCAGGGTGTGCTTGCGGCCCAGCTTGTCACCGACCTGGCCGAAGAAGATCCCACCCAATGGCCGCGCGACAAAGCCGACGGCGTAGGTCACGAACGCGGCGATGATCCCGTCCAGAGCGGTGTCGCTGTTGGGGAAAAAGAACTTGCCGAAGATCAGCGACGCAGCGGTGGCGTAGAGGAAGAATTCGTACCATTCGACGACGGTGCCCACCATGGAGGCGGCGACGACCTTCTTCAGCCCACCGGACTTGCCGGCCTCTTCCGCCGTCGTGCCCGAGCGGTTATTGGCGCTCATATCCTGCTCCTTCTGTCTCGACCTTGAGACCCTTTCGCGTGACCGCTGTCACGGTCTGGACAACTCCATCGAGTATTGCTGCAGAATTTTGTTTCCTCAATGACCAGTTGTGCAGATGAAATCTGCGAAAATGCAGATATGCTGTCCAAGCCCGATGACCTGTTGATCCTGCTCGAGGTGTCGCGCACCGGCCGGTTCATTTCCGCGGCGGAGGGTCTGGGCCTGAACCACACCACGGTGGCCCGGCGGATCGGCGACCTGGAGAAGAGCCTGGGCGGCCACGTGCTGGTCCGCGGCCGAGGCGGGTGGGAACTGACCGAACTGGGCAAGCGGGCGGTGGCTGCGGCGGAAAATGTCGCCGCCGCCATGGCCACCTTGGAGGATGACGACGACGGCGCGAGCCAGCTGTCCGGCATCGTGCGGATGAGTGCCACTGACGGATTCAGCGCATTCGTTGCCGCGCCGGCTGTGGCACGGCTGCGCCGGGATCATCCGGATCTGAGTGTGGAGATCGTCGCCGCCACCCGCCGACCATCGCAGGTACGCAGCGGGCTGGACCTTGAGGTGGTGGTTGGTGAGCCGCAGGTGCATCGGGCGGAAGCGATCAGGCTGGGGGAGTACGTGCTGGGACTGTACGGATCGCGTGCTTATCTCGCCGAGCACGGAATGCCGGAAACCTTGGACGAGGTGATGGTCCACCCGCTGGTTTACTTCATCGACTCCATGCTCCAGGTGGACAGCCTCGATGCGCCACGAAGGTTGTTGCCGGGAATGCGGGACTCGCTGAGTTCGACCAACGTCTTTGTGCACGTGGAAGCGACTCGGGCCGGAGCCGGGATCGGATTGCTTCCATGCTTCATGGCCGACCAGCACAGCGACCTGGTCCGGCTGCTCCCCGACGAAGTGGCGGAGCGGCTGGGGTACTGGCTGGTGGCCCGCCCCGATTCGCTCCGGCAACCGGCTGTCTCCGCCGTCGTGGAGGCCTTGCGGCAGGGGACGGTGGAATTCGAGGATGCGTTGTTGGGGAGGAGGTGGCGAAATGAGCGATATGCACAATGATGAGCCGCGCGCGTGGCGGTCGGCCATCCGCGACGTATTGACCGAGGCGGTGGCAGACGGGCTCACGCCGTCGGCGGTGTGCGCGGTTGCTCGAGACGGGCGCCGGATCGAACCCGTGGTCGTCGGCGACGCCGTCCGCTATGGGCCCGACGGCGTCGAACTGGCTCCCGCTGCACGGGTACCAGCCAGTCCCGCGACGGTCTATGACATCGCCTCGATCACCAAGGTGTTTACGGCGGTGACGATATTGACCCTCGTGCGGGACGGAGTGCTTGGCCTGGACGAACCCGTTTTCGGCAGGCTTGCTGCCTTTAGCGCAGGAGCGAAGCGGGCAATCACCGTGCGACAGTTGCTCACCCACACCTCCGGACTGCCGGCGGAATGGGAAGATGTGCCCGGCGGCCAGCCATTCGACCGGTCTGAACTGCTGGAACGGCTCGCTGGCCTCGAACTTGAAGCGGACCCCGGGAGCCGGTTCATCTATTCGTGCGTCGGGTACAACGTTCTGATGCACCTTGCCGAACAGCTCACCGGAACAGAGTGGTCCCACCTGGTGCACGACCGGCTGCTCACACCGCTGGAGCGGGACGATCCCGCCAGCGCTGCGTTGACGTACTTTCCGGACCCGGGAGCCTGCGCGGCGACCGAGTACCAGCCTGACCGCGGAATGGTGCGCGGCGCGGTGCACGACGAGACGGCGTGGACGCTCGGCGGAGCGGCAGGAAATGCGGGGCTGTTCAGTACCGCCAGCGCATTGCTCAGCGTCGGGGAGTGGCTGCGCACCGGGATGGGCGGACTGTTGCCCGCGCAATTGCAGGACGAACTCTGGCGGGACCAGCTACCGCATGTGCTGGACCCGCAGGCCTCCCGGCCGGACTATGGCCAGGGACTCGGCCTGCGAATCGGCCATCTGGCCTGGGTTGGCCGATCCGGCGGTGAAGCACGAGGCCACGGCGGATTTACGGGTACGTCCCTGCTGGTGGACCGGACGCGACGCCTGTCCGTGGTGCTGCTGACCAACCGCGTCCACCCCTTCCGCGACACGGACGTGCAACCCGTGCATGCCGCCGTCGCCGAGCTGGCCGGATCCGGGTAGCCGGGCACGCTCTATTGACCGGGATCAGGGGACCGTCGAGGAGCTGCGCGGCGGCTGCGGCAGTTTCACCATGTGTCAATGGCATCTGCAAGTTCCAAGATGGGGGCCGCGTTTGCCCCGGCTTCCAGCCATTCGCGCGGTGATACTTGCTCGTTTCCGACGGTCAGGTCAGGATCTGCCGTGGTCATAAAGCCTGCCACTTCGAGCGGATGCAGATCGTTGGGCAGTGCCTCAAGCACTGCACGCAGCCTCGGCAGCGGTGTTCCTTGGGATGTGAATTGCCAGCGTGGGATTCTTGTCGCGGCCCCAAGCTTGAATCCGTACAAGGCATGATCCCGGAGCCGGCGACGGACACGAGAGGGGTCTATCTGCAGCAGGGTTGCTGTCTCTTCGACAGAGTTTGAGTTGCGGATCTGCTCGGCGAGGTCGGCTTGTGCGGATGTCACCATCTGCCGGCCGACGTCGGAATCGCCCACCGGGGCACGCCGCTGTGCTGAGACAGTATGTCTTCTTGACCGCGTGTCAGGGCGGCAGATCCCGGCTGCGGACCTTTCTGCAGGTGACGGGCCAGTTCTGCGGTGAAGTCTTCCTCGCTCACGTGATACGGGGCCAGGACTTCGCTTATGGTCATCTCACCCACCTCCTTAGAGCTCTGCATCTGGCACGTCGGTGCTTCGAACCCATGAAGCTGCAGCGTCGCTCCGAGCGACATGTGGTTCGAAGAGCTCGATCCGAGCGATCAGCACGTCGGGATTTACGAAGTCATGCTCCAAGAGCGCCATGACGAAAGCGTAGTCTTTCTCGCGGCCTGCGATCAGCTTTGCGGCGCAGAGATCATAGGGATCCAGACAAAGCCCGGTCGCGTTGTTCGTGTTCTCATTTCGCACCCGAACAAGTCGATCCTCCCATCCCTGCGGCAGCTCCGCCGTGTTCCTGCCAACACCTTGTATATAGAAGCCATGAGTCGTATGGAAGCTGGACCATTCTCCGATGGCGGCATCCAACTCGTCAGCCAATGACTCGGCATCGTCGTCGTTGAGTGGGCATATGTCTACCTCATCAGACATGGTCGCTGTGGCTGGCAACTCGTCCTCCCCCCAACTGCCCAGGACGGCTTGGCTACCGATGATTATGACGCGATCCTGGCGAATAATTTCCGTCGCCGCCCGAATGGAATGTTCGAGATCACTTCGGCGCAAGGGTCTTTGCCTTCCGAATTGCGATTATCCGTTCCTCATCACTCAGCGCGCCCGCGAAAGGACTCATCTGGCGCATCTCACTGCCCAGTTCATTGGCGGCGAGCAGATTGTCTTCCCACTCCTCAATGGGAAGCTGCAGAACTCTATCCCACTCAGCAAGCCAATGCTCAGCAACGGGATTTCGCTGCTGAGCGCGCATCCGTTTCAGATTTTCAATCCCCAACTTCCGTAAGCGCTCCCCCTCATTCGATAGGGCGCGGACCAGCTCCACATGGAGCTCGTACGGGATGCGTTCCTCCCGCCGTTCCAATACGGGACGGCGCGACTTAGCTGTCTTCAACGCGGACTGAACTACTCCTGCACTACAGCCGAGCCGTTTCGCGATCTGACGGACTGATAGTCCCAGAGCGTGAAGAGAAAGAATGGCTTCCTGGCGACGCCGCGAAGCGGCCATCATGGCATGACGGTGTCTGTCGCTCGCCTCGCCCTGATTCCGTGCTTCTTCGATGAGCCGTTCAACTGCATCCTGGCTTGTCTCCATAGCTGTATGGTACCCCCATACAGGATTCTTCTGAAGCCCCGCTTGGGTGCGGCTCGAATTATAATCGGCAAGGACCCAAATCAGCCGTCAGGTATACAGCGAGATCGGCTGTACTTCGCCCAGCAGGTAGTTGGCCCCGACCTCGACCTTTTTGTAGTCCACTGGGTCGTGGAGCGAGTGTGTCCGGATATTCCGCCAGAACAGATCCAACCCCACGGAGTTGTTCGTTGAGCTGGCGCCAGTCACTTCGAAAATTCGATTGGCCACGGCCCTGTCAGCGGCGGTAGTTCTCCCCGGCGACCCCTGGCCACAGGAAAATGACCTCGAACACGGCCCAAACGATGAATCCCGTCATCATGATGCGCCGTGGTCCCCACGCTTCCGCTAAAGCTCCCGAGAGCCATGCCGAAATGGCCACCACAATGCCGTAGACGCTCATCAGCGTGGCAATACTCGCCGGGGAGAAGCCCCTCCCTTCCAGGAATATTGCCAGGAACCCAAGCTCAATGCCGTCGCCGACCATAAACAGGGCCAAACCGACGTAGCCCCATCCGAGTGGTTTGACGATGCCTTGCCGCTCAAGCCACACCCGAATGGGGGAGTGACTCTCCGGTGATTGAGTGTTCACGAAATTCTCCTCGGGCATGAGCGGTCACGGTTATGTGGGATGCCTAAAGGAGAACCCGGTGCTGTGAATGTGGGCAACCGTATGAACAAAAATGAAAGGGTTACGAATTTTGGCGTCGATGTATTGCGGTGGCCGCGTTCCACCCGGTATTTAGCGGCGAAATAAAAAGTCACGACTTTCCCTGACGCCAATTCCTTTGTTCATATTGGACGCAAGGATCATGAGACCCAATGCGAAGCTCTGGCTGATTGGGCGGCAACCCTCGTCGACGTAGTGGGGTGCCCCAGATGACGATCCGGCCGCGCAGGGATGCTGCGGCAAGTACGGCTCTCTAACGCCGGGCTCCGCGGCTTCCCGTCCACCGAAGCAAGGAGCATGCCCATGACGCAGGTCGACTACGAAACAGTTGCCGCCAAGTACCGCCCGATCTTCGATCGCATTGCAGAATCGGCCGTGCAACGCGAGCAGGACAGGATGCTGCCATACGAGCAAATCGGCTGGCTCAAGGATGCCGGATTCGGCGCCGCACGCATTCCCGTGGAATTCGGCGGAGATGGTCTTTCGTGGCCGCAATTCAGCCGCTTGCTGATCGAACTCGGTACAGCGGACAGCAACATTCCCCAGGCGTTGCGTGCACACACCGCGCTGGTCGAAGAGCATCTCTTCCATCACAGCAAACACGACCGCTCGGTGTGGTTTGAGCGTTTCGCAGCAGGGCAGATCGCCGGCAACGCGTGGACCGAACCCGGCGTCGGCGGCACAGCAACGGTGCTCGAGGAAACCGCCGAGGGACTGAGGTTGACCGGACGCAAGTTTTACACCACCGGCACAATTTTCGCGGACTGGATTGACGCCACGGCTCAACGGCCCGACGGCTCCACTGTCTCCGTCACTGTGTCCACCAAAGCAGACGGCGTGACGACCTTCGACGACTGGGATGGCTTTGGCCAGCGGCTGACGGGCAGCGGCACCACAATATTCGATTCGGCCCACGTTGAACCGGAGCACGTTTCGGACTTCGAGACGCGTTTCCCATATCAGACGGCGCTGTTTCAGCAGATCCTTCTCATTACTCTGGCCGGGATCGGTAAAGCGGTCCAACGTGACGTCGCTGATGCAGTCCGTGAGCGCAAGCGGGCGTTCAGTCATGGCAACGCCGATCTCGTCCGGTACGACGCGCAGGTCCAGCAGGTGGTAGGGGAAATTACCGCCAAGGTTTATGCAGCAGAAGCGACAACGATCCGGGTTGCCGAGAGCCTGGAACATGCCTACCAAACCCGGCTTCTCGACGACGAAGCTCAAGTGGACGGCAAGATCGCCGCTGAACTGGAGTCAGGTCAGGGGCAGATTGTTCTCAGCAACCTCATTCCCGAGGTGGCCGGTGCGCTGTTCAACGTGCTTGGTGCATCGTCCACCAGCGCCGGGAGGGCATTGGATCGGCACTGGCGCAATGCCCGCACCGTAGCGACGCATAACCCATTCATTTACAAGGCCCGGGTGATCGGCGACTGGGTGATCAACGGCGCCAAACCGCCCTATGTGTGGAGCATTGGCGTGCAGAAGAAGCAACAAGAGGAGACCGACGAAGGCGGGGTCCCAGTGGTCGCAGGTCAAACCGCCTGCTGAATCGGCTCACTCATATAAAGCGGTCCGCTATTTGAAATGAGGCTGGTTCATTTGCCAGTCAACCCGGCTGCCGGCGGCGCGGTCGCACTCCGCCCACGCCGGGGCATTCGCCGGGATCATGCCCCGCCATGGGGGTGCCGGGTCGGAGGGGTGCTCCTCAATGGCATGCGCGCCCCGCATTGCAAGGGCTTCGATGATATCGAGGTATTCACTTTCGATTTCGAGTCATATCAGCGGCGCACTTCAATGAACCCGTCAGCGATGAAAGCAGAGGACCCCTTTTCCCCATTGAGAACGGTCCTCTTCCCGGTCTTCACTTGAATGTTGTCCACGAAAACACCACGTCCCAGGGTATTCGCGTCCGTAGTGTACCGCCACCGGATCAGGTGCTGGCCACTTGCAGGTATCTCCGCAGTCGCCTTGCCCCACGTCCGATCACCGCGGTTGTTATAGGTGCCGTTTGTGCGGACCGTCTCCCCATGGTCCTTGGAACCGGTCCGTACCGTGTACGGCAATAACGTCCACGTCTTACCGCCATCAGCAGACGTCTCAACAGCGAAAGTATCCGTTTCCTCATTGTCGGCGAAAACGTCGAAAGACAATGCCGCACCACCCGGGACGGCAACGCTGGTCTGCAAGGTATTCTCCGAGTTATTGTCGGCCCCGCCGGACCACTCCGTGCTGCCCTTTTGGGGAAAGACTCCGAGGGCGCCCGCTAATCCATCAGCTACGGTCCTGCGGGCTGGATTGGTCGAACCCCAGCTACGGCTGGGATGCACCGCGTTCGTCAACAGAATCGCGAAGGAACGCGATTTGTAGTCGATGACAATCGACGTTCCGGTATAGCCGGTGTGGCCGGCAGCGTCTTCATTCGCAAGACCGCCCATGTACCACATCTGATCCAGCTCGAACCCGAGACCGTGAGCATTTCCGGGGAAGGCCTCGTTCTGATTCTCAAGCAGGAACTCAACAGTTCTCTGCTCCAAAATGCGCTGGCCATCATAGATGCCACCGTTCAGCAACGTCTGCGACAAGATCGCCATATCGCTTACAGTCGAGAAAATCCCCGCGTGCCCGGCGACGCCCCCGAGACTCCACGCGTTCTCGTCGTGAACTTCGCCCCACACCATGCCACGACCAGCGGCTGATTGATCCTCGGTCGCGGCGATCCGACGCAGCTTATGAGGCGGTGGATTGAATTCGGTATCGACCAGCTTGAGCGGGCCCGTGATCCTGTTCTCGAGGGCGCGGTCGAGAGGCTTCCCAGTGACCTTCTCAACCAAAAGGCCCAGCGCGATCAGATTAAGGTCGCTGTAACCGTAGGCGGACCCAGGTTCGTTGTCCGGCGTTGTTTCCATCACTGCCTGAATGCGTTCCTCTTCCGTGTCATACGCACTCCAGAGCGGCAGCCACGGCTTTAGTCCGGAGGTATGGGTGAGCATCTGGCGGAGGGTGATGTCTTCTTTACCGTTATTCCCGAACTCAGGGACGTAGCTGGAATACGGTTGATCAAGGTCAATTTCTCCCTCTTCGACCAGTTGCATGACCAATAGAGACGTGAAAAGTTTCGTCACGGACGCCATGTCATAAATGGTGTCCTCGGTTGCCCTGATCCGCTCGGCTTCGGGCAACTTCGTACCATCTCCATCGGCGTACAGCCGGGAGAATCCATGTGCGTGCGTTGAGACGATCCGACCTTGGTGTGCCATGAGGCCGACGGCGGACGCATACAGTGGTTTGGTATCAGAAGCCACGGGGTCCGCGTACGCGTCCAATTGTTCCCAGGCAGCACTAATTACCGACTCATCTAATCCCACTGAACCTGGGTTTGCCTCCTTCAGCCGTGTGTTTGACGGCGAAAAGCCGTCGAGAGGCATGTCGAATTTCCCGGCGGCGCTCCGTTCGGCGCCCATTGCACGCCCACTATCTTGTTGGCTGGAACCGTCAGCAGGCTCGGCGGCGCGCGCCATTCCGCCGGCTCCGCTCAGCACCACACCTACGATCGTTACAGCTACTACGCTGGTGAGAAGCCGCCTCAAGACCGCGGCCCGCCGTAGACGAGGAACGCCCGGGTATCGCGCACGAACTGCAGCAGTTCATCCTGCCAAGAACCAATGATGGTCCCGGCGCCTTCGCCGGCATCGAGCTGCTCCTGGAAGCGGGCGGATCCGCTGAGCAGGTCCATCCAGCGCCCCTCATCGCCACGCCAATCGAATTCCGGATACAGCCGTTTCGCCTCGACCATCATGTGCGTACCGAGCTCAACCGCCTCGACTTTGTCCGGTTCCAAGAGATGTACCTGCACGCCGCCGCATACAAGGCCCTGATTCTTCGACATGGTGGGTGTGAAGTACGCTTCGCGGAATTCCACTCCCGCCAGTCCCTTGGCGTTCAGCGCCTGGGCCCAGCGGTAGTCGATGTACGGCGCACCGATCAGTTCAAATGGACGGGTGGTCCCGCGCCCTTCTGACATGTTCGTCGCTTCAAACAGCGCCGTTCCCGGGTACACCGTCGCGGTTTCCGGCGTCGGCATGTTGGGGCTCGGCATCACCCACGTTTCGCGCTGACTGGGTCCGGTCATTTCGCGGTGCCAACCCTGTACCTCAACGACTTGCAGTTCTCTGATCGGTGCGAGGCCGGCCTCGGGCAAATGTATGGCGTTGAAGTACTTCGCCAGTTCGCCGACAGTCATGCCATGCTGCAGTGCTATCCCGAGTTTCCCAACCCCGGATTCGAACCCATCCTGCAGCACCGGCCCGCGCGCCTGGCCGCCAATTGGATTGGCCCGGTCAAGCACCACAAAGCGCGCTCCGGTTTGCGACGCGGCTTGCATGGCTTCCCACATCGTCCAGATATAGGTGTAGAAACGCGCGCCGACGTCCTGAATGTCGAAGCACACCGTGTCGACGCCGGCCTCCCGGTAGAAGGCAGCAAAGTCAGCCGCGTCCGCGCCGTAAGCGTCATAAACAGTGATCCTCGTCCGCGGATCCACGTACGTTTCTTCGCTGTCTCCAGCCTGAGCCGTTCCCCGGAATCCATGCTCCGGGCCAAAGACCGCGTGTACGTCTACTGCTTGGTTGGCCATGTCGTCAACGATCGAGCGGAAATTCTCCAATACACCGGTCGGGTTGGTGATGATGCCGACGTTGCGCCCGTCGAAGATTCTCCAGTTATCCGCCGCTGCCACATCAGCGCCATTGGTCAGCCCCCGTCCGTTGCCCCGGTTCTTCCGGCCAGGCGTATGTGCGGCGGCTCCGGATGCGAGGGGTGCAGCCACCGCGGCGGCAGCACCAAGCCCAGTCGCGGTCATTAGATCTCTACGGTTAAAAACCATCGAAAGCGCCTTTCCAGACATGGATGAGTGGAACGAGGCAGGTCCGGGTGGGGAATGCTAACCCGGGAGACCGGTGGTGAACGTGTAGGACCAGCTGGTGGTGGCGTCGTCGAAGTAGTACCCCTCCTCGGCCACCGCCGTGACGGAAACACTCCGCGCCTTCCGGTAGGTACCGGCGTCGACTATCTCCCCATCGATGAGGTAATCCACCCCCTCAGCCGCAGGAATCGTATAAGCGTCCTGACCCCTGCCCGGACGGTTGGTGAAGACGACGTCGGCGGGGGTCGCCTTGGTGCCGTAGTCCAAGCCGAAGCCCAGCGGCAGCAGTATCCCGCCGCCGTCGGCCCTGGGGACGTTGACGGGCAATTTTCCGCTGGGGTTGATTTCGCCGGCGATGGCACGGACTACGCCGTGGAAGTTGACCTTCTTGACGCCGTAGCTGTTGATGACGGCATCGGCATTGGGGAAGACGCTGATGTCGTATGGATTCCGGGTTGCGACCACAATGACCGGTGTTCCTGTAGCGGTCAGCTCTTCGACCATGCGTTGCTGCGCAGTGTTGCCGGTGGCGTTGTTAGATGTGAATACGACGGCGTCAACACCTTCAGCAGCCGCAACGGCACGCGCACGGTACGCCTCCGAAGGGGAGGAGCCGTTCTCGTACTCTTCGGTCACGGCAAATCCTTGATCGGCGAGCATCGGGCCCATAAGTTCCGGCCAACCCGACCCGGCGCCGACCATCAGTACAGAGCTGCCCGGGGCGAGCGGCAGGGTTTGTTCTTCGTTCCGCAGCAGGGTCGCGGCGCGGTCGGAGATCTGTTTGGCTGTGGCAAGGTGGTCGGAATTGCCGACGACGGCGGCCACCTCATCGGGATCGGCCAGTGGCTTCTCGAAGACTCCGCGCTCGACTTTCCATTCCAGAATCCGGCGGACAGATTCGTCGAGACGGGCTTCGGTGATCTCGCCCGAGGCAACTGCGGCACGGACTCCTGCGAAAGACGCTTCGATATCGGGGGAGTTGAGCAGGATGTCGGATCCGGCCTGGATGGCCATCACCGCGATCTCTTGCTGTGTCCATTCGTCCGCCATCGCCGCCATGTCGAGCGCGTCGGTGGTGATGACTCCCTCGAATCCCATCTCCTCGCGAAGCAGTCCGGTGAGCACCTTGTGGGAGAGCGTGCCTGGCATGTCCGGGTCAATGGCTTCGACGATGATGTGGGCCGTCATGACCATGTCCACGCCGGCGTCGATCGCGGCCTGGAACGGTTGCAGGTGCTTGTTCAATGTCTCGCGGTCATAGGTGACGATTGGCAATCCGTAGTGGGAGTCCACCGAGGTGTCCCCATGGCCGGGGAAATGCTTGGCCGCGGCGCCCACGTACTGCTGCATACCCTTGATCTGTTCGACGCCGAGTGAACTGACGACGTCGGGATCCTCACCCATGGAGCGAATTCCTATCACGGGATTGTCGGGGTTCGAGTTGAGGTCAAGCACTGGCGCGAAGTCGACGTTGATACCCATTGCCCGCAACTCCGAGCCGAGGATCTCACCCTGGGCGTGTGCCAGACCCGGATCGAAGGTGGCACCGAGGGCCATGTTGCCGGGCAGCACCGTTGCCGGCGGGCCGATGCGGGCGACGAGGCCGCCTTCCTGGTCGACCGTGATGGCCAGCGGAACGCCGTCGCCGGACTCTCCCATGGCGGTCTCCTGCAGACCGTTGGACAGCTTGGCGATCTGCATCGGATTGTTGGTGTTTCCAGACCACGCGAAGTAAAGAACGCCGCCCAGGTTGTACTTCTCCACCACTTGGGCGGGTGTGTCCACCCCGTAACGCTTTTGGTTCTGCTCTGCCATTGACGTGTCGTTCGCCGACGATCCATAGACGTGCGTCCACGTCATCTGGCCGATCTTCTCGTTGAGCGTCATGTCGGCGATTATTGCGTCGATGTCCGGTTCAGCAGGCGGTCCTGAAGTCTGCGTGTCTGCATTCGCTGCCCCTACGGTCGAAAGGAGCATTCCCGCCACAATGACTGAAACGAGACCGCTCCTTTTCCGGCTGCCTAAGAACAATCTGCGGGTCACAATGCCTCCATTTCGGCGGGCGTCTTTGCCCGGTGCGGTTGAGATCACTCTTGAATGGGGCGTCCGCACTGTCAACACGTAGGACCTCTGGATCAAATACGCAGTGGGGGGTGCCTTCAGTCGCCCTTGCAGTTCACGAACTGACGAAGCGTGTGCTTGACCTCGACCAGGTCCGCCGCGTCGACCATCACCTGGTCGATGTCCTTGTAAGCGGCGGGGAGTTCGTCGATGAAGGCGTTGGTGTCCCGGTATTCGATCCCTTTCATCGCTTCGCGAAGCTGGTCCTGGGAGAAGTTTTTACGGGCCTGGTTCCGGCTGAACTGACGACCGGCGCCGTGCGGTGAGCTGTGGAGGCTTTCAACGTTCCCGCGGCCTTCGACGACGTAGCTGGCGGTTCCCATGGATCCGGGGATGATGCCTTTCATCCCCTCGCGGGCCTCGATGGCACCCTTGCGGCTAACCCACACGTCCTTGCCGGCATGGTGCTCCAGCTGGGTGAAGTTGTGATGGCAGTTTATGCGCTCACGTTCGACGACGGTTGCGCCGGTCCACTTCTCGAAGGCGGCTACGACGCGGTCCATCATTTCCTCGCGGTTCAGCAGCGCGAAGTGCTGGGCCCAATTGAGTTCGCGGATGTAGTGGTCGAACTGCGGCGTCCCCTCGGCCAGGTAGGCCAGATTCCGGTCCGGCAGCTCGATGCCTTGGCCCCGGCAGAGGTGCTGCGCGACCTCGATGTGCCGCTGCGCGATCTTGTTACCGACGCCACGGGAACCGGAATGCAGGAAGAGCCAGACGTCGTCGTTCTCATCGACGGACGCTTCGATGAAGTGATTGCCGGACCCGAGGGTGCCGAGTTGCAGCTTCCACTTCGCGGTGTAATTGTCGGGGACGAAGTTCGCTTCTTCTGCCCGTTCCTTCAGGTCCTGAATGCGGGTCCGAGCTGAGTCGGTCAGCTTCTTGTTGTTCGTCCCGGCCGACATGGGCACGCTGGCTTCGATCGCCCGGCGCAGGGTCCTGCGGTTCTACCCCTTGATGCCCCGCGTGTTGAACTGGGTCTGCACGGCAATCATCCCGCAACCGATATCGACGCCGACGGCGGCCGGCATCACCGCCTCGAGGGTTGGGATCACCGAACCAACGGTGGCTCCCATGCCCAGGTGCGCATCGGGCATGAGTGCCAGGTGCGGATGGATGAACGGCATGGTGGACGCGAGAACCGCCTGCTCACGGGTCTTGTCATCCATGACCGACGCCCAATTCAGCAGCTTGTCGTTGATACGCTCCATGCCGCTCCTTCCTCGCGGAGCTTCAACCGTTCGATGTTGCGGACACTACACCCGGTCCGGAAGCGTGAGTAGTCGATAAGATGCTCCTGGAGGTGCGGATGATCTACGAGCAAAGCATTGGCGCATACTTGGATCGAACGGCTTCAGACGCGCCTGCTCCCGGCGGAGGTGCCGCCGCATCGTTGCAGCTGGCGCAGGCTGCAGCGCTGATTGCCATGTCTGCCCGGTTCAGCACGGGGGAGAAGTTCGCCGAATACGCCCCAATGGTGGAACGTGTTCTCGCCACCGCAAAGCCGTTGGTCGGCGAGTCTCTCGACGCGGGCGACGACGACGCGGCGGCATTCGCGACAGTCGCGCATGCTTATGCCCTGCCCCGCGACTCCGACGCGGCCAAGGAGGCCAGGACCAAGCAGATCCAGACAGCGTTAGTCGGCGCCACTAAACCTCCGCAACGGTTGCTCGAATTGGGCAGGGAGATAGCAGGCCTGGGTGAAGAGCTGCTCGGTTGCGCGAACCGGAACATCCTCAGCGACATCGTTGCCGCGACGGCTTCGACGCGGGCGGCGGCCACTATCGCTCAGGCAACTCTGGAGATCAATCTGGCGGGCGTGAAAGATGAAGCCGCCCGCAGCACGATTGCAGAACATATCCGTGGTGCCGATTCCCTGATCGACTTCTGCGACAACCTCACTAAGCGGATCCAGGACGACATTTCGGCATAGGTATCACTGTAGGGCGGCCAGCTGCCGGAGCTGGTGGGATGTACACCCAGCAGGGGCATGGGAAGCATGGCTCAGCCGGTGCCGACACCCGGATGCAGAGCTGTCGCTGATTCGCCCCATGCCTCCTGCCACACGGCTTTAACGTCCTGGACGTCGGCGACGCGACGTCCGTTCCGTCCCTCTGAGTATTCCCAGTATGGTCCACCAAAATTCGAATTGGTACACCAAAACTGTTGTCTGGTAGTACCAAAGCAGGCATACTGGGTGAATAGCATCACCACCGTCTGTGGTGCAAATCCCCTAAACCGACATAGTGCAACCGCCGGTTGGGTCAGGCGTCGGATACCCCAGCGCCTATCAGGGCAAGGAGATTCAGATGAAAGCGAAGTACATCATTCCGTTTTTCGCCAGCACTGCGCTGGTGCTCTCGGGCTGTTCAGGAGGAGGCGCAAATGCCGGTGCCGACGGTGAAAAAACCTACGAATGGGACATGACGATCACGGTCGGTGAGCAGTCCTCCTGGTACAAGGGCGCGGAGAAGTTCGCCGAAGTGCTTGAAAAGAAGTCCGACGGCCGGATGCAGCTGAACATCTACACCAACGAGCAACTCTCCGGTGGCGACACGGTCGCCAGCCTCGAACAACTGATCAATGGGGAGAAGGCGTTCTCGTACCACTCGACAATCATCTACGCGAGTATCGATGAGCGGTTCGGCGCCATAAACGCGCCATTCCTGTATGAAAGCTATGAAGAAGCGGATGCGACGATCCAGGCCTCGGCTCTGGATGCGTACAAGAAGCTTGGCGACGATATCGGCGTCGAAGTACTCGGTTTCGGCGAGAGCGGATTCCGGCAGGTCACCAACAATGTGCGGCCCATCGACGAACCATCTGACCTGAAGGGCATCAAGATGCGGATTCCTGGCATCACGCTCTTCCAGGACATCTACCAGCAACTGAACGCCAACCCAGTGACGATGACCTTCTCGGAGGTCTTTACGGCCCTACAGCAGGGCACCATTGACGGCCAGGTGAACCCTTTGGACGTGACGTACTCGTCCGGCCTCACCGAAGTGCTGGATTACATGACGATGTGGAACTACGTCTACGATCCTTTGATTCTCGGCATGAACGATGAATTGTATGAATCCCTTCCGGAGAAGGACCAGAAAATCGTTCAGCAGGCCGCAGAAGCAGCCAACGCTGTCCAGAAGGAGACAAACCGAAGCCGGGAAGAGAGCCAGTTGAAGGACATGAAGGAAAAGATGGAGGTCATCTCGTTGACGGATCAGCAGCGTGCCGCATTCCGGGAGGCTATGGCTCCGGTTTACGACAAGTACAACTCCATTTGGGGAGCAGAGCTCGCCGAAGCCGTTCAGCCGAAGTGATCCGGTTGTGAAACGGATGCAGGCGCTCGACGCAGTCGAAAACACGTTAGCTGTAGCGGCATTCAGCATCGTCAGTGTTGTCGCATTCTCGAATGTGCTGTCCCGGTATATATTTAACGCTTCGCTGGCCTTGACCACTGAGCTGACCGTCAATCTGGCCGTCCTGCTGACCATGGTGGGAGCGGCGATCGGGATTCGGGAGGGCAGCCACCTCGGCTTCACCCTGCTGCGGGACAAGGCGACCGGACGGACACATCAAGTGATCGTCGTCGCGGCGGGCCTGGCTATCGTGCTGTTCTACGTGGCCTTGTTCAAGTTTGGTCTCGACATTTCCCTGGACCAGTTCCGTCGGCAGCAGACAACGCCCGCATTGGGGTTGCCCATGGGATTGCTGACGGCGGTGGTTCCACTGGGGGCAGTTCTCGGAGTCATCCGGGTTGTCCAAGTAACTATTACCGGTGTCCGTGAAGCGCCTCAGCGCCGGGTCGTTTCAAGAACGGAGGGATGAGAAATGGTTGAAGTCGTCCTGTTCGGGACCTTCTTTGTGCTGCTGTTCCTCAGTGTTCCGGTCGCGTTCGCATTGGGATTGGCAGCCGTGGCGACGATGGTCTTCGTCGGCGGAATCGACAATCTGGCCGTGATGCCAAATGTCTTCTACTCGTCGCTGTCCTCTGCCACGCTGTTGGCCATCCCCTTCTTCATCCTGGCGGGCGTCATTATGGAGTACGCGGGCATCTCAAAGCGTCTCATCGACCTGGCAGACGCGTGTGTGGGTCACCGCAAGCATGGGCTGGCAATGGTCGTCATTATCGCGGCCTTCTTCTTTTCCGCAATCTCCGGCTCAGGTCCGGCGACTGTGGCGGCGATTGGTGCCATTCTCATTCCGGCCTTGGTCCGGAATGGTTATTTCAAACATCATGCCGCTGCGATGCTCGCCAGCGCCGGTTCGATGGGCATCATCATCCCTCCGAGCATCACGCTCATCATCTTCGGTGTGGTGGCCAGCGACTACGAGCGGGTCTCGATCGCGCGCCTCTTCATGGCAGGGGTGATTCCCGGCATCCTGATGGCCTTGGCGCTATACATCGCCGCACGGATGATCCCGCGTACCCAGGCGGCTCGTGCCCCGGCACCGGCCGCAGTGGGTGCACTCGACCGCAGCGGGGGAGGATCTTCAGGATTATCCGGCGGCAGCGGGGAACGCCTGCATCCGGGTGAGAAAGAGGAAATCGAAAAACTGGCAGCCCACGGCGCCCAGCAGGCCGGACGTGCACCCCTCGGAGATATCGCCAAGAGGTTCGTCAACGCCATCCCGGGACTGCTGGTCCCCGTCATCATCCTCGGCGGCATCTACGGTGGTGTCTTCACCCCCACAGAATCCGCAGTGGTGGCAGCTTTCTACGCACTGGCGGTGGGGCTGTTCTTCTACCGGGAAATCAAACCGGGCTCCCTCGGCAAGATCTTCATCACCTCGGCCGTGCAGTCTTCGGTGGTGATGATCATTGTGGGATGCGCATCGATCTTCGCCTACGTCATTACCTCTGAACGGGTTGCCCAGCATGTGTCGGACGCAATCCTGGGCATTACCGACAATCGCGTGGTCATTATGATCCTGGTGCTGGTGCTGCTGCTTATTGCCGGGGCCTTTATCGATGCGATCTCAGCGCTGTTCCTGTTCATCCCGATCTTCGTGCCGATCCTGCTGTCCCTGGGATACGACATCACCACCATCGGCGTGATGATGACAGTGAACCTGGCCATCGGCCTGATTACACCACCGGTCGGGGTCAACCTCTTCGTCGCCGCCGGCATTGCGAAGACTCCATTGACGGGCGTCTCCAAGGGGGCTGTTCCATTCCTCATTGCGGCCCTCACAGTGCTGCTGCTGATTGCCTTCATTCCGGGCCTGTCCAACTGGCTGCCGGATCTGCTGGGCATGTAGTCCTCCAAGCAGAAAGAGAGAACTCACTATGACTGAACAACTGACCGGACTGGTCTCGCTGGTTACCGGTGCCGCCCAGGGAATCGGGGCGGAGATTGCCCACAGCCTCGCAGACCGAGGCGCCGCCGTCGTCTTGGTCGATATCCAGGAACCAACAGAAGTCGTGGCTAAGATCCGGGAGAACCTCCCGGCAGCGCGAGTGGAAGGACGTGCTGTCGATGTCCGCGACGAGTCCGCGGTGAAGGAAGCCGTTGGCTGGACGGTTTCCACTTTCGGCCGGATCGACGTCGTGGTTAATAACGCCGGCACCTGCGCCCGCCTCGGACTGGACGAGATGACAGGAGAAATGTGGCAGCGCGATCTGGACACCAACCTGAAGGGCACTTTCCTGTTCACCCGGCACGCTATCCACCCGCATATGGCGGCCCAAGGGACAGGATCGATTGTCAACGTCAGCTCGATCTCCGGGATCATGGGCGGCCCGCTGTCGTCTGGAGAAGATGCAAGTCGTTCAGGTCCGGCCTACGCCGCGTCGAAGGGCGGAGTCATTGCACTCACCAAGTGGGTGGCCAAAGAAGTCGGGCATCTGGGCATTACGTGTAATTCCGTCGCGCCGGGACCGGTCGAGACGCCGATGACAAGCTCGGTCGCCTATGACTTCAGCAATCAACCCATCAAACGAATGGGCACTCCCGCCGATATCGCCGAAGCGGTGGCGTATCTGGCCTCTCCCGGCGCCTCCTTTGTCACCGGGCAAGTGCTGAAGGTGTGTGGCGGATCGGCCATCGGATAGCGGCGTCGAAAGGACAACCAATGCACATTACCCATCCCGGGCCACAGCATGAGAGCCGGTTGCAGTCGGTCAAGGGCACATCCACGACGACGATCGGGCAACTGCCCGGTGGCGGACGGCTGCTGGACGAACTCCATGAGCTGTTGGCGGCCGGGGGATACCGGTCCGGAATCGCCGAATTGCTGGGCGGGACGCTGGACCCGATCGATTACTGCGTTCCGGCCGAAGGCCGGTCCGGACGAAGCGTCAGCTACAGCGAAAGCCGCACGTCCGGACCGGGCGAGGTGATTTTTGGAACGGCCGTGCTTGGGCGGCGTGATGGCAAGCCGTTCATGCATTGCCACTGTATTTGGCGTACATCCGGCGGCGGCTTGGCCGCTGGACATCTGTGGCCGGAGACGCTTACCAGCGCCCCGGCGCCGTCCGTCGCCTTGATCGGTCTGGACGGTATCGAACTGACAAGCTCCGATTGCGAGGAGACGCTCCTTCCTGTTTTCACCCCTCAAACCGGAGATGGAGGAGAAACGATGGAATCCGATACGGCACACCCCGCCCATCGGACTGTCATGGCCAGAGTGTTGCCCAACGAGGACATCACACAGGCCGTGGAACGGATCTGCAATGACAACGAGTTCGCCACGGCGATTGTCCGTGGCGGCACGGGCAGCCTGGTCGGTGCGGTATTCGAGCCTCACCACGGTGGGCCGCCAACCCGGGTGGACGGTCCCGCCACCGAAGTGGTCACACTGGTCGGCCACTATGCACTGGACGAGCGAGGCCGGCCCGGCGTGCATTTGAGCTGCTCACTGGTGGACAAGTACGGAAACGTGCACGCCGGAAGGCTGATCCCCGGAGCAAACCAGGTATCAGTCACTTTCGAACTCGTGGTTCAGGAAATCGATCCCACGAACCTCCCGGCCGAAGCCGGGCACCCTGCAGCGTCTACAGACGCGACACATCAAAAGGAGAAGTAGATGAATATCTTTCTTACCGCAGAAACCCTGGGGGAGGAAACAGAAGCAGACCTCGTCGATTGGCTCGTCAGCGACGGCGCAAGCGTGGCGCAAGGCGAAGCCTTGTGCCAGATCGAAACATCAAAAACCACCAGCGAGTTTGAGGCTCCGGCCAGCGGACGAATCACCCTGCACGCCGAAGAAGGCGATGTGGTTGAGCTCGACACCGTCATCGCGGTCATCGAGTAAAGGAGGAGCTGTGCAGGAATTCGATCAAAGACGGCAGGGGCTGTCGGGCCTGAAGACAATGGCAATGATCCGTGCGTTCGAAAGCCGGATGCCGGTGCTGTCCGAAGAGCGGTTAATCCGCGGTTCCACCCACCCGTCAGCGGGTATGGAAGCTGTAGCCACGGGTGTTTCGCTCGCACTGGGGCCTCAAGACTCGATTGCGTCCAACCACCGCGGCCATGCACACTGCCTCGCCCGCGGCTCCGACCCCGGCCGCACCATGGCCGAGATTCTCGGACGCCGCGACGGATACGGCGGAGGCAAGGGCGGGTCGATGCACATCGGCGTTGCTGAACTTGGCATCCTCGGCACCAACGGAATCGTCGGTGCCGGGATCGGATTGGCAACCGGCGCCGCCCTGGCAGCCCAGATGCAGGGCTCCGATGCGGTGTCCGTCGTCTATTTCGGCGACGGCGCTGCCAACCAGGGTGTGTTGGCCGAAGCTCTTAATCTGGCGGCGATTTGGAAGCTTCCGGTGCTGTTCGTCTGCGAAAACAACCACTACGCGCAGTCGGCTTCGATCGAGGAAATGATTGCCCAACCGGATCTCAAGCAACGGGGGCTGGCGTACGGAGTCCCGTCTGTCGACGTCGACGGCATGAGCTTGGGGGACACTTTCACTGCCGCGGCCGAAGGCGTGGAGCGGGCGCGAAGTGGTTCCGGCCCGACGCTTATCATCGCCGACACCTATCGCTACCTCGGGCACATGGCCGGGGACACCGAGATCTACCGAAACCAGGTCGAAGTGGAGCAGTGGCAGGCTAAAGACCCGATCGCGCGCCTGGTCTCACAACTGCTGGAGGCAGGGGTCATAACGACCTCGGACTGGGAAGACATTCAGGAGGAAGCGTCCCGGGTCGTGCAGGAGGCTGAAGAGTTCGCGCGGAATTCGCCATTCCCCGATGCCTCTGACGCCACGCAAGACGTCTACTCGAAGGGAGTGCCGGCATGACCACCAAGAACTTGACGACCTGGCGGGCGCTGAACACCGCGCTCAAGGACATTCTGCAGGAGACCCCGGAGTCGCTTGTGATGGGTGAAGACATCACAACGTGGGGCACCGGGGGTGGAATCTACGGCGTCACCCGGAAGCTCTTCGACGAATTCGGAGCGGAGCGGGTTCGGGATACACCGATCTCTGAAGAAGTGTTGATCTCCACGGCCGTAGGTGCCGCGATGCGGGGCAGCAGGCCGATCCTGGAGATCATGTACTCCGACTTCACCCTCCTCGGCTTTGACGGAATCATCAACCAGGCAGCGAAGAGCCGGTACATGTTCGGCGGTCAGTTCGACTGTCCACTGGTCATCCGCACCAACGGCGGCTCAGGCGTTGGCAAGGCGGGCCAGCATTCACAGTCGTTGGAGACGCTGTTCGCCCATATTCCGGGGCTGGAGGTTGCGGTTCCGGCGACACCAGCGGACGCGTACGGGTTGCTGCGCACCGCGGAGAGGAGCAGCAACCCCACCATCTTCCTCGAACACAAGAATCTGTACTACGACAAGGGAGCCGTGGACTTCGAGCCAGTCCCATTCGGCCGGGCAAGGGTCGCCAGGGAGGGCACTGATCTCACGGTGGTGGCAACGCAGCAAATGCTGACCCGTTCGCTTGCTGCGGCGGAAAGGTTGCAGGCGGAGCATGGGATCAATGCCGAAGTCATCGATCCACGCACTCTCTATCCGTTCGATATGGAAACGGTGTTGGGTTCAGTCCGGAAAACCCGGCATCTCATGGTGGCCCATGAAGCAGTCCGCGACTACGGATGGGGCGCGGAAGTCTCGTCGTCCGTCGTCGAACAGGCCTGGGAAGAACTCGATGCTCCACCGGTACGGCTGGGAAGTGCACGCACGCCCATTCCATACAGTGAACCGTTGGAGAGCGCAGTAGTGCCCGGCGTCGATGAAATTCTCACCGCGATGCGGAAGGTCCGCACCGCCATAGCGGCGTAGCAATAAGTGTTGCGGGCCTCGTTCCAATGCGGCAGACCACATTGGGACGAGGCCCGCGATGACGAGTAAGGAGGGTCATGGGACAGAGGATGGCGGGCAAGACCGTCCTGCTATTCGGCGGAGGATCGCGATCCGGCGCCACCAATAATGGGATCGCAGCGGCTCTGACCTACGCCCGGGAAGACGCCGCGGTATTCATCGTCGACAACGACGCCGTTGCTCTTCAGGACGGTCTCACCCGGCTGAGGGCAGAACAACCTTCCGCGAGGACCAATGGGACAAAAGCGGACGTCACCGACAGCTCCGCCATCAAGGCTGCCGTAGAGGCGTGCGCCGCCGACGTCGGAACACCCGATGTGTTGCACAACAACGTCGGAATTGCGCCAATGGGCGGGCCTCTGGAGATGACGGAGGAGGAATGGGACAAGGTTATGTCGGCGAACCTGTCCAGCGCTTTTCTCACCACCAAACATGTGTTGCCGTACCTGCTGGAGACCGGCGGCGCCATCGTCAACATCGCATCGATCGGAGGAATCAGGCACCTGGGCTACAACTATCCCGGATATGCGGCATCCAAGGCAGGGCTGATCCAGTTCACCCGGAATATTGCTGTGGAATACGCAAACCGCGGAGTGCGGGCCAATTGCGTGGCGCCGGGTTTTATCGAAACCCCGATGATGTACCAGCAGATTGCGGAAAACTACGACTCAGTTGAACAAATGCGCCGGATGCGGAACAGGGCCAGCCCAACCGGTGCCATGGGCGACTCGTTCGACGTGGCCAATGCAGCATTATTCCTCGCCTCCGACGAAGCCAAGTACATCAATGGGGTGTGCCTGCCGGTCGACGGGGGACTGATACATTCAGTTCCAAACGCCAGCCAGGCGTTGTAGATGGCATTGGTTCATGCCAATGACTGCGGCGTCACTGACGGGAGGTCTAATGACGATGAGTGGACAAGATGGCACTGAACTAATCCCGGGCAAGGATCCCATCACCCATGCCCTGGTCAAGCAGATTAAGGATATGAAACCGGGCGACAGGTTACTGAGCGAGCGTGAGCTGGCCGAAGACCTGGGGGTCAGCCGTACTGCCCTGCGTGACCGGGTGGGCAGGCTTCAATCGATGGGAATACTGGAGCGCCGCGGCCGCGCGGGGACCTTTGTCGTAGGGCTGCGGCCGGAGACGATCAGTGAGGTTCTGATGCTCGGGCTCATGGCTTCCGATCTGACAGTTGAATCTATTGTTACGGTTCGAGTCGCCCTCGAGCGACAAGCGGCAATCGAAGCTGCCGGCAGCCACGACCATGTCAGCATCGCTCACATGGCCGTGGCGGTCGACTCGATGGAAGCCACCGACGACGGCGAACGGCTGCGGCAGGCGGACTTGGACTTCCACCAGGCGCTGTTTGAGGCATCCGGGTCAAAAGCCCTGCAATTCTTCTCCCAGGTGCTGTCCCAGGTACTTGCCGAAACCATCCAGAGTTTGAGCTTGAGCAAGGATCGACTGACTATGCGCAAGGTTCACCGCGACATACTGGAGGCTGTCCAGGCACAAGACCACGATGCCGTTCTCGCCGCCATCGATCAGCACTTCGAATGGCTGGATGTACTCCTTGCCGAAAATAAATCGGGCGGGGAATCGGGGGCGGAGAATGTGGCGCCGGCGAGCTAGCCTTGGCGACGACCGCGGCCGCTGAGGACATGGCCTTTCGCGACGGTCAAGACCCGTGTGCGGACATGGAGCACGACCACCACGGGTCAGCCCGCCAACTCAGCCACCAACTCTGCCGGAGATAGTGGTAACGAGGTAAGGCCGAGACCGGCCGCAAGCCGGGTAGTGGCAGGCGCAGTCACATGGCCGCGCCGCAGCACTTCCGGCTGCCCGAACACGCTCCGGGCGTCCCCGTCGGCCAGGAGTGTCCCCTCTGCCAGCACCACCACCCGGTCGGCGTACCGGGCGGCAAAGTGCATATCGTGGGTGATAACGATGACGGTCTTGCCGCGCGAAGCAGCTTGACGCACCAGATTGCCCAGCAGTTCGGTGCCTTGTGCATCCTGACCACCGGTGGGTTCATCCAGAACCAGCACCGGAGTATCCATGGCAAGCACCGAAGCCGTGGCAACATGCTTACGATGGGCCAGATCGAGATCGTGGGGTTTCTGGTCCTTCACATCCAATAAGCCGAGCAGCTCCATGGCCTCGTTGGCGCGGGTCGCAACTTCGGCGTCCGGTGCTCCGATGTTCTCAGGGCCGAACTGCACCTCGTCCTGCACCGTTCGGCGGAACAGTTGGTCGTCCGGGTTTTGAAAGGCAAGCCCGACATCGCGGGCCAGAACAGAGACGTTCATCCCGGCCGTATCCTGACCGACCACCTTTACCGTGCCCGCCGTCGGCTTTAGGAGGCCATTGAGATGCCGGGCGAACGTACTTTTGCCCGCCCCGTTTTGCCCGATGACGCAGATGCAACCGCCCTCCAGGTTGAGGGACAGATTCTGCAGGGCGGTAACGTCTCCAGGATACACGTACTGTACATCGTTGAAACTGACGCCCTTCGTTCCGTCTGCGGTGTAGAGCTGTTCAACTTCTGAAGAGTCCGGCCGAGCCCAGCCACCGGCAGTGTCATTGGTCGCCGGTTCTGAATCCAGGAAGGCTGAACCCGCTTTTGTGGCAGGGGACCGTGCTGCTATCGCAGCCACCGCCTCGGTGGCGGTGAGGGGAGGTTCGGGCGCGCCCGGCAACAGATCGCGTTGGCGCAGCTCATGCCACACGTGCACCACGTCGGGCACGGCGAGCGGGTAGGACTGGTCGACGGCGTTCTTCAGGACAATTTGGGGCCGGTCATTCCATAGCACCCGACCGGCTTCGAGAACCACCAGCCGGTCCACCCGTGGCGCCAGTTGTTCCAGATCCTGGCTGACCACAACGACGGTGAACCCTTGTTGGTGCAGGTCATCGAGTACGTCGAAGACGTCCTCTGCGCCAAGAGGATCCAGCTGGGATGTCGGGTCGTCCAGAACGATTATTCGCGGCCGCAGGGCGAGCACCGAGGCAAGGGCCAATCGTTGTGTTTGACCACCGGAGAGCTTGGCAGGGTCCCGATCGGCAAGGTCTTCGATTCCAACTGCTGCGAGGCTGGCCCGGGCGCGGCGTTCAATGTCCTGCCGCGGCACACCCATATTCTCGAGGGCGAAGGCAGCTTCTTCGAGCACGGTCAGGTTCGCGCCGCTGAGCTGGTCGAATGGATTCTCGAAGACAAAGCCAACCGTTTCGGCCAGCTCGCCGATGCCGGATTCGGCTGTGTCGCTGCCGCGGACTGCCACGGATCCGGTCATATCGACGTCGAAAAAGTGCGGTATGTATCCGGCGATCAACCGGCACAGCGTGGATTTACCAGCCCCGTTCAGGCCGGTAATTCCAATGAAGCTGCCGCGTTCAATGCTCAGGCTGACGCCTTGGAGCACCTCTTTGTCCGGATTGGTCGTGTATGCGACAGATACATCGTTGATCAGCACTTCTGGTGCCGCGCCGTCGTCGGCTTCGAGCCGATTTCTTAGTTCAGCCATGTGATGACCCTCCAGATGATGACGCCGGCCAATACCACTAAAGCGGCCCAGCGCAGGACCTTGTCCGTAGTGGTGTCCGGAACCTCACGCAGATACGTTCGAGGCCCCTGTCGGCTGAACCCGCGCGCTTCCAGCGCCAGCGCGCGGGTTTCTGCCCCGATCAGCGCGCCCACCAGCAGCGGAACCATGATCGTAATTAGGGCCTGTATTCGTCGGCGCCACGATCCCTTGACGTTCAGACCGCGGGCCTGCTGCGCTTCGGTGATGGCCCGCGCCCGCCGCTGCATCTGCGGGGTGAACTGGAGGGATGCCACGAGCACATAAGTGAGCTTGGGCGAGACTCCCCGGTTATTCAAAGCGATGACGAGGTCCTTGGGGTGCGTGGACAGGATGAACAACAGCATCGCGCAGACGATGATGGCGATGCGGAAGAAGATCAGCAACGCACGCTGGAAACCATCCAGCCACAAGGTTACCGGCCCCACTGACAGCAGAGCCGTGCCATCTCCCTCATGAAAGAGGCCCTGAAGCACGAAGACACCGATGAAAAGCGTGATCAGGACGGCCGCAGCCATGAGCAGGATGCGCTTCAGCAGTCCGGCGACGGCGGCCAGGGCCAGCACTGCGATCAGCAGTACGAGCGGACCGCGGAAGTCAGGCAAAAGGAAACCGCAGACGATGACCGCGCCCGCCACCACGATCTTGGTGAGGGGATTGAGTCGGTGGAGAAGGCTGTTTCCTGGACGGTATTCAAGCAAGTGACGGTACCGCCGTCTATTTCTTGGTGGGTAGGACGGTGATGCGGTCGGCGATGCTGCGCTGTGCCGCCTTGGGCCGATACCGTGACGGGACGGCGCGGGCCACCGTCACTGCGATAAACAACTGGATCAGTTTGTCCGCGAGATCAACCAATATCTGCGAGGAGGCCACGCTCTGCCAGATCCCCGCGCCGCTGGCCATGAAAACGGCGCGCACCGCTGTGACGCCGGATCCGCCGGCACCGCCAAAGACCATGACGACAATCGGAGCACTGACGATAGTCGAGGTGAGGGCCAGCAATATCCCGCCCCCGACGATTCCGAGGTAGCTCTTGAGCCAGCCGTGCCTGGCGAGGAAGCCGGCGACGAGGCCCAGTGCGACGGCGGAGGGGATGAACGCCAGCGCGGTGGGATCCACCGTAATACCGAAGATGATATTGCCCAGCAGACCGGTCAGGCCTGCCACCCAGGGGCCGGCGAGAATTGCGATGAGCATCGTTCCAAGGCTGTCCAGGAACAGGGGCAGGCTCAGCGCTTCGGCGAGAGTGGCTCCGACAAAGTTGATGGCGATGCCGATGGGAATCAGAACCCAGGCGCGGGTCGTGAAGTCGGCCGCGATCCGGGAGAAGAAACCCTTGCGCCGGTCGTGCTCTCGCTGTTTTTTCGGATCGGTTGTCATTGTGATGTCCCTTGCGTCGCGTTGTCCCCGGGCGCGGCCGACAGAGCCGTGTTGAAGGACTGTTTGAGTGAATTTCTGGTGGAGTCATCAATAAAGGCTGCTTCAAAACCATTGAGCGCAATGCCCGCCAACTCGTTTGTGGACAATCCGGCGTCCCGGGCGCCAATGGTGAATTCGGAAGCCACCGTGGTGGGGAAGAGGGCGGGGTCATCCGAGTTCAAGGTGACATTGAGGCCTTCGCGCACCATCGACGTAATAGAGCGCTGCCGCCACGGACGCCACGCACGCCGGGAAGTGGTGAAGGCCGCGTTGAAATAAATGCCTTCCTCCCGGCAACGGTCGACCAGGGCGGCCTCGTCCAGCAAGTGGTACCCGTGGTCGATGCGGTTGCAGTGCAGCTCGTCGAGGCAGGAGCGGACATTCGCTCCTCCGGGAACATGTTCACCGGCGTGCGCAGTCCGGTAGAGACCGTAGCGCCGGGCCAAGGCGAAGGCGTCAACAAAGGATTCCGGCGGGCCAGCCTGCTCAAAACCATCCAGGCCGATGCCGACGACCTCTTCCCGGGGATACTCGACGACTGTCTGGACCATTGAGGAGGCCGTACCGGGGGTGCCTGCACGGCCAATTGCCGCGATCAGGCGGGCTTTGACTCCAAGTTCACGTTCGGCTGCTTGCACGCCATCGCATAAGCCGTCGACGACGTCCTGGTACTTCATGCCGCGCAGCCGGTGCATATCAGGGCTATAGGACAGTTCCTGATACACCACGTTGCTCTCGCGCAGGCCGTCTTCAAGGGCTTCATAGACGAGCCGGGACAAGTGGTCGGGGTGGGAAATGCAGTCGGCGATGATTTCGCACACTTGCCCCAGCGGGTACCAGGGTCCGTGCTTTTCCTCTTCGGCCGATGGGGCTGAATTTGTGTGCCGGTACAGCTCGGCTGCCGGGCGTGGCAGTGTCACGCCGGCAGCGCGGGCCAGGTCGGCCAGTGTCTCCGAGCGGACCGCGCCCAGCAGATGCACGTGGAGATCCGTCTTGGGGAGACGCACCACATCTTCAGCCGGCCCGGGGGACGAAACAACCACACTCTTCTCCTTGATAGCCATTGCCGGAAACCGCATGATTCCAGTCTGCAAACCTTTGCAGAAGGCTAGCGTCCCGGTTTTCCAGTGTCAATGCTCGTGGTGCTGGCGATATGAAATATGGCATGGGGTGTGACTGCGTTTGAGCTGGAGAACGGCCCGGATATAGTGCATGGGTGGAGGGCGCCGGAATGGATAAGAATGAAGTGGAAACGTCGCCGCGACTGGCAGACGTGGCCAAGGCCGCGGGAGTATCGGTCGCGACCGCTTCCAGGGCACTTTCCCGTCCGGATATGGTTGCGGCGGAGACCAGGCAGCGGGTGGAGCAGGCCGCTGAAGGCCTCGACTTCCGCCACCATCCCTCCGCACGTGCACTGATCACCGGGCGAATGGGACTCATCGCGCTGTGCGTTCCGACACTGGCCAACCCCTTTTTCGCGCCCATCATCAGCGGTGCCCAACGCGCGGCCGAGGAAGCGGGCAGCGGGCTACTGGTCGTGGTTACTGAGGCTTCGATCGAGCGTGAACGACGGACCATGTCCCGGCTTCAGAACCAGGTCGATGGGTTCATTGCACTGGCCACTAGTGGAGACTCCGCTGAGCTTGCGGCTGCCGCCGGCCCTAAACCGTTGGTGTTGGTCAACAGGCGCGCGCCGGGCGTAAGCTCCGTTGTGGTGGATACCCCCGATGGTGCCGCTCAGCTGGCTGACCATTTGTGCTCATTGGGACACCGCAAGTTCGCATACTTGTCCGGGCCTCCCGGGTCATGGATGGATCCGCGACGCCAGCGGGCGCTGACGGACAGAGTGGAAACTGCCGGTGGGGTGGTGACTCCCATAGGGCCGTTGCCGCTCACTTATGCGTCCGGCGGCGGGGCCGCCCAGGAGGTGGTCTCCTCCGGTGCGACGGCCGTAATCGCCTACAACAGCGTCGTGCTGATCGGGCTCCACCACGCGTTGAGTTCCATGGGCGTGCGAGTGCCGCAGGATATGAGCCTGGCCTGCGTGGATGATTTGGGCAGCATCGGGCTGTCCATGCCTCAGATGACTGCAGTTCACGTGCCAGCCGAAGACGCAGGGGAGCTTGCAGTGGAAGAGTTGTCGCGGCTAGGGAACGGGGGCCCTCCCCAGGAACTGACCTTGCCAGTGCGGTTTGAACTGGGCCAGTCGACGGCCGCGCCCGCTGCCACGCCCCCTCAGTAGGGCGCGGGCCCGGCCGAAGTCATTTAGTGGGGGAGCCCTCAGTCCAAAGCTGAAGGGCTGCTATTTTCCGAGTGCGTCGAAGCCTGCTTGACGGCAAGCGATGCGTCTCTGACCACTCGCTCATTCGTGACATAGTACGAGCCAGGATTTTCTGCCGCGCTTCCGAGTGAGACGTCCCCTGTTGCGCCGGGTTCGAAGAGCTTCTTGGCTGACAGGTGTACGGCATCCGCTCGTCCTTCGGCGAGCAGCGGGTGGATATCCTGAGCACGGATGCCTCCACCGGCCATAATCTGGATGCGTCCGCCCACGGTGTTTGCCAGTTCTTTTATGACAGGAATGCCATCAACAGCCCGGTTCGATTTCCCGGAAGTGAGGACCCGTGTGAAGCCCAGGGGCATCAGCTCCTCGACGATGTTTGCCGGATCCGGGGCGAGGTCGACGGCCCGGTGGAAGGTGATCTCCATGGTTTCATCGACACTGTGTGCGGTGTCTACCAGGCGCCTTATTGAGGGTATGTCAACTGCTCCGTATTGATTGAGTGCGCCAATGACGATGCCGGAGATACCGATTTTGCCGAGGCTGGCTATTTCAAGGCATGATTGCGCGACGTCATCAGCGGAGTAGTGAAAGTCGCCGGGTCGGGGACGAATTAGAACGTGGGTGTCGATTCCTTCCTCGACGACGGCCGTAACCAGTCCGTTGGAAGGAGTCAATCCTCCCAGTTCCAGCCCCGAGCACAGCTCGACGCGGTTTGCCCCGCCTTCACGGGATATGCGGGCGCCTGTCGCAGAGGTCACGGCGATTTCAAGGTCCATTACTGACCAACTGTCGGAACGAGTCGGGCGTGCAGATCCGGGTCGGAGTCGTGTCGGTCGAAGGGAAACATCGGCCGGTCGATCCTCGAATGCCCCAGACGGAGAAGGTCCTGGTCCACGCCCCCGGGCGTCAGCGCCAGCATCCAATCTGCCGCCATTTCAAACAATTCAGGTTCGAGATAGCCGATTTTGACGATAACGACGTCGGCCTCCCTCGGTTTCAGCCCGTTCCGCAGGAAATCTGCTTCAAGATGATAAGGCTTGCGCGACTTGGTCAATATGACGTGCAAGCCTCCAACCCGGACGACGACTTCGATTTCTGCAACCGGGTCACCGTGGTGGATATGTTCCACGATGCCCGTCAGACGGGCCGGCCCGGAAGGACCTGCATCACTCAGGGCGCCGACATGTAATTCGACGGTGACGCCAATACCGCGCGACACACACGTTTCCACCGCTTCGGAAGCGGGAATTGAAGCATAGATAGCGGTTAAATCGCCTGAAATCAGCTCATCCCGCTCCAGCAGCTCGACCAGCGTCCATGAGACGTCGCCCGCACCGCCAGCGGTCGGGTTGTCGCCGGAATCGCTGATAAAGAATGGCCGCTGCTTGCTTGCTGTTGCCGTCTTGATGCACTCGTCGAGGCTGGCGGATGGGGCGACAAAGTTGAACTCGGCACGCCTCCGCCACACTTCCTGCGCCAGGTTCGTTGCCTCGCGGGCCGCGGTATCAGCGTTGCTGCCGGTGACCATGACGACTGCCATATTGCGGGGCTCGTCAGCCCAGGCGTAACCGATCCAGATTCCAGCGTCGAGGACATCGGGTAATGCCTCGATGTCCGGAACTTTGGCGTAGAGGCTTTTGGCCGGTTCGATGCGGGTGCTTGTCTTTTCGCCGGGCAGCAGGATCGGAACCGGCACCCAAGCTTTTGCAGGCCGCGGCCTTCCCGGGGTCTGCAGGACGTCAATCAGGTTCCGGATGGCCCGTTCTTTGGTCTCCAGGGCGTCTTCATGAGGTGCCATCCGATAACACGTCAACAGGTCCACGGTTTCGGCGAGCTTCCATGAGACATTGCCGTGCAGATCCATCCCGGTGCTGATGACAACCTCCGGCCCGACAGCCTGCCGCACCGTGGCTGCCAGGTCGCCCTCGGCGTCGTCCATGCCGACAACGCTCATGGCACCGTGGATGTCGAGCACCAGGCCATCGAGTTGCTGTGCGGATTGGAGCCCGGCCAGGATTTCCTGCTTCAGCTGTAGGTAGTCCTCGAGGGGAACGGCTCCGCCGGGTATGGCCCGGCCCTGCAACACCGGCACCCAATCGGCAGCGGAACGGAGTTCTGCCCCCGCCTGCAGGAACGCATAATGATCGAGAACGTCGTTGCCGCGCCTGGGCCGGAGGTCAGCGATTCGGGTGCGCGCCGGCGAAAAGGTGCTTGATTCGACGCTGAGGCCAGCGATTGCGATTCTTGGTCTGCCAGATGCTGGTGAACTCATTTAGGCTTCCTTTCGTGCTTGATGAACGATCGGTGAAGCAAAAGCCAGGTCCAGGGTGAGCCGGCCGACGCCGGCTATACCTGCGTCCTGACCCAGCTGGGATTCCTGGATGATGAGATGTTTGGTAGCCAATGGGTGGCATCCTTCATACAACCGACTCCGGAAGGCAGCCACATACGGTTCCAGCGTGGACATAACGCCACCCAGATACACGGCCGATGGATTGAAGAAATTCACCACCGCGGAAAGAACTTCTCCCAGATGACGACCCGCATCCCTGACCAGTGATGTCGCCAGCGCGTCGCCGGCACGCACCAAATCGACGACATCCAAAATGGAACCGACGTCTGCCCGTTGCTCGCTGAGCATCCGAACAATGGCGGCACCGGAGGCGATGGTCTCGAGACATCCACGGTTTCCGCAGGAACACGGAATATCGTCAGCATCCGCAACCCGGACATGCGTCATGTCCCCCGCGGCTCCCGTTGCGCCTTCATGGATGTTGCCATCGATGATCACTCCGGCGCCCAGGGCCGTGCCGGCTTTGATCGTAATGGAATCTTTATGGTCCATGGGCTGGGCCGAATGCTCACCGAGGGCCATAGCGTTAGCGTCGTTTGCGATGCACGTTGGAACCATAAACCGGCGGTCCAGTTCTGCTCGAACGGAATATCGGTGCCATCCAGGCATACGGGAGGGCGAATCCACAGTTCCTTCGGCAGTATTTACAGGACCAGGCAGGGTTAGACCTATACCGAGAAGTTGCCGGGGGTTCCTTTCATCAACTAACTCCCGCAAGATCTTCTCGAGTTGTTCCAGCGCGTGTTCGGGTCCCAGCGTGATATCAAAATCGTAGGTAACCGCAGTTTCAACGCTGCCGTCCAATGTCACCGCACCAACGCGAACATGATGGATGCCGACGTCGGCGCACAAGACGTAGTGAGCCTCCCCGCCAAGGGTCAATATCCTTGGCTTGCGCCCCCCGGTCGAGGTCCCGGAGCCAACCTCCTTGATCCATCCAAGCTCAAGCAGTGCCTGGACGCTCACCGATATGGATGAGCCCGCCATTCCGAGGGCGCTGGCAAGCTCTGAACGTGAACTTGCTTGCTTCGAGGCAATCAATGAAAGGACCTCCGCTTCAACAGACCGCGATCGCGGGCGGGGACGGTTGGAAGCTCCAGGCTGGTTCACACTTAATTCAGTCATGGAAAAAGTATCCCCATCATAGTTCGAAGAATCAATACTTGTGCTGGTATTGACCGAGTTGTGATGTCTGTCACCCAGTGCATACTAACCCACGCGGGCAGGCAAAAAGCGCTGTAACCGCGATTTGGGCAAGGCATTCGGCGCCCATTGGGGGTCCACTATACGGTGAAAAACTTTATTCGAGAAGGCATTGACATCTATCGGCGGTTCGCGGTTGACTGTCTTCTAGATCACATTCCCGAGGCGCAGAGCTGGTGCTGGAAGCGGCATGAAGCGGCCCGGATGTTCCCTTCTCAAGGAGGCACTTTATGTTGTCGTCAGGATCGGTAAGCGCCAAGTCACGACTGTTACTGGCGGTATGCGGGGTGGTTGGGGTGACCCTCTCGGGATGCTCTGATCCTGCAGAATCCTCAGCCGAAACGAAGAACTCAGTCAGTTATGCCTGGCCCGTTTCACAGACGCCCAACTGGATATCCCCCATTAGCAGCGCCGGACACACATCGACCATTAATGCATCACTTAACCAAGTGCTGTGGACCCCACTGATCGAGTTCAACACTTCAGGCGGCAGCATGGGATGGGATAAGGAGGCAAGTCTTGCCAAGTCGGTCGAATTTTCCCCTGATGGCCGCGTGGCAACCATCACCCTGAAAGACATGAGTTGGAGCGACGGCGTGCCGGTCACGAGCCGGGACGTCGAGTTCTGGCTCAACTTGATCAAAGCAAACAAGGAGAACTGGGCCAACTACGTCGACGGCAGGATGCCAGACATCATCAAGAAGTTCGAGGCGGTCAATTCGTCAACCTTTAAACTCACCTTCGATGACGTGTACAACCAGGACTGGCTCAAGTCGAACCAGCTGAGCTTTATTCAGCCCATACCACAGCACGCGTGGGATAAGAAGAGCGATTCCGGTGCCGTTGGCAATTATGATCGCACGGAGTCCGGTGCGAAGAAGGTGTTTGAGTACATTCAAAGTGAGGCCAAGGATATGGCCTCGTACGACACTAATCCGTTGTGGAAGACTACGAACGGTCCGTACAAAATAGACACCTTCACCTCGTCTGGAAAAGTTGTCCTGGCAAAAAACAAGAAGTACGACGGGACCGATGCCGCGCACATTGAGACGGTGAAGTTGCTTCCATTTACCAGTGTCGAAGCAGAACAGAATGCCCTGCGCAGCGGAGAGCTGGATTATGGATACATCACAGCCTCCGCCATGGCACAAAAAGAAACCTTCGAGGCAAGTGGTTATAAGATCACCCCGAAGCCGGGATGGTCCATCACATATATGCCTTACAATTTCAACAACCCAAAGATGGGTGATGTGTTTTCGCAACTCTATGTGCGCCAGGCGATCCAGCATTCAATCGACCAGAAAAGTATCTCTGAAGTCATCTGGCAGGGTACTGCGGAACCTGGGTACGGGCCCATTCCACAAGGCAGCGACTCGCCATACCTGTCAGAGGTCCAAAAGAATAACCCTTATCCGTACAGCATCGATAAGGCGAAAAAGCTGCTCACCTCTCACGGCTGGAAAATGGGGTCGGACGGTGTAGCTGTCTGCAGCAGCGTCGGCACCGGCGAGAACGAGTGCGGCGAGGGGATCGAGAAAGGCACCAGACTGGAGATCAAGCTGCTGGCGCAGAGCGGGTCCACCGAGACTGACAACATGATGAACGAGATCCGCTCCTCCCTCTCCAAGGCGGGGATCAAGCTCGACGTCAAAAGCGCACCGGTAAACAGCGTCTTGTCACAGACACCCCGCTGCAAGCCTTCCCAGAAGCAATGCGACTGGCAGCTGTCGTTCTTCGGCACCTCCGGCAGTTGGTACTTTCCCCCTTACCCGACGGGGGAGCGGATCTTTGGAACTGACGGACCTTCGAACTTTGGGCACTATTCCAATCCCAAGGCCGATCGGCTGATGCAGAAGGCTGTGAGTTCCAAGGATAGTTCCGCCATGGTGAAGTACAGTGCGTTGCTGGCCAAGGATCTTCCGGTTGTTTGGATGCCGAACCCGGTATATCAGGTCTCGGCGACCAGAGAAGGTCTTAAAGGCACCGCCGCCGATGTGGATGAGATCTATCCGCAGCGCTGGCACTGGGAAACGCAGAAGTAGCACATTCTCACACCCGGGGGCGTTGGTGGTACGCGCGATCAACGCCCCCTCGCATGTCAGCAGAGGTAGAGCGTGGAAACCTTTCGATTCATCCTAAAACGGGTCGGGCAATCGGTTGTCGTTGTCTTTTTGGTGACAATCGTTGTGTTTGCCCTTTTGCATCTACTGCCAGGAGGACCGGCGCGGGGCATCCTCGGTGTTCAAGCCACGCCCGAGCAGATAGCGGCTTTTAAAGAGAAAAGGGGACTGGATGAGCCCTTAGTGATTCAGTATCTTGAATACCTTGGCCGCCTGCTGCAGGGCGACTTGGGACGTTCATATGTGCTGAATGCTCCCGTGGCCGATCTGATCATTGACCGACTGCCAAAGACGCTGTTGCTCTCGGTGCTCTCCGCCGCCGTCGGGCTCATGATCGCCCTCCCCTTGGGGATATGGCAGGCCTACAAGCGGAACAGGCCATCCGACTATGTATTGACGTCCCTTTCGTTCGTCGCATATGCCACCCCGGTATTCTTCGTGGGGCTGATTCTCATCATTGTCTTTACGCAGTGGTTGAGCTGGTTCCCGCCTCTTGCGCCACGGGGCGACTCAATCGCAGATATCCTTTCTGACCCTCAAGCCCTGGTGTTGCCCGTCACTACAGCGGCGCTGGGCATCATTGCGCTGTTCAGCCGTTATATGCGGGCGTCGACTCTGGATAACCTGTCAGAGGATTACGTGCGTACGGCAGCTGCCAAGGGAACTTCAGAGGGGCAGATCCTGGCGCGCCACGTGTTCCGGAATTCTTTAACCTCGATCACGACGATGCTCGGCTACTACATTCCGGTCTTGTTCGCCGGTTCCCTGGTGGTTGAACAGCTTTTCAACTATCCAGGGATGGGCCTCTTGTTCTGGAACGCCGCCCAGGCTCCGGACTTTCCGGTTCTCCTTGGCTGTGTGCTGATCATCTCGATTGCCACTGTGATCGGCAGTCTTTTGGCTGACTTGGTCCAAGTATTCATCGACCCACGAGTGAGGCATTCCTCATGAGCGAAGCACAAATAGAGGTATCACGGCGCGGGGGCGCGCCCGACGGCATGGCCGCACCGGTCAGCAATCGGATGCTTATGTGGAAGCGTTTTATGCGCAACAAGATTGCGGTGGTAGGGGCGGTCGTCGTCGTTCTCGCCTTCGCGTTCGCCTTCCTGGGACCACTCATCTATCAGACAGACCAAGTGCACGTTCAACTCAGTGCTGCCAACGAGGCGCCCAGCGCAAACCATTGGCTGGGCACGGACGCGGTCGGCTTCGACCAACTGGGACGCATGATGGTTGGCGGACAGGTGTCCCTGACCATCGGGTTGGCCGCTGGCGTCCTCGCGACGGTCATTGGCGCGTTGTGGGGATCGGTTGCCGGCTACACCGGTGGCTGGGTCGACGCCATTATGATGCGCATAGTTGACAGCGGCATCGCTATTCCGGCCCTGTTTATACTGCTCGTGATCTCGGCTATCGTCTCGCCGAACAGCTTAACCATGATTCTGGTGATCGGATGCCTGGCCTGGCTGGTGCCTTCGCGCTTGGTGCGGGCAGAAACACTTACATTGAAGAGCCGTGACTACGTGTTGACTCTTCGGGGCATTGGCGGTGGGCATTGGCGCGTTGTCAGCCGCCATATCGTACCCAATACGATCAGCACGCTGGTGGTGAATGCGACCTTCCAAATCGCTGACGCCATTTTATTGGTTGCCTATGTGAGTTACCTCGGTATGGGAGTGCAGGCACCCGCCACCGATTGGGGTGGCATGCTGAGCGCAGGGCTCTCTGCCGCGTACAGCGGATTCTGGTGGCTGATCATCCCGCCTGGAGTAGCAATCATCCTTGTCGTGTGTGCCTTCAATGCGATTGGCGACGGGTTGCGCGACATGTTTGACGTGAAAGGACGCTGATGACTTCCACAACGCTGGCGACTGAAGCCGCACTGAAGATCGACGACCTGAACGTGGCATTCACAGCCGAATCGGGCACTGTCCCGGCTGTTGAGGGCGTCTCCCTTCAGGTGGCACCGGGAGAAGTGCTCGCCTTGGTTGGTGAGTCCGGCTCCGGCAAATCCACGGTGGCACTGACCGCGATGGGGCTTCTTCCCTCGAATGCACAGATGACCGGGAATGTGTCCGTCGCCGGGTCAACTATCGACGTCCCTGATGGGCGGAGCCTGAACAAAATCCGGGGACGAGTCGTGTCGATGGTTTTCCAGGAACCAGCCAGTGCGCTGAATCCGCTGAAACGCATCGGTGACCAAATAGCCGAAGTCATTACCAACCACACCGACGTGCCGGCCCGGGAAGCTAAGGCCCGGGCGGTCACGCTGCTGGATCGCGTTGGCATCGCCGACCCGGAACAGAGGATTCGGGATTATCCGTTTCAGCTATCCGGTGGGCAGCGGCAGCGCGTGGTAATCGCCATCGCGATTGCCAACGATCCGGCCTTGCTGATTGCCGACGAACCGACGACGGCGCTCGACGTGACCGTTCAGGCGGAGATATTGGACCTGCTCCGGTCCCTGGCTTCCGGGACGAACACCGCCGTCCTCCTTGTGACGCACAATATGGGCGTTGTGGCCGACTTCGCTGAACGAGTCGCCGTGATGTTGAAGGGGGAGCTGGTCGAATCCGGCCAAGTGAACGATGTACTGCTCCACCCGCAGCATGAATACACAAGGCGGCTGCTGAAGGCAGTGCCGCGGTTGCGCGTTACTACTGATGAGCCGGACCCCGAGAACACCAACACCGAATCAGCAGTGTCGGCATCCGAACATATCGCGCTGGAGTTCGAAAATGTCAGCGTGACGTATGGACGCGGCCGGCGCCGTTTCGAGGCCCTGAAGAGTGTCAGTTTCCAACTTCCACAGAGTGCAACGTTGGGTCTTGTCGGCGAGTCGGGGTCTGGAAAGTCAACGACTGGACGGGCCGCGATCGGCCTCCTCAAGCCATCCGCCGGTTCCGTGCGCCTGTTCAATCGCGATCTAAGATCGCTTCCGTGGCGCACGCGGCGAAAGTTCCAAGCGCAAATTGGCATCGTTCTGCAGGACCCAGTGGCCTCGCTCGATCCCCGGATGAGCGTGATGGACTGTGTCGCTGAACCCCTGATGACCCATCGCCGTCTCTCCGGGACGGAACGGCGTCAAAAAGTAGCCTCACTGTTGGATTCCGTGCATCTTCCCGCAGGCGTGATCCGCCGCTTCCCACATGAGTTGTCGGGCGGCCAGCGTCAACGTGTCAGCATGGCACGCGCGCTCATCCTCGAACCCCGGCTGCTCATTGCTGATGAGGCAACGAGCGCCCTTGACGTATCTGTGCAGGCGAGCGTGCTGTCTGTTCTCACCGAGCTGCAGCAAACCTATGGCTTTGCCTGTCTGTTCATTAGTCACGATCTGGCGGTCGTGCAGCAGATGTCACAAACAGTGGCGGTGATGCGTCGGGGCGAAATCGTCGAGTCCGGACCGACCGGATCCGTACTGGTCAATCCGGAAGTCGAATATACGCGTGAACTCTTGTCCGCGGCTCCGGTCCCGGATCCCGTCGTGCAGAAACAACGACGCCGGACAGTTGAAGTCGGCGGGTCCGTGGGCCAGTGAATTCTGTACTAGTTGGAGTTGATATCGGTGGAACCACGACACTTGCGATTGCCTGTACGCCGGATCTGAGGATCGTCGCCACTCATAGCCGCGCTACACCGGCCAGGCTCGGAAACGGCGCCATCGTTGCCGAAACCGAGAAAGCCATCCAGGAAGTGGTGTCTTCCGCCGGCGGGGAACTGACCTGCATTGGCGTTGGCGCAGCGGGAGTCATTGACCATGTGGCCGGGTCAATCCTCTTCGCCAGCGACTCATTCGTTGACTGGGCCGGAACCGCAGTCGCGCGGCTGCTGCGCGATAGGTTTTATGTTCCTGTTTCATTGGAAAATGATGTAAACGCATTCCTGGAAGGCGAGGTAACGCTGGGCGCAGTTCAAGGATCGAAGGCTGCTTTGGGCATCACCCTGGGGACCGGGGTTGGTGGTGCCTTGTGGACGGACGGCAGGGTGGTGCACGGTGCCCACGGTGCGGCGGGCGAGATCGGCCATATACCCGGGTTCGGGACGGAGCGCTGCACCTGTGGCCAAATCGGCCACTTGGAAGCCATTGCCGCCGGACCTGCGATCGTACGACGCTACCGGCGCCTCAGCTCGCGGTCCAATGGCAAGGCGTTGAGTGGAACGGCCGGACAGACGGATGGCCCGGGGCTGACGGCCAAACACGTAGCCGACGCGGCACGGTCGGACGACGGACCGGCAATCCAGGCCTATTCAGAAGCAGGTGAGGCGGTGGGCAAGGCCATCCTGATGACTGCCGGATTGATGGACATAGATTCGGTCGTCGTCGGTGGTGGAGTCGGCGGCGCCTGGGACTTACTGAACCACGGAATTTCCAAGACGCTGGCACACGAACCGCCCATCAACGGCCAGCTGCCGGTAGTCGTTCCAACTGCACTTGGTTCGCATGCCGTTGCGCTGGGTGCGGCAACCACCGCCGCAGCAAATCTGGCTGTCGATGGCGCTGCTCACGTGTATTAACGGCTGGCGTCAGCGCTGGGTGCGGATGAATACAGGACATGCGGGATGCCGTAATCGCCTACTCGCGGGTCTTGGTGTCTATGACCGACGCCCAGTTCAGCAGCTCTCCCGGCGTAGGCGCAGCCGCATCGTTGCAGTTGGCGCAGGCTGCAGCGCTGGTCGCCATGTCTGCCCGGTTCAGCACGGGGATAAGTTCGCCGACCACGCCACTATGGTTCAGCACGTGCTCGCCGCTGCTAAGCCGCTGATCGGCGAGTCCCTCGATGCGGGCGACGCCGATGCGGCGGCATTCGCGAAGGTCGCCGACGCTTACGCGATGCCAAACGATTCCGAGGCGGAGAAGGAAGCCAGGTCCAAGGCGGTCCAGACAGCTTTGATCGGTGCGACGGAGCCGCCACAGCGGTTGCTTGAATTGGCCGGAAGATGGCAGCCCTCGGCGAAGAGCTGCTCGAGTGCGCGAACAGAAATATCCTCAGCGATATCGTTGCGGCCACTGCGGCGACCCGGGCCGCGGCCACGATCGCCCAGGCAACCCTCGAGATCAACCTGTCAGGCGTGAAGGACGACGACGCCCGCAGCACGGTTTCCGAACATATCCGCGGTGCTGATTCCCTGATCGACTCCTGCGACAATCTCACCAAACGGATCCGGGAGGATCTCCCGGCGTAGCCACAGCCCCAGAGGTGAACGAGAGCTCCGGTATTTCGATTGGCTTCATGCCGACAATTGCAGATACGTCCTGGCAGGAATTACCGACGAAGCGTCTGCTTGCCTTATTTCGAGCGGTTTTCAGCGCCCCTCAGTACAGCCCAGATTTACCAGGAGCGGCGCCATGAAGTTACCCGCCGTCCGTCCCGGTCTTGCCGTGCTGCATAGCCGATTCCTTGTCGAGCAGCCGCTGGTTGGCGGTGGACATGTGCGCCTCCATGGCGGTCCGAGCGGCGGCCGAGTCGCGGGTTTCGAGGGCTTGGAGGAGCTGGCGGTGTTCGTTGACGGCGTCGAGTGCTTCCTGCTCTTTGGCGATGCTGCGGTCGACCCACAGGCGGAGCAGCGAGCGCACGCTTTGCAGCAGTCCGCCGAGTGTCTCGTTGCCGGAGGCGGTGGCCAGGGTTTGGTGGAAGAGCATGTCGACTTCGACGAACGCGGCATAGTCATTCTTCCGGTCTTCCATTTGGGACAGGTATGTCCGAAGCGCGACGACGTCGTCGTCGGTGACTTTGGTGGCGGCGAGTTCGGCGGCGAGGATTTCCAATCCGGAGCGGATCTGCAGCAGGTCTTCGATCTTCCGGTCGCCCAGCATCAGTCCCCAGTTCAGGGTCTGGGGGAGCAGTTCGGAGGCGCCGCCTTGCAGGTAGGTTCCCGATCCGGGGCGGACCTGGACGACGCCGAGAATCTCCAGTGCTGCAAGCGCTTCCCGAACGGCGGATCGGCCGGTGCCCAGCATTTGGGCGAGGTGCCGCTCCGGGGGGAGCCGGGTGCCGGGGGAGACGTCCCCTCCGGTGAAGTAGGTCAGTAGTTGGGAGGCCACGGCCGCTGAGGGTGTGCTGGCAGGGACGGTTGTGAGCTTTCCCTGCAGTTCGTCGGAGGGGTTATTCGGATACGCCGGCATGGTTAAGAGCTTAGTCGCTATGTCATACGCCTTCCGATAATTGGTCAACCGGTTGACAGGTGTGATGTGCCCGATATAGCTTGTGGAGCATGTTCACAGATCTGGCAGCATCATGATCGGGCTGAGCACGTACGCCTACCTCTGGCGGTGGTCACAGCAGAACCCGGAGCCGATGAGCCTCGAGCAAATGCTCGAAGACACCCGCGAACTCGGGGTTGAGCTGTTCCAAATCTGCGACTATCCACCGCTGCAGACCATGACGTCGGGCGAGCTGATCCGGATCAAGGACGCCGCCGACGACCTCGGGCTGACTCTGGAACTCGGCACCCGCGGCATCGCCCCGGAGCATCTGCTGAAGTACCTGGATCTGGCGGAGCAATTGGGCTCCAGCCTGGTGCGGTCCATGGTCAAAGTCGGCGACGGCGAACCAGCGGTCACCGAGGCACCTTGGCTACTGGCCGACGTCGTACAGGAGTTCGGCCGCAGGGGAGTCGCCCTGGGGTTGGAGACGTACGAGCAGATACCGACAGCAGACCTGGTCCGCATCGTCGAGGCTGTGGGGGACGAGTCGCTGGGCATCGTGCTCGATCCGGGAAACTGCGTGGCCGCACTCGAAACCCCGAACGACGTCATCGACCGCACCGCGCCGTATGTGAACAACCTGCACGTCAAAGATTTCGCCTTCAGCCGCCGCGACGGATGGGTGGGATTCACCTACGCCGGCGCCCCGCTGGGGCAGGGCCTGCTCGACTACGACCACATGGTCGCCCAGGTCCGGCCGGCCGAGCGCGGCCTCAACCAGGTGATCGAACACTGGCTGCCCTGGACCGACAACATCGCCGAGACCATCCGCCTCGAGCAGCAGTGGACACAGCACAACGTGAAATTCCTAAGGAGCAAAGCAGCATGAACATCGACGACCTGACCATCGCCCTCATCGGAGCCGGCGGAAAAATGGGCCAGCGGATCTCCAACAACTTCAAGAAAACTTCCGCCAAGGTCTTCTACGCCGAAGCGTCCCCTGCAGGCCAGGATCGGGTGCGGGCACTCGGGCTCGACGTCACCGCCACCGAAGATGCAGTCAGCGACGCCGACGTCGTTATCCTCGCGGTGCCCGACGTCGCCCTCGGCACAGTAAGCGCGGACGTGGTGCCGCAGCTCAAAGAGGGGGCGCTGGTGCTCACCCTGGATCCGGCCGCTGCCTACGCCGGCCTGCTCTACCAGCGCGATGGCATCGAGTATGCATGTGCGCACCCGGCACATCCGTCGATCTTCCTCGAACGCACCACCAAGGAAGAATATGCCGACACCTTCGGCGGGATCGCCGCGCCGCAGAACGTGGTGGCTGCCGTCGACTCCGGCAACGAGGCAATCAAGGACCGCGCCGACGTCGTTATCCGCACCATGTATGCCCCGGTGATCGACGTGCACTGGGTGACCATCAAGCAGCTCGCCGTCCTGGAGCCGACGCTGGTGGAAACCATCGCCTGCATGATCGGCGGGCTGCTCAAGGACGCGCTGGAGGAAACCGTCAACACCGCAGGGGTCCCGCGCCCGGCCGCCGAAGCAATTTTCTACGGCCACATCCAGGTGGCGCTGGCCAACGCGCTGCGCGGGGACAACCCGTTCTCGGAAGCCTGCCACATCGCCATGGACCACGGCCGGGACGCGATCATCAAGGACGACTGGAAGCGGGTCTTCGACGACTCGGTGCTGGACGACACCATCGCGAAAATGCTCAAGCTCGAGGCGCTGCAGCGCTGATTCCGACGCCGGCGGTCGCATGCCGGCGACGTTCTTCTACTGACAATGGCGTATAGAAAGCGAACACCACAATGAACACCATCTACCTTGTAGGGGTCGCCGCCGCGGCCATCGTGCTGTTGCTGTTCCTGGTCATGCGGCTGAAAATGCCCGCGTTCGTGGCGCTGCTGCTGGTCTCGATCCTCACGGCGATGGCGTCCGGAATCGCACCGCAGGACATCATGCCGCTGGTGATCGAAGGCATGGGAGGCACGCTCGGCAGCGTCGCGTTGCTGGTGGGCCTCGGCGCGATGCTCGGAGCCGTCGTGGAGAAATCCGGCGGCGCGGAGATCCTGGCCGAGAAATTCACCGCCAAGCTGGGCAAGGAACGGGTGGGTCCGGCACTGCTGCTGGTCTCGGCTGTAATTGCGGTGCCGATCTTCTTCGACGTCGCGTTCATCATCCTGATCCCGATCATGTTCAGCTTCGCCAAGGCCGCCGGGCACAAGTCACCGGTCTTCGTCGGCGTGCCCATCGCGGCACTGATGGTCTACATCCACAATTTCGTCCCGCCGCATCCCGGCGTCACCGGCAGCAGCACTCTGCTGGGGGCCGACGTCGGACTGGTCACCGTGGTGGGCCTGCTGATCTCCATCCCCGCCGGCATCCTTGCCTACTACGTCAGCAAGAAGATCACCACCAGCCGCGAGTTCACCATCGATCCGCAGGTGCAGCAGAAGTTTGATGAGTCGGGTGCAGCGGACGTGCCCGACGGCGGTTCGGCCGGCTCTGGTGGTGCCGGCAGCTCCGGCGGGGCCGGTGGCTCGCGCCCTGGCAGTTCCCGCGTGGTTGGCGGCGTCGACGGGGCAGGCAATTCCGCCGGCTCGGACGACTCGGTGGCCGTGGCCGCCCCGGCTTTCACTCGGCCCGGCGCGGCTGCCGTCGTGTCGATGATCCTGGTGCCGATCCTGATGATCTCCGTGGGCACAGTCGGCTCGATGTTCCTCGCCGAAGAATCGACCGCCGCGCACGTCATCTCGCTGATCGGGGAACCGGGACTGGCGCTGTTGGTGGCACTGGTGCTGGCCATGTACTTCCTCGGCGCCCGCCATGGCTGGGACCGCCAGAACCTGAGCAGCATTATGGACGCCGCTCTCGCCCCAGCGGCCATCGTCGTCTTCGTCACCGGCGCCGGCGGCGTGTTCGCCAAAATCCTGACCGAAAGCGGCATCGGGGAGACCATCTCAAGTTCGATGGTCGACCTGGGAGTGCCCATCCTGCTGCTGGCATTCCTGCTGGCCAGCGTCTTCAAGGTCGCCCAGGGCTCGGGAACCGTCGCCACGCTGGCCACGGCCGGGCTCATCCAATCGGCCGTGACCCAGGGAGACTACTCCGCCATTCAGGTCGTGCTGATCGTGCTCGCCATCGCCTGCGGATCCGTCGCGCTCTCGCACATCAACGACTCCGGATTCTGGATCGCCACCAAATTCCTGGGGCTCTCCGTCGCTGACGGACTGCGCACCTGGACCGTGCTCGCCACAGTCCTCGGCTGGGCCAGCTTCCTGCTGATCAGCGGAGTGTGGATCCTCGTGTCCTGAGGGGCGGCGGGAACTTGATCCCCCACTTGCATCGAATGGAACCGTGCCCCGACCGATGCAGGCCCGCTGCTTCCGCCACCCGCTTTGCAATATCTGCTCGGCCGTTAGTGGCGGACGAGTGCCAACAGTGTCGGCACGACGTGAAGTCGCAGCAGGGGAGCGACATTCGCGTATTCGGACGCCTCGTCCAGACGCATCCAAACCAGCTCAGCGATCTCTGCGGCGGCCATCGGTTCTTCTATGGAATCAGAGCAATAGATCGTGGACTCGACCACTGTGTCTGGCTCATTAGCGGCTGTGGCCCGCCAGCTGCCCAGTAAACGCAGGGACGCCGCGGGCACCTCAATACCGAGTTCTTCGGCCAACTCGCGGGTTGCTGCTTCGTCCGAGGCCTCGCCGGTTTCAAGTTTGCCGCCAGGGAGCATGAACATGGTCGTTCCGCTCTTGCGGACGGTCAGCATGCGGCCCTCGGCGTCGCGCAGGACGACACCGGCGATGGTCAGAACAGTTGGCATGAGCCGATGCTACAGGCGCCTGCCTTCATTGTGGGGATCGACGACGGCGGCGTCGCCTCAGTGAGGACGGGCGGTTCATAGGCCTCGCCTCATGCCCGCGGCGGCCACTGGCTCCGGATCAGCCGATGTGAACCACGTGTTTGCCCTGCACGCCGCCGGCCTCAAGTGCGCGATGGGCGGCGGCGACATCGGCAAGCGGGTGGATTGTATCGACAACGGGCCGCACCTGCCCGGGCACTTTCCCACCAGGGCCGCTCTCATCGGCGAAGCCTTCAGCGAACAGATCGACCATTGCATCGAGACCCTGGACGCGGCGATCACCGACCCTGATCCCTGGCATGGCTTTTCGTCCGCCATCGAGGAAATAAGCACTATGCAAGCCGCCGATCACGGTTTTACGGCAGCGCTTCTCGCCCGGTTTCCGGATTCAGCCGAGTTCGACCGTCAACGTGCCCGGGCTGAAGCCGGACTGGCACGCCTGGTTCGGCGCGCTCAGGATGCGGGGGAATTGCGCCCGGATTTCAAGCTCTCCGATATCTTCCTGGTGTTCCGCGCCAACAGCGGTTTTGCCCAAGACTCCCTGGAGTCCTCCACCATCGCGTCCCACCGCCTCACCGCGTATCTATTGCAGTCATTCCGCGTGCAGGATGCCTCTCCGCCCGCCGCCCCGGGGCAGCTGCCGCCTCCAGCACCTTTCGATTTGCAGCACGTGCTCGGGGTAGACACCAGTTCTGCTCGTTAGACCTCAGAGGGGCTGTTCAGCAACTGCGCCAAGTGGATCAAGCGCGTCGACGATCCGGTCCGGGCCCACGAATACGTCAATCGCGCCGTCACGGTCGCGACCTCCGGACGCCCCGGCCCCGTAGTTTTGCTGATGCCGAAGGACGTGCTGGACGCCAAGGTGGAGGAGCCGGAGACAGCCGCACGCCCGGCAAAGCTGGGGGAGTACCCGCTCGATCGCAGCCGCCCGGACGGACAGCGCGTTGCCGAAGCCGCCCACCTGCTCGCTAACGCCAAAGCGCCCCTCATCGTGGCAGGCGGCGGAGTGCACCTGTCCGGTGCCGCCGAAGAAGTCGCCCGGCTGCAGGAGCTTGCTGGCATCCCCGTCGCGACCACCAACATGGGCAAGGGCAGCGTTGCCGAAACACATGAACTGTCCCTCGGAGTCATTGGCAACGCCCTCGGGAAGAATTTGCCGAACCGCCAGGTCCGGAAGCTGGTGGACGACGCCGACGTCATCTTCTTTGTCGGCACCCGCACTAACGAGAACGGTACGGGCTCGTGGAGTCTCTTCCCGGCCGGTGCCACCTACGTCCACTTCGATGTCGACGGCGGGGAAGTAGGCCGCAATTACCCCGCCCACCGTCTCGTGGGCGACGCCAAACTCGGACTGCAGGACATTACTGCCGAACTCGAGAAGGCTGACCTCAGTCCGCGCGTGGCGGCCCGAGACGACGCAGCCCGGCAGATCACCACCGCCAAAGAAACCGCGGCCGCCGAAGCGGCGGAGCGCATCTCCGCTCCAGCCGGCGAAAAGATCACTCCGCAGCAGGCCATGGCTGTGCTCGACCGGCACCTCGGCGAAGACGACATCGCCGTCGCAGACGCCAGCTACTCCACACTGTGGATGACCGGGTACCTGACCGCGAAGAAAACCGGCCAGCGGTTCATCTCACCCCGCGGCCTCGCCGGACTGGGGTGGGGCCTGCCCTTGGCCATGGGGAGCCAGACCGCCAATCCGGACAAACGCGTCGTGTGCATCAGCGGAGACGGCGGCTACGGGCACGTCTGGGCCGAAATGGAAGCTGCAGTTCGAAACCGCCAGCCCATTGTTTCCATCGTGCTGAACAACTCAATCCTCGGATTCCAGAAGCACGCCGAAATCGCCCAGTTCTCGCAGTACACCTCGGCCATTTCATTTGCCAGCGTCGACCACTCCGCTATCGCCCGGGCTGTCGGAGCCCAAGCCGACACGGTGACTAACGTTGACGAACTGGAGGACGCCCTGAAACGGGCCAGGGACGGTTCAAGTTTCCACCTGATTGAGGTGATAACAGAAGCGGATGCCTACCCGCCGATCGCCGTGTGGGATGACACGGATCCGGAGAAGTTCTTTGGGTGACGCTGAGGCTGGCAGCCGCAACGTCAGCTTTGTTGCACCTCAATATTCAGTGGCGCACAGAAATCGGTCAGCCAGAAGATTCCCTCTGGAGTGGCAAAGACGCGGCTAAAATCAGGGTCAATGGACAGATCTGCCGGGGTAACGCGGTCTCCGAACAGCATATAGGCTGCATCAGAGTCACAGCGGGCGCTGGTCCAGGTGATGCCATCGAACCCCGCCCTATGCGCAGCTTCCGCCCACAGAACAGTCTCGGCGTACCGCTCATCGTCGGTGTCAGTGATGTCTTTTCGCCCCACGCCGATTGCCCGCAGGCCGGTACCTCTGAAGGATGCAAGGCTGAGGTCCTGCTGCACGGTCAGGCGGCCGAGCAACAGTCTGAGGTATTCGGACGGGAGTACTTCTCCACCCTCGTACGGGATATCCCGGAGAAGCGTTTCGCACAATGCGCTGGATTCCGATTCCGCACAATAGAGAATCGGGATCACCGGGTTCCCGAAGAATGCGAACCGGGTGGGAGGTCCATAACCCGGGTTGAATGCGTCCAAGGACGCCCCCGGTCGGGTGTTGCTGATGACGCGGTACAGTTTGGCACCTGCACGCAGGTTTTCCGACAGGGGACGAAACGGACCTTTGGGCCCGTCTACCATTGGACGCCGAAGTGCCGGGTGGCCGCGTTGATAACCCGCTCTCTTTCATTCAAGTGGTCAACAGGCCGGTCTCCGGCGAGTTGCCGGGTCTTCAGGCAGAGCCATTGGGCGAGGTCGCCAGGTTCGACGTGGTGACGGTCGGCGATCTTGATGAGTTCAGGGATCAGCGGGTGAATGCTGGCGCCATCAAACTGGAAGCCAGGGTAGAGGTAGGCATTGCGCCGGCGGACGCCGAGGAGCTGTCCTTTTTTGCGCCGATCTGCTGCGTAGGCGTTGCGATTGCTCGATTGTGAACCAAGGAGATCTGCCACCTGCGGTGCGGTGAGCAGCCTGAATTCGTGCTCTATACGCCGCCAGCCGTTTTCTCTGGCTTGAACACCCCTGGCCATTTGAGGTGGAACCGGCACTTGCACGGATGCGATGGCGGGGCCAAGGGCTGCAAGACTGGCATGCATGGTTCGCAGCCCAGCTTCGAGGGTGTCGTTGCGGGCGGCGTCGAGGCTGCTGTTTTCGGGATTGGTGGTAGTCATGGGCCGATTCCTTCTTACGATTCTTATGACTCATCATATCTTCAGAATCATCTTTGTTGAAGTGCTTGCGACGACTTTCCTACTTGCTGCACAGCCCGATGAGCGCCCCAAGCTGCTCCAACGCAGCCGGCTTCTTCGGCATGTGTTTGGTCAGTTCCGGTGACCGGATGATCACGGCTCTCCATTGGCCCCGCGAGATCGCAACGTTGATTCGGTTCCGGTTGAGCAGGAACTCGATGCCACGCGGCGCTTCCGAGGCGTTGGAACAGGCCATGGAGACAATGACGACGACGGCCTGCTGGCCTTGGAATTTGTCGACGGTGCCGACGCGGACGTTTGGCAGTCCAGCTGATGCCAGCCGCTCGCGGATAGCCTGTACTTGAGCGTTGTAAGCGGCCACTACCAGGATGTCGGCTTCTTCCAACGGACGCGCAGGAGCTTTCAGCTCGTCTGTCCACTTCAGCCCCAGATGCCGGCGCACTTGCTCCTCAACTTCGACTGCTTCTTCCGTCGACGACGTCGAGTTGCCGGTGTGCGGCACCATCACGCATTCGACTCCGGCCGGAACGCCTTGAAGATGGCGACGGGCAGCGGCGTCGGCCGACTCCAACCGTCCCTCGTACGACAGCCGGGACACCGCGCCGCACAGTTCAGGATGCATCCGCCAACTGTCGGCAAGGAAGTATCCCATCTGCCCGGGAAGGGTGGGGTGCCCTGCGGCGAGCCATCCGAGAGCCGATTCGTTGACCGGTTCGGGGTGCTTGCCTTGGCTCACTTGTGGCAGTTGCTGCGGATCGCCGAGCAACAGCAGACGTCGCGTCGCGCGGGAGACGGCGAGCGTGTCGGCCAGGCAGAACTGTCCGGCTTCATCAATCACCAGCAGGTCGAGCGATCCTGCCGGCACCTGCTGCCCAGTCATCGTCCATGCGGTTCCACCGACCAATGCTCCGCCCTCCGCACCAAGCAGACTCGCGACGTCGTTCTCTCCCCGACGCGACCACGGCACATCCTTGCTGTCAGTTTTCTTGGCTACTTGGTCCTCGGGGACACCGGCTTCGATGGCGGCTTTGATGAGGTTTTCGACGACGGCATGGGACTGGCCGACGACGCCGACCTTCCAGCCGTTCGCGACGAGCCGCTGGATGACGTGCGAGCCAACATACGTCTTGCCGGTGCCCGGAGGACCCTGCACAGCGAGATAGGAATGGTCCAGATCGTCGACCGCGGCAGTGATGGCGTCGATGTAACCGCTCGGCCCATCCTGAACCTTTGGAAGACCGGGCAAGGTGGCAAGGCGCGAGGCACGGCGGCGCAGAATATCGAGACCCGGATGATCAGGTAACGTCGGCAGTTGACGGCTCACCACTGATGCGAGTTCAGCCAGGGCTGCTTCAATATTTATGGTGCCAATGGGCCGTCCGGGGGAGAGGGCAATAGGCGCCTGCTCGTATTCGTGGCCTCCGCGCTTGAGCTTCTCCTTGACGACCAACACATCGTGGACGCCGTCGTGGTCGACCTCGACGATCTCGGTTTCAAACCATCCGGCGCGGATGCTGTTGTTGGTCAGTTCGGGCCTGAGGTCATCGGGGATATCCGGTTCCTCATAGATCCGGAAGAACGTCTTGCCGGCCTTGTAGTTCGAGCCAGAGCCGAGCATGCCGGTGAGTTTGAGGTGCCGTACGGGATTGCTCTTGGAATTGGGCTTCTCCCAATCACTAACAACCTCGGCACGTTGCACGGTAAAGACGTCTGTCGTGTCCTCCCACTCTTCGAGGGCGCTTTCCAATCGGTCGAAGTGGGCCCACCAGAACTGCTTGTTCTCCCGACGGTGGTAGTTCACAGCCGCTGCCACCATGGCCACTGCCTGATCATCATCGGACAAGTCATGGCCCGGAAGAGCTTGGAGATATTCCAATAAGTGAGTCTCTTCTGGGGAAGCATTGGTCGCCACAGTGGTGGGAACGTCGTCGGCGGCATCTGAGGATTGCTGCCTCGGCTCAATCCCGCGCTCCTGGGCGAGTTGTAGCAGCCAGTTGTGTAGCTTGAGAGTGGACAGGCAGTCGTAGCGGTTGTAATCCTCGATCCCGGCCAGCGTCTTTGCTGCCTGCTCCTGTTCGCCGGCATCGCGCTGCTGGCAGTAGATGGCGTACGCAACCACTGAAGCACCGGCGTCGGTGATGTCCCCTGAGCGCAGCTCCGTTCCCATGTAGAGCGGTTCGAGCTTCTTGATGCTGTAGGAGTTCTCGGAGATGCGGATGCAGCTGCGGACCATGGGGAGCAGGTCGAATAGGACGCCTTCGCGCAACCACTGATCGACAATCTCCTCGCCCACGCCGTGCTGGGTGGAGAGGTTCCGCAGCGCCGTCTTTTCGTAGGCGGCATAGTGGTAGATCTTCATATCCGGGTAGGTCCGACGACGGTCCTCGACATAGTCGAGGAAGTCCACCAAAGCACGTCGCTCGTCTGCACGATTGTGTGCCCAGAACGGCTTGAAAACTGGTTCCGTACCAGGAATTGCAGCGGGTTCGACGACGCCGAACAGGTACTCGATGCCCCATCGGCCGTGCTCGTCCTGCCAGAGTGGGTCCCCTTCGAAGTCGAAGAAGATGTCGCCCTTGCTTGGTATGGGCAGTCTGTCCAGCGTATTCTCTTCCAGCACACGGTAGCGCAGCGTTTGCTCCGCTCCGTCGTGACCGGGATAGCGGACCTCTCCATCCGTCTGTGCAGTTCCGGTCTGCATGCGGGCCTGATCCTGCAGTTTGCGCAAACCAGCGTTTCCGGTTGGGATGTCTGCGGACGCCAGATCGTCAATTGTATAGATGCCCTGGTCACGGAGCTTCTTGCGCCGGGCAACGCTCATGTTTGCCACGAGCAGCAGATCCCGCGTCCTATGAATCTCATGCTGGCAGTAGCCGCAACGGCCACACGAGGTAATGTCCTCACGATTCCATTCGACCGGCTCCGGCTGATCCCGATGCGCGGCAGTGAACTCCAGGAGCCGCTGGCGTCGTTCGCGGAAGACCGGAAGGAGATCATGCAAACTGTGATTGCTGTGAGCCCCTGTTCCGAGGACCAGCGTCACTTCCGGATGGACAGCGATTCCTGCCTGGATGAGCTGATCGCCGTAGGCGGCAAGCTGCAGCAATGCTTCGACCTTGGCGTGCCTGGCCAGTTTGGTGTCATAGACGGCGTAGACGCCGTCGCCTGTATTGACCAGGAAGTCCGAACGTCCGTGGAACAGGCCGTCGAAGAACGAGCCTTGGAAGACAACGTCGGCGCCCGCTTCCAGCGCAGCGATCGTTTCTCTGTGCTTATCAGCCAGCGACTCCCGTTTGATCGCGGCTGCGTCGACTTCGTAGACACCCGTGCCGGCATGTGCGTCCCAGGGTCCAAACTTCTGCCTGTACGCCTCGAGGACTTTATGCTCGTGGACATCGCCCAGCTCTGCTGTCCGGGCCAGCATCTGGTCTTCGGTTATGTCGAGCTTGAAAACTCGCCCCAACTTCTCGTCGAGGATCCGCAGCAACTGGTATTCGCACCGCGACGCGATGACTAAGTCGCTCGCCGAATAGATGAGGTCGCGATGGTCGACGGTATCGGTTGAATCGAGCAAGAACACGGTGCCTCCCCAAGGCTGGTGCGGTGAAGATCAATATATAGGTGTGACGCATGCCCGCTCCGGACGGGCAGTCTCGCCCTTCCGCAAGAACAGTTTCAGTAGAGCATTCGCTACCGACAAATTTCGATTTCCTCTTCGCAGGGCTGTCGCGCAGCAGTCATCAGACGTTACAAACGTGACCGGCCCGGGCGTCTGGTCCGCGTCGATATCAAGAAGAGGGGCTCATCCTGCGGCCCAGCGGCCGCGGTCTGCAGCCGGGCGCAGAGGGCGTTCTGTAGAATGGGCCCGGTTGAGTTCGGGACGCCGCAGACAATGTCTCGTGATTAGTCGTTGAGATCAAAAATCCTCGAAAGCTCATCGATCGTGAATTGATTTCGCAACTTGCAGGCGCTGTGTTGGTTGGCGAACATACCCAGCTGCCAATAGGCTTGATCGCGGTCCACCGTAGCGATCCATTCGACCGGTACAACGTATTCAGCGGCATCTGCCCCTTCGGGTGCGTCCGGGTGCGAATAGACTCCATTCAGTTCAAGAGATCGAAACGGTCTGTTGACTCCATCGACATAGAGACTCGCTTCATCGGCCGTTGCTGGTGGACCTGTAACGGTGCCGACCGCGACATAGCCGTTCTGTGGAATGTGCACGAATACACGAGCACCTTCTGGAAGGTTCTTTATCGTTTTTGAATACCATTCGCCACCCCCAGCTGATACGAACCCGTATCTCTTGGCATCTTCCCAATACCGGGATCGGTTATCGACACCATACGAAACGTACCAATCGCGTCCATTCCAATCAACCGTTGACGACGTGCTCTTCTTTCCTTTCGCAACCGGAACTGGCGCTTCTTCGTCCATGAGCCAAGTTCTGGCAAGGTACTGGTGACCACCATCAGTAAAGTAGCGGAACACCATTACGTTAATCGGTACGTTGTAGTAGCTATTGAGGTAGGAGACTATTCGTTCAGTGTCTGAATCGACGTTGCTGGCTATCAGCGTCATTGTATGACCGCTATTGAGGGCCCTTCGCATTTGAGCGTGGTTAGGGTGTCCTCAGGAATTTGAGATGGCGGGATGTTCTGCGGCTGCTGCGGCGTGGCGCGCACGGAACGGGGTCAGGGTCTCTTTGAATTGGTAGCGACCAAACTTCCAACCTCAAAAGAGACCCTGACTTGTCTAATTCTACGTCCTGTCCCGGTGGGCGCTGGTGCGAACGCGCTGACACTCTGCTCGGTATCACTGGAGTGCACATCACCTCCGTCACCGGATCTGCCGAGAGCCTGCTCCTTCGCATTGAAACGGATCAGTCCCTGGCTGGTTGCCCGGCCTGCGGCGTCGTTGCCATCGGGCACGGACGCAGGC
>NZ_AUMN01000006.1 GCF_000430705.1 Arthrobacter castelli DSM 16402
AGTCCGGCGATGCGCCCATGTTTCCGCACCTGATGGATCACCTGAAGGTCTCCCGGCCAGGGTCGGGACCGGCCCGCGCCCGACCGGAGAAAGTCCGCGGCGATAAGGCCTACTCATCACGGGCCATCCGGACCAGCCTGCGAAACCGCAACATCAAAGCCGTCATAGCCGAACCGGCCGATCAGGCCGGCCACCGCCGCCGTAAAGGCCGCAAAGGAGGTCGACCTCCCGCCTTCGATGCCGAGGACTACAAGCGCCGCAACGTCGTCGAACGAGCCTTCAACGTCTACAAACAATGGCGCGGATTAGCCACTCGCTACGACAAACTCGCCCTGACCTACCGCGGCGGCACCATACTCAGAGCCATCACCATGTGGACCAACTTATTGGGAGACACGCCCTAGCGCCGGCTTGCTCGCCTGCTGCCGAGAGGCCTTGCAACAACCGGCACAAGACGAGCAGCACTGGTGCCCACCAGCCAATGACATCAAAGCTGGGCAGGCAACCAATCAGGAACGTGGACCCGCCCATCATGACCAGGGTGAGCATCAGAATCTTCTGCCGGCCAATGCGGTCGCCGAAATGTCCCAGGATCACCGCGCCAACCGGCCGGGCCACGTAGGCAAAGCCGAACGTCGCCAGCGACATGACGCTGGCCTGGGCGCCGGCCGACGGAAAGAAGATGTGGGGAAAGATCAGCGCGGCGGCAGAACCGAAAATGAAGAAGTCATAATACTCCACGGCGCTGCCCATGAAGCTGGCCAGGGCGGCTCCTGTGGGTCTTTGAAGGTCATGACTTCCCGTCAAAGGCCCAACAGGAGGAATTCGGAAAACGCTGTGCACTATGCGTACATATGTGCATAAAACGAACGACTGGAGTAACGTAGCTCAGGTCACAAGCTATTCGCAACATGAGGGCTGCCCTGAAAGACACAATTCGCCGCCGGTGGCCGGCTGAAAGGAAGCTGACCTTTGAGTACCGTTTCCGAATCACATCTGGTGGGCCTCATCGGCGAGGGGATCACCCGGTCCCTGACTCCGCCGATGCACGAACGCGAGGCCGACCAGCACGGGTTGCGGTATCTGTACCGGCCGGTTGATCTGACAGAGATCAGCCGTGACGGCTCCGCAGTGGGGGAGTTGCTCCAAGCGGGTAGGGACCTGGGATTCAACGCGTTTAACATTACCCATCCCTGCAAACAGCTGGTGATGGATCACCTCGATGCCATCTCCGATGACGCGCGGCGGCTGGGCGCGGTTAACACGGTGCTGGTCCGCGATGGTTCGTTCATCGGCGACAACACCGATTTCTCCGGCTTCGGCACCGCAATGTCCCAGGGGCTGCCGGACGCGGGTCTTGACTCGGTGGTCCAGCTCGGCACGGGAGGCGCCGGTGCCGCCGTGGCCTATGCCCTGCTCAAAGCCGGCGTGCAGACCCTGTCGCTGATGGATTTGAATGCCGGACGGGCAGCCGAACGGGTGGCCACGCTGGAAGGCTACTTCCCCGACCGGCAGATCACCGCCATCGGACAAACAGAGTTGCCGCAGGCCCTTGCCGGTGCGGACGGCTTGGTTAATGCAACCCCGGTGGGCATGCATCTGCACCCCGGCCTGCCGCTCGATGCCGGACTGCTGCGGCCCGGCCATTGGGTTGCCGACGTCGTCTACCGGCCGGTTGAAACTGAACTGATCCGCACCGCGGACTCGTTGGGGTGCCGGGTGCTGGATGGCGGATACATGGCGGTGGGGCAGGCGGTCGATGCGTTTGGCCTGATCACCGGCCGCACAGCGGATGCTGACCGCATGCGTGAACATTTCCTTGAACTGATTGCCCAGGGCCGCTAGGCGGCCCGGATGGAAAGGTGGCCGGCATGAGAACGTCGATCGCGACGGTGTGCCTCAGCGGCACGCTTGAGGAGAAAATGCGTGCCTGCGCCGAGGCGGGTTTCGACGGCATCGAGATCTTCGAGCAGGACCTGGTGGTCTGCCCCAAGAGCCCGGACGAAATCAGGACTCTGGCGTCGGAGCTGGGCCTGAGCCTCGACCTGTACCAGCCGTTCCGCGACTTCGAGGGCGTCACCGAGGAAGAGCTCCAGGCCAACCTGCACCGCGCCGAAGCCAAGTTCCGGCTGATGCGGACGCTGGGTATCGACATGATTCTGGTCTGCAGCAACGCCGGTACAGCCAGTATTGATGACGACGACGTCGCGGCGGCCCAGCTGCATCGGCTCGGCATCCTCGCGAACCAGTACGGGATCCGCATCGCCTATGAAGCGTTGGCGTGGGGTCGGTTCGTCAATGACTTTGAGCATGCCTGCCGGATCGTGGAGCAGGTGGACCTGCCCAATGTCGGTACCTGCCTGGACAGTTTCCACATCCTGTCCCGGAAGTGGGATCCGGCAGGTATCGAGGACATCCCGGCCGGGAAGATCTTTTTCGTCCAGCTGGCCGATGCTCCGACCATGAGCATGGACATTCTGTCCTGGAGCCGCCACCACCGCCTCTTCCCCGGGGAGGGCGACTTCGAGCTGGCCAAGTTCATGGGGCATCTGGTCCGCGCCGGATACGCCGGCCCGGTCTCGCTGGAGATCTTCAATGACGTGTTCCGCCAGAGCGACGAGGTGCGCACCGCCGTCGACGGGATGCGGTCACTGGTCTGGCTGGAGGAACTGACATCGCTGCACCTGCAGGAGCTCGACCAGCAGGGCGACCCGCAGAGCGCCAGCTACCCGATGCAGCTGGCCACGCTGCCGCAGGTCGACCAGCCGAGCGGGTTCAACTTCACGGAGATCCGGGCCGAAAACACCGATCACATCCAGGAGCTGTTGTACCAGCTCGGGTTCGTCTACGAGGGACGGCACCGGACCAAGGACGTCCAGCTGTGGACCCAGGGCCAGACACGGGTGATCGTCAACGAACAGGACGCCCAAAGCCAGGAACCGTTCATTGCGGCGCTGGGGTTCGACGTCGAAAACCCCCAGGCTGCCGCGTCCCGGGCAATTCAATTGTGCGCCGACGCTGTCCCGCGGCGCACCCAAGCCAACGAGGAAGTGCTGCAGGCCGTCTCCGCCCCGGACTCCACCGAGATCTTCCTCTGCCAGGCAACCCCGGACGGAACGTCGGCCTGGACCTCGGAATTCAGCCTGAGCCCGGAACTGCCAGACACCACCACTGTGACGGTCGACGACGCCGCGAACCTGATCACGCAGGTGGACCACGTGAACCTGGCGCAGCCGTGGCAGGTCTTTGACGAGGCGGTGCTGTTCTACGAGAGCACATTGTCGCTGCAGCGCCAACCCTCCACCGACGTTCCAAGCCCCATCGGCCTGGTCCGTAGCCAGGTGATGCGGACCAGTGGGGGCGACATCCGCCTCGCCCTCAACGTGGCGCCGCAGGCGCTGGAGCAGGCCGGAATGCCGGTCTCAAGCTATCCGGCACACGTCGCTTTCTCCTGCACGGACCTGATTGCCGTGGCCCGCAAGGCGCTGGCCAGGGGGCTGAAGTTCCTGCCGATTCCGGCCAACTACTATGCTGACCTGCAGGCGCGGTTCAGGCTGGATCCGTCGTTGCTGCGGACATTGCAGGACTACAACCTGCTCTATGACCGTGACGACAACGGCGATTTCCTGCACTTCTATACCGCCACGGTGGGTAGTGTCTTCTTTGAGGTGGTTGAACGCCGCAATGGATACGAAGGCTACGGGGCGCCGAATGCTCCGGTACGCCTGGCCGCCCAATACCAACGCCCGGACCAATAGACAGGAGCCGACGTGGACCCCCACGTGGACGAGGGACAGCCGGCCCATTATGTGAAATCTGCCGAGAAGACCCTGGCCGTGCTGCTCGCATTCACCAACGACCAGCCGCGGCAGACCGTGTCCAGCGTGGCTGCCAGTACGGTGTTGAGCCGGGCGGCAGCTCGCCGGTTCCTGCTGACGCTGACCGACCTGGGCTACCTGCGCAACGATGGAACCCACTTCGAGCTCGCACCGCGTTGCCTCGACATCGGCGCCTCCTTCCTGGCCAATCTGACGCTGCCGCAGATCGCCGAACCGCACCTGAAGCAGCTTTCCATCGACCTGAACGAGACCACGTCGTTGTGCATCCTGGACGGCACCGACATCGTCTACGTGGCCCGCGTTGCCTCGCCCCGGCTGCTCAGCGTTTCCATTAACGTTGGCACCCGGTTCCCGGCATGGGCCACATCAATGGGGCGGGTGCTGATTGGTGGATTGCCGCGGCAGCAGCGCGAAGAGTTCTTCGAAGCCGTGCAGCTGCAGCAATTCACCGAGCGGTCCATCAGTTCGGTGGAGGAGCTGCGGGCGGAAGTCGACCGGGCGGATCACCGTGGCTGGTCAATGGTCACCCAGGAACTCGAGGACGGGCTGCGGGGGATCGCGGTGCCGGTGGTGCGGCGTGGAGAAGTCATCGCTGCCGTCAACGTATCGCTGCAGACCCACCGGGCGCCGGAGGAAACGATCGAACGGACCATCGTGCCGCTGCTGACGGATGCGGCAAAGCAGATTGCCGACGACTATGGTGGCCGCCACAACAGTGCGTCATAAGTGTCACTGAAGGGCCGTACGCTGGTCTCATGACCCGGACAGTTCTCATTACCGGCGCGACGTCGGGACTCGGCGCGGAATTCGCCCGACAGCTGGCTGCCAAGGGGGCAGACCTCGTGCTGGTGGGCCGAAACTCTGCGCGGCTGGAACACAATGCGGCGCAACTGCGGACCGCCCATGGCATTCACGTCGAGGTGCTGGTGGCCGATTTGCACACCGAGGCGGGGACCAAGGACGTCGTTGCCCGGCTGGATGATGCCGGCCGGCCTGTCACGACGCTGATCAACAACGCCGGCTACGGATTGGTGGAACCGTTCGCGGACAGCCCGATTGAAACGGAGCTGGACCATCTGCGGATCCATGTCACGGTCCCGTTGGTACTGTCCCATGCTGCGCTGCGCGGAATGCGGACGCGCGGCGGCGGACATATCATCAACCTCGCCAGCGTCGCCGGTTTCACCCCGCGGGGTACGTACGGCGCGGTGAAGGCTGCGATCATCAGCTTCAGCCGGTGGGCCAACATCAAGTACGGTCCCGAGGGCATCAACGTGACGGCAGTGTGTCCGGGCTTCGTGCACACCGAATTTCACCAGCGGATGAAGGTGGACAAAAGGTCGGTGCCGCGGTGGATGTGGCTGAACGCTGACGATGTGGTGGCGCAGGGACTGAATGACGCCGCCCGCGGCAAGGGAGTCTCGATCCCCAGCCTGCGGTACAAAGTCCTGGCCGCAATCGCCCGGTTCGCACCACCATCGATAGTGGCCCGCTTCGCCTGGCGCGGGCGGTAGCTGCTTTTGCGCAGGGCGCGGGCGGTGGCGGCTGTTGCGCAGGCTTTAACACCAACAGCCGACTGATCCGGCGTGTCGGCAGACGACTCGCCGGGGTTCCGCCGTCGCCGCCGGGTGTTGGTGTTTTTCCGTGTTGACCGTGTTTTCCGTACTGACCGAAGCTACCGGCGCGGAACCTTCGCCAGGGCAGACTCCTTATGCATGGCAATGTGCCCGGTTTTGAGGCTTTCCAACTCGTACTGTGGGTCTTCCGGGCTGCACCGCCGCGTTCGTCCGCGGAATTCGACGTCCTCGGTGTGGACTTTCAGCACCCTGCCGTCAATGGGCCCGGCCTCGGAATTCCACCGTACGTGCTCGCCTGCCTTGAACGCGCTCACAGCCGCCTCCTTTCGACTCCCGGTTCCAGGCTCCGGCCTGCCGGGTTACGGATTCAATCCCCGGGACCCGGGCGCCGGCGCCGGCGCCGTGCCGGATATCCGTTTGCTCAGGCTACCCCTTGTGGTTCCGCTTGGCCGTGAGCAGTCCGGCGTCGTCATAGTAGGCCCATTCCCCGGACTTCCTGCCATTGATGTACCTGCCGATGTCCATCAACTCGCCTGTGGAGTGATACCGCTTCCAGAGGCCGGTCTGCAGGCCTTGGTCGTAATCACCGGCCTGCAATAGTCCGCCGCTTTCCCGGTACCACACCCAGGGACCGTCCAACTCTCCGGCGGCGTACCGTCCAAAAGCTTTCACATCGCCGCTGCGGAAGAAGAACGTCCAGTCGCCGTCGCGCTCGCCGTCAACATACCCGCCCGAACCTGAAAGCGTTCCATCCTTGAAGCGTTCCTCGCCCGGGCCGGTGGTTGTTCCTGCTCCATCGTGTTGGCTGTGGGTCATGGTTCCTCCTTGGTGATGGGACGTCTGTGATGGCGGTATGGCACCGTCGGCCGGTTATCTCCCTACTGAAAATGAAGTGGACACCCTGAGGTGTCGGGACGTATAAGCTCGTCCCATGATCATACGGAGGCTGGGTTCGCCCGTCACCTGTTATTGGCGTGGAAGCCGAAGATGACAGCCGAAACGTTACCGCCGATCGAGGATGCCGAGGCTTTCAAGCTGGAGTACGACGACGTTTCCCTCGCCGGCTATGCCTGGTGGGCCGAACAGCAGGCCCCAGCCTTGCTGATGCTGCATGGTTGGGGCGAAGACGCCTCGACCCTGGCACCGGTGGCTCGGCTCATCCGCAGCCGGAGATGGCATGCAGTATCGATTTCGATGCGCGGCTGGCGCGGCTCCACTGGTACTGACGATTACGGGTTAAGCGCGCCCAAAGATCTGGGACGGGTGCTGGACTGGCTGCGGAACCAGCCGCGGGTGGGCGGCACGGTGCTGCTCGGGTTCTCCATGGGCGGGGTGATGGCCTCGCTGGCCGCGGCCCGGCAAACCGACCTGACGGGCATCGTCGTCGTGGGCGCGCCGTCGCACTTGCCAACGGTGTACAGCGAAACCGCCTATGGCGGTGTGCGCCGCTATTTCGACGCGACCTTGCAGCCGCAGCAATGGGAACAATCCTCACCGTTGACACACGCCGCCAGGATCGGCGCTCCGATGGTGATCGTCACCGGTGGCCAGGACCAGATGTGTCCGCCGGCGCAGGGAGCGGCGATGGCGAAGCTGGTGCCGAAGAGCAGATTGTTCCATGATCCGGCGATGGGGCACCATCCCGACCAGGAGCAATGGCAGCGCGTCCTCGACGTGGCGGCGGAGCACATCGGGTTGGGAGTTCCGGGCGGGGGCCTGGAGCGCGGGCAGTGAAGCAGGCCCCCTTTCACCAGGGGCGGGATCAGACCTAATGTGGCAGTACTGGCCCCGTTTCAAGAGGGGCGGCGCGAGCAGCTTCCAAGGAGGCCGAGGATATGAGCAACGGGGACGAGGACCGCGACCAAGGCATTGAGGCCGCTGCAGAGAGGATCTTCCGGAATCTGTCGGAAAGCCGGCGGGGCGGGGGTACTGAGGATGGACGTGTTCCCTCCGACCCCAATGAGGACGATGAGGAAGTGCCGGCCCATTCGAGCATCAGTGAAGGCTTGAACTCAACCAGTGCCGATCCGGTGGTCGACGACGAGGACGACGACGGCCAGACAGGCAAGGGCAGCCAGTGATGTGTCCGAACGGGAAGGCTGGTCCGGCCCGGGGCAGGCTGGACGCGGGAACTGTGGACCCGGCGGGCTGAGCGGTTTGGCCCAAGACGGTGGTTTTACAGGGGCCAGTGGCCCATACAGGCGACCGGCACCGTCACAGGCGAACGGTCCCGTCCAATGCTGGACGGGACCATTCGTACGAAGCGCCGGTGCCCGCTGAACCCGGTCGCGGGCAGGACTACTTCTTGGCAGCCTTGGTGCGGCTATCCAGGACCATGGACAGGCCGATGCCGAGCATCCAGACATCCTTGGCGACAGCGGTGCCGTCCGCGCTGGGGCGGACCCCGTCATCCTGCGTCATCCCCGGGGTCTTCAAATACATCATTATGAGGCCCGCGGAGAAGGCGGTGAGCCCCAGTCCTGCCAGCCGGCTGGGGATGAACGGAGCCAGCAGGGCCGCACCCAATGCGGTCTCCGCGTAGCTCAGGTACTTGCCGAACTCCTTGGGATCCAGGTTCCCGACCTGCGGGACGGCGTTTTTGGCCATCTGTTGCATGCCCGCCGCGCTATCGGCGTCAAGCTGCATCTTCCCCAGTCCGGAGTTGAGGATAAAGCTGCCGGTCGCAAGGCGCAGGGGGATGTGGCTCAGTTTCATGAAAACCTCCGTTGTGTTGTCCAACCATCCCGATCCTACAAACGGGAACCGGCATCAACAACTGTTGGCGTAACGCATGCCGGCCGGCAGTGGTGCACCGCCGCCCGCCAAGTCGTGGTGCGCGGCGGCCGGCCGTGCTGCGATAGAGCTCGTGGACGGCGGATACCGGATCCCGCTATTCCAGCGACGTAACGATCCCCGGGCTCTCTTCCCGTGCGGGGGCCAAGGCGATTGTCGCGATCTCCGCGCGCGATAAATTCGCGGCGGCAGCAACCTCATCCACGGGAAAACCCGCGGCAATAGCCTCAATGATGGCGGCTCTTCTGGCCTGTCCTGCCCTGTCCATTTCGGCCTCAAGGTCTTCGACTCTTGCTGAAGCGATCCACAGCTTTCTTAAATGAGAAGTCATGACCATCCCAGGAACTAAATACTGCGCCTGCCCCGTCCTTCTACAGGGAAAATAGAGCACGCCGTATGACTTCAGGCCTTACGAAGTGCTCTGACGATAAACGTTACGGCAGGTATGCCGCACATATCCAGTAGCGATTTTGCCAGCCATTACCCGGGGGCATGACGGGGTCGAAATCCTCGCCATGGCAGCGATCCAATCGGGGCACGGGATACCCGGGGCGGGGTGGAATGTGATCTGGAACACGGGGTTTCTTGGATTCTTGAGCCTCAAGTCGTTACTGTTATGTAGGCGCAGCAACGAGGCGTCGATGAGGCACGGTTGTCGATAAGTGGAACGGGGAGGAACATTATGTGGGAGTTTCTGGTGGACAGATTCAACCAAATCCTCTTTTCCAGCTGGCAGCATTTTTCCCTCGTCGTCCAATGCCTGATCCTGGCGACTCTTATCGCCGTCGGCATTGCCGCGTTGGTCTACCGCAGCAAAGGGTTGACGGGGGTCGCCAACGGTATTTCCGCCGTCGGATTGACCATTCCATCGTTCGCCTTGATCGGTATTCTGATTGCCCCCTTTGGATTTGGCGTGACCCCTGCGGTCATTGTTGTCACGTTTTTCGCCGCACTGCCCATCCTTCGCAACGCCATTGTCGGATTGACCGGAGTTGAACGTTCACTGGTTGAGTCCGCCCGCGGCATCGGCATGAGCAGGATAAGCACCTTGCTGCGGGTGGAGCTGCCGATGGCGTGGCCGGTCATCCTGACTGGAGTGCGGGTGTCTGCCCAGATGGTGATGGGAATTGCAGCCATCACCGCCTATTCCCTCGGGCCGGGTCTTGGCGGCTTCATCTTTACGGGACTGTCCCGGCTCGGCGGTGCCAACGCGCTCAATTCCGTCGTCGTCGGGGTCGTAGCTGTCATCATCATTGCCATCATTCTCGACCTGTTGCTCCTGGTTCTTGGGCGACTCACAACCCCGCGAGGTATCCGTGTCTGAAATTACGCAAACCACTCCCGGCGCTCCAGACGACTCCTCGGTCAGCGGGACAAGTATCCTGCTGGACCAAGTCACTAAGCGGTACCCCGGCCAGCCGGATCCGGCGGTCGACGGACTGACGCTGGAGATCCCCGCCGGAAGAATCGTGATGCTGGTGGGACCATCCGGCTGCGGCAAAACGACCACGCTGAAGATGATCAACCGGCTCATTGAGCCCAGCGAAGGGCGGATTGTCCTCGGTGGCGACGATGTTACGGATATGGATGGCGACAAGCTGCGGCGCCGGATCGGGTACGTGATCCAGGCCGGCGGGCTGTTCCCCCACATGACAGTGGAAAACAACGTCGCCATGGTGCCGAAGATGCTCGGCTGGAGCAAGGACCGTATTTCAAAGCGCGTGGACGAGCTGCTGGAGCTGGTCTCCCTTGATCCGGCGTTGTACCGCGCACGCTATCCCAAGGAGCTCTCGGGCGGGCAACAGCAGAGGGTCGGCGTGGCACGGGCCCTGGCGGCCGATCCGCCGGTGCTGTTGATGGATGAGCCGTTTGGCGCCGTCGATCCCATCACCCGGCAGCGGCTGCAGGATGAGCTGCTGCGGATCCAGGACGAAGTCCAGAAGACCATCGTCTGCGTCACACACGACTTTGACGAGGCGGTCAAGCTCGGCGACTGGATCGCGATCTTCTCCAATGGCGCCCGTCTGGTGCAGTACGACTCGCCGGAGCGTATCCTGGCCGACCCGGCCAGCAGTTTCGTGGAAGATTTCATCGGCTCGGGTGCAGGCCTCAAACAGCTCACCCTCGCACGCGTCAACGACGTCACACTGGCGGAGGCGGTCGTGGCCCGTTTCGGCGACGACGCGAAGCAGGTGCTGGACCGGATGGACAAGGCGTCCCACGATCATGCGGTCGTCGTCGATGACCGCGACAGACCCCAGGATTGGCTCTCCCGTCGCCAGCTGGGCCGGATGGAGACGATCCCTTCCGAGGCGGACCCGCATTTGCCGGTGGTCGGGGAGCGGGCCACCCTCAACGATGCCCTGGACACGATGTTGGTTTCCAGCGCCGGCGCCGCGCTGGTGGTGGGCCGCAGGGACGTCTTCCGTGGCGTGATCGATGTGCAGACCATCATGGACGCCATCACCGCCGCGCACGAAGCCGCAATCCAGGACACAGGACATGATGCACCGGTGGGTATTAACACCGGGTCCATGGAACAGGTCGCCGGAAATGGCAAGGCTGCGGGGAACGGCCAGGAACCCGACGGCGGCCCGGCACCTGACGGCCAGGAACCCGACGGCGGCCGGTCACCTAACGGCCAGGAACCCGACGGCGGCCGGGCACCTGACGGCCAGGAAGCCGACGGCGGCCGGTCATGACGACGGCGGCAGCTCCCCTCACCCGGGGCAATGAATGGTGGCGCGAATGGCGACCGCTGATCATCCAACCGGTAGTGATTTTCGCGGTCCTTGCAGCGCTGTTGATCTGGCTGCGGTCGATTGAACTGACCAGCGTTGAGCGGTCGACACTGCAGCCTGACAGGCTGTGGGGCTACACCCTGGAGCACTTGGCGCTGACCTTCCTGGCGGCCGCCATCGTGCTGGCGATCGCTATCCCGCTGGGCATCCTGCTGACGCGGGGTCCCTTCAGGTTCCTCACCGGGCCGGTGCTTGCCGTTGCCAACATTGGCCAGGCGGCACCGGCGATCGGGCTGATTGTGCTGCTGGCCATGGGAATGGGATTCGGCTTTTGGGCAGCGATCATTTCCCTGGTCATCTACGCGGCGCTTCCCGTGCTGCGCAACACCATGGTCGGCATTGAACAGGTTGATTCGCGTCTTGTTGAAGCGGGACGGGGTATGGGAATGAGCTCCGCGGCGGTGCTGTTCCGCATCGAGCTGCCGCTGGCCGTGCCGGTGATGCTGGCCGGTATCCGCACTGCCCTGGTGCTGCTGGTGGGAACTGCCACGCTGGCGACCTTCATCAGCGGTGGCGGACTGGGCATCCTGATTACCAGCGGAGTGAACCTGAGCTTGAATGTCGTACTGATTGTGGGGGCGCTGCTGGTCGCGTTGCTGGCCTTGTTAATTGACTGGGTGGGACGCGTCGTCGAGCAGTTGGCCCGCCCGAAGGGACTGTAATGGACGTGGACGCAACACAGCCCACCGCAGGCAGGCCGGTCAGCCCGGGCAGGCCGGGCAGGCGCCGGCGCGGCTCGCTGGCCGCCATCTTCGCTTCGCTGGCGCTGATCCTGACCGGTTGCGGGTTGCAGCCGGCCACGTCCTTCGTCCCGGCGGCCGGTCCCGGCTCCATCGAGGAGATCCCGAGCGCGGACGGTGAAACCATCACCGTGACCTCGAAGAACTTCACCGAGCAGCTGATCCTGGGCAAGATTGCCGTGTTGGCGATGCAGGCGGCCGGTTTCGACGTCAAGGACCTCACCAATGTCCCGGGCAGCCAGCCGGTGCGGGAGCTGATGCTCTCCGGCCAGGCGGATGTGACATGGGAATACACCGGCACCGCTTGGCTGACGTACCTGGGCAAGAAGCAGGGCATTCCCGACCAGCAGAAGCAGTACAAGGCGGTCAGGAAGGCTGACAAGAAGAACGGCCTGACCTGGCTGCCGCCGGCACCGTTGAATAACACCTACGCGATGGCCGTACGCTCTGAGGCAGTGGACGACCTCGGCGGTATCTCGAAACTGTCCGAGATCAAGGATCTGCCGGTCAAGGAACGGACATTCTGTGTTGAGTCCGAGTTCAATTCGCGCTCGGACGGGCTGAACCCCATGTTGAAGCATTACGGGATGAAACGTGGATCTCCGCAGGGCGTGCCGAACGACAACATCGGAATTTACGACACCGGAGCCGTCTACTCGGCCACCGATAACGGTGCCTGCAATTTCGGCGAGGTCTTCACCACCGACGGCCGTATCGAAGCGCTCGACCTGACCGTGCTTGAGGATGACAAGCACTTCTTCCCCGCCTATAACGGCGCGGCCGTGGTGCGCACCGAGGTGCTCAAGGAGTTCCCGCAGATCGCCGATGTGTTCGCGCAGATCAGCCCGGAACTGACCAGCGACGTGATGAGGAAACTGAACGGCAAGGTTGATGTACAGGGCATGCAGCCCGCCCAGGTTGCCTTTGACTGGATGGTCAAGGAAGGGTTCATCAGCGAGGCCGACGGCGTGCTTGGCAGTCAGTGAGGGTCGAGGGGCTGTAGAGACCTGTACCAACGTAGGGTGGAGTGGTGACCCCGCTGCTCCTCGTCCTGACCCTGGCCGCCGTCGTCATCTCGGCGATCGCGCAACGGGTGGCCGGACTCGGCTTCGCCATGCTGCTGGCTCCGTTCCTGGTACTGATTTTCGGCCCGTACAGCGGCATTCTGCTGGTCAATCTGCTGGGGGCGACGTCGGCAGGAATCATGTTCATCCGGGTGCGTTCCTTCGTCGACTGGGGCATGTACTGGCGGCTGGCCGTCCCGGCCGTGGTCATGTCGGTGCCGTTTTCCATCCTGGCCCTCGCGCTGCCGGCCGCCCCGCTGGAGGCCGGCGTCGGATTCCTGCTGGTGCTTGCCCTGGCCGTATCCGTGGTGCTGCACCGCGGCCCGCGGACCATCGACGGCCCGGGTGTCCGGACCGCCACCGGGCTGTCGTCGGGCATCACCAACGCCCTCGCCGGAGTGGGAGGACCGACGGTCAGTGTCTACGCCGTCATCAGCCGGTGGGACCAGCGCAAGTTCGCCGCCACCGTGCAGCCGTACTTTATGACCATCGGGCTGGCCGCCATGGCGACCAAATCCGTCGTCGACCCCGGCGAGTGGCCGGTCCTTTCCGGATGGACCTGGGCGGCATTGTTGGGCATGATTCTGCTGGGCATGTACGTTGGCGAACGGGTGGCCCGTTTCATCGATGACCGCACGGCCCGCAAGGCGGTCATCATCATCGCCTTCCTTGGCGCCGTCTCCACTATGGTCAAAGGTCTGATAAACCTGATGTAGAAGTTCTTCGGCATTGGCCGGTATCCGACGTGAAGGAGCATTATTGATGGACCCTATTCGTGACATTCTCCCGGTACCGGAACGCCGGGATACGCCCCCGACCGCGATGGACCGTGAGAACCAGGCTGAGGCGTTCACCCCGGTGCAGCCGCTGCGTCCGCCGCAGGGCGCCCCCAACGTGGTGCTCGTGCTGGTGGACGATATGGGGTACGGGGCCTCCAGCGCCTATGGCGGCCCATGCGAGATGCCCACGGCCGAGCGGCTTTCCTCGACCGGACTGCGGTACAACCGTTTCCACGTCAATGCCCTCTGCTCGCCCACCCGCCAGTCCCTGATGACGGGGCGGAACCACCATTCGGTGGGCATGGGCGTCACCAGTGAGATGGCGACTTCCGCGCCCGGCTACACCGGATTCCGCCCGGACAGCGCTGCCACCATCGCCCAGACCTTGAGCGGCAACGGGTACAGCACAGCCGCCTTTGGCAAGTGGCACCAGACACCACCGCGCGAAGTCAGCGCCGCCGGCCCGTTCGGCCGCTGGCCCACCGGCGAAGGGTTCGACAAGTTCTACGGCTTCATGGGTGCGGAGATGAACCACTGGTACCCGCAGCTCTACGACGGGACAACCCCGGTGGAGCCTGAGCAGCGGCCGGAGGACGGCTACCACCTCTCCGAGGACCTCGTGGACCAGGCCATCGACTGGATCCACACCCAGCAGACACTCACACCCGACAAGCCGTTCTTCAGCTACCTGGCCTTGGGCGCCACCCACGCACCCTTCCACGTCAGGCAGGAATGGAAGGAGAAATACGCCGGAAGGTTCGACGCCGGGTGGGACGCCCAGCGCGAAGCCACCTTGGCGCGGCAAAAAGAGTTGGGAATCGTGCCCGAATCGGCCGAGCTCGCGCCCTGGGCGGAGAGCGTGCCGCACTGGGACGAACTGAACGAGGACGAACGCCGCATGGCCTGCGGTTTTATGGAGACCTACGCAGCATTCGCCGAACATGCCGACACCCAGGTGGGGCGCCTGGTCGATGAACTCGATGCAATGGGCGAACTCGACAACACACTGTTCGTCTACATCATGGGAGATAACGGAGCGTCCGGCGAGGGCGGCATCGAAGGAACCACTCGCGAACACCTGGTGGGCCACGGATTCGGTGACCGCACCGAAGAAATGATCAGCCAGCTGGACGCGTTGGGCGACCCCAGCACCTACGCCATTTACCCGGTGGGATGGGCGCTGGCGATGAACACCCCGTACCAGTGGACCAAGCAGGTCGCCTCGCATTATGGCGGCACCCGTAACGGAATGATCATGCACTGGGGTGACGGGATCGACGGCGGCGGCATCCGCGACCAGTGGCATCACGTCATCGACATCGCCCCGACCATCTTCGAAGCCGCCGGCGTGCCCCAGCCGGTTGAGGTCAACGGCGTCGCGCAGCAGCCGATCGAGGGCACCAGCATGGTCTATTCGTTCAATGCCCCCGAGGCGCCGGACCGCCGTCGTACCCAGTACTTCGAGATGTGCGGTAACCGCGGGATCTACCACGAGGGTTGGACGGCAGTGACCCGCCATGGCACTCCCTGGAAGATGGTTCCCGAAGGGCTGCCGCGCTTCGCCGACGATGTCTGGGAGCTGTACGACACCAGCACCGACTGGTCCCAGGCCCACGACCTGGCCGACAAGTACCCGGACAAGCTGGCCGAATTGCAGAACCTGTTCCTGATCGAGGCCGCCAAGTACAACGTGTTCCCGCTGGACGACCGTGTCACCGAACGAGAGAACCCCACCGTCGCCGGGCGCCTCGACCTGATGGGCGACCGCCGCTCAGTCACCTTCCGGGCGGGAATGGGCCGCTTCACCGAAGAGACTGTGCCCAATGTGAAGAACCGTTCCCATTCCATCACCGCGCACGTCGAGATTCCCGATGGCGGCGCGGACGGGGTCCTCATCGCCCAGGGCGGCCGTTTCGGCGGGTGGTCGCTGTACATCCATGAAGGCCGCCTCTGCTACGCCTACAACTGCTACGGCCGCGACCATTACAGCGTCCGTTCGAGTGACGTGCCGGCCCCCGGTGAACATGAGCTCCGGCTCGAGTTCAGCTACGACGGCGGCGGCATCGGCAAGGGCGGAACCGCCTCACTGGTGGTCGACGGCGCCGCGGCCGGATCGGGCAGGGTGGAGGTCACCACCTCCTACTACTTCTCCTTCGACGAGACGCTGAACATCGGCGTCGACCGCGGTACTCCTGTCTCGGAGGATTACCCGGAGGTGGACAATGCCTTCACCGGAACCATCCACACCGTGAGGATCGACCTGGAAGGGGAGGACCCGCAACTGAGCGAGAGCGACGAGGACCGGCAGCGACGGATGCTGGCCCACCAGTAGCATGAAGGCATCACAATCATCGCCGGGACAGCCGGCAGGCGGGGACCGGCCCCGCCGCCACCGGGTCACCGACCGGGTGCTCGGTGGCGGCGAAGAGCCGGATCCGCGGTTCACCCTGGCTAACGAGCGGACTTTCCTGGCCTGGATTCGCACTGCGTTGGCGCTGCTGGCCGGCGGTATCGCGGTGGAGGCGTTCACCACGGAGGTCTTCAGCCCGGAGATCCGCAAGACCGTGGCCGTGCTGCTGCTGTTACTGGCGATGTTCATCGCCGGCGGTGCCTGTTTCCGCTGGCTGAATGTGGAGCGGGCCATGCGGAATAAGACGCCGCTGCCGCTGCCGCTGATCATTCCGGTGCTGGCGCTGGGCGGCGCGGTGGTCAGCGCCGTGTTTATCGTCTTCGTGCTGCTCCGGGATGGATGACCGTGGCGCAGGTTCGATACCATGCGGATCCCGGGCTGCAACCGGAGCGCACGTCGCTGGCCTGGGGCCGGACGATGTTCGCCCTGGTGACAGTCAGCCTGCTGTTCCTGCGCTGGTTGCCTGTTTACGGCTGGCTGCCCGCCGTGTTGATCGTGTTGACCCTGCTGACTGCCGGCGGAGTCTACTTCAGCCAGCGCAGTCGATATGTGCATGGCGGACGAGGCATTGCCGAGGGACGGGTGAGGCCGGACATCGGCGCAGTGATGGTCACCGGCGGCGCCATCGGCGTGCTGGCCCTGCTGGGGATGGTCGTCATCATCGCTTCGCCCTTGGACTGAGCCGGTTGGATGGGCCGGTGGACCTGGGCCGGTGGGGGCGAGCCGGTGGATATAAAGCCGGTGGATATAAGCCGGTGGACTGATTGAAGGTGGATAAGTGAACGAGCCGCACCAAGGACACAGTGGTTGTTGCGCCCCGTCGCGGGACGCTGCGCGGACGAACGGAGATGTACGGACAGACGGCGGGAGCCATGCAGCCGCCGCGCCTGTACCGCGGCAGGGCGCTGCCGCCGTCGTCCATTCCCCCGCTGTCCACGACGATATTGCCCTGCCCGGCGGGACCTTTTCGATGGGCGATCCATTTGGCGAGGGGTATCCGGCCGACGGAGAACACCCGGTCCACGACGTTGATCTGAGCAGCTTCGCTATCGACGCCACCGCCGTCACCAATCGCCAGTTCGCAGCCTTCATCGACGCCACGGGGTACCGGACCGAGGCCGAACAATACGGAACGTCGGCCGTCTTCCACCTGGCCGCGGCCGCCCCCGCCGCAGATGTGCTCGGCGAGGCGGAAGGCGCGCCCTGGTGGTTGAATGTGCGCGGCGCTGACTGGGCCCACCCCGGCGGCCGCAACTCCAGCTGGCGGGAGCTCGCCGACCATCCCGCCGTGCACGTTTCCCACCATGACGCGCTGGCGTATTGCTCCTGGGCCGGCCGGCGGCTGCCCACGGAAGCGGAGTGGGAATTCGCCGCCAGGGGAGGGCTCGACGGCCACCGCTATCCGTGGGGCAATGAACTGCTCGGCGACGACGGGTCCCACCTGTGCAATATCTGGCAGGGGACGTTCCCGACGTCGAACACCACCGCCGACGGATACTTGGCGACCGCGCCGGTGCAGTCCTTTGGCCCCAACGGGTACGGGCTCTATGAGACCAGCGGCAATGTCTGGGAGTGGTGCGCCGACTGGTTCCTGCCCAAGTACTACCGCAACTCGCCGCGGGAGGATCCGCCCGGGCCCACTATCGGCCATGGCAGGGTGATGCGCGGCGGCTCGTACCTGTGCCACGACTCCTACTGCAACCGGTACCGCGTGGCCGCCAGGACCTTCAACACCGCCGAGTCGTCCATGGGCAACTGCGGTTTCCGGACCGTGGCACTGGCGAACCAGGGATAACGTGCGTTATACTAACAAGCGTTAACCTATGAAGGAGTCGCACATGCTCGCCCAACTCGCTTCCGGACTCGAGGCGGCCGACGCCGCCACGGTGCTGGCAACTATGACCGACGACGTCACGCTCAGAGTCGCAGTGCACGACCAGCCTTTCGAGGGGCGGGAGGTGACCGGGCAGATTCTCACGGCCGTGCTGGACGGGGCGCTCCACGATGTCGAGGTGACTGAGACTATCCGGCAGGCCGCGGGGCAAGCCGGCGCGGAGACCGCCGGACAAGCCGGCGCACAGCCCGCCGGGCAACCCGGCGCGCAGACCGCGATACTGATGTTCACGGTGCAGGTCGCGGATCACCCCGGCACGGCCGACGGCCTGCTGGTGGTCCGCTGCGACCCGGACCGCGACAACCGGATCTTCGACATTACAGTCTTCCTGCGTCCGCTGGCCGCCTTGCAGGCCCTGGCCGACGACATGGGCAGGCGCCTCGGGGGACCGCGACCCGGCGACGGGGCTTGATTCCGCAGGATCCGGCGAAACACCAAGGGCCGAGCTCCTCCTCCCGGCGCCGGAAGCGCGGCACCGGCCACGAGTTGCGCGGGGTCGTCATCCGCGTGGCCACGGACTTGCTCGCTCGGAGCGGCGATGTGGACGCGCTGACGATGCGCGATGTAGCGGCCGACGCCGGCGTCACGGCACCATCGGTCTACCGCCACTTTCCCGACAAGCAAGCCCTCGTCCGCGCCGTCATCACGGAACGGTTCGCCGATTTCACCGCTGTGCTGAACCAGGCGGCTGAGGGCCGTGAACACCCCGTGGCGCGGCTGGAAGCGATGAGCCGCGCCTATGTGTCCGCCGGGTTGGAGCAGCCGGGCCACTACAGGGTGTTGTTCAGCGCGGCCAACGCCGGTCCGGCCGGGTTGGGCCTGCCGGAAGGAACCGGGCATCCCGGCGCTGCTGCGTTCCAGGTCTTGGTGGATGCGGTCGCCGGCTGCCTTGCAGAGCGCGCCAGCTCACCGGCGGCGATGACGTTGGCCACCGGGTTGTGGGCGTCGTTGCACGGCATCGTTGACTTGCGCATTACCAAGCCGGAGATGGACTGGCCAGACACGGAATTACTTGTCGACCACGCGTTGGGTGCCATTCGCTCCGCCGCCGGCTGATCGTCCCGGCCAGTGCCGATGAATCGTTGTGCGGCGTTGTCTTGAGTCAACCTGTCGGCACCGCGTGACACTATAGAGACGATGAAATTGAACCAGGAGCGAAGGTTGCCGATGCCCCTGTGGCTGCAGGGTGCCTTCGAATTCGCGCAAGTGGCACTCGTGACGGCGCTGCTGGTGCTGATCCCGCTGGCGGGAGTCTGGTGGGCCGATGGCTTCTCCGACCGCTCCTTTGCCTCCCTCGCACGATTGGGAGGACATGCCTGGCTGCTGATCCACGGTGTCCCCCTGGAACTGCAGCTGGCGGGCGGGACCAGCTCGCGCGACATGCTGACCGGAGCCATCACGCTCACCCCGCTGGCCTTGACACTGGTGCCGTTCTTCCTCGCATGGCGGTCCGGCCGGCGGCTGGCCCGCGCCTCCTATACAGATCAACTCTGGCAGGCAGGCCTGGGCGCCGTCGTGGTTTATGCGGCTGCCAGTACGGGCACAGCGTTCATCAGCGAAACCAGCCAGGTATCCACGCCGGTTGCGGCGGCCATGCTGGTGCCCCTGATCCCCGTCGGCGCCGGACTCATCATCGGCGCCCGACGTGAAGCGGGGTCCTGGAGCCGGCTGATTGGCGTGGACGCTGCCGAATGGGTCGCGGCGACGAGCCAGCATTCCCGCTGGGCCGGGTCCTATGCCTGGTCAATTGTGCGCGCCTCCACACTGGCGTTCATGGCGTCGCTGTCCCTGTCCGCACTGCTGTTGACGGTCGCCATCGGCCTGCATTGGTCCGAAATCATCACGGTGTACGAGGGGCTGGCGCCCGGGATTGTGGGCGGGTCGGTGCTGACCATCGTCGAACTCGGCCTGCTGCCCAACTTCGCGATCTGGACGTTATCCTGGGCCTCCGGTGCTGGATTCCTCCTGGGCGAGGGTTCGCTGGTGGGGCCGCTGGGCACCCAAGTCGGCCCGCTGCCGTCGTTCCCTATGCTCGCGGCGCTGCCCACGGGGCAGCTGGACTTCGGCATTGCCGCACTGCTGATTCCGATCACTGCCGGGGCGCTGGCCGGATGGTGGTTCCTGCGCGAAGGCGAGAACCACCTCGACGAATGGCTGGAGATCAAGGTCCACGCCCGGTGGTTCACCTCCGCTGCCTCCACCCTGGCCCTCGGAGTTTTCATCGGTGCCATCGCCGGAATCGGCGCAGCGATTGCGGCGTGGATCGCCCGCGGGTCAATCGCGATCGGCCGGTTCACCGAACTTGGCCCCGACCCCTTGACGACTGCCGTCTGGGTGGCAGCCGAGGTGGCTATCGGCGTCGTCATTGGATACGCGCTGGCACCGTTGCTGGAAACCGACCCGGAAACTGTTGACGAAAGCACGACGTCGGACCGTTGAGTTGCGTGGGGGCCGGCCGGCAGTCGGGCAGCACCATGTCGCCGGCAGGATTCGCGTATCCGGCGGCGGCCTCGCCTACGGGGTCAACGGTTCGCTGAGTTCCTCCAGGGTTTTCTCGTAGTCCTGCTGGCACTCGACCTCGGCGCTGACCGTCAGCGCCTGGGACATGCACGTCTCGTACTCGGCGGTGATGGGCCACAACGCTACGAGCGCGGCCGATGAAATGGTCAACACCAGTGAGACTCCGATCCCCAACGCGAGCCCGACCCGCAATAGCCGCGGAAAACCGCACCTGACGGACTTCACCAAGCCAATGATGGAGAAGACGACGGCGGCCGCGGCGATCACGGGGGCAGCCGCCTTCCACGGCAGCTCCAGGTAGCTGGTCAGCAGTGCGAGGATGATCGAGAAGGCGAACAGCCGGATGAAGGTGCGCGCCGACTTCAACTCGTCGTCGGTCGGCTTGTGCCGGTGAGGCCTGTTGGGATCGCGCTGCGGTGGAGGTCCGTGAGTCCGCGTCGACTCTTGGTGCTGTGGTTGACCGTCGTCCATGATTCCAGCCTATGCCAGTCAGGCCCTTAAAGTGGTGTCCATGCGTATAGTCGTCCTGGTCTCCGGCAGCGGTTCGAACCTGCAAGCCGTTATCGATGCCGAGCGGGCCGGGCAGCTGCCTATTGAGGTTGCCGCTGTGGGGGCGGACCGGCATGGCACCTATGGGGTGGAGCGGTCCGCCGCGGCTGGTATCGACACCTTCGTGGTCAACTTCGGCGACTACGCCGACCGCCGCGACTGGGACGATGCGTTGCGCCAGAAAGCAGCCTCCTACCGCCCGGACCTTGTGTTGTCATCAGGATTCATGCGCATTGTCGATGAGCGCTTCATCAAACGATTCGAAGGCCGCTACATCAACACCCACCCTGCGCTGCTGCCGTCTTTCCCCGGGGCCCATGGTGTGCGGGATGCCTTGGCGTACGGCGTGAAGGTCACCGGTGCGACGGTGATGGTGGCCGACGCCGGTGTGGACACCGGGCCAATCCTGGCGCAGGCGCCAGTGGCAGTGCTCGACGACGATACCGAGGCGACGCTGCATGAGCGCATCAAGGTCGAGGAGCGCCGGTTGCTGATCGAAACACTGGCTGAACTGTCGCGCAAATACTGACCGGGAACGGACGGCTGTTCCGTGAGCACCTATCCGGCCGGTGATACTGATCACCAAGGTGATCTTTTTGTGAACCGGTGCACAGTGGTTTGAATAGGATGTGCAAGGGCAGCGATGGCTGCCCCGAAATTGCCAGTTGGCGTGACAGCCGGACCGCGGCCCGGGGAGACCGGGAGCTGCACGGGGAGTCACTGCGAATCACCTCGAGGATGGTAAATGAAGAATATGATGCAGATGGCCGCTGGCGCGGCGGTGGCCGCCCTGGCCCTGACAGGCTGCGGAACGGCGGCCTCCGAGTCCCAATCGGAATCGGGTCATGAGGTGCCGGTGGGGGCCAGCTCGGCCGGCCCGGCACGGAACGTCGATGCCCCGCAGGAATCGAAGCCGCTGACGGCTAAGTCGGCCGAGGGCCTGAAGACGTTCACCTACTTCTGGATCTCCTACAACAGCTACGCCCAGCAGACCGGTGAAACCGACAAGCTCGATGAACTGTCGTCCGACAAGTGCAATTACTGCAGCAACGAGATCGACATGATCAACAAGGTCTACGACGACGGCGGCTGGATGGCCGGCGGCGACCCGAGGGTGACCGATATTTTCCCGAAGCTCCCGGAGGGGAAATCGACGGGCACGGCGCTTGTCACATACTCGGAAACTGCCGGCACCATATTCAATTCCGAGGGTGAAGAGGCCTCGACCATCGAGCCGAAGAAGCCGACGGTGCTCACCGTAAAGGCTTCCTACATTGACGGCGAGTGGACGATGAGGTCCATTGAAGAGACACCGGACGCGGAATTGCCGGCCACGTAGGGCAGTCGCTGGTGAACTACACTGGTGTGCGGCCCCGTCCTGAAAACTCCTGGAGATTTGTGTGAGTCTGAAACAGCTTGACCGTGTTCCCATCCGCCGGGCCTTGATCTCGGTATACGACAAGACCGGGCTTGAGGAACTGGCTCAGGGCCTGCATCACGCGGGAGTGGCAATCGTGTCCACCGGTTCGACGGCGGGACGCATTTCGGCCGCCGGCGTGCCGGTCACTGAAGTGGCTGAGCTGACCGGCTTCCCGGAGACCCTCGATGGCCGGGTCAAGACGCTGCACCCGAAGGTCCATGCGGGAATCCTCGCGGACCGCCGCCGGTCCGAGCACGTTGATCAATTGTCCGACCTCGAGATCGAGGCATTCGACCTGGTCGTCGTCAATCTTTACCCCTTTGTCGACACCGTGAAGTCCGGCGCCGAACCGGACGACGTCGTCGAACAGATCGATATCGGCGGTCCGGCGATGGTGCGTTCCGCGGCGAAAAACCATGCGTCGGTTTCCGTCGTCGTCGACCCGGCACGCTATGCCGACGTCGTCGCCGCAGCCTCCGAGGGCGGATTCGACCTGAACGCACGACGGCGGCTGGCCGCCATGGCCTTCGCCCACACCGCCGGTTATGACAACGCGGTGGCCTCCTGGACGGCGGCGCAGTTCGGAGACGGAACCAGTGACAGCGGTCAGTGGCCGCTCTACGCCGGGCTGTCCCTGGAACGCAGTTCCGTATTGCGGTACGGCGAAAACCCGCACCAGCCGGCCGCACTGTATGTGGAGCAGGGCGCGACGCCGGGAATCGCGCAGGCGGACCTGCTGCATGGCAAGGCCATGTCGTACAACAACTACGTCGACGGTGACGCAGCGGTGCGGGCCGCTTTCGACTTCGACCAGCCGGCCGTCGCCGTCGTCAAGCATGCCAACCCCTGCGGCATCGCCGTCGCCACCGAAGGGGCGGCCGATCCGATCGCCGATGCCCACGCCAAGGCGCACGCCTGCGATCCCGTGTCGGCGTTTGGCGGGGTGATTGCCGCGAACCGTCCGGTCACCGCCGCCATGGCGCGCACCGTGTCGGGAATCTTCACCGAAGTCGTCATCGCACCTGGTTTCGAGCCCGAGGCCCGGGACATTCTGACCGGCAAGAAGAACATCCGGCTGCTCGCGCTTCCCGCCGGTTACCGTCGCGATCCGGCCGAGTTCAAGCAGGTCTCCGGCGGCATGCTGCTGCAGACGGTTGACACCCTCGGCGCCGACGGGGACGACCCGCGGAATTGGAAGCTGGTCGCCGGCGAGGCCGCGGACGGGAAGACCCTGGCGGATCTGGTGTTTGCCTGGGGCGCCTTGCGCGGCGTGAAGTCCAACGGCATTCTGCTCGCCCATGATGGCGCTACTGTCGGCATCGGCATGGGGCAAGTCAACCGGGTCGACTCCTGCAAGCTCGCCGTCGAGCGCGCCCGGACGCTCGGTGCGGCCGACGACGGCCAGGCGGACGGCACGTCGCCGGACCGTGCCGCGGGGTCGGTCGTGGCCTCGGACGCCTTCTTTCCTTTCGCCGACGGACTGCAGATCCTGCTCGATGCCGGCGTCCGCGCCGTCGTGCAACCCGGTGGCTCCGTGCGTGACGAAGAAGTAATCGCGGCGGCACAGGCAGCCGGTGTCACCATGTACCTCACCGGTGCGCGGCACTTTTTCCACTAGGCTCCGGTTAGGGACCAAAACCGGATCGAGGATTCAGTGAGCGAACCGCATGAGCCTGCCCCGGGGCGCGGCCGGGCCGGCACGGGACAGGGCCTGCTGCTGCGCCGATGGCGGTTCATCTGGTTTGCCCTCGCTGCACTCATTCTGGCCATGGTGCTGGCGGTGACGGCCAGTTTCCGGGTGACCGGTTTCGTGCTGGCGGCACTGTTGATGATCCTCGCCGTGCTGCGGGGAACCGGGCGTGAAGAGGGAATGCTGTTCGCCGCCCGCAGCCGCGCCTTCGACGCCGTCGTGCTTGCCGGGTGCGCCGTTGGCCTGGTGCTGTTTTCCGTTATCGCTCCGGCGTAAGGGCGGGCGGCTGAAGGTGGCACTGTCGGCGGCGTGCCGCCGTCGTGCCGGGGCTTCAAGGGTGCTCAACGTCAGCGATTCCAGTTCGTCCCGGCAACGGGCGTTGTGGCATTATTGAACCTGATTGTCCACGAGAAACACCTGGAAACAACAGGGGTCGACGACGAGACGCGGCCCCGAATCATAAGGAGACCGTGTGTCCAAGATTAAGGTAGCCGGCCCCGTCGTCGAGCTCGATGGCGATGAGATGACCCACATCATCTGGCAGTTCATTAAGGACCGCCTGATTCATCCCTATCTCGATGTGGATCTGAAATACTACGACCTGTCCATCCAGAACCGTGATGCCACGGACGACCAGGTCACAGTCGATGCCGCGAATGCCATCAAGGAGCACAACGTCGGCGTTAAGTGCGCCACCATCACCCCCGATGAGGCGCGGGTCGAAGAATTCGGCCTGAAGAAGATGTGGGTCTCGCCGAACGGAACTATCCGCAACATCCTCGGTGGGGTGGTCTTCCGCGAGCCGATCATTATCTCCAACATCCCGCGGCTGGTGCCGGGCTGGAACCAGCCGATCATCATTGGCCGCCACGCCCACGGCGACCAGTACAAGGCGACCAACTTCAAGGTCCCGGGTGCCGGCAAGGTCACTATGAGCTTCGAACCGGACGACGGCTCCGAGCCGATGAAGTTCGACGTCGTCACGATGCCTGAAGAGGGCGGCGTGGCCATGGGAATGTACAACTTCAACGAGTCCATCAAGGACTTCGCGCGTGCATCGTTCAGGTATGGCCTGATGCGCAACTACCCGGTCTACATGTCCACCAAGAACACCATCCTCAAGGCCTACGACGGTCAGTTCAAGGACCTGTTCCAGGAAGTCTTCGACAACGAGTTCAAGGACCAGTTCGCCCAGGCCGGCCTGACGTACGAGCACCGCCTGATCGATGACATGGTCGCTTCGGCCATGAAGTGGGAAGGCGGCTACGTCTGGGCCTGCAAGAACTACGACGGCGACGTCCAGTCCGATACGGTCGCTCAGGGCTTTGGTTCGCTGGGCCTGATGACGTCGGTGTTGATGACTCCGGATGGCAAGACAGTGGAGGCCGAAGCCGCGCACGGAACGGTCACCCGGCACTTCCGCCGCCACCAGGCCGGTGAGCCGACGTCGACCAACCCGATCGCGTCGATCTTCGCCTGGACCCGCGGGTTGATGCACCGCGGCGAGTTGGATGGAACCCCCGAGGTCGTGGAGTTCGCACAGACCCTCGAAGACGTGGTCGTGAAGACCGTCGAGTCCGGCAAGATGACCAAGGACCTGGCGCTGCTGGCCGAAGGCGAGCAGGGCCACCTCACCACAGAGGATTTCCTCGCCGCGCTGGATGAGAATCTGGCGGCCCGCCTGAACAAGTAACCAGCCCGGCCTGCCTGAACAAGTAGCCGGGCCGCGTGATGGACCGGACTGCTTTGAACGGTCCATTGGCTGAACTGCCATTGGCTGGACGCGGCATAGCGGCCCCGCACCCTCGCAGGTGCGGGGCCGCTGGTGCTAGGTGGAGAAGAAACGACGCATCGATGGCGGGAGCCACAGGAGGCCGAGCATAGCCACATGGATGACGTCTCCGGGGACCGCCCAGAGACCATACTGAAGGCCTGCCGCCATCGAAATAAAGCTGAACCCAGTGGCAGCAATCAGATAAATCGTCAGGGCGATGCGTGCCCACCTGCGTCCCCGGCGTGCCCTCAGGACGAACCAAACCACCAGCACAATGTTGATGGCATGCAAGGTCCAGGTGTAGAACAGGGCCGCGGCGACGGCGAAGTCCACATGTTCCGGAGCGAGGTCGGGGGTGTTCTGCACGATGGAAGTGGCCAGGTCACCGCGGTTGAGTGTCATCTGAAGCGGCAACCCGATGTACACGATCAGCAGGGGAAGCACTCCAACGCTGACCCACCGGAGTGGCGCCGGTGGATGCCCCGCGTGTGCAGGTGGGCGCGGGTCCGTCGTCGGACTTTGGTAGTGCGACCGTGATTCCACGCAGACAAGCGTACTGGCCGGCTGCCTGAATCATCAGGTGCCCACGGATCGGCCCATCTATTAGCCGAAATGGCGATGGCGTCCCGCACTTTTACCGGTGCGGGGATGCTGTCTTTTCCAGCCTCCGGACCGATCCATGGGCATGATCGTGTGGCTGCGCGGGAGGAGGGGAATGCGCAGCCACACGATGATATATCCCTATTTCTCCTTTCTCCCTGAGTTACAAGGCGGCCACACGACGCCCGATAGTAAGGGACAGCACGCCTGCCAGCGGCAGGAATCCGTCCCGGTAAGGCGGGCATAGCGGAACTGGTGCCGGTGCCCGCCGAGCGTGGTGGCCGGTCTCTTGAGGTTGAGAAGGGGCCGCTCTCTTTGGGGCAGAGAAGTGGCCGGCCTCTTGGATTGCGGCAATTCGTTGGAATTTATCGCGCGAGTCGCGGTGGCCTGGTTTTGCACCCAGGCGAAATGCGGGAGCAATCAGTCAGGCGAAAAGCCCGGATCGGGGGATATTGAAGTGGGTATTGCCCAGGGAGTATTCATGCTCCGTTGAAGCCCCGTGCACACCACTTCTATATGCGCACTGGCACAATCAGCGACGGCGGCCGTTCCGCCGCCTTGGGAGGATGTAACCGTCCCGGAGGGCCCGGGGACGGTGGCCATTCCAGCCGTACCGTCGGAGTCAGCCCGTTGAGCACTGGTGTCCGGGACGGGGACTGAGGCGTGTGCCGTTGTCTCGACTTCGTGGCCCCGCTGCGTGGATGCTGCTGCCTTGGCTGCGTGAAGTTCCGGCGCTGAGTCGTCGGCGATAATCATCGGGCCCTTGTCGAACACCAGGGACGTGGGGCCGGACGATGAGCTGGCGCCATGGACTGATTTAACGGATCCCGCAGCACTGTCCGAACCCGGGGTGCCCGCCACGGCCTCGTTTGCAGGCGCGGTACCGGATGTGGCGGAACGCGCCGGTTCAGTCGCAGCGACGGCCTCCTGTTCGGGTGCAGCGTCAGCTGCGGGCTCAGGCGTAGCGCCGCTTGCCGGTTCGAGGGCAGCGTCGGCTGAAGGCTCAGGCGTAGCGCCGCTTGCCGGTGCGGGCGCAGTACGGGTAACCGGCTCGACGACCCGCTCAGTAACGGACTCGGTGACATCGGCGATGGGCTTCACCGCGGACCTTGCTATTTCCTCAGCCGGTTGGGTGACCGGACGAATGATTTCGCGGACCGGGGTTACGACCGGTTCGACCACCTTGTCGAGGACGGGTTTGGCGACGTTGTCGACGACGGGCTCGGCGACATGGTCCACTGCCGGTTCGAGGGCCTTCTCCACGACGGGCTTCACCGCTTGATCCGCAATGGGCGCCGCAACATGAGCCGCCGTCTCAGCCACCGGTTTGGTTGCCCTCTTTACGGCGGTCGCCGCATCCTCCACAACGGGTGCCGCTGCTCGGTCCACTACGGCAGTCGCCGCATCCTCCACAACGGGTGCCGCCGCCTTATTCGCAACTGTCGTGGCGGTTTTCTTCACCGGTTGGGTCGCTTTTTCAACGACGGTTCCAAGGAGCGAATTGCCGTCGTCGCCGTCGTTCGCATGAGCGCTGGAAGCGCCGATAAGCATGAATCCCAAGGCCACGAACAGGCAGAGGAACATGGATCGCCAGGCAGTGTTTGCCCAGCTGGTAATGCGAGACTCCACCATGTTCACGTCCCCGGAAGGTGATTTGCGACACGTTCGACTTATCCTATTGTTAACCGTTGGCCCCGTCCACCGTTACTTCGAATATGTTCCTTCACGGGATTTTCAAGGGCGCAAAAACAGGCCGGTAAGACGTCATATTTTCCCCCGCCGGGGTCATCGGATGGGGCTGGCCGTTTAGTCCGTGGTAAGTCTTCACGTATGGCAGAACACGCACAGCACGATGAAACCCCCAGCGCACGGCCGAAGGCGGAGCGTAATGCGACGATTGCGGTGACGCTCTTCCCGCTGCTGATTCTCGCCGGCGGGGTGGCCGGAATGCTGTGGCCGACTGCCTTTACCGGGATCGCGCCGTGGATTTCACCGTTGCTGGGCATCATCATGTTCGGGATGGGGCTGACGTTGACCCCGCCCGACTTCTCCGTGATCGCCAAGCGTCCCATCCCGGTGGTCATCGGAGTGGTGGCGCAGTATGTGGTGATGCCGCTGACCGGGTGGTTGATCGGGGTGGCGCTGGGGCTGCCTCCGGAGCTTGCCGCAGGCGTCATCCTGGTGGGCTGCTGCCCCGGTGGAACGGCTTCGAATGTGGTCTCGTATCTGGCCAAGGGTGACGTGGCATTGTCGGTTGCGATGACGTCGGTGTCGACGGTGCTGGCGCCGTTGCTCACTCCGTTGCTGACGCTGTGGCTGGCGGGGACCTACATGCCCGTCGACGCTGGATCGATGGCGTTCTCGATCGTGCAGATCGTGCTCGTGCCAGTCGTGTTGGGTCTGGTGGTGCGGCTGCTGATGCCGAAGCTGGTGGCGAAGGCGCTTCCGGTTTTGCCGTGGATATCAGTGCTGGCGATTACCACCGTCGTGCTGGCCGTCGTGGCCGGAAGTGCGGAGAGCATCGCTTCGGCCGGGCTGATGATCTTCGCCGCCGTCGTGCTCCACAATGCGGCCGGCTACGCTGTCGGGTACGGTTTCGCGCGGATGTTCCGGCTCCCGACTGCGGCGAAGCGCACCACCTCTGTTGAGGTGGGGATGCAGAATTCAGGTTTGGCTGCGGGACTTGCGGCGCAATACCTCAGCCCGGCGGCGGCGCTGCCGGCGGCGATCTTCTCCGTCTGGCACAACGTCTCCGGCGCGGTGCTCGCGGCTTACTGGCGCCGCCGGGATGCGGGCACAACTGATGCAGGCGAGCAGGAGTTGGAGCAGAGCACCGCGAAGTAGCGGGGGACGTGGGCGCACTCCTGCTTGTACTTAGGCGGCGGGTTGCCAACAGCGGGTGCCCCACGTCTTAATCGTTGGGGTAGCGCACTCCCAGGTCGGCGCGGACGGCATCGAAGAATTTCATCGTCTCCAGCGAATCCTGCCGGGGCATCGTCGGGCTCTCGATGAGTCCTGCCTGGATGCAGCGGGTGGCCTCCCGCACTTCGTACACGTAGCCGTTTCCGATCTGTCCGATGGTCTCGGCCCGTGCACCGGCGTCCATGGTCTCGATGGTCAGCTCGGTTGGATTGTGCAGGGGAGCGTTGGTGCGCAGCCAGCCTTTGGCCCCGCAGATGGTGGCGGTCCGCGGGGAGCTGGCCGTCAACGACGACGTCAACTGGGCCTGGGCACCCGAGCTGTAGGTCAGTTGCAATGCGTTCTGCCGATCCACGCCATCGGAATTGAGCGAACCGGCGACGGTATACGATTCCGGCCGGCCGAGCACGCCGAACGCCCAGGTCAGGGGATAAACCGTCAGATCAAGCAGGGCTCCTCCGCCGTCGTCCAAGGCCCAGATGCGGGCCTTCGGATCGTAGGGCGCGGGGAAGCCGAGATCAGCCTGAACCCATTGGATCTCTCCCAGCTCGCCGGAGCGGACGATCTGCCAGGCCCGCTGCACACTCGGCATGAACCGGGTCCATACGGCTTCCATCAGGAACCGCTGGTTGGTTTCCGCCAGCTCGATCAGTTCCGCGGCTTCGCGGGCGTTGATGGTCAATGACTTTTCGCAGAGCACATGTTTGCCGGCTTGCAAGGCGGCTCCGGCCACGGTGCGATGCTGGCCATGGGGCGTGGCGACGTAGACGACATCGACGTCGGGATCAGCGAGCAGCTGTTCATAACCGGACAGCGGACTGTGGCCGCCGTCGTAATAGCTGGTGGTGAATCCGAACTTCGTGGCGAATTGCTCCGCGCGGCCCCGGGAGCGCGAGCTGACCGCATGCAGCCGGGCATCGGGCAGCAGGCCGATGTCGGCGGTGACGGAGGCAGCGATGTTTCCGGTGGCGATCACGCCCCAGTTCAAGGTGCGGCCGGTTGCCTCCAGCGGGCTGCTCCCGTCCTCACCGGTGCACGGCGGGACGACGATTAACGGTTCAGATCCAGGCTCTGTCATGAGTCCATCCTCGTATGTGCTGTGAAGACTTCCAAGCCTGCCGGTTCACGGTGCGGGGACGGCCTTGCGCTGCGAGAAGACGGGAACCATGCTCAGCACGCACGCCGCGGCCGTCGCCAGAACCAGGACCCGGTAGTCGATGAAGCCAACGATGGCGGCCGCCAGTACGGAGGTCATCACCTGGGGAACGTTGAAGGCCAGGTTTCCCGCAGCGGCGGCACGGCCCTGCAGCCGCATCGGCGTCACCGTTTGCCGCAGGGTCACGTAGGCGACGATCATCCAGGGGATGCCGAGGCCGCCCAGCGAGATACCGATCAGGAACAGGGCAATCGAGTTGGTGGCCAGCATGGAGATCCCGGCACCCAGCAGCAGCACGCCAGCGGTCATGGTGGCCGTCAGTGAGAAGCGTCGGATGACGCCGCTGGCGGTGAGCCCGCCCACCACCGACATCACGCCCTGGACACTGACCAGCACACTCATGAATTCAACGGGCATCCCGATTCCATCTTCAATGGCCGAGAAGTTGGTGACGTTCAAGACCCCGGTGGCGGCGATGCACATGAAGACGGTCAGGGTGCCGTTGCGGAGCAGCCGGTGGGTGGCAATGAAACGGAACCCTGCGGTGGTGCGGAGCCAAAAGGTGCCGTCCGGGTCCGGTTCCGCGTCAGGCTCGTTGACCTTGAGGGTGAGCAGAATCAGTGCCGTGGCCCCAAAGCAAACGGCGGTCAGTACGACGACGGAATCCATCCCCCAGAGCGCGAACAGACCGGCTCCGGCCAGCGGGGAAACGATCCGCAGGCCTTGGTCGATACTGCTCAACATTCCGTTGGCAGGTGCCAGCAGCCGGGTGGGGAGCATGGCCCGGATCAGTCCGGACTGGGCGGCGACGGTGATGTAGGAGGTATTGGCGTAGAGGAAGATCACCACGTAGATCAGCCACAGCATGCCGGTGTCCTGGACGAGGAGCAGCAGCAGTACGATGGCGCCGGCCAGTGCGTTGTTAACCACCAGCAGCATCTTGCGCGGAAAGTGGTCTGCGAGCTGGCCGGTCAATGGAGCGAACAATGCAGGCAGGCCGAGCGCGGCGAACACCAGGCCTGCGGCCGCGTCGCTGCCCGTCAGCTGCTTCACCCAGATCGCGGAGGTGATGAAGAGGGCGGAGTCTCCGAAATTGCTGACAATCCAGGCCAGTGCCAGCCGCAGGAAGCCGGGTTGGACCAAGGCCTCGCGGTTGGTTCCGACGTCGTGCTGCGCGTCCGGCTGGTCGTCTTGGGGGTGGTCTTGGTGCTGTGCCTGCTGTGCTTGCTGGGCACCGTGAGCAGCGGTCGCGTCGGTGGCGGTTCCGACGTCGGCCCCGGTGCCTTCGTGTTTCATGCGGGATCCTGCGGCTCGAAGTTGAGCACCGCGAACACTTTGGTTGGCTTGGAGCCCGGCGGACGCAGCTGGGGATTGGTCCAGCGCTGGACATAGCCGTCCGCCAGGTGCAGAATCTGTTCGCGCAATTGGCGCACTTCGTCCGGCGTGGCATAGAATCTGCCGCTGCTGATCACCGCCGCGTCGATGTCCTCCGCCGGCTGCGATGGGGCCGCAGTCAACCAATCCTGGATCCTGGCCATTTGCTCTTCCACTTGCAAGGCGGCGAGTGCGGACACTGCTTCGATGGAGCCGGGCCGGGTGTTGTCAATGGTGTGTTTGCGACGTCGCGAGTTGAGCTTCCACGGTTTGTCCCGTCCGGCGCGGGGCGCGGGCTCGACGTATCCGTGTTTGGCCAGGGTGCGCAGGTGGAAAGAACAGCTGGCCACCGACTCATCCAGCGCGGCCGCGCATTGTGTCGCTGTTGCCTGAACGACCTCCTGCAGGTGGTCCAGGAGACGCAGCCGCAATGGGTGCGCCAGGGCCCGGATCCGGACTGGATCCGAAATGACTTGCTCGTCCTGGTGGGGCTGATACGAGGAGCCAGAGGGCTGAGCCCGGTCTTCGGCACTGTGCATCCACTCAAGATACATTCTAAAGAACTCTTTACCAATAGCCCCCGTTGGCTCGATTCAGGATGCGCGAGGCGGGGAATCGGGGACAAAATCGGCGGGTGCGGCGGCGCTGTTCAGGTTTACAGCTGAAGAATGAAGAAGTTTCTGCGCGAGTATGCGGCCAACCTGGTCGTCTCGTTGGTGGTTGCCTTCATCGCGTTCGGCGCCTCCACCAGCTGGGGATGGCCCTTTGCCGGGTCCGTTGCCTTCGCCATTGTGGCCGGGCTGATAACGGCCGTGGTGATCCAGGGGCTTGTGGTGCTGTGGCATCGCAACCGGTCCGTCCCGGAGGAAGGGCGTCCGGGTGGCGGCGGAACCACGGCCGAAAAGGCCGCCGGAGCAGACACCGCGGCCGACGAGGGCGGCGGGCTTAGCGGGAGCAACCCCGGCGGGGACGACGGGTCCGCCTCCGGCACCGGCGCTGCGGAATCGGGACCGCGCGGACCGGTGCAACGTTCAGAAGGATACCGTTCGAGCCTGGAGGATCCGGGCTAGGAGAAACCACCGACGGCGGCGTAAATGATCAGCCCTTGACCGATCCACTCATCAAGCCGCCGATGAAGTATGTGCCGCCTGCACCCCTTCTTCAGTTGGCGGCTTTGTGCTTCCGGGCCAGCTCGACGTAGTGCGCGGCATTCTCCTTGACCGATTCGAATTCCTCGTCGCTCAGTTCGCGCCGGACCTTGGCCGGCACACCCGCCACCAGTGAGCGGGGAGGGATCTCGGTTCCTTCCAGGACCACGGCGCCTGCTGCCACCAGCGTCCCGGCGCCGATGACCGCGCCATTGAGGACGGTGGCGCTCATCCCGATCAGGCAATCGTCTTCAATGGTGCAGCCGTGGATCACCGCAGCATGCCCCACGCTGATCCGCTGGCCAACTGTCGTCGGGAATCCGGGGTCGGCGTGCAACACCACGTTATCCTGCAGGTTCGATCCATCGCCCACCTTGATGGGTGCGGTGTCCCCGCGCACGACGACGCCATAGAAGGCGCTCGCGTCCCGGCCCAAAACCGCGTCGCCGATGATGGTTGAAGTGGGCGCGGTGAAGGCGTCGGGATCGATCGTGGGGATAGTGCCATTGAACGGGATGATGTTTGCCATCCCACCAGCCTATGCGGCGAAGCGGCTCGCCTAAACATGAGGCGACGGCTCACTTAAACACAATGGTGCGGTGCCCATCCAGCAGCACCCGGTGTTCGGCGTGCCACTGCACCGCCTGGGCCAGCGTCCGGCCCTCGACATCCCGGCCGGTGGCAGCCAACTGCTCGGCGGTCTTGGTGTGCTCCACCCGGACGACATCTTGCTCGATGATGGGGCCTTCGTCGAGGTCGCCAGTGACATAGTGCGCCGTGGCACCGATCAATTTCACGCCGCGGGCGTGGGCCTGGGCATAGGGGCGGGCTCCCTTAAAAGAAGGGAGGAAGGAGTGGTGGATGTTGATCGCCCGCCCGGCCAGATCCCGGCATAGTTCATCGCTGAGGATCTGCATGTAGCGGGCCAGCACCACGAGGCCGACGTCGTAATCGGCGATCAGCGTACGCAACTGCGCTTCTGCCTCGGCTGTGTTCCCGGCAGTGCGTGGGATGTGGTGGAAGGTGACGCCGTAGAATTCCGCCAGCGGCCGGAGCTCCGGGTGGTTCGAAACGATCGCGGGGATTTCGATGGGCAGCGTTCCCGAGCGCTGGGCGAAGAGCAGGTTATTGAGGCAGTGCCCGTCTTTCGATGCCATGATCAGCGTGCGGACCGGCTGGTCGTGCGGGTGCACCGCCCATTCCATGTTGAACGATCCTGCCACCGGCTCAAGGTGGGATTCGAGCGCCGGCTGTGTCGCCGTCGTCGTCAAGGCCACCCGCATAAAGAACGTTCCGCTTTCATCGCTGCCATACTGCTGGGACTCGGTGATGTTGCAGCCGGCGGAGACCAGAGCTCCGGCCACGGAATGCACAATTCCGGGCTGGTCAGGGCAGGAGAGTGTCAGCGTGTAGCGGGCCGTGGTTGCGGCGTCGAAGACGTTGTCTGTATCCACGCATCCAACGCTACCGTCCACCGATTGGAGCCGGAATATCCGTTACGCGTCTTCGGCCTGTGCTCTGGGTTAGAGTGGAAGGGTCGCAACTGGCGCGGGTGGATAACCACCGGGGAGTGGCACAACTGCAGGACAACGGTCGTACGCCTGGGCCGACGTCACGAGAAGACCGGTGTGCCGGTAGCCTGACCTGTAGAACTTCGTATCTCACCAGGAGAAACTGTGAGCAAAACCGCCCAGTCCGTAGCAAACCTTCCGCTGTCCGACGTCGATCCGGAGATTTCCGCCGTCCTGGACCAGGAGCTGGACCGCCAACGTGGCACCTTGGAAATGATCGCCTCCGAGAACTTTGCGCCGCGGTCGGTGCTTGAAGCCCAGGGGTCGGTGCTGACCAACAAGTATGCCGAGGGGTATCCGGGGCGGCGCTATTACGGCGGTTGCGAATACGTCGACGTCGCCGAGAACCTGGCCCGCGACCGGGCCAAGGCACTGTTCGGGGCCGAACATGCCAACGTCCAGCCCCATGCGGGGGCGCAGGCGAACGCCGCTGCCTTGGCCGCGATGATCAAGCCGGACGATAAGATTATGGGCCTGGAGCTCGCCCACGGCGGCCACCTGACCCACGGCATGAAGCTGAATTTCTCCGGCAAGCTGTACAACGTTGCCGCCTATGGGGTGGATCCGGACTCGCTCCGCCTGGACATGGACAAGGTGCGTGAACAAGCCAAGGCCGAACGTCCCGATGTCATCATCGCCGGGTGGTCCGCCTACCCGCGACAGCTCGATTTCGGCGCCTTCGCCGAAATCGCCGACGAAGTCGGGGCCTACATGTGGACCGATATGGCTCACTTCGCAGGACTGGTGGCCGCCGGCCTGCATCCCAATCCGGTGCCGCATTCCGACGTCGTCACTTCCACGGTGCACAAGACACTGGCCGGTCCGCGCTCCGGTGTGATCTTGTCCCGCCAGGAGCTGGGCAAGAAGATGGACTCCGGGGTGTTCCCGGGACAGCAGGGCGGGCCGTTAATGCATGCCATCGCCGCCAAGGCCGTGGCGTTCAAAATCGCAGCTTCCGAAGAGTTCGCCGAACGCCAGCAACGCACCGTCGACGGTGCGCGCATCCTCGCCGACCGGCTGATGAGCCGGGACGTGGCCGAACACGGGGTGAGCGTGCTGACCGGCGGCACCGATGTGCATCTGGTGCTGGTGGACCTGCGCAACTCGGCTATGGACGGCAAAGAGGCCGAGGATCTGCTGCACGCAGCCGGCATCACGGTCAATCGAAATGCGGTTCCGTTTGATCCGCGGCCTCCGATGGTGACCTCCGGTCTGCGGATCGGAACACCGGCACTGGCCACCCGCGGTTTCGGTGAGGCAGAATTTGGCGAGGTGGCGGACATCATCGCTACGGCCCTCAAGCCCGGTGCCGACGTCGACAACCTGCGCAACCGGGTGGACCGGCTGGCTAGCGACTTCCCGCTGTACCCCGGATATGAGGAGTGGTGAACCGGTGACTGAACAAGACCAGAAGAGCGGACCGGAGGCCGGCGCCGGGACACCGGCCCCGGCTCGGACTCTGGATGGCAAGGCCACGGCGCGGCAGATCAAGTCCGAACTGGCAGAGCGGGTCCAGGTCCTCGCGGAACGAGGCATCACCCCCGGGCTGGGCACGGTGCTGGTGGGTGATGACCCGGCCAGCCATTCGTACGTTGCCGGCAAGCACCGCGACTGCGCCGAAATCGGCATCAACTCCATCCGCAAGGACCTGCCGGACGATATCAGCCAGCTGGATCTGGAAGCGGTGATCGATGAGCTGAACAGCGATCCCGCCACGACGGGCTATATCGTGCAGTTGCCGCTGCCGGCGCACATTAACGCCAACGCCATCCTGGAGCGGATGGACCCGGCCAAGGACGCCGACGGCCTGCACCCGGTGAACCTGGGACGGCTGACGCTGAACGTGTCAGGCGCAGCGGGCACGACCGGCGCCCCGCTGCCGTGTACGCCGAACGGCATCGTGGAACTGCTGGTTCGCCACGGCATCTCCTTGAAGGGCAAGGACGTACTGGTCATTGGACGCGGGATTACTGTGGGCCGCCCGCTGGGATTGCTGCTGACCCGCAAAGAAATCAACGCCACCGTCACGCTGGCACACACCGGCACGGTGGACCTGGCCGGGCACCTGGAACGGGCCAACGTCGTAATTGCAGCTGCCGGCTTCCCCTCGATGATCAAGGCGGACCAACTGAAGGAGGGGGCTATCGTCCTCGACGTCGGCGTCACCCGCACAGCCGACCCGGACACCGGCAAGACGAAACTCGCCGGAGACGTTGAACCTGCTGCGGCCAACGTGGCTTCCTGGATGTCCCCGAATCCGGGCGGTGTGGGGCCGATGACCCGTGCCATGCTGCTGGTCAACGTCGTCGAAGCGGCCGAACGCCAGGCGGGCATCACCTCCAACTGACAGCAGGCCGCCGACCGGCCTCCGGCTGACGGCGGCTTGGCCTCCGGCTGGCCGCCGGTTTTCCCGCTTCTTTCAGCCCGTTATTCGCGCCGAATAACGGGCTGAAGTCACGTGCGCCCATGTGTGGTGTAGATCTCACGGCGCGCCTCTTGTCTACAATAATGCGCGTATCTTACACTCAAAGCACAGGCGATGTTCCGTATTACGCAACAGGGCTCATAATACGAAACTTCTCCTCGTACAATGCAACACCGCTGCAGGCAGGGCTTCTGTCAACAAGTGGAACGCATCATGGGCAAAGGTGCCCAGCTCCATGGGCGATTCTCATCGGCAGGACACAGCCGGCGTCGGGCTGCAGATACCACGCGAGCTCAGGGAGCCGATGATGAATAAGAACGTCCCCTCCGTCGACCAATCCAACCGCACTGTGCCGATCAATCTTCGACAGTCCGGACCGACCCCCGTTGAAATGCTGATAGATACGCGTGTCCGAAAATCGCCTTACTGGGAACTGTCCCATCAGGAAGGTTGCTGGAAGGCGTCGATTTACAACCGCATGTACCACCCGCGGGGCTACGTGAAGCCTGAAGACGGCGGGATGATGGTCGAGTATGACGCGTTGGTCAACCACGTCACGCTCTGGAACGTCGCCGTGGAGCGGCAGATCCAGGTGAAAGGCCCCGATGCCGAGGCGTTCGTGAACTTCGTGATCACCCGCGACGCCGCCAAGATCCCGCCCATGCGGGCCCGGTATGTGATCCTCTGCAATGAAGACGGCGGCATCCTTAACGATCCGGTGCTGCTTCGCATCGCCGAGGACGAATTCTGGTTCAGCCTGTCCGACTCGGACCTGATGCTGTGGTTGCAGGGCGTCAACGTCGGCCACCGGTTCGATGTCGAGATCAAGGAGATCGACGTCGCCCCGGTGCAGATCCAGGGCCCCAAGTCCGAGGACCTGCTGGTCGATCTGGTGGGCCCGGCGGCGGCCGAGATTCCGTCGTACGGCTTGATGGCCTCGGCCGTGGGTGGCTGCGAGGTGATCATTTCCCAGACCGGCTTCACCGGCGAGAAGGGCTATGAAATCTACCTGCGCGATGCCACGCTCTACGCCGAGCAGATGTGGAACGCGGTGGTCGAAGCAGGCAAGAAGCACAACCTGATGGTTGTCGCTCCGGCACACCATCGCCGGATTGCCGCCGGCATCCTGTCCTGGGGCCAGGACATGGATGCCGAAACCCTGCCGTTCCAAGTGAATCTGGGGTACCAGGTGCCACGGAAGAAAACGGCAGACTACATTGGCAAGCAGGCACTGGAAGCGGCCCGAGACGCGATCAACGCCGACAAACCGCCGTACACTCACACGCTGGTGGGCATGAAGATGGACGGGCGGCCGATCGATGATTATGCCCCTGACTTCTGGCTCATTGCTCCGGACGCTGAGTCCGAGCCGTTCGGCTACGTGACGTCACCGTGGTACTCGCCGGAGCTGGGCGTCAACATCGCCATGGGGTTCGTGCCGGTGCACCGGGCGGAGCTGAGTACCGAACTGTGGGTGCATCTGCCGGACAAGTACTCGGACTTCGTCGGCACGCCGGTGCGTGCCGAAGTTGTGGAGATGCCCTTTCGACCGTCAGTGAACCCGAATCAGCGTGAGCGGCTGAAAGGCTACGGGCTGGACGCGGCGGTCTGACGGCGGGCCGAATACGCCCCTGACAGCGGACTGAACGTGCCGGCGCTCCCCGCGGGCGCCGGCACGTCACGCTCTCCAGATGGCGCCGACTTCTCCGCGCCCTGCAGCATCCTGCACTCTTGAAAAGCACCACCGCCAGGTCCAGACTGAAAGTGCGCATCCAATGGTGAACGCGCAGTTTGCAGTGCCCTTGGCGGCTTATGACCAGAAAGGCTCTATGACGACCATGCTGAGCAACCTCGAAATTTCCCGGGGCGCAAGCCTCCGCCCGCTGCAGGACCTCGCAGCCGACATGGGCATCGCCGAACATCTGATTGAACCGTATGGCCGCACCACGGCGAAAATCTCGCTTGAAACCATCGACGAACTGCAGGACAAACCCAGGGCCAAGTACGTCGTGGTCTCCTCGACCACTCCCACTCCGCTCGGTGCCGGCAAGACGACGACGTCGGTGGGGCTGGGGCAGGCATTCAGCCATGTGGGCAAGCGCGGGGTCATCGCCCTGCGACAGCCGTCGATGGGCCCGACATTCGGAATCAAGGGCGGAGCGGCCGGAGGCGGGCACTCGCAAGTGGTGCCGATGGAGTCGCTCAACCTCCACCTGACCGGCGACATGCACGCGGTCACGGCCGCGCATAACCTGCTGTCGGCCATGGTGGACAACCACCTGCACAAGGGCAATGCCCTCGACCTCGATCCGCAAGCGATTACGTGGCGGCGGGTGCTCGACGTTAACGACCGGGAACTGCGCCACATCGTCACCGGACTCGGGGGCAAGGCCGACGGCGCTCCCCGCCAGTCAGGTTTCGACATCACCGCCGCCAGCGAAGTGATGGCACTGCTGTCGCTGTCGACGTCGTTGCAGGATCTGCGCGAACGGTTGGGCCGGATTGTTGTCGGTTACGACCGCCAGGGCGACCCGGTGACGGCCGAGATGCTCAAGGCGGCCGGTGCCATGTGCGTGATCCTGAAGGAGGCAATCAAGCCGAACCTGATGCAGACGGTCGAGCAGACACCCGTGCTCATCCACTGCGGACCTTTCGGCAATATTGCCACCGGGAATTCGTCAATCATCGCCGACCAGATCGGCATCCGGGCCGGAGATTACCTGGTCACCGAGGCCGGGTTCGGAGCGGATATGGGCGCCGAACGGTTCTTCAATATCAAGTGCCGCAATTCGGGGCTGATTCCCGACGCCGCCGTCGTCGTCGCCACCGTCCGCGACCTGAAGACGCACTCGGGCAAGTACCGTGTGGTGGCAGGCAAGCCGTTGCCCGAGGAGATGCTTCAGGAGAACCCGGACGATGTCCTTGCCGGCGCGCCGAACCTGCGCAAGCAAATCGCCAACATCCGGCTCCACGGGGTGGAACCGGTGGTCGCGATCAACGCCTTCCCGTCGGACTACGACAGCGAGCACCAGGCGATTCTGGATATCGCCGCCGAGGAATCCACGCGGGCAGCGGTCTGCACCCACGTCGTCGACGGCGGCAAGGGGGCCGTGGAGTTGGCCCGCGCCGTGATGGAGGCCTGCGAAGAGCCGTCCGACTTCCGCCAGCTGTATGACGACTCGATGCCCCTGGTCGAAAAGATCGAGACAGTGGCGCGCAACGTCTACGGCGCCGACGGGATAGACCTCTCCGCCACGGCGAAGCGCCAGCTCGAAAACTACGAGCGCAGCGGGTTCGGGCACTTGCCGGTCTGCATTGCCAAGACGCATTTGTCGATATCCTCCGACCCGGCACTCAAGGGAGCGCCAACGGGGTGGCGGTTGCCGGTGCGCGAAGTCCGCGCCTCCGTGGGGGCCGGATTCATCTACCCGATCTGTGGAGACATGAGTACGATGCCCGGTTTGTCCTCCACCCCCGCGGCCGAGCGGATGGACATCGGCGAAGACGGCGAAATTATCGGGTTGGCCTGATCCATGGCGTCCGGGTGGACCGGTGGCGATTACCCGCAGCGGCCGTTCGACGACCTGCTGGCCGATGTCGCCGGAAGCGACCCCGCCCCGGCAGCCGGGTCGGTGACGGCGGCCAGCCTGTCGCTGGCGGCGGCGCTGACGGCGAAAGTCGCCCGCCGGTCCACCCGCCACATCTCCGACGCCGGCAGGTTGGCTGCCGCGGCGGATTCGTTGCGTGCCAGGGCAGTTCCTCTCATCAGCGGTGACGCAGCAGCGTACGCCGCCGTGTTGGCTGCTAAACGCAGTGGCCAGACGGGAGCCGGGCAGCGGCAGCCCGCCGGCGGGGAGGCAGCGGACGGCGAGGCCGCCGACGGGGAAGCCGCGGCCATGGCCGAAGCAATGCGGATTCCGGCCGAAATTGCCGTGACCGCTGCGGACGTGGTTGATCTCGCCGGCTACCTCGCGGCCCGAGGGAATCCGAACCTGTTGCATGACGCCATCGCCGCCGCAGATCTGGCATCCCAATGCTCTGCGGTCGCGGCGTCCCTGGCACGGGCCAATGCTTTGGACCCGGCATCCGGCCGGGACAGCGCCCGGTCAGACGCTGCTGATGCGGCCGCGTCGGCAGCGGAGCGCGCAGCCTCAGCCGCGGTCGCCATCGAACGCTGAATGTCAGCCGGTGTATCCCAGGTGGGCGCTGACCTGGTTGCCGGCATGGACCAGCTCGTCACAGAGCGCCGCGATTTCGTCGGACCGGAAGCGGAATGCGGGCCCCGACATGCTGATCGAACCAACCACGTCGCCCTGGTAGTCCCAAATGGGCACCGCGACGGCGTTGAGCCCGATCTCCAGCTCCTCGTAAACCGCTGAGTACCCGGTCTCGAGGACACGCTCCAGCTCCTGATCGAGGGCGGCCCGCGAGGTGATGGTTTTCGACGTCCGTGGCGGCTGGCCAGTGGCCTTGAGCACCTTGTCCCGCCCTTCAGCGTCGAGGTGCGCGAGGAAAATCTTGCCGCTCGCGGTGGCGTGCAACGGGGTCAGGTTTCCAATCCAGTCGTGAGTGGCGACCGCAGACGGACCCATGGCCTGGTCTACGTTGACCGCGACATTGGAGCGCAGCACGGCCAGATTCGTCGTCTCGCCGAACTCATCGGCCAGTGCCTGCAGGATAGGGCGCGCCTCCTGCACCAGGGACAACCGACCGGGAATGGCGGCCGCCATGCGCAGAATGCCAAACCCGAGCTGGTACTTGCCCCGCTCGTCGGTCTGCTGCACCATGCCGCGCCGTTCCAAGGCACTGATCAGCCGTGAGGCGGTGGACTTGTGAACCCCCATGGCCTCGGCGAGTTCGCCGACGAAGGAGCCGCCGGTCCTCGAGAGAATCTCCAGGACGGTGATGGCACGGTCCACCGACTGGACGCCAGGGCCGCTCGAGGCGCCGCCCTGTTCCGGATTGTGCTCAGTTCCTGCGGGAATGCGGGTATCAGATGCCATACCCGAATGGTACTTCGCACCGGAGTCAGCCGCGGATCTTCTCCATGGCCGGGTCAACGATCGGGTCGCCGACGGCGGTGGCCGCTATCCGCTTGCCGAAGTACTCGATCTCCACGCTGTCGCCTTCGGCCACCGACGCCGGCAACCACGCAAACGCGATCGGTGCGCCGACCGTGTATCCGTAGGCGGCACTGGTGATGTAACCGGCACACTCGTGATTGAAGTAGACAGGTTCCTTGCCCATCACCATTGACACGCCGTCGTCGACCTTCAGGCAGCGCAACCGGCGGGTGACCGTCTCAGCGCTGATGCCCTCCAGCGCATCGCGGCCCACGAAGTCGCCCTTGGCCGGACGGACTGCGAACCCGAGGCCCGCCTCGTAGGGGTTGTGCCCGGTGTCCATGTCGCTGCCCCAGGCGCGGTAGCCTTTCTCGAGGCGCATGCTGTTGAAGGCCGCCCGGCCGGCCGCTACGACGCCGAACTGCTCCCCGGCTTCCCACAGGATGTCCCACAGCTTCAGCCCGTGTTCGGCGCTGGTGTAGAGTTCCCAGCCGAGTTCGCCCACGTAGGACAGCCGCAGCGCGCGCACCGGAATCCCGCCGATGGAGGCCTGCTTGCCGCGGAAATACTTCAGCGCCTCGTTGGAGAAGTCCTGTTCCGTGAGCGGTTGCAGCAGATCGCGCGCCTTCGGCCCCCACAGGCCAACGCAGCAGGTCCCGCCGGTAATATCGCGCACCTGCACCCAGCGTGCCGGGTCCTCGGCGCTTTGCCGTTCGGCGGCGCGCGAGAAGTAATCGAGGTCGAGGGGGCCATTGACGCCGGCCTGGAACAGCTCCTGACCGATCCGGGCGACCGTGATATCGCTCTTCACCCCGCCGGCTTCATCGAGGGCCAGCGTGTAGGTGACGGCCCCGACGCTATTGTCCAGCTGGTTGGAAGTCAGCCGCTGCAGCAGGTCCAACGCTCCGGGGCCTGTCACTTCCAGCCGCTTCAGCGATGTCATATCGAACATGGCGACGCCGGTGCGGGTGGCGTAGGCTTCGGCGGCGGCGATGGGGGAGTCGTACCGCGCCGACCAGGAATCCCGCTCGGGCGGGCGCCACCCGTGAGGCAGCTGCTCCAGCAAGGCCGCGTTGGTCTCGTACCAGTGCGGCCGTTCCCAGCCGGAGGCTTCCAGGAAGTAGGCTCCCAACTCCCTCTGGCGCTCGAAGAACGGCGAGACGCGCAGGTTCCGGGGAGCGGGCCGCGGTTCCAACGGGTGCTTGATGTCGTAGACCTCGGTGAAGCTCTGCTGCGAGGTCTGGCGAACGTACTCGGGCTGCAGCTGCACGTCCTCGAAGCGGGCGGCATCGAGCTCGCGGATGTCGGTCGCCGGGCGGCCGTCGACCAGCAGCTCCGCCACCGCCTTGGCCACGCCGGCGGAATGGGTGATCCAGACCGCCTCGGCGATGAAGAATCCCTTCAGCTGCCGCGACTCACCCACCAGCGACCCGCCGTCGGGAGTGAAGGAGAAGATTCCATTGAACCCCTGTTCTATGCCGGCCGACTGCAGCGGCGGCAGCAGCCGCTGCGACTCGGCCCAGGACGATTCAAAGTCCTGTGGCGTGAAGGGCAGCTTGGAGGGCATGGAATCGGCGTTGACATGCTCGACGCCGGTGGGCGGCAGTTGCGTCATGTCGGCCGGCATCGGCCGGTGACCATAGGAACCGATGCCGAGCCGGTCGCCGTGTTCGCGGAAGTACAGGTCCTCGCCCTGATGCCTCAGCAGCGGCAGGCGGGCATTCGACCCGCTTCCGGCTCCGGCAGGCGCCGGGTCGGTGATCTCGGCAATGGGCGTGGTCTTAACGTACTGGTGTGCCAGCGGCTGAAGCGGAACGGTCATCCCGATCAAGTCGCCCACCGCCTGTCCCCAGAACCCGGCCGCGGAGACGACGATGTCGGCCGCGAAGGTGTCGTCACCGGCGCGCACTCCGGTGACGCGTCCGGCGTCGGAATCGATCCCTGTCACCGTGACGCCGGGAATGAACCGGGCTCCGCGCGACTGGGCACGCTTGCGCAGCAGTTCGACCGCAAGCACCGACGAGGCCAGCCCGTCGGAAGGTATATACAGCGAGCCGAGGATGTAGTCGCGGTCCACCAATGGATGCATCTTGGCCGTCTCGTCGGGATCCAGCATCCGGGATTCGAGTCCAAAGGACGTGGCGAGTCCGTGACGGCGTTTCAGCTCGGCCATCCGCGCCTCGGTGGTGGCTGTTTCGATTCCGCCCAGCTGGTTGAACGCTGCGGTTCCGTCCTTGGTCAACGACAGCAGTTTCTGCACCGTGTAATCGGCAAACTCCGTCATGGTTTTGGAAGCGTTGGTCTGGAACACCAGTCCCGGGGCGTGCGAGGTGGAACCGCCGGTGACGGGGATCGGCCCCTGATCCAGGACGGTGATATTGGTCCATCCGCGTGCGGTCAATTCGTCGGCTAGATTAGCCCCGACGATTCCGGCTCCGATGATGACGACACTGGGATTTTGAGATGCCATGATGTTCCGATCGCTCCGTTGCGCAGGTCATTCGAGTGACGGCTCTTCGATCAGTGCCGCCACTCGTATTCCGAACGGTAGCGGCGCCGCTGAGCGCCCGTCAATGGATGCTGTTACCCGGCCCTGAACCGGGAAGGCAACGCCATGCGCGCGCCATGGATTCGGGAGGTGTAGTTGGTTTGATGCAGGTGCACTAGAGTGATCTGGTGCACACAAACGTCTCAACGAAATCAGTCATCAGTGCCCGGAATCTTACAAAGGCGTACGGCGAATTCAAGGCAGTTGACGATATCTCGTTCGAAGTTCCAGCTGGGGAGTCCTTCGGTCTGCTGGGTCCAAATGGTGCGGGGAAATCCACCGCCATGCGGATGATCGGGGGAGTGTCCGGCCGCACTCTGGGCGAACTGGATATCATGGGCCTCGATCCCGAGCAGCATGGTCCCGAGGTGAGGGCCCATCTCGGCGTGGTGCCGCAGCAGGACAATCTGGACGAGGACCTCAAGGTCCGGGACAACCTGATTGTCTACGGGCGCTACTTCGGCCTGCCGCTGAGCTACCTGCGCCCCAAGGCCGACGAGCTGCTCGAGTTCGCGCAATTGAGCGACCGGGCCGGCGCCAAGGTGGACGCGCTTTCCGGGGGCATGAAGCGGCGGCTGACCATCGCCCGGTCGCTGATCAACGATCCGAAAATCCTGTTGCTGGACGAGCCCACCACCGGACTGGACCCGCAGGCCAGGCACACGCTGTGGGACCGGCTCTTCCGGCTGAAGGAGGCCGGGGTGACGCTGATCCTGACCACCCACTACATGGACGAGGCGGAGCAGCTGTGCGACCGGCTGATCGTGGTCGACTCCGGGTCCATCATGGCCGAGGGGTCGCCGTCGTCGTTGATTAAGCAGTATTCCACCCGCGAGGTGCTGGAACTGCGGTTCGGAGCCGAGCGGAATGCCGCCATGGCCGGGCGGCTCGAGGGCGTGGGCGAGCGGCTGGAAGCGTTGCCCGACAGGGTGCTGATATACACCAACGACGGCGAGAGTGCCCTGGAGGAGGTCACCGGCGCCGGGCTGCATCCCATCACTTCATTGGTGCGCCGCGCCAGCCTTGAGGATGTGTTCCTGCGGCTGACCGGCAGGAGCCTCATTGAGTAGCCGCGATACTGGCACCCGCAACACGGGGCTGTCGCCGTCAGGCCTGAAGGCGCACCCGCCGCCGGAGGCAGCGCGGCGGGCCCGCAGGTTCGGTTCCTTCTATTTCGCCGAGCATGTGCTGCGGTCGATGCGTGGGTACGGATGGACGATCGTCGCTTCCAGCGTCGGCACGCCGGTGGTGTACCTGTTCGCGATGGGGATCGGGCTTGCCTCGCTGGTGGACGCGCGGGCCGGCAACCAGGGCATCGGTGACGTTTCGTATCTGACGTTCGTCGCGCCGGCGCTGTTGGTGACGGCGGCAATCATGGTGGCCAACGAGGAATTCAGCTACCCGGTGATGGCCGGCTTCAAATGGCGGCGGATCTACCACGGACCCAATGCGTCGCCACTGTCCAGTTCCCAGATCGCCACGGGCCACCTGATGGCCGTGGCCGTGAGGCTGATCTTCACCTGCGGCATCTACTTCTTGATCATGATGCTGTTCGGGGCGGTGCCGGAAGCGACCGGATGGCTCGCCGCCGTCGTCGCCGTCGTATGCGGTTTGTCGTTCGGGCTGCCGTTGATGGCCTACGCGGCCGGCATCGAAGAAGAAAAAGGGCAGTTTCCGATGGTGATGCGCTTCGTCGTCACCCCCCTGTTCCTGTTCTCAGGTACCGTCTTTCCGCTCGACTCGCTGCCGATGGTGGTGCGGTGGATCGGCTGGCTGTCTCCGCTATGGCATGGCACCGAACTGGGCCGGGTGTTCAGCTACGACTATGCCGAACCGGTCTGGTTGTCCGTGGTGCATGTGGTCTACCTGGTCGCGCTGGCGCTCGCGGGCTGGGCCATCGCCAAGCGGCGGTACACGCGGAGGCTGGGTAAATGAGCACCACGATCAGGCAACAGGATCTGCAGCTGCAGGGGCAGAACCGCCTGCTCGGATCGCTCTACTCCCGGAACGCGCGGGCGGTGATCGGCCGCGGGCTGCTGGCGACCAAGAGCAGCAACTGGCTGGTGATGGTCAGCGGGTTCGTCGAACCGGTGCTCTACCTGGTCGCCATGGGGATCGGCCTCGGTGCGTTGGTGGGGCAGGTCGAAGGGCCCGGCGGCCAGCCCATCCAGTACGCGGCGTATATCGCTCCCGCCCTGCTGGCGGTGTCCGCGATGAACGGTGCGGTCTACGACTCCACCTGGAACGTCTTCTTCAAGATGAACTTCGCCAAGCTGTACGAGGGGATGCTCTACACCTCGCTGGGGCCGCTGGACGTGGCGCTGGGGGAGATTTTCCTGGCATTGCTGCGCGGAGCCATGTATGCCACCGGCTTCACCGCCGTGATGGGCATGATGGGACTGATTACGACGCCGTGGGCACTGTTGCTGATACCGGCCTCAGTGCTGATCGCCTTTGGCTTCGCCAGCTTCGGGATGGGGATCACCAGCTTCATGAAAACGTTCCAGCAGATGGACTGGATCAACTTCGTCATGCTGCCGATGTTCCTGTTTTCGGCCACGTTCTATCCGCTCAGCGTCTACCCGACAGCCGTGCAATGGATCATCCAGGCGCTGCCGCTGTGGCACGGCGTGGAGCTGCTGCGGCAGATCAGCGTCGGTGTCTTCACGGCGGCGACGGCGGTCCACGTGCTGTACTTCGTGGTGATGATCGTCCTGGGGATGCTGCTGACCACGGGCCGGCTGCGCACACTGTTCCTGAAGTAGCCGGTCCCGGCAGTGGCTCGGCGGTGGCCGCCACGACCAAGCATGATGTGTGACCAGGGCAACTTGTGGCAACCAGTCCATGTTCTGTGGTGATTGAGGTCATAGTGACAGTGTTGCCATTCGGCGCTGCTGTTGCTGCGGCCTCGAGTGGCACGTCCACTTAGTACCTTCACCAGGAGCTATTAGTTATGAAACGTTACTCCAAGCAGATGCGCAGGAGGGGGCTCGCCGTCACGGCCGCCGTCGTGCCGTTGACGCTGGCACTTGGTGCCAGTGCCATGGGCACCCCGCCGCCGCATGCCAATAACAGCGACACGGCGGAGACGGCCGCCAGCCGCGACCAGGGCAATCACGGCAAGCCGCCGGAAATTGAAGCCCGCGCCAAGGAGACCATCAAGGTCAAAGGACGGACCTTCAAGGACCTCAACGCCAACGGTCAGCTGGATCCGTATGAGGACTGGCGCCGTTCAGCCGATGAGCGGGTTGCCGACCTGGTGGACCGGATGACGCTGGAGGAAAAAGCCGGCATGATGCTGATCGACACACTCAATGCTGCCTGCGATACAGAAACCAAGACTCGCGGCACGCTCGCTCCGGAGGCCGATGACTACATCAAGAACCAGAAGATGCACCGGTTTATCTTCCGCAACACCGTCACGACCGCGGACAAGGCTGTATGCGGCGAAAGCACCGGCGGCTTCGGCGCCAGCACCAGCGTGACGCCGCAGGAGACGGCCGAGTACATGAACACAATCCAGAAGATGGGCGAAGCAACACGGCTTGGCATTCCGATGCTGTATAAGTCGAACGCGCGGAACCACATTGATCCCGACGCCCGCGAAGGCATCAACGAGTCCGCCGGAGCGATGACGGCCTTCCCGAAGGAAGCCGGCATCGCCGCCGCAGCCCTGGGCGCCGAATCGGCCAAGACCGGCGAGGCGCCGACCACCGGAGACATGTCGGTGGTGGATGATTTCACGTCCGTGATGGGCGACGAATGGGAAGCCATCGGCCTGCGAGGCATGTATGGCTACATGGCTGACTTGTCGACTGAGCCGCGCTGGTACCGTGCCCACGAAACGTTCACCGAGGACGCCGATCTGGCCGCAAACATTATGGAGTCGCTGGTGCAAGGCCTCCAGGGCCCGGTCAACGAGAAGGGCATATCGCTGAATCCCGACAGCTCCGTGGCCCTGACCATGAAGCACTTCCCGGGCGGCGGGCCGCAGGAGCTGGGTCTCGATCCGCACTACTCGTTCGGTAAGACGCAGGTGTACCCGGGTAATGGCTTCGGCTATGCCCTGAAGCCCTTCAAAGCGGCGATCGACGCGGGCGTATCAGCGATCATGCCGTACTACGGAGTGCCGATGAACGTCGCCTATGAAGGCGTCACCTACAAGCAGAAGGGCTTTGCCTTCTCCGAGCAGATCATCAATGACCTGCTGCGCGACAAGCTCGGATTCAAGGGATACGTCAATTCAGACACCGGGATTGTCCAGGACCGTGCGTGGGGCCTGGAAGAACAATCAGTGCCGGAGCGGGTGGCCGCGGCCATCAACAGCGGCACCGATACGTTGTCGGGTTTCCACGACGTGCAGACCATTATCGACCTGGTCGAGGACGGTCTGGTGACCAAGGAGCGGGTGACAACGGCGGCCGAGCGTCTGCTTAAGCCAATGTTCCTGATGGGGCTGTTCGAGAACCCCTACGTGGACGCGTCGAAGGCCAATGAGGTCGTCGGCAGCGACGAACATGAGCAGACAGCGATGGAGATCCAGCGCAAGTCCGCCGTGCTGTTGCAGAATGAAAAGACACCCGACGGTGGCAAGGCGCTGCCGCTTCAGGATGGCTCCGACGTCTACATCCTGGGCAACATCGACGAGGAGACCGTTGAGAGCTACGGCTACGACGTCACCAACGGCAACACCAAAGATCCTGCCGACCGGCCAAGCGCCGCCGGCAGCGACCGGGTGATCATCTCGATGACCGCCAAGAACGTCAACACCGGTGAGTACAAGAGCGACGATCCGGCGACGGGCCTCAATCCGGGCCACATCAACCCCATTGAATTCCCCGGGGTGAAGGGTCTGGACGGCGAGAGCCCGTACGGCGCTGCTGACGCGTGCAATGCCTACGGTGCCGAAGAGTGCACCGACGACGGCCTGGTGTACGGCGGCTCGCTGCCGTGGGAATCCAGCATCCTGGACTTCACCGGAATGTCCAAGGCCGAGTCCTGGAAGGTGACACCGTCGCTGGACACCATCCAGCAGGTCATGAAGGAGGTTGACGATCCGTCCAAGGTAGTGCTGCAAATCTACTTCCGGCAGCCGTTCGTCCTCGATAAGGCCAGCGGACTGCGCGACGCCGGAGCCATCGTGGCCGGGTTCGGGATGAGCGACAAGGCGCTGATGGATGTGTTGTCCGGCAAGGTCAGCCCGCAGGGCAAGATGCCATTCGCGCTCGCCGGGACCCGCAAGGCGATCAAGGAGCAGTACAGCGACCTGCCGGGGTACAAGGAAACCACGGACGGGGCATTGTTCCCGTTCGGTCACGGGTTGACGTACTGACCCGTCGCTAAGCCGGGTTCCGGCTCCGGGTGGAAGCCCGGGAATGGAAGTCCGCAAAAACGCGCGCTTCCTGCGTGGCGCCACAACGAGAGCCCGTCCCCATCAGGGGCGGGCTCTCGTTGTGGCATCGTCTTAGACGTGCAGCGCCGGATCCAGGGTGCGTGGCGCGAGCCTGGTCAGCTGCGTGACGTGTTCGGGGCCCAATTCATCGACGGTGTTCACCTCCAGCAGCTGCATGGTGCGTGTGACCTGTTCGGCCAGGATCGAAATCGCACGGTCGACGCCGGCTCGGCCGCCGGCCATTAAGCCGTAGAGGTATGCCCGGCCAATGAGGGTGAACCTGGCACCGAGGGCGAGGGAGGCGACGATGTCCGCGCCATTCATGATGCCGGTGTCGACCATGATCTCGGTGTCGGCGCCCACCTCCCGGGCCACGGTGGGCAGCAAGTGGAAGGGGACGGGCGCCCGGTCCAGTTGCCGACCTCCATGGTTGGACAGCACGATTCCATCCACGCCCAGATCCGTCAGTTTCCTGGCGTCGTCGAGGGTCTGTACGCCCTTGACGACGAGCTTGCCCGGCCACATCCGGCGGATGATTTCGAGGTCATCGAAGCTGATGGTCGGGTCCATGGCCGAATCCAGCAACTCTCCCACCGTCCCTCCGGTGGAGGACAGCGACGCGAATTCAAGCTTGCGCGTGGTCAGGAAGTCCCACCACCACCAGGGCCGCGGAATGGCGTCGAGCACGGTGCCCAGGGAGACCTGCGGCGGGATCGAGAATCCATTGCGTTTGTCCCGCAGGCGGGCTCCGGCCACCGGCGTGTCAACGGTGAAGAACAGGGTGTCGTATCCGGCGGCTGCGGCGCGTTCGACCAGCTGGTAGGAAATTTCGCGCTGCCGCATCACATAGAGCTGGAACCAATTCCGCCCGGCAGGATTGGCATCCCGGACGTCCTCAATGGACGTGGTGCCGAGCGTGGACAGCGAGAACGGGATTCCGGCCGCACCTGCTGCCGAAGCGCCGGCGATTTCGCCTTCGGTCTGCATCAGCCGGGTGAATCCCGTCGGCGCGATGCCGAAGGGCAGCGCAGAGCCGTCACCGAGGATGGTGGTTGAGGGGTCGATGGCCGAAACGTCGTTAAGGATGGACGGATGGAATTCGACGTCCTCGAAGGCCTGCCGTGCACGGGCCAGCGATAGTTCACCCTCTGCGCCGCCGTCGGTGTAGTCGAAGGCGGCGGCAGGGGTTCGGCGCTTGGCAATGGCGCGCAGATCATCGATCGTCAAGGCAGAGTCGAGCCGGCGTTTGCGCGGGTCGAGTTCCGGCCTCTTGAACTGCACCAGGTCGAATATTTCGGAAGGCTTGGGCATTTGCCGTGTGGTCATAATGGTTCTCCTTGCCAATGCTGTGGTGGTTGCATGCGTGCCGATCAGGGGATCATCCACGACAGGACGGTGGATTGCAGCCCGACCAGCAGGCACATCGCGGCGAGCATGCCAATGCTCCACCAGATGAGCTTGCGGAAGATCTCCGATTCGCGGCCCACCAATCCGACAGCGGTGGCGGCGATGGTGAGGTTTTGCGGGCTGATCATCTTGCCCAGCACGCCGCCGCTGGTGTTGGCCGCAACGAGCAGGGTCGGATCGATCCCGGCGCGCATGGCAGCGGTCTGTTGCAGGGTGGCAAAGAGCGCGTTCGCACTGGTGTCGGACCCGGTCACTGCCGTGCCCAGCCAGCCCAGGATGGGGGAGAGGAAGGCGAATGCAGCGCCGGCGCCGGCGATCCAGGCGCCGATGGTGATCGTTTGCCCCGACAGGTTCATCACATAGGCCAACGCAAGAACGGACGCAACGGTGAGCATTGAGTACCGCAATTTGAGCAGGTTGCGCCAGTAGATCATCGCCGCATCTCCGAGTGCGACACGGTAGACCAGTGCAACGATGATGCCGCTGATCAGCAGCAGTGTTCCCGGAGAGGAGAGCCAGCCAAAGGTGTACACCGTGGAGCTGGAGACCTCACCGGCGGCAGTGTAGATGTTTCCGTCGAGCCCGGGCCACGGGATGCTGATATTTGTGGCGGCCAGGGCATTCTTCAGCAGCGGCCACAGTTTTGCGAAGGAGAAGATGACAATCACCAGCAGGTAGGGGAAAAGCGCCAGCAGAACCCGTTTTCCGGTGAGCGCAGTGGCAGCCGGAGCCGCTGCCTCAGCGGTGCGGGTGGTCACGGCCGCGCCCCCGTGCGGCCCTGTTCCGGCGGTGCCGTCCTCTTGATCCAACTGAGACGCTTCATGGAACAGACGCTGGCGCGCCTCTTCGCCTCCCTTGGGTTTCCAGAACCGGAGGGTGAGCACCGCTGCGGCCAGACCCGCCAGCGAGGCGATGATATCGGTGAGCGCAACGGAGATCCACGTGGCGGAGACGAACTGGGCCAGGCCGAAGACCGCACCGATGATCAGGGCAACCGGCCAAACATCCTTCAGGCCACGCCAGCCGTCGGCGAGCAATACCAGGAACATGGGCACGAACAGCGCAATCAATGGGGTTTGCCGGCCCACGACGGCGCCGATCTCCTGGTACGGGATGCCTGTGAGGTTGCCCGCGGTGATGATCGGGATGGCCATGGCACCGAACGCCACTGGGGCGGTATTGGCCAGCAACACGACTGTGGCGGCACGAATTGCACTGAAGCCGACAGCCATCAGCATCACGCCCGTGATGGCGACCGGCGCGCCGAACCCGGCGAGCGCCTCGAGCAGTCCGCCAAAACAGAACCCGATGATGATCGCCTGGATACGCGGGTCGTCCGAGATTCTGTTGATCACCAGACGGAGGTCCTCGAACCGTCCGCTCTTGACCGTCAGGTCATAGAGCCAAATGGCGTTGATGACAATCCACATGATCGGGAAGAGGCCGAAGACGAATCCCTCGGAGGCCGCAAGGCCGACGAGGTGCACGGGCATCCGGTACGCCAGCACAGCCACGATGGCGGCCACCGCCAGACCGGACAGGCCGGCCCAGTGGGCTTTCCAACGCAGCAGGCCAAGGGTGACGAAGACTGTGGCGAGCGGCAGCAGCGCGATGAGCGACGACCACAGCAGGCTGTCGGCTATCGGCGCCAAGTCTGGTGTGTACATAGTGATTTCTCCGGGTTGGTCGTCATCGCCTCGGTGGGCCCTTGGCGTGACTGCGGAAACGGGAGGGGCGTTGACCTTTTAGTGGTCTGACCACCAAATCGATAGTAGAGGTGCGATGTGATCTACGTCAACACTTTGCACGCGCGGCTGCGTGACATTATGGGCCTATGAGCGAAAATCTCCCTGAAACATGGCAGGGCGGTCCATCATGGCGCCCCGTGGCACGCAGCCGCGCTCATGAGTTGGTGATCGAAGCCATCGAGGACCAGATCATGGTCGGTGCCCTGAAGGTGGGCGATCCGCTGCCGCCGGAGCGCGACCTGGCTTCCCGGCTTCAGGTCAGCCGGGCCGGAGTGCGGGAGGCGATCCGGGTGCTTGAGGGCCAAGGAGTGCTGCGATCCAACGTGGGGGCGGGGGCAGACGCAGGCACGTTCATCGCCGCGATGCCCAGCGAGGCACTCACACGGTTTCTGCGGCTGCATGTGGCGCTGTCGAATTTCCGGCTCGACGATGTGGTTGACGCGCGGGTGATGCTGGAGCGATCCAGCGCCTCCCTGGCCGCCGCGAACTCGGACCAGCGGGCACGCGAGGCTATCCGCGGCCCGTTGGAGCAAATGGACGTCGAAGGGATCTCGCGGGAGGAATTCAATGACGCCGATACTGCCTTCCACGTCGCGATAGCCGAGGCAGGCGGAAACCAGCTGGTCGCGGATATGACGATTGCCATCCGGGCTTCGCTGCGCGCCCCTATTCTGGAAGCCTTCCGGCAGCTGGAGGACTGGTCGCAGGTCTCTGCGATGCTGCGGGAACAACACCACGGCATCATTGAGGCCATCGCGGCGGGCGACGGGGAACGTGCTGCCCGCTTGACCGAAGAGCACATCCGCGCCGCATCAGCCGCCCTGCCGGCGTTGCGCAGTCCCGGTGGATGAGCTAAGCGGAGCGTAAAGAATGCGGGTGGCAGTTGCAATCAGCGCCACCCGCATTCTCCCGATGATCCCGCTCTTTGGTGGTGTCGGCGGACCACCGCAGCGTTACTCGATCAGCCCCAGTGACGTGGGCAGCCACATGCTGACCTGCGGTATGAACACGACCACGAAGAGCATCGCGATCAGGGCGAATAGGAACGGCAGCAGTTTCGCCACCACCGGCTCGACCCGCAACCCGGCCACCCTCGCACCGACGAACAGTACGTTGCCGACCGGAGGCGTGATCGTCCCTACGCAGAGATTCATCACGATCATCGCGCCGAAATGGATGGGCGAGATCCCGAACTCAGTGACGATGGGCAGGAAGATCGGGGTGAAAATCAGGATCGCCGGGGTGGGGTCCATGAACGTTCCGACCACCAGCAGGATCGCCATCATGATAATCAGGATGACGGTCGGGTTCTCGCTGATCCCCAGCAGCACTTCGGAGATCAAATCCGGAATCAGCGCGAATGACATCACCCACGCCATCGCCGTCGACACCCCGACCAGCAGCATCACGATCGACGTCGTCCGGGTTGCATCCAGCAGGATCGCCGGCAAATGCTTGATCCTGATGTTCCGGTACACGAAGCCGAGCACCAGGCAATAGACGACGGCGATGGCAGCCGACTCGGTTGGAGTGAACACGCCGGTGAGAATGCCGCCGATGACGATGATGATCATCAGCAGTGAAGGCAGCGCCCGCAGCAGCGTCACCACGGCAACCGGAAAGGTCACCCGTTCGGTCGACTTCAGCTCGGGACGCTTGCGCGCATACAGGAAGACGATGGCGAAGCAGGCCAGCGCCCACAGCAGACCCGGGCCGACGCCGGCCATAAACAGTGCCGCAATCGAGCTGCTGGACACCAGCGCGTAGACAATGAAGGTGTTGCTCGGCGGAATCAGCATTCCGGACGGCGCCGACGCGACGTTGACGGCGGCAGAGAAGTTCCGGTCGTAGCCTTCTTTTTCCTGCCGGGGACCCATCACCGTCCCAATGGCGGCCGCGGCCGCAACGGCGGCACCGCTGACGGAACCGAACATGGCGTTGGCCACCACATTGGTCTGGGCCAGCGAGCCGGGCATCCGACCCACCAGCACCTTGCCGGCGTCGATCAGCCGTTCGGCGATCCCGCCGTTGTTCATTAATACGCCTGCGAGCACGAAAAACGGGATCGCCAACAGGGTGAACGAATTAATCCCCGCAAACAGCTGCTGGGAGCTGGTCAACACGGCCTGATCGAATTCGATCACCGACATCGTGGCGAAGACGGCACCGAGGCCGATCGACACCGCGATCGGAACACCGAGCAGGATGCCGATAGCGATACTGAAGAACAGGATGAGACCTGCGACAACTGCCATATCCATGAGGTCCTCCTATACCGCTTCAGGCTCGTCGTGCGCGACGGGTGGCTCGTGCCTGCGCAGCACCTCAATCGAGTGGTACAGCGCGTAGATGATGATCAACACGCCGGCCACCGGCATGGCCAGGTAGAGGGGACCCACGGATAGCGGCAGACCGGACAGCGCCTGCTCCCACGATTGCAGCGCCACCCGGTAACCACCCCAGACCAGGATGATCGCGGAGAACACCGCAATGATGACTTGCACCAGCACAGCAATGGCCTTCTCCAGAGAGTCGGGCAGTTTGCGCACCACGAAGTCAACGGCTATGTGACCGCGTTCCCCGAACACCAGGGCGGCCCCGCCCAGGCCCAGCCATACGAATATGTACCGGGCCAGGGTCGAGGACCACGAACTGGGCTGATCGAGCACCTGCCGCGTGAAGACCTGCCAGACGACGACGAGGACCAGGGCCGCGAACAACACGACACAAATGACCTCCAACGTCCGGTCGAGGAGTTTCTTTGAACTTTCCATAGGGCCTGAATCGACTACTTTCGTCAGCGGGGACGGTTTACTCTGCGGTTTACTCTGCTGCGGCCTTGGTGGCTTCGTACAGCTCGCGCTGCTTCTTGTTGTCGAGGTTCTTGTCAATGATGGGAGCCAAGGCCTTCTCGAAGGCTGCCTTGTCGACCTGGTTGAACTTGACGCCTTCCGCCTTCAACTTGTCGTGGGCTTCCTTGGTCTCCTTCTTCCACATCGCGGTGAAGTCCTTGACCGTCTGCTCCCACTCCTGCTGGAAGGCCTTGCGATCCGCATCAGACATTGACTTCAGCGTGTCGGTGTTGATGATCAGGTAATCAATGCCGATGAGGTGCTCGGTGTAGGAGAAGTACTTGGCGACCTCGTTGTGCTTCTGCGTGAGGTAGGAGATCTCATTGTTCTCGGCTCCGTCAATGACGCCCGACTGCAGCGCTGAATACACCTCGCCGTAGGCCATCGGGGCCGGTGAACCGCCCATCAGCCGGATCATGGACTGGGCAATGTCCGACTCCTGCACGCGGAACTTGAGTCCATTCATGTCCTTGGGGGTCTTGATGGGGTGCTTGGAGTTGTAGACGCTGCGCGCACCCTGGGTGAAGCCGCCGGAGAGCACGGTGATGTTTTCGTCTTCCAGGGAGGAGAACAGATCCCCAACGATCTTCTCATCGTTCAAGACCTTCATCTGGTGGTCGATGCTCTTGAACACGCCCGGCAGGTTGAACACCTTGAAATTCGGGTTCAGGTTCTCCAGCTGGGTGCCCGAGACGATGGCCATCTCCACAGAGCCATCGCTGACCAGCTGCAGCGCTTCCTGCTGGGCACCGAGTGTCTCGTTCGGGTATACCTTGATGTCCCAGCGGTCATCGGTGGCCTTGGCCAGACGCTCGCTGAAATCGGTCAGGGTGATGTAGGACGGGTGCTCCTTGGTCTGGTTCAGGGCCAGCCGCATGGTGCCCCCGGAGTCACCGCCTCCGGAGTCGCCGCCTCCGGAGTCGCCGCCGGCCTCGTTGCCGCCGGTCCCACCGCCACAGGCGGTAAGGGTCAGCGCCAGGGCGCTGGCAGCTGCCAGAAATGAAAAATTCTTCTTACGGCTCATGCTTACCTCTCATCGCTCCGCGGCCGCGGAGCTTGCTCGTGATGGCCGTCCCAACGTGTGGCGGGCAGGCGCGAACGGAGGCCAGCCGTCGTCGTGCATGTGAGCACGGGCACGTGAAGGACGTATTAGTCGATTCAGGCAGAGGTTAAGCCCGGTGTGCAATCAATTGCCATTAGTTGCCTTCGCGCCATAGCATCAAATGATGATCAGGGGCGGCTCCACCGGGACCAGTGGGGGCAAGGGGGATGAAAAGAAGGCCCCCACAATTTACGACGTCGCGCGCGCGGCCGGCGTCGCTTCATCGACGGTGTCGAGGGCCTTCGCCCGTCCGGGACGCGTTAGCTTTGAAACGGCCCAGCGGATTCACGCCGCCGCCGAACAACTCGGCTACCGGTCCAAGTCAATGGACCACAGCGCGGCTGGCTCGCGATCGAAAATGATTGCGCTGGTGATCGCCGATATCGCCAACCCCGTCTATTTCGAGATGATCCGCGGCGCCGAAGCGGCCGCCAGCGACGCCGGGTACACGATGCTGTTGTTCAACTCGCAGGAGTCCGACACGCGGGAACGGCAGGCGCTGGAGCGTGCCATGTCCATGGTGGACGGCATCGTGCTGTCCAGTTCGAGGATGTCGGATTCGGCCATCCGGCAAATGGCGAAACAAAAACCAACAATGGTGATGAACCGGGCCGTTGCCGACGTATCAAGTGTGGTCACCGACAATCCCCGCGGCATGCGCCGGGCGGCGGAACATCTGGGGGAGCTGGGCCACTCCGAACTGATGTACCTGGCAGGTCCGGAGGCCTCGTGGGCAGACGGGATGCGGTGGCGTTCGCTGCGGGAAGCCGGAATGGAGCTGGAGATCAGGACCCGGCGCGGCGGGCCTTTTGCTCCCACCCAGCATGGCGGCGCCGAGGCCGCGGCACAGTGGGCCGCGCATCCGTCGTCGGCCGTCGTGGCGTATAACGACCAGATAGCCATCGGATTCCTCCGTGAGATTGCCCGGATGGGCATGACCGTGCCCGACGACGTCAGCGTCGTCGGGTTCGACAACACCTTCGGCGCCGAATTGGTGACGCCGCCGCTGACTACTGTTGCCTCGCCGCTGTACTCATTGGGCTCCACGGCGGTCAATAACCTGCTGGCCATTGCAGGCGGGGCCCGGTCCATGTCCGGCCGTCCGGTGGTGCTGCCGGCCAAGCTGGTGGTGCGGGAATCGACGGCGGCATGGACGAAAAAGCGGCAAATCCGTGGCAAATAGTGGCAACTGATTGCCACGGATAACGGGGCTCTTCGAGCATTGAGATTATGCCAACGTCGATTGCCTCAGACCCTGACCGGCTGCTTCCCGCCGAGACCCGGACCCGGTCCATCGCCCGCGAACTGCTGGAGCGGGTGGACAACCTCCCGATCATCTCCCCGCACGGCCACGTGGACCCCTCCCTGCTGGCCGAGGACACGCCCTTTCCCGATCCGGCGACCTTGCTGGTCAGCCCTGACCACTACGTCACCCGGCTGATTCATGCCAGCGGCGTGCCCCTGGACCAGTTGCGGGTCGGCGGCACCACTGAGGTGGAGCCGCGCCAGGTGTGGCGCCGCTTCTGCGAGGCCTGGCCGCTGTTCGACGGCACAGCCTCGGCGTATTGGCTGCGCTCGGCCTTGACGCATGTCTTCGGGCTGACTGAAGAACTGTCCGCTTCGAATGCCGATGCCACGTTCGATACGATTAACGCCCGGCTGGCCGAGCCCGGCTTCCGGCCGCGCAACCTGTTCAAGGATTTCAATATCGAGGTGCTGGCCACCACGGACGATCCGATGGATGAGCTGTCCGCCCATGCCAAGCTGGCCGAAGACGGTTCCTTCTCCGGCAAGGTGATCCCCACCTTCCGGCCCGACAGTTACGTCAAAATCGAAACCCCGGGATGGGCGGGGCGCGTGCAGCGGCTGATCTCGGCCGCCGGCGATGGCAAGACCGGCTACGAGGGATACATCCGGGCGCTGGAAAACCGGCGCCGGCACTTCATCGAACACGGTGCCGTCTCCACCGACCATGGCGCCCGCAGCCCGTTCACCTGCAAGCTGACGACGGCGGAAGCCACCCGCATCTTTGAGCGCGCCTTGGCGGGGGACGCGGACGCGGCCGACCGGGACGTCTTCGAGGGCCACATGATGTACCAGATGGCGCGGATGTCCACCGAGGACGGGTTGGTGATGACCATCCATCCGGGAATCTATCGCAATCATCATCCGGACACCTTTGAGCGCTTCGGCGGCGACAGCGGACACGACATTCCAGTCCCCGTCAGCTTCACCGAGGGGCTGCGCCCGTTGCTGGCCGATTTCGGCACCGCCGAAGGCTTCCACCTGGTGTTGTTCACCGTTGACGAGACGGTGTACTCCCGGGAGCTGGCCCCGCTGGCCGGGTTCTACCCTTCCGTGTACATCGGCGCCCCGTGGTGGTTCCTCGATGCCCCCGACGCAATGCTGCGTTTCCGCGCCTCAGTGACCGAGACGGCCGGATTCTCCCGGTCCTCGGGCTTTATCGACGACACCCGGGCGTTCTGCTCCATCCCGGCCCGGCACGATGCCTCCCGCCGGATCGAGGCCGCCTTCCTGAGCCGGTTGGTGGCCGAAGGCCGGGTATCGGATGAACGGGCCCACGAACTGATCGTGGATATTGTCGACGCCGCGCCACGCAGGGTATTCAAGCTGTGAGCGCGCCGCTGAACCGCTCGGCGGTTGACGCCGGGCCCAAGGCACCGGTGCGGATTGTGCATATGGGTCTGGGCGCGTTCCACCGCGCCCACCAGGCGTGGTACACCGACCAGGTGGACCCCGGCAGTCAGTGGGGGATTGCGGCATTCACCGGTCGCAGCCCGAAGGCCGCGGAAGTCCTCGCCGCCCAGGACGGCCTCTACACCGTGGTCCAGCGAACGGCCGACGGGGACCGTCACGAGCTGCTCGGCAGCATCGTGGAGGCCCACGACGGCGCCGACCTGCAGCGGTTCCGCCAGCTGCTGGCCGCGGACACCACCGCCATCGTCACCATCACTGTGACCGAAGCTGCCTACCATGTCGGTGCCGACGGGCGGTTCGATACCGGCGCACCGGCGGTGGTGGACGATCTCAAGCTCCTGCAGGCCGACGACGGCCACGGGACATGGGCGGGGCCCGGGATCAGCCCCGTTTCCACCATGCCTGCACGGCTGTTGCTTGGCCTGCAGGCCCGGAAGGAAGCAGACGCAGGACCCATCGCCGTCGTATCCTGCGACAATTTGCCTGGCAATGGAGCGGTGGCAAGGGCGGCCGTGCTGGGGATCGCCGAAGCGGTGGATCCGGAGCTGGCGGCATGGGTCGATACCAACGTCAGCTTTGTCCAGACGTCGGTCGACAGGATCACGCCGGCGGCCACCGTGGCCGATGTCGAAAGCGTCGAAGCGGCGCAGGGCTACATTGACCACACGCCGGTGGTCACCGAACCCTTCAGCTCCTGGGTGCTCAGCGGAGACTTCCCGGCCGGGCGTCCTGCATGGGAGGAGGCGGGGGCGGTATTCGTCGACGATATCGGCCCGTTCGAGGACCGGAAACTGTGGCTGCTCAATGGCGCCCACTCGCTGCTGGCCTATTCCGCGCAGCGGCGCGGCCACGACACCGTGGCACAGGCCCTGGCCGACCGGACGTGCGTTCAGTGGGTGGAGCAATTCTGGGACGAGGCGCAACGCCATCTGCCCGCTGAGGGACTGGACATCGACCGGTACCGTGCGGCGCTGCGCGAGCGGTTTTCCAACGCCCGGATCGAACACCGGCTGGCGCAAATCGCCTCCGATGGCAGCAACAAACTGCGGCTGCGCGCCGTTCCCGTGATGAAGGCGGAGCGGCAGGCCGGGCGCAGCGGAGAAGCCAGCGCCCGGATGATTTCGGCTTGGATAGACTACGTCAAGGACGGCGGTACGGCACCGGATGCGGCAGCTGAAACTATCGCCGCCATCGTCGCCGCGGAAACAACCGACACGGTCCATGACCTGGTGCAGTTGCTGGACGAGGACCTGGCCGGCGATCCTGATGCGCTGCGCCTGATCGACTCGCTCCGCCGGCGCATGGCGCCGGCCTGAACCTGGCAAAGCCTGAACGTGGCACGGGTTTGAACCGGCGCCCACCGAGAGACCATAGAGAGGACCCATTCGTGAAGATCACAGCTGCCGACGTCATCGTCACCAGCCCGAGCAGGAACTTTGTCACCCTGAAAATCACCACCGACGAGGGCATCACCGGGCTGGGCGATGCCACTCTGAACGGCCGCGAACTGGCCGTCGCCACCTATTTGAAGGAGCACCTGGCTCCGCTGCTGCTGAACCGGGACCCGCACAACATCGAGGACACCTGGCAGTTCCTGTACCGCAGTTCCTACTGGCGCCGGGGACCGGTGACCATGGCCGCCATCGCCGCCGTCGACATGGCCCTGTGGGACATCAAGGGCAAGGTGGCCGGGCTGCCGGTGTACCAACTGCTCGGTGGCGCCTCCCGGACCGGGCTGCGCACCTACGGGCACGCTTCCGGCCGGGACCTGCCCGAACTGTTCGACTCCATCCGGGAGCACCTGGAGGAGGGGTACAAATCCATCCGGATCCAGACCTCGGTGCCCGGGATTAAGTCGTTGTACGGCGTCGCGGCACAGGCGCAGTCCTCGGGGGAGCGGTACGACTACGAACCGGCCGGCCGCGGTGACCTGCCCACTGAGGAGGACTGGGACACCCGCGCCTACCTGCGGCACGTTCCGACCGTGTTCGAGGCGGTGCGCAACGAGTTCGGCCCGGAAATCCCGCTGCTGCACGACGGGCACCACCGGATGACCCCGATCCAGGCGGCAAAGCTGGGCAAGTCGCTGGAGCCGTACGACCTCTACTGGCTCGAGGACTGCACTCCGGCGGAGAACCAGGATGCGCTGCGGTTGGTGCGCCAGCATACGACGACGCCGCTGGCCATCGGCGAGGTCTTCAACACGGTCTACGACTTCCAGACGCTGATCCGCGAGCAGCTGATCGACTACGTCCGCGCCGCCTCCACCCACTTCGGTGGCATCTCGCCGCTGAAGAAGGTGATGGATTACGCCGCGCTGTACCAGATCCGCTCCGGCTTCCACGGCCCGACCGACGTCTCTCCGGTGGGACTGGCCGCCCAGTCGCATGTCGGGCTGGCGATCCACAACTTCGGCATCCAGGAGTACATGGAGCACAGCGAGGCCACGAATTCGGTGTTCGAACAGTCGCTGAATTTCGCGGACGGCTACCTGCACCCCGGGGACAAGCCGGGCCTCGGCGTCGAACTGAACGAAGAAGCAGCGGCACGTTTCGAGTACCAGCGTGCCTACCTGCCCTACAACCGGCTCGCCGACGGCACGGTCCATGACTGGTAAAGTCCAGCCGGTGAGCGAACCAAATGCGGGCCACCAGATTGTGGTCATGGGAGTATCCGGCAGCGGCAAGAGCACTATCGGCGCGCTGATCGCCGACGCTCTGGGGGTGAACTTCGTCGATGGCGACAGCCTCCACCCGATGGACAATGTCGCCAAGATGGCCGCCGGCGAACCGCTGACCGATACCGACCGCTGGCCCTGGCTGGCCACGGTGGGCCAGGAGCTGGACGCAGCGGGCAGCACCGGACTGGTGGTTGCTTGCTCGGCCCTGAAGCGCTCCTACCGGACGGCGATCCTGGCCGACGCTCCTGCAGCGGTATTCGTCCACCTGGATGGTTCCCGCCAGGTGCTGTCTTCGCGGATGGAGGGTCGCAGCGACCACTTCATGCCCCCGGCGCTGCTGGAATCGCAGTTGGCGACGCTTCAGCGGCTTCAGCCGGCCGAACCCGGGTTCACCACGGATATCGACCGCCCGGTGGCCGACATCGTCGACGCCGCACTGGCTCAACTGGCCGGCCAGGCGGCTCCGGCAACTCCGCCGTCCTGACCGCTTTGTGCGTGGATGTTCGGGCGGGGAGTAAGTCAGACGAAAAAAGCGCGGTTTGTACCTGGAAGCCGCAGTTTTACTCCCGGCAGGAACGCAAACGGCGAAATCGATCAATCGACGGTGCCTGCCAACGGTGCCTGCACGCGCCACCCGCCCCGCGCCGACCGCCGCCGTTCGCCTTGAGGGGAAGTGCGCGTGGCACGGTCTGTGGTTTGGCAGAATAAGGGTATGCATCCTCCAGGCGCCGACAGTTCAATGAATTCGTCCTCCGGCACGAGGAAGGGCATACTCTTCGGCAGAGGCAGCGGCCTGGGAATGGCCGTCATCGCCGTAGTGTTCCTGGTCGCCCTCGTCTTTGCCGCCAACCAGAACGACGTGATCGGCTGGATTATCGCCCTTGTCGCATTCGGCTGGCTGCTGCTGGCCACCTTCATCGTGGTGAGCATCCGCCGGGCCGCAAAGTTCGGTGCGGACCAGGTGCGCCAGGCCCAGGACAATATGCGCAGCGCCAGTGGACAGGCGCCGTCGTCGTCATCGTCCGGCCACGGCAGCACCCGGTTGGTGCAGGATCAGCCGGCTGCCGGGGCCAACGCCATGCGGGACCAGAAGCTGGACCACAGCTTCAAGATCATCCAGGTGCAGGCCCGGGTGGTCGAAGAGAACCTCGGCAAGGACGCGGACGCGGTGTCCAGGGCGTTGGAAACCATCAATATCACGGCCCACAACGGTAAAGGCCTGTTGGGCGGCGACGACGGCGGCCCCATCAGCGGCAAGGTGGTCGACTGAGGTGACGGTAAGGTAGTACGGGTGGAATCGGCATCGACAGTAACCAACGAATCTGCACATCTGCGTATCGCATCGGTCAACGTCAACGGCATCCGCGCGGCCTTCCGGCGCGGCATGGCTCAGTGGCTCGACGACCGCGGCATCGACATCCTCTGCCTGCAGGAAGTCCGCGCCCCCGACGCCGTGGTGCACGACCTGCTCGGCGACGCCTGGCACGTTGTGCACGCCGAAGCGACTGACAAGGGCCGCGCCGGGGTGGCGATCGCATCGAAGCTGGAACCGGCGGCAACACGCCTGCATATCGGCGACGAATACTTCGCCACTGCCGGACGCTGGGTCGAATCCGACTTTGAGGTGCCGCTGCCGGCAGGCGGGACCACCACCTTCACCGTGGCCAGTGCCTACGTCCACTCCGGGGAGGTCGGGACCCCCAAACAGGAGGACAAGTACCGCTTCCTGGATGCGATGACCCAGCGGCTGCCGGAACTGCAGGCAGCCAGCGACCACGCGCTGGTGGTCGGCGACCTCAACGTGGGCCACACCGAACGGGACATCAAAAACTGGAAGGGCAACCTGAAGAAGTCAGGCTTCCTGCCGGACGAACGCGAATACTTCGACCGGTTCTTCGGCGACGTCGGCTTCTCCGACGTCGCCCGCCGGCTGGCCGGTGAGGTGGACGGACCATACACCTGGTGGTCCTGGCGGGGGAAGGCATTCGACAACGACACCGGTTGGCGTATCGACTACCAGATGGCCACCGAGGCGCTGGCGGATTCGGCGGTGGACGCCGTCGTCGACCGTGCCCCGGCGTACGACCAGCGGTTCTCGGACCACGCCCCGCTGGTTGTCGATTACCGTTTGTAATTCTTTTCCATTTGCCCGAAAGGCCCTTCCCCTCACCGGGAGCGGCAACGATTCCTGAGAGTATAAACCTATGGATCCCATCCAACCAGCGCCTGAACGGCCCCGGGTCTTGTCCGGCATGCAGCCGTCGGCGGACTCCCTGCACCTGGGAAACTACGTCGGGGCACTGCTGAACTGGGTCCGGATGCAACAGCAGTACGATGCGTACTTCTTCATCCCGGACCTGCACGCCATTACCGTTGCACAGGACCCGGCGGACCTGGCCAAGCGCACGCGGGTGACCGCTGCGCAGTACATCGCCGGTGGCGTGGATATCGACAAGTGCACGCTGTTTGTGCAGTCCCACGTCCCCGAACACACCCAACTGGCGTGGGTGCTCAACTGCATCACCGGCTTTGGCGAAGCGTCGCGGATGACGCAGTTCAAGGACAAGTTCCAGAAACAGGGCGCGGACCAGGCCAGCGTTGGGCTGTTCACCTACCCGGTGCTGCAGGCCGCCGACATCCTGCTCTACCAGCCCCACGGCGTCCCGGTGGGCGAGGACCAGCGCCAGCACGTGGAACTCAGCCGTGATCTGGCCCAGCGCTTCAACACCCGCTTCGGGGAAACGTTCGTGGTGCCGCAGGCATTCATTCAGCAGGAATCGGCCCGGATCTTCGATCTGCAGAATCCGACGTCGAAAATGTCCAAGTCGGCCGGCTCGCCGGCCGGGTTGATCAACCTGCTGGACGAACCGAAGGTTACCGCCAAGCGGATCAAGTCGGCCGTGACCGACGACGGCACTGAGGTCAGGTTCGATCGGGAGGAAAAGCCCGGCGTGTCCAACCTGCTGTCCATCTATTCGGCCCTGAGCGGCCGCACGGTCGCTCAACTGGAGGAGGACTACACGGGAAAGATGTACGGCCACCTCAAGACGGACCTGGCCGAGGTGGTCACCGACTTCGTCACGCCGGTGCGCGAACGGGCCAACGAGCTGCTGGACGATCCGGCCGAACTCGACCGGCTGTTGGCAGTGGGCGCGTCCCGGGCCCGGAAGATGGCCTCCCAAACGCTGGCGCAGGTCTATGAACGCGTTGGCTTCCTGCCCCAGCCGGCGGGCGACACCTACTAGAGGCGTTGGCCCAGTAAGATGTCTGCGATGGACGCACGGATTCGCCGGCCAGCCTCGACGCTGGAGGTAGCGCCTCCGGCGGTGAACAGCTGCGTTGGCATTGTGATCGCCATCCCCGAACCGATGGCCGATGAACTGCGCCAGTGGCGGGCCTCGTTTGGAGATCCACTGGCCGACGTCGTCCCGGCTCACATCACGCTGGTCACCACCACCGAATACGACGACTGGGACGCCACGGTGGACCATGTGCGCCAGGTGGCCGGGCGGCAGGCGTCGTTCCGGGTGCGGATCCGCGGCACGGGTTCCTTCCGGCCGATCTCGCCGGTGGTGTACCTCAATGTCACCGACGGTTTCGATGATTGCGTGCGTCTGCATCGGCGGCTGCAGGACGGGCCGCTGCGGCGCGAATTGCCTTTCGCATACCATCCGCACGTCACGGTCGCCCACGACGTCGGCGATGAAAGCATGGACAAGGCAGAAGACCTGTTGCGGTCATACGATGCCAGCTTCGACATCAGTACCATGGGACTCTACGAACACGAGAATAATGGTGTGTGGAGACTACGGGAAGAGTTGAACTTTGGCGGTAAAAACCCGGACCCGGAACCCGGCTCTTAAGAAGACTGCGGGAAATGAACCACCCGCACCTACCGAACGGGCCCGGCTCAAGGTCACCGCGCTGGACAAGCGCCGGGCGATCGGCAAGGCCAAGCGGGAGGGCAAGGGCTTCGTCGGCGTCGCCCTGGCGACCCTGATGTGGCTGCTCGCCAAGGTCAACACCCTCAAGCCGATGCGTTCCTTCAAGCTGTACGCGCAGCGGCATGGTCCGCTGATGGCGGCCGGCATTTCCTACAACATGTTCTTCGCCGTTGCTGCGATGCTGGTGGCCGGATTTTCCATCCTGTCGATCGTTGCCGCCGGGAACCGGGAATTCCAGCAGCTGATCGTCTCAGGCATCGACCGGCAGGTGCCCAAGCTGATTGACACCGGCGAGGGAGGGTTGGCGACCCCGGAGCAATTGTTCAGCACGGGAGGGGCGCTGAGCATCACACTGGTGATCTCCACGTTGACGATGCTCTATACAGCGCTGCGCTGGATCAGCAGCCTGCGCGAGGGTATGCGCGGGGTGTTCGACCTGTTGCCGCTGCAGTTGAATGTGGTGCTGGCCAAACTAAAGGATTTGGGCACGCTGGTCATTCTTGCCATCGCCATGGTGGTGACCCTGGGCGTGGGCGTGGTGGCCAACACCTTGCTGGATACCATTATCGACTTATTGAACCTGGGGGCGTTCGCAGGTGTCCTCACCCAGGTGGCGGGAACCCTGGTCATGCTGCTGCTCGATATGGTGGTGGCGGTGATTATGTTCCGGCTGGCGTCGGGCATCAAGATGCCGCGCCTGGCGATTTTCCAGGCCTCCCTGCTGGCCGCCATCGGCAGCACGGTGCTGCGGACGTTCAGCACCCAGCTGCTGGGCTCGGCCGGGGACAACCCATTGCTCGCGCCGTTTGCGGTGATTCTGGGACTGTTCGTCTGGTTCTTCCTGCTCAGCCAGGTGTATTTGATTTCCACCGCCTGGGGTGCGGTGACCACTGCCGACGTCGAGGCGTCCCGTGCGCGCAACGGGAAGGACCGGCTGCCCTCGCTGCGCCAGCGCGCGCGGGAGGCCGCAGCCGCCAAGCGCGCCTGACGCCCCAGCCAGCACAGTGCCCGCAGGGAGCTGCTCTACCGGCTGCTATTCGTCGTCGAGCTCCAGGTACTGGTCAGCCCAGGCGGAGACGATGTTGGCAGCGCGGCGGGCATCGCCGCGTCCCAGCAGCAAGTGGTCGCTGCCCTCCAGCGAAATGAAGGACTTGGGATGGCGGGCCGCATTGAAGATTCTTCCCGCATTCTCGATCCCGACCTGGTTGTCGGTAGGGGAGTGCATCACCAGCAAGGGCCGCCGCAAGGTCTCGATCCGGGTGGTCAGATCGTGGCTGCGCAGGTCCTCCAGCAGCTCCTTGCGGACGTTCAGGCTCCGGCCGCCGACCTTGATTTCGGCGCTGCCTTCGTCAAAGATTTCGTCCATCACCGGCTCGAATGCGTGCTCCAGGTGCGCCGGATCGTAGGGCGCGCCGATCGTGACGAAGGCGTCGATCTCGTCCAGGTTCTGCGCCGCGGACAGGATCGCGGCGCCGCCGAGCGAGTGGCCGACCACCAGCGAGAGGGTGCGCCCCTGGGACTTCATGAACTCGGCCGCATATTCGATGTTGGCCACGTTGTTGCTGAACGTCGCGTCGGCGAAGTCGCCCTCCGAATCGCCCAGGCCGGTGAAATCGAACCGCAGCGAGCCGATGCCGGCTTTGGCCAAGGCCTTGGACGTGCGCGAGGCTGCGGGGCTGTCCTTGCCCAATGTGAAACCGTGGACCATCAGCGCATAGGCGCGCAGGCCGCCGTCGGGCAGGTCCAGTTTCCCGGACAGCTTGTTGCCGTTGGTCCCTTCGAACGTGACGTTTTCGGTTGGCATGAACCCCTCCTGCTTAGACCTTACGCGACAGGATAGCCTGCTTCACCTCGGAGATGGCCTTGGTGACCTGGATGCCGCGTGGACATGCATCGGTGCAGTTGAAGGTGGTGCGGCACCGCCACACGCCTTCCTTGTCGTTGAGCACTTCCAGGCGCATGTCGCCGGCGTCGTCGCGGGAGTCGAAAATGAAGCGGTGGGCGTTCACAATCGCCGCCGGACCGAAGTACTGGCCGTCCGTCCAAAAGACCGGGCATGACGAGGTGCAGGCCGCGCACAGGATGCATTTGGTGGTGTCATCGAAACGCTCGCGCTCCTCGGCCGACTGCAGCCGCTCCTTGCTGGGAGGGGCGCTTTCGTTCATCAGGAACGGCATGATCTCCCGGTAGGACTGGAAGAAGGGTTCCATGTCCACGATCAGGTCCTTCTCCACCGGCAGGCCCTTGATCGGCTCAACGGTGATCGGCTTGGAGGTGTTGAGGTCCTTCAACAGCACCTTGCAGGCCAGCCGGTTGTGCCCGTTGATCCGCATCGCGTCGGAGCCGCAGACGCCGTGGGCGCAGGAGCGCCGGAAGCTGACGGAACCGTCCATCTCCCATTTGACCTTGTGCAGGGCGTCCAGCACGCGGTCGGTGCCGTACATGGTCACCTGGAAGTCGTCCCAGTAGGCCTCGTCGTAGAACTCAGGGAGGTAGCGGCGCACCCTCAGGGTGATGTCGAACGAGGGAATCTCCCCGCTGCCGGCGACGCTGTCCGGGAGCTCAACCTTGGAGGCCGGCTCTGCTGATTCGTCTTTAGTCTCAGTGGGCATTAGTACTTACGCTCCATCGGCTTGTAACGGGTGAATTCCACCGGCTTCGTCGCCAGGCGAATGCCGGGAACATCGGCCTCTGTAGCTGCAGGGTCGAGGTAGGCCATGGAATGTTCCATGAAGTTCTCGTCGTCGCGGTCCGGGAAGTCCTCCCGGTAGTGGCCGCCGCGGGATTCCTTCCGGTGCAGCGCGGCCGCCGTCGTGACCCGTGCCAGGTCCAGCAGGATCCCCAGTTCGACTGCTTCCAGCAGGTCGAGGTTGTACCGCTTGCCCTTGTCCTGGACGGTGATGCGCATGTACCGCTCCTTCAGCGCGTCAATGTCGCCGACGGCCTTCTTGAGGGTATCTGCGGTGCGGAACACCTGCACGTTGGTGTCCATGGTCTCCTGCAGCTCCTTGCGGATGGCGCCCACCCGCTCGGTGCCTTCGGAACCGCGCACGGCGTCCAGCAGGGTGGCCGTGTAGGACTCCGGGTCTTCGGGCAGGTCGACGAATTCCGCCGTCTGCGAGTACTCGGCCGCGGCAATGCCGGCGCGCTTGCCGAAGACGTTGATGTCCAGCAGGGAGTTGGTGCCCAACCGGTTGGAGCCGTGCACGGAGACGCAGGCCACCTCGCCGGCGGCGTAGAGGCCGGGGATGGTGCTCTCGTTGGTCTGCAGCACCTCGGCGGAGATGTTGGTGGGGATCCCGCCCATGTTGTAGTGCGCCGTGGGGAAGACCGGGACCGGTTCGTTGTACGGCTCCACGCCCAGGTAGGTGCGGGCGAATTCTGTGATGTCCGGCAGCTTCGCGTCGATGTGCTCCGGCTCCAAGTGCGTCAGGTCCAGCAGCACGTAGTCCTTGTTCGGACCCGCCCCGCGGCCTTCGCGCACCTCGTTGGCCATCGACCGCGCGACGATGTCACGCGGGGCGAGGTCCTTAATCGTCGGCGCATACCGTTCCATGAACCGCTCGCCGTCGGCATTGCGGAGGATTCCGCCTTCACCACGCGCGGCTTCGGAGAGCAGGATGCCCAGCCCCGCCAGGCCGGTGGGGTGGAACTGGAAGAACTCCATGTCTTCGAGCGGAATGCCGCGGCGGTAGGCGATACCCATGCCGTCACCGGTGAGGGTGTGCGCGTTCGACGTGGTCTTGAAGACCTTGCCGGAGCCGCCGGTGGCGAACACGACGGACTTGGCCTGGAAGACGTGCAGTTCCCCGCTGGCCAGGTCATAGGCGACGACGCCGGCGACCCTGCGGTTGAGCTCTCCGTCGACTTCCTCGTCCACCATCAGCAGGTCGAGGACGTAGAACTCGTTGTAGAACTCGACGTTGTGCTTGACGCAGTTTTGGTAGAGCGTCTGCAGGATCATATGGCCGGTACGGTCCGCCGCGTAGCAGGAACGGCGCACCGGAGCCTTGCCATGGTCGCGGGTGTGGCCGCCGAAACGGCGCTGGTCGATGCGTCCTTCCGGCGTGCGGTTGAACGGCAGGCCCATCTTCTCCAGGTCGAGCACCGCGTCGATGGCTTCCTTGGCCATCACCTCCGCGGCGTCCTGGTCCACCAGGTAGTCGCCGCCCTTGATGGTGTCGAAGGTGTGCCATTCCCAGTTGTCCTCTTCGACATTGGCCAGCGCCGCGCACATGCCTCCTTGCGCGGCGCCGGTGTGCGAACGGGTGGGATAGAGCTTGGTCAGTACAGCCGTCCGTGCGCGCTGGCCGGATTCGATGGCCGCGCGCATGCCTGCACCCCCGGCGCCGACAATTACGACGTCGTACTTATGAACCTGCATGCTTGATGCTCTTTCTGTTGAAATCAGAATCTAGTGAAGATGGACCGCTGCGCCTTAGGCCGAGCAGAAGGACGGGAGCAAATCAGCCGTTGCATTCGGCGGGCAGGGGTTGAAGGTGAAGATCACCAGAGTTCCCAGCACGATGATGACGGCGGAGGCCGCGAACAGGATCACCTTCAGCCAGAAGCGGGTGCTGTCCTTTTCCGCATAGTCGTTGATGATGGTGCGCACGCCGTTGGACCCGTGCAGCATGGCGAGCCAGAGCATGGCCAGGTCCCAGACCTGCCAGAACGGATCGGCCCACTTGCCGGCCACGAAACCGAAATCCACGGCCTGGATGCCGTTGCCGACCATCAGGTTCACGTAGAGGTGGACGAAGATCAGCACCACCAGCACGATGCCGGACATGCGCATGAACAGCCATCCGAACATCTCGAAGTTGGAGTTGCTGCCGCTGTTCCGGTTGTACTTCACACCGTCTTTGATGTTGTCGGAACTGCGCGGTGGTTGGATGGTCTGCGCCATTTTAGTGACCCCCGAAAACGTTGGGTAGATGCCGGATCAGGAACACGGTCAAGGTGATGGCCCAGACGGCGAGGACGATCCACAGCATCTGCCGGTGGAACTGCGGCCCCTTCTTCCAGAAATCGACAAGTATGATGCGGATCCCGTTAAAGGCGTGAAACAGGATGGCGGCGACCAGTCCGGCCTCGCCAAGGCCCATGATTGGATTCTTGTAGGCACCGATCACCGCGTTATAGGCCTCCGGAGAGACGCGCACCAGTGACGTATCCAAAACGTGCACCAATAGAAAGAAGAATATAACGACGCCGGTAATCCGATGTCCGACCCACGACCACTGACCTTCCCGTCCGCGGTAGAGGGTCCCAGCTGGTGTCTTCGACACTGAATAACCTCCCTGCATCGCAATGGCGCCGGCGTATATTTCCACGCAGGAGAGCGCATATGCGAGAGCACTCGTAGCTCGACTCTAACTTAGGCTTCGGGGTGCTGGAAGTTCAATTCAGGAGTTCCTTTAATGCATGTTGCCTTGATCACCGCATGCTCCGGTGCCGGTGCTGGGGGCGCGGGAAGATGCCGGTGGCGCATTGCCGGTGGCGCGGGACGATGCTGGCAGGCGCTCCGGGTGCAGTGGGCAGGGCAGTGGGAGGTGCAGGGGCGAGAAGGTGCTGGTGTGCGTCCCCCTGGTACAGGCATTAACACCAAGGGCACGGTGTTGCGGCGTGTCGACGTCGGACACGCCGCCAAACTGCGATTCCAGCCTCCGCTGGTGTTAATCCGTGCTGCAGGTGCCGCGTCGTTCCGTGGGGTGGGCACCGTTCCGCGTGGAAGAGCCGCGTCGTTCCGTGGGGTGGGCACCGTTCCGCGTGGAAGAGACACCGCTCCGCGTGGGGCGGAGACCTCTGGCAGTGCGACGGCTACGCTGGTGGTGATGAGCACTGAACAATCGGCCGACCTTTCCGGCGGCGGGACCATGGACCGGTTCTACGCGGTGATCCCCGCCGGCGGGACCGGTACGCGGCTCTGGCCCTTGTCCCGCGCAGCAACTCCGAAGTTCCTGCATGACCTGACCGGCTCGGGGACCACCTTGCTGCGCTCCACCTACGACAGGTTGAAGCCGCTGACCGGCCGGCGGATCCTGCTGGTCACCGGCGTGGCTCACCGGGACGCGGTGCGCAGCCAGCTGCCGGAGCTCAGCGAGGCGGACCTGCTGCTGGAGAACGAACCGAAGGATTCCGGCGCCGCTATCGGCCTGGCGGCGGCCATCCTGGCCCGCCGGGACCCGGATATCATCATCGGGTCCTTCGCGGCCGACCACGTGATCAGCCCCGACGAAGTATTCCGCGATGCGGTGCGCGAGGCCGTCCACACCGCCGCCGCCGGCCGGATCGTCACCATCGGCATCGAGCCTGCCTTCCCTTCGACGGGTTTCGGGTATATCCGGTCCAACAGCGAACTGGACATTGCCGGTGCGCCGCACGCCCGCGCGGTCGTGGAGTTCGTGGAGAAGCCCTCTGAAGAGGTCGCCAAACAGTACCTGCAGTCCGGCGAGTACCACTGGAACGCGGGTATGTTCGTGGCGCCGGTTTCACTGATGCTGCAGCACCTGCGGCAGTCCCAACCGGAGCTCTACGACGGCTTGAACGAGATCGCCGATGCCTGGGAAACCGACCGCCGCGAGGAGGTGATGACCCGCATCTGGCCCACCCTGCCCAAGATCTCCATCGACTATGCCGTGGCCGAGCCTGCCGCCAAGGGCGGGGATGTGGCAATGGTTCCGGGCAATTTCACCTGGGACGACGTTGGCGACTTCGCGGCCTTGGGCCGGCTGAACAGTGCTGCCGACATCTCCGAACTGACAGTGATGGGCGACGGCGCCCGCGTCTTCTCCGAGTCGGCGTCCGGAGTGGTGGTCTCGGATACCAAACGCGTGATCGCCCTGATCGGCCTGGAAGATGTGGTGATTGTCGATACGAAAGACGCCCTGCTGGTGACGACGACGGAGCACGCCCAGGAAGTTAAGCAGGCAGTGGAGCGGCTCAAGGCAAGTGGGGACGATGATGTGCTTTAAGATTCGCGAAAACGACGCGTATCGGCGATAGGGTTTTTGTGTGGAAACAGATCCAGCCTCAAGTGATCCTGCCGCGCTGATTGGGTCGTGGCTGCCGCCCAAGGTGGACGAGTTGATCGCCTTCCGCCGGGACTTGCACGCCCATCCGGAGCTTTCCCGGAAGGAATTCCGCACCACCGACAAGATCTTCGAGCGGCTCACTCAGGCGGGCCTGGCTCCGAAGAGGTTCGAAAACACCGGCCTGTACGTCGATATCGGGCACGGGCCCATCGCCACTGCGCTGCGGGGGGACATCGACGCCCTTCCCCTGGTGGAAGACACCGGATTGGAATACTCATCCACCAACCCCGGTGTCACTCACGCCTGCGGCCACGACATCCACACCACGGTGATGGTCGGAGTCGCCTTGATCCTTGCCGAAATCGATGCGGCGACACCGTTGACCGGCACAGTGCGGATCATTTTCCAGCCGGCCGAGGAGACGATGCCCGGCGGTGCCTTGGACGTGATCGAGCAGGGCGGTCTGGAGTCGGTGCCGCGCATCCTTGCGCTGCACTGTGATCCAAGGGTCGACGCCGGCCAGGTCGGCACCCGTATCGGCGCCATCACCTCGGCCTCGGACACGATCCGGATCGAATTGTCCGGTCGCGGGGGACATACCTCCCGCCCCCACGCCACCGAAGACCTGATCTTCGCCATGTCCGAAATAGCCGTCAACGTCCCGGCGGTGTTGAGCCGGCGGATCGACGTGCGCAGCGCCGTGTCAGTGGTGTGGGGCCAGATCCGCGCCGGATCGGCCCCGAACGCTATTCCGTCAAGTGGTTTCATGGCCGGAACCATGCGTGTCCTGGACCGCGACGACTGGTACGCCGCCGGCGACCTGCTGGACCAGGTGGTGCGCCAGACGGCGGCCCCCTTCGGCGTCGAGGTGCAAATGGAACACCTGCGCGGCGTCCCGCCGGTGGTCAATTCGGAATCCGAAACGGCGCTGCTCGAAGCTGCGGCCCGCTCCGAACTCGGTGAGGACTCTGTGGTGCTGACCCCGCAGTCGATGGGCGGGGAGGACTTTGCCTGGTTCCTGCAGGATGTCCCCGGATCCATGATGCGGCTGGGAACGCGGACGCCGGGCGGCGGGATTTTCGACCTGCACCGCGGCGATTACGTGGCCAACGAAGACGCCATCGGCGTCGGCGTCAAGGTGATGGCCGCGGCCGCCCTGCGGGCGGTGCGGCAACGACGCCGGCAAGACAGTGGAACGGGCGCTGCCGGCGGAACCGGTGGTACCGGCGAATAGTACCGGTGGGCGGCACCGGCAAGCAGCACCGGCGAGCAGGCGTTGATAACAACTTTCCAACAATGCCTCCAAGGACCGGGTTGCGTGACAGCGGGCGTGACTTTTCCCACTAAGGTAGGCTCATACATGCGCTTTGGCGCAGGCTCCATGGGGTGTCAGTGAAAACGACAGCGGTAACGGCAGCAGTCACCGGCGATTGCTGCTTCGCGGGCACTCATTGAATTTCTTCCCGTGGGGGGAACTAGCTTCTGGAGGAAACAGTGAAGAATATTCTTAGTGCCACCAGGCGGCGCGCCAGTGTTGGCGCGGCCGTGCTGAGTGTGTCAGCACTCCTGCTGGCCGGCTGCGGCGAGGCTCCGCAGTCGTCAGAAGGTAATGGCAATGGCGGCGGGGGAGAGACAAAAGCCGCCAACAGCGACTACTTGGGCTGCATCGTCTCGGACTCCGGCGGATTCGACGACCAGTCGTTTAACCAGTCCAGCTATGAGGGCCTGAAGGCTGCGCAGGAGGAACTCGGGATCAAGATCCAGGAGGCCGAGTCACAGGCTCCGACGGACTTTGAGCCGAACCTCAACTCGATGGTGCAGTCCGGGTGCGACCTGACCGTCACAGTTGGCTTCCTGCTCGGCGACGCGACCAAGAAGATCGCGAAGCAGAACCCGGAGCAGAACTTCGCCATCGTCGACTTCAACGACCCTGAGTTCACCGACAACGTCAAGCCGTTGGTCTACGACACCGCCCAGGCAGCGTTCCTGGCCGGTTATTTGGCGGCCGGCATGACTGAGACCGGAACGGTCGCCACCTATGGCGGCGTGAAGATCCCCACCGTGACCATTTTCATGGACGGGTTCGACGCCGGCATCGACTACTACAACAAGCAGAACAACGCCGACGTGAACCTGCTGGGCTGGGACCGCAAGTCGCAGGAAGGCACCTTCATCGGTGACTTCGAGAACCAGAGCGCCGGCAAGACCAACACCGCCAACTTCATCAACGAAGGCGCGGACATCATTCTGCCCGTGGCCGGCCCGGTGGGACTCGGCACCGTTGACGCGGTGAAGGAGGCCAACAAGTCCGGTAAGGACGCCAGCATTGTCTGGGTCGACTCCGACGGTTACAAGGCTGTGCCCGAGGCACAGGATCTGTTCCTCACGTCGGTGATGAAGGGCATCACCAAATCGGTGAAGGACGTCATCACAGCGGATGTGAATGGCAAATTCAACAGCCAGCCCTATGTTGGAACGCTCGAGAACGGCGGGGTCAGTATTGCCCCGTACCACTCGTACGCAGACGATGTCCCGAAGGAGTTGAAGTCCGAGATCGAGGACATCAAGGCCGGTATTATCGCCGGCGAAATCGATGTCCAGTCGGATGCGAGCCCCGAGCAGTAATACACTCAGCACAAGGCGCGCCGTTACCCATGGGGCGGCGCGTCTTGTCTGTACTCGAGCCGGACCACAGGTCCGGCCCAGGACTTACTCGAAGAACAGATTGGTTTCCGGTCTTGAAACTCGAACTAGAGGGAATTACCAAACGATTTGGTTCCCTTCTCGCCAACGACCACATTGACCTGGTGGTCGAACCCGGAGAGATCCATTCGCTGCTGGGCGAGAACGGTGCCGGCAAATCGACCCTGATGAACGTGCTCTACGGCCTGTACAACCCGACCGAGGGCCGGATCCTGGTGGACGGCAAGCCCGTCAACTTCAAGGGCCCCGGTGACGCGATGGATGCCGGCATCGGCATGGTGCACCAGCACTTCATGCTGATCCCGGTGTTCACCGTTGCCGAAAACGTGGCGCTGGGCAATGAAGCCACCCACGCCGGCGGCATGCTGAACCTGGAAGAGACGCGGCGGAAGATCCGAGAGATTTCGGACAAGTACGGGTTCCATGTCGACCCGGATGCCCTCGTCGAAGACCTTCCGGTCGGCGTGCAGCAGCGCGTCGAGATCATCAAGGCCTTGGTGCGGGACGCCGAAGTGCTCATCCTGGATGAGCCAACTGCGGTGCTGACCCCGCAGGAGACAGACGAGCTGATCGACATCATGGCCCAACTCAAGGCCAACGGGACGTCGATTGTTTTCATCTCCCACAAGCTCCGCGAGGTGAAGGCCGTCTCGGACCTGATCACCGTGATCCGCAGGGGCAAGGTCGTCGGCACCGCCGAACCATCGGCATCGACAGCAGAACTGGCGTCGCTGATGGTGGGGCGGGCGGTGAGCCTGACCTTGGACAAGGAAGACGCCACGCCGGGGGAGAAAACCTTCCAGGTCACCGACCTGAAAGTCACCGCCGCCAACGGACACCGCGTCGTCGACGGCGTCAGCTTCGACGTCGCCCGCGGTGAGGTGCTCGCCGTTGCGGGTGTGCAGGGCAACGGGCAGACAGAACTGACCGAAGCCGTCCTGGGACTGCAGGACCATGTCTCCGGGTCCATCAAACTGGAGGGCAGGGAGCTGGTCGGGCGCAGTATCAAGCAAGTGCTGGCCGCCGGCGTCGGCTTCGTCCCCGAAGACCGCACCGTGGATGGGCTGGTGGGGCCATTCACCATTGCCGAGAACATGGTGCTGGACATGTATGACCGCCCGCCTTACGCCAAGGGCCTGGGGATGAAGCCAAAGGTCATCGCCGACCACGCCCGGCAGAAGGTCGAGGAGTTCGACGTGCGTACTTCAGGGATTGAATCCGCCGTCGGCACCCTCTCGGGAGGGAACCAGCAGAAGGTTGTGCTGGCCCGCGAACTGTCCCGGTCGTTGAAACTGTTCATCGCCTCCCAGCCAACCCGCGGTCTCGACGTCGGTTCCATCGAATTCGTGCACAAGCGGATCATCACCGAACGCGACAACGGAACCCCGGTGATGATCGTGTCCACCGAACTCGACGAAGTGGCCGAGATCGCGGACCGGGTTGCCGTGATGTACCAGGGAACGCTGATGGGGATTGTCCCCGGCGACACCTCCAGGGATGTGCTGGGCCTGATGATGGCCGGGATGAGCGCCGAAGATGCGAAAGCACAGCCACGTACCGAACACCCGATGGAAACCGGCGGACCGGCCGGAATCGATGACCGACACGATGGGCCCGACGATGAATCCGGGGAGCGGGGAGGAGACAAATGAGCCGTTCCGATGACGGGAACCGGCGCGACGACGACGATCAGCGCGATCCGGATTTTGGCCAGGATGAAAACCGGGCCAGGGCGGACGTGGAGACCGGCGGCGGCCGCGAGCCGCTGCCGGCGGTCCCCGCGGAAGCCCAGAGCGGCGAGGTGGAGCCGCAGCAGGACCGCGGCCGCTCCATTCTCAAGGAGATCTTCCAGGGCGGATCGCTGGTATCCATCCTGGCGATTGTGCTGTCCCTGGTCCTGGGCGGGCTGCTCATTGCGATTACCAATGAGCGGGTCGCAGATGCCGCGAGCTACTTCTTCGCACGGCCGACCGATACCCTGGTCGCCGCCTGGGAAGCTGCCTCCAATTCCTACGTTGCCCTGTTCCAGGGGGCAATTTTCAACCCGCGGGCCAGTGACTTCCAGGGGATGATCTTCCCGTTCACCGAGACGCTGGCCGTTGCCACGCCGTTGATTCTGGCCGGGCTGGGCGTTGCGTTGGCCTTCCGGGCCGGGTTGTTCAATATCGGCGCACAGGGCCAGATCATCATCGGAGCCACCATGGCGGCCTGGGTGGGTTTCACCCTGGACCTGCCGTGGGGCGTTCATCTGCTGTTGGTGATGCTTGCCGGCATCATCGGCGGTGGGTTGTGGGCCGGTATCGCCGGCCTGTTGAAGGCGCGCACGGGTGCGCATGAGGTGATCCTGACCATCATGCTGAACTACATTGCCATCCACTTGCTGCAATTCCTGCTGACCACCGAGTCGTTCCAACGCCCTGGAGCATCCAACCCGATCAGCCCACAGCTGGACCAGACGGCGATGTATCCGCGGCTGTTCGGCGACGCCTTCCGGCTGCACTGGGGCTTCATCGTCGCCATCGGCGCCACGGTGCTGGTCTGGTGGCTGCTGCACCGCTCCACCATCGGCTTCGAGTTCCGCGCCGTCGGCGCCAACCCGTACGCTTCCAAGACCGCCGGTATCAGCGTTGCCAAGGGATACACCTTGGTGATGATCATTGCCGGCGCTCTCGCGGGACTGGCCGGCGTCGCCCAGGTTTCGGGCACTGAAGGCGTATTGACCGACGGCGTCGCAGCCAGCTTCGGCTTCGACGCCATCACGGTGGCCTTGCTGGGCCGTTCCAAGCCCTGGGGGACCTTCTTCGCCGGCCTGCTGTTCGGCGCCTTCCGGGCGGGCGGCGTCACCATGCAGACGCTCACCGGAACTCCGATCGACATTGTGCTGGTTGTCCAGTCGATGATCGTGCTCTTTATCGCCGCACCTCCATTGGTACGCGCGATCTTCAGGATCCATGAGGACGGCGACGGACGGAAGGACAAGCGCCGCCGCAAGTCCGAGCGCCAGACCGTCAAGGCAGGAGGTGCAGCATGAGCGCGCCAGTGACCTCGCCCCAAGGGCAGGCTCCCGAACTCGATACAGTCCGGGACTGGAAGAATCCCATCATCTATGCCATCTTCGCGGTGGTCGGGTTAGTGGGGTTTGCCTTCAACGCCCCCGGCACCACTGCCACCTTCGATATTTCGGCCGGCCGCGACGCCGTGCAATTGGCGCCGGTGGTGGTTCCAACCGTTCCGGTCGGATGGGCTTGCGCGCTGATCCTGATCGCCATCGCGGTCTTCTCCTTCCTGCAGACACAAGCAGGACGCAAGGATCCGCGATGGATGCCGATTGCCTACGCCATCGTTTTTGTCGTTGGCTTCCTGGTCTGGGTGGTCGGCGGAGCCAATAAGACCGACGTATCATTGGTCGGTCTGCTGGCCGGATCGGTGACGATGGCGGTGCCGCTGATCTTCGGCTCGCTCTCCGGCGTGCTCAGTGAGCGCGTGGGCGTGATCAACATCGCCATTGAGGGCCAGCTGCTCGCCGGTGCCTTCGCCGCGGCAGTCGCCGCCTCCATCTCCGGGAACGTCTACGTGGGCATGCTGGCAGCCGCCATTGCGGGTGTGCTGGTATCGGTGGTGCTGGCCGTGTTCAGCATCAAATACCTCGTCAACCAGATCATCGTCGGGGTGGTGCTCAACGTCCTGGTCTCCGGGCTCACCGGCTTCCTGTTTTCCACCGTGCTCAGCCGCGATTCGGCGACCTGGAACTCACCGCCGTCGTTGCCGGTCATCCAGATTCCGGTGCTGGAGCACATCCCGATCCTCGGCGGCATCCTGTTCCGCCAGACCATCGTCGGGTACCTGATGTACGCGGCGGTAATCATCACCTACATCGGCCTGTTCCACACCAAGTGGGGGCTGCGCGTCCGCTCGGTGGGCGAACACCCCAAGGCCGCGGACACCCTCGGCATCAAGGTCAACTTCACCCGGGCACACAATGTGATGCTCGGCGGGGCAGTGGCCGGCCTGGGAGGATCGTTCTTCACCCTGGTCTCGGTCAGCCAGTTCACCAAGGACATGACGGCCGGGCAGGGCTATATCGCCCTGGCGGCGATGATTTTCGGGCGGTGGAACCCGATCTGGGCGTTCTTCGCCGCCCTGCTGTTCGGCTTCGCGACCAACCTGAGGTTCGTGCTGAGTATCCTCGGCACACCGGTTCCCGGCGAGTTCCTGGCGATGCTGCCTTATGTGGTGACCATCGTGGCGGTTGCCGGCCTGGTGGGACGCTCCAGACCGCCGGCAGCCAACGGTACGCCGTACATCAAGGGGTGAGATGACTACCAACGACGACGGCGGCCCGGCAGGCGCGCCCGGCACCGGCCCCGAGCCCGGCGCCGACACCGCGATCGACTGGGAGGCGCTGATCCGGGCCGCCCGCTCGGCGCTGGAGAATGCCTACGTTCCCTACTCGCAGTACCCGGTGGGAGCGGCGGCAATGGTCGACGACGGCAGACTGATCACCGGCGCGAACGTGGAGAACGCCTCCTACGGGCTGACCTTGTGCGCCGAGTGCTCGTTGGTCTCCGCGCTGCACATGGGCGGGGGCGGCCGGATCACCGCGTTCACCTGCGTGGACGGCGATGGCAATATCCTGGCCCCCTGCGGACGCTGCCGCCAGCTGCTGTACGAACACCGCGCGGCCGCGATGCAACTGCTGACCGTCAGCGGAGTCAAGAGTATGGACCAGGTGCTGCCCGATGCCTTCGGCCCGCAACACCTTGATCAGCGTTAGCAACGAGAGGATCGAAAAATGAGCCCGGACTTCGACGCCGTCGACATCATCCGCACCAAGCGTGACCGCGGCACGCTCAGCGGCGAGCAGATCGACTGGACCATCGATGCCTACACCCGTGGCACTATCGCCGACGAGCAGATGTCGGCGCTGAACATGGCGATCCTGCTTAATGGGATGTCGCGGCCGGAGATTTCCCGGTGGACCACGGCGATGATCAGCTCCGGCGAGCGGATGGACTTCCCCTCGCTGGGCAAGGCAACGGTGGACAAGCACTCCACCGGCGGGGTGGGGGACAAGATCACCCTGCCGCTGGCGCCGCTGGTCGCAGTGTACGGCGTCGCGGTTCCGCAATTGTCCGGCCGCGGGCTGGGCCACACCGGCGGGACGCTGGACAAACTGGAGTCGATCCCCGGATGGCAGGCATCGCTGTCCAATGAACAGATGATGTCCCAACTGTCCGACGTCGGCGCCGTCATTTGCGCCGCGGGCTCGGGGCTGGCTCCGGCGGACAAGAAACTCTACGCGCTGCGGGACGTGACGGGGACAGTGGAGTCCATTCCGCTCATCGCCTCATCCATCATGAGCAAGAAGATCGCCGAGGGCACCGGGTCGCTGGTGCTGGACGTGAAGGTCGGTTCCGGCGCCTTCATGAAGGACGAGGAATCCGCCCGCGAACTGGCCGAAACAATGGTCGCGCTCGGCCAGGACGCCGGGGTGAAGACCGTTGCGTTGATGACCAATATGGAAACACCGCTCGGACTGACCGCGGGCAACGCCATCGAAGTCGAAGAATCGGTCCAGGTCCTCGCCGGAGAGGGGCCGGAAGACGTCGTCGAACTGACGGTGCGGCTGGCCGAGGAAATGCTCGCCGCAGCCGGGGTTCCGGATGCGGACCCGGCGGCCGCGTTGAAGGATGGCCGGGCGATGGACGTGTGGCGCCGGATGATCGCCGCGCAGGGCGGCGATCCGGATGCGCAGCTGCCGGTCGCCCGCGAATCGGAGACGATCTACGCCCCCGCCGACGGCGTGCTGGTCGGGCTGGATGCGCTCAGCGTCGGGGTGGCTGCCTGGCGGCTGGGGGCCGGACGTGCGCGCAAGGAGGACCAGGTCCAGGCCGGCGCCGGCGTGAGGATGCATGCCAAGCCCGGTGCCGTGGTCCGTTCGGGTGAACCGCTGATGACTATGTTGACCGACGACGCGTCCCGGTTCGACCGCGCCCGCGAGGCCCTGGCTGACGCCGTCGTCATCGCCGCCGAAGGTGCACGCCCGGCCCAGCGGCTGATCATCGACCGCATCGCCTGACGCCGGCGCCTGCGCTGGGATCAAGGCCTGTTCCTCCTCATCCCCGGGGATGAGGGAAGCCGCCGCTAAAGCCCCCGGTGGGTTGATGCCTGCCACCACCTAAGTTCCGTACGTTGATAAATGCGGGACCAATCAGGGAAGCACCCCATATCCGCCGGTGTGCGCTGTACGGGATCGTTGAACTGAGGGAACAACGAAGGGGTGGCACGGGTATGGAATTTGTCGACGGATTCACGGCATGGGTCGAGGCGGTCAATGACACGATCCTCGATGCGGCCGGTTCCGGCTGGATATACCTGCTGCTGTTCGCGCTGTGCATCGTCGACGCATTCTTCCCGCCTGTTCCCAGCGAAACCGTCGTCGTCGCCCTGGCCGCAGTGGCCATGACCTCCGGCGTGCCGAACCTGTGGGTGATCACAATCCTCGCTGCGGCCGGGGCTATCATTGGCGACAACACCGCCTACGTGATCGGCCGGTCCATCGGCACCAGACGGTTCCGGTGGATGCGGCGGCCGAAAGTGGCCGAGTCGTTCTCCTGGGCGGGAAGCCAGCTGGACAAGCGGGGCCCGATACTGATCATGGCCGCGCGGTACATTCCGGTGGGGCGGACCGCTGTGAATATGACCGCCGGAGCGACGGGCTTCCACCGAGTGCAGTTCTTCTGGTTATCGGTGATCGCCGGTTGTTCCTGGGCGTTGTATTCGGTGGGCATTGGCATCCTCGCCGGGCACTGGGTGCAGGACAATCCTTTCCTTGGCGTCGCGCTCGCGGTGGGCATTGCGATGGTCCTTGGGCTGATCGTGGACTTCATCAACCGCAGGCTGACGGCGCGCCGGGCGGCACGAGCCGAGGCAGCGAAGCGTTGGTCGGAGCCGACGCGGTTGTGACGTACTACAGTGTCTTCTGTGAGTGAACCAGTTTTGAACGCCGTGCCAGCATCCGACCTGACTTTCGACGTCCGCTCCCTGCCGAAGGTGTCCCTGCATGACCACCTCGACGGCGGGCTGCGTCCGCAAACCATTATCGAACTCGCCGCCCGCATTGGCCACGAGCTGCCTTCCACCGACGCGGTGGCACTGGGGCAGTGGTTCCGCGAGTCGGCCGATTCGGGATCCTTGCCCCGCTATCTTGAGACATTCGAGCACACCGTCGCCGTGATGCAGACCCGGGATGCACTGGCCCGGGTGGCCGCCGAATTCGTGGAGGACCTGGCCGACGACGGCGTCATCTACGGTGAAGTGCGCTGGGCACCTGAACAGCATCTGCAGCAGGGCCTGAGCCTCGACGAGGCTGTCGAAGCAGTCCAGGAAGGGCTGGAGGCCGGAGTTGACACGGTGGAATCCACCGGGCGGCAGATCCAGGTGGGGCAGCTGATTACCGCCATGCGGCACGCCGACCGCAGCATGGAAATCGCCGAGCTGGCCGTGAGGCACCGGGACTCCGGCGCCGTCGGGTTCGACATCGCCGGAGCGGAAGACGGCTTCCCGCCGTCGAGGTTTGCCGAGGCCTTCACCTATCTGGCCGAAAACCAGTTCCCCGTTACCGCCCACGCCGGTGAAGCCGCCGGTCTGGACAGCATCGCCGACGCTCTGGTCAGCGCCCGGACGCTGAGGCTGGGACACGGGGTTCGGATCGCCGAAGACATCGACGTCGAATTCACCAACGATGATGACGGCGACGGCGACGTCGGACTGGTCAGCCTGGGCCGGCTGGCCTGCTGGGTCCGCGACCGCAGCATCCCGCTGGAAATCTGCCCGTCGTCGAACCTGCAGACCGGCGCGGTGGCAGGCTTTGGCGAGCAACTCAGCGAACACCCGGTGGACTTGCTGTACCAGACCGGATTCAACGTCAGCATCAACCCGGACAACCGGCTGATGAGCGGGGCGACGCTCAGCGACGAACTGGAACTGCTGGTCGACACCTTCGAGTACGATCTGGATGACCTGCAGACGCTGATGCTCAACGCCGTCGAGGCCGCGTTCCTGCCGCTGGAAGAGCGCGAAGCGCTGGCCGACTACGTGGTGGAGGGATTCGCGAACGAGCGGTGAACAGATCCGACGGAGTAGACGCCTCGTGGGTCGACCAAACGGGCGCCAGCGAGAGCGTGGCGTGGGTCGACCAAACGAGCGCCAGCGAGAGCGTGGAGACCGGCTTCGCGCGGCTGAACGAGGTCATCGCCCAGCTGCGCGAACACTGTCCCTGGATGGGGGCGCTGACCCACGCCAGTCTCGTTGAGTACCTGATCGAGGAGACGTACGAGCTGGTCGAAGCCGTCGAGGAAGACCACCCGCCGTCCGAGCTCGCCGGGGAGCTCGGGGACGTGCTGCTCCAGGTCGTGCTGCATGCCCGCCTGGCCGAGGAGGAAAGCCGGTTCGGCATTGAGGATGTGGTCAACGGGCTGACGGAGAAAATGGTCCGCCGCAACCCGCACGTGTTCACCCCCGACGGCCGGCTGCAGGAGACTTTCCCGGCGACGGTGGAGGAGATTATTGACCGCTGGCACCAGGTCAAGCAGCGGGAGAAGCCGGAGCGGACCTCCGCATTCGACGGCATCCCCGCGTCGCTGCCGGCGCTGGCGCTTGCCACCAAGACACTCAAGCGGGCCGAGGCTGCCGGACCTGACGGACCTGACGGACCTGACGGGGCAACCGGCCGCGACAGCGTCGACAACCCGGCCGGCCCGCACACCGGCGGCCCCGCCGCACCCGGCAGCAGCGCAGCCGCCCCGGCAACCGAGGACGAGCTGGGCGATTTCCTGCTGGACATTGTCCGCCACGCCACGTCCAGCGGGATGGACTCCGAACGGGCCCTGCGTTCCGCGGTCGCCCGGTTCCAGGAACGCCGGACTGCATGAGTCGGGGACTGTGCGTCGTTTTATCTTATCGAGCGAGTGGCGATGGCAGCTCCACCGGTATCCGACCACCGGAGACGTCCTCCCGGGGCGCGGCGACCTGTGCCCACATCTCGTCGAGGGAGAGGCCGAGGACCGTCGCGACCGCCGCGATGGTCGAGAACGACGGCGTAGCCACGCGGCCCGTTTCGATCTTGCGCAGCGTCTCCGGCGACACGCCGGCGTCGAGTGCGACCTCGAGGATCGAACGCTCCCGCCGGGCAAGCCGCAGCACCGCACCGAGGCGCTGCCCGCGTTCGATCTCCTCAGGGGTGAGCGGCAATCTGACCATGACACGATTCTAATACCGGGATGATCTGACCGGTATAGTTATTGGCATGATCGAAATCCTCAGCCCAGCCCAGCTGGGCCGCGCCCGGGACACGGGACGCCTCGTCGGCGACATCCTCCACGCCGTGAAGCACCGCGCCCGGGCCGGCACCAACCTGCTCGACATCGACCGGTGGGCCAAGGAGATGATCGTCGAGGCCGGTGCCGAGTCCTGCTACGTCGACTACGCGCCCTCGTTCGGTCGCGGCCCGTTCGGGCACTACATCTGCGCGGCCGTCAACGATGGTGTCCTCCACGGAATGCCGCACGACTACCGCCTGGCGGACGGCGACCTGCTCACCCTTGACCTCGCCGTAAAGCTCAGGGGCGTCGCCGCGGACGCCGCCATCAGCTTCGTCGTCGGCCAGATCCGCTCCTCCGAAGACCAGAAGATGATCGAGACCACCGAACGTGCGCTGGCCGCGGGTATCGCCGCAGCGCGGCCAGGGGCTCGCGTCGGCGACCTCTCCCACGCCATCGGCTCTGTGCTCGCCGACGCCGGGTATCCGATCAACCTGGAGTTCGGGGGCCACGGCATCGGGACGACCATGCATCAGGATCCCCACGTGGCGAACAGCGGCCGTCCCGGGCGTGGCTACAAGCTGCGACCCGGCCTGCTGCTCGCCCTGGAGCCCTGGGTCATGGCAGACACGGACAGGTTGGTCGTTGACGCCGATGGGTGGACGCTGCGCAGCGCGACCGGATGCCGCACCGCGCACAGCGAGCACACGATCGCCATCACCGATGACGGGGCCGAGGTCCTCACCTCGCCAGTCCCCTACACAGTGACGGCTTGATGCGGCGGTCGTGACGGCGCCGGATGCCCGAACCCCGCCGGCGTCGTCATTCGCGCCATAGCGGGTCAAACTGAACTAGGCTGGGAGTCAATCATTAACCCGCGACGCGCACCAGTTAATCGTTTCCATAGGACAGGAGCTTCTTCATGGCCGTTATTGACGCCATCCATGCACGCGAAATTCTGGATTCCAGGGGCAATCCCACCGTTGAAGTCGAAGTGCTGCTCGACGACGATACGTTCGGCCGCGCCGCCGTCCCTTCCGGCGCCTCCACCGGGCAGTTCGAGGCCGTGGAACGCCGCGACGGGGACAAGCATCGTTACTTGGGCAAGGGCGTGACCCAGGCGGTTGAAGCCGTGATGGACCAGATCGGCCCGGCACTGCAGGGCTATGACGCCGCGGACCAGCGCACCATTGACCAGATCATGATCGACCTGGACGGGACCGAGAACAAGTCCAACCTGGGTGCGAACGCCATGCTCGGAGTTTCGCTGGCCGTCGCCCGCGCCGCCGCGGAATCCTCCGCCCTGCCGCTGTACCGCTACCTCGGCGGACCGAACGCCCACCTGCTGCCGGTGCCGCTGATGAACATCCTCAACGGTGGCTCGCATGCCGACTCCGACGTCGACATCCAGGAATTCATGATTGTGCCCCACGGGGCATCCAGCTACTCCGAGGGTCTGCGCTGGGGAGTCGAGACCTACCACAGCCTCAAGGCCGTGCTGAAGGAAAAGGGGTTGGCCACCGGACTGGGCGACGAGGGCGGCTTCGCCCCCAACCTGTCTTCGAACCGTGAGGCCCTTGACCTGATCACCACGGCAATCGAGCGCGCCGGCTACACCCCCGGCAAGGACATCGCCTTCGCCCTCGATGTCGCCTCCAGCGAGTTCTACTCCGACGGCGCTTACCAATTTGAGGGCAAGTCCCGCACGTGGGAGGAAATGGCCGCCTATTATGAGGAGCTGGTCAAGGATTACCCGCTGGTCTCCATCGAGGATCCGCTGGACGAGGATGACTGGGACGGCTGGGCGTCGCTGACCGCAGCCTTGGGCGATAAGACCCAGCTGGTGGGCGACGACCTGTTCGTGACCAACCCGGAACGGCTCAAGCGGGGGATCGACTCCAAGAGCGCCAACTCGCTGCTGGTCAAGGTCAATCAGATCGGCACGCTGACCGAGACGCTGGATGCCATTTCGATGGCGCAGCGCGCCGGATTCACCACCATCACCTCCCATCGCTCCGGCGAAACCGAGGACACCACGATTGCCGATATCTGCGTGGCGACCAACGCCGGGCAAATCAAGACCGGTGCTCCGGCACGGTCGGAACGGGTGGCCAAGTACAATCATCTGCTGCGCATCGAAGAGGAGCTGATGGACGCCGCGCGGTATGCCGGATTGTCCGCCTTCCCGCGTTTCTCAGCGTAGTCGCGGGTTCGGCTCGCTATCGTGGAGGGTAGCCGGCAGACCCCCTGCCAGCGAACACGCCGAACGCAAGGAGAACGATGTCCACCCGTCGTCCCAATGTGCCCCGGGCCGCAAAAAGCGCCCGGTCCACGTCCGGCGGACAGGCGGGTGGCAGCGGTGTTGCCGACGGTGCCGGTGATCGTTCCAGGGGTCCTGCCGAGTCGCGCGTGAAGAACCGCGTGGAGACCGGCGACGACGTCATTTCCGCGGAGGTGCTGCACCCCGACTTCGGCTCGGGTGGCAAAGACGGTGGCAGAGAGGCAAGCAAGGCGACTGAAAAAGACGGCGGCAAAGCGACCGGCAACAACAACCGAAAAGACGCTGCCGGCGGCACCGGCACCGGCTCCGGCACCGCAGCCAAGGCGCCGTCCGGCAAGGCGCCGTCCGGCAAGAAGTCCCGGTCCTCGGCCGCCGCCCGCCGGGCCTCCGAACGCGACAGCGCCAAGTTCGCAGTGCGCCAGCCGGTGGTCAGCTGGAACAGGAACGAACCAGGGGCCGAAGGCAGCGGCACGGGCAATGGCACCGCGGGCGACGCCGGTTCCGCGGCCGGTGGCGAGCCGGTTCCGGCCAAGTCGTTTTCGGGCAGATTGCTCGCCCTCGCCGTCGTCCTCATCGCCATGGTCGTGATCCTCGCCCCCACCGTGCAGACGTATGTGGAACAGCGCATGGAGATCAACGCGCTGCAGTCGGACATATCGGCCCAGCAGGCCGAGCAGGACAGGCTGCAGACTCAACTCTCCCGTTGGGAGGACCCCGCTTACATCAAGCAGCAGGCCCGTAAGCGGCTGTTTTTGGTAATGCCCGGTGAAACGAGATACTTGGTGGTGGGCGCAGACGAGGCGACGCAACCCGAACAGGCCCCGTCGCCGCCGACCGGTGACGAAGACGATCCATGGGTCGATGCGCTCTTCGAATCAATCAAACGCTCAGCCACTGACTGAATCCGCCGGCGAACCTTGCCGGCTGCGCGGGAAGGAACCTCGTTGACCGAACACTGGCGAACCGTTCAGGACGGTGACCTGGACACGCTCAGCCGGCAGCTGGGGCGCCCGGTGCGCGACGTCGTCGAAATCGGTGCCCGCTGTGTCTGCGGCAACCCGCTGGTGGCCACCACGGCGCCACGGCTGAGCAAGGGGATCCCGTTCCCGACGACGTTCTACCTCACCCATCCGGTGGTCACGGCGGCCGTGTCACGGCTGGAGGCATCGGGACTGATGAGCGAAATGAGCGAACGGCTCACCCGCGACGAGGACCTGGCCGGACGTTACGTTCAAGCCCACGAACACTACCTGGCCACCCGCGACGAGATCGGCCGGCGCAGCGGGGTGGGCGCGGTGCCGGAAATCGCCGGCGTCTCCGCCGGCGGCATGCCTGAACGGGTGAAATGCCTGCACGCACTGGTGGCCCACTCGCTGGCAGCCGGTCCGGGCGTCAATCCCCTGGGCGACGAGGCGTTGGAACCCTTGGCACCGTGGTGGACCCGGGACCGGTGTTACTGCGACGGGGCGTGGGATACGGCCGGGCCGGTGCCGTCCAAGGACCTCAGCCGGCATGTGCGGACCCAGGAACAGGCCGGCGACAACTCACGGCGGGACAATAGCCCACGGAAGGATGCCTGATGCGCGTTGGCGCCATCGATTGCGGAACGAATTCCATCCGGTTGCTGATAGCCGACGTCGACGACGGCCGGCTCACTGATGTGGTGCGGATGATGCGGGTGGTGCGGCTCGGACAGGGCGTGGACGCCACCGGGCGGCTCGCCGCCGAGTCCTTGGAGCGCACCTTCGCCGCCGCCGAAGAATACGGAGCGCTGCTCGAAGAACACGGGGTCGGGCGGCTGCGCTTTGCCGCCACGTCGGCCACCCGGGACGCCGAAAACCGCCAGGACTTTGTGGACGGTATCGTCGCCCGGCTGGGAGTCGAACCCGAGGTGATCACCGGGGATGAGGAAGCGGCATTGTCTTTCGCCGGCGCGGCCAGTGTGCTCGAGGCCGGCCGGGCGGAGCCCGTGCTGGTGATCGACCTGGGCGGGGGAAGCACCGAATTCGTGCTCGGCGCCGGCGGCGGCGTCACCGCCGCGGCCAGTGTCGACGTCGGGTGCGTGCGGCTGACCGAGCGGCACCTGCACGACGATCCACCCACTTCGGAGCAGATCGGGGCGGCGGTTGCCGACGTCGACGCCGTCATCGACGAGGTGGCAAAGACGGTTCCGCTGGACTCGGCCGCCACCGTCGTCGGAGTTGCCGGATCTGTCACGACAGTGACTGCTCATGCCCTCGGGCTGGACAGCTACGACCGGAACGCCATTCACGCCGCCGAACTGGACATTGACCGGATCGCAGGCGTGGCTTCCGGGCTGCTGAACATGCCGCGCTCCGAACGGGCAGATTTGCCGTACATGCACCCCGGCCGGGTGGACGTGATCGGCTCCGGTGCGCTGATCTGGGAACGGATCCTGCGCCGACTCCAGGCGATGACGGACGGGCAGGTACGTACCGCCATTGCCAGTGAGCACGACATTCTCGACGGCATTGCGCTCAGTGCCGCCGACGCGACGTCGAACGGGGCTGCATGAAGCGCCGGCCGTCCCGTAGCGCGGCCGTCCGGGTTGCCACTGCCGGCGTCGTCTGCGCCTTGGCCGGCGGCCTGGCCGTTGCTCCCGCTGCGGTGGCCGAGGACGGGATCCGGGAGCGCCAGTACTGGCTCGACGAATACGGCATCCGCGACGCCTGGGACGAATCCAAGGGATCCGGGGTCAAGGTCGCAGTGATCGACAGCGGGATCGACGGCGATCATCCGGACCTGCAAGGGGCCATCGCAGGCGGGACCGATGTGTCCGGATCCGGTCATCCCCAAGGCCTGGAAGGGCTGGGCGACTCGCCCGAGCACGGCACCCTGGTGGCCACCCTGCTGGCCGGACGGGGCCATTCGTCCGGGTCGCAGGACGAGGGGGCGAACGACGGCGCGAACGACGGCGCGAACGACGGCAACGACGGGGGCCAGGACGGCACGAGTTCCCCGCAGTCAGGGTCCCCGGAAGCAGACTACACAGGCCCCGGCAACGGCCCCGACGGCATCATTGGCGTGGCGCCGCAGGCCAAGATCCTCAGCGTCTCAGCCTGGCTGGGTGTGGAGAAGCCCAATCCTTCCGGGAAAAGCGTTGACCAGCAGATTCCCGAGGCCGTGCGTTGGGCCGTGAACCACGGTGCGGACATCATCAATATGTCGCTGGGAAGCACCTCCACGTCCTGGCCGCGGAGCTGGGACAAGGCGTTCCTCTACGCCGAAAAGAATGATGTGCTGATTGTCGCCGCGGCCGGCAACCGGGGCGCCGGGATGGAACAGGCCGGGGCTCCGGCGACCATCCCCGGCGTGCTCGCCGTCGCCGGGGTGGACCGCAATCGGAAGGCCAGCTGGGATTCTTCGTCCCAGGGCATCACGATCGGCGTGGCGGCCCCCGCGGAGGATTTGGTCGGCGGACTGCCCGGCGGGGGATATGCGTTGTGGTCGGGTACCTCCGGTGCGGCCCCGATCGTTTCAGGCGTTGCGGCGCTGATCCGGTCCAAGTGGCCGGACATGAGCGCCAACCAGGTGATCAAACGGATCATTGCCACCGCCGACGACGCCGGTCAGCCGGGCAACGACGTGATCTATGGCTATGGGCTGCTGGACGCCGAGGCGGCGCTGACGGCCGACGTCCCCCAGGTGCAAAGCAACCCGTTGGGCACCACGCTGGCTGAATGGGTCCGGCTGCACCGGCCTGCCGATCAGTCCACTGTGCCGTCGGAAGCTCCGCTGGCCACCTCCGGCCCTCAAGCACCGACGATTCCCGTACCGGATGCCCCTGCTGCGATTGAACCGGCCCGACTGGATGAGGACCTGCCGCGTGCGATCGTGATCGGGTTCGCGGCGCTGATTGGCGTCGTCGTCATCGCCGCAGTGGGGCATGTGGTGTACCTGCGGCGCCGTGACGCGGCCGCTGGACGAGGTCCGCAACAAGGCCCCGGACAAGCCTCCGGACAAGACCCCGGAGTCGGCCCCGAATAAGCCCCCGGACAGAATCCCGACCTCCTTTCGTGAAGATTTTCACAAAGTCTTGTACCATGAAGCTATGGCATCGAACCCACAGCTTCAGGATCGTCCGCGCGTACTTATCGTTGGAGGCGGATACGTAGGTTTCTATGCGGCCATGCGGCTGCAGAAGAAAATCAAGGCCAGCGGCGGCATCGTGACCGTCGTCGACCCCTTGCCGTACATGACGTACCAGCCGTTCCTGCCGGAGGTTGCAGGCGGCAACATCGAGGCCAGGCACGCGGTGGTGTCGCACCGCCGCCACCTGAAGGACACCGAACTGATCGACGGCGAGGTCGTCAGCATCGACCACAAGGCCCGCAAGGCATTCGTCCGGCTCTCGGAAGAGGAAACCATCGAAATCCCGTACCAGGACATCATCATGTCCGCCGGCGCGGTGACCAAGACCTTCCCGATTCCCGGACTCGCTGAACACGGCATTGGCTTCAAGACCATTGAAGAAGCCGTGGCACTGCGCAACCGCGTGCTGGAGAAGATCGAGGAAGGGTCGGCCGAGGGGGACGACCCGGTCCGCCGTCGCGCCCTGACGTTCGTGCTGGTCGGGGGCGGCTTCGCCGGCATCGAGGCCATTGCCGAACTCGAAGACCTGGCCCGTGCCGCCATCCGCCGCAACCCCCGGATGACCATGAAGGACGTCCGCTTCGTCCTCGTCGAGGCGATGGGCCGCGTGATGCCCGAGGTCACCGAGGCGCAGGCCGAGGGCGTGGTGGAACATCTGCGCGAGCGCGGCATCGAGGTCATGCTCAATACCTCGCTGGCCAGTGTCGAGGACCGCACGCTCAAGCTGATCAACATGCCGGATAAGTCCCCGGCCGCCGAATTCGAAGCAGACACGCTGATCTGGACCGCCGGTGTGCGCGCCAACCCGCTGGCAACCGAGAGCGATTTCCCGGTGGACGATCGCGGCCGCATCAAGTCCGGCGCCGACCTGCGCATTACCGGAGACGATGGTCCGGTCGACAATGCCTGGACCGCAGGCGACGTCGCTGCTGTCCCGGATCTGTCCGGAGGCGGCGTCGGTGGCTACTGCGTACCGAACGCCCAGCATGCAGTCCGCCAGGCGAAGCACCTGGCAGCCAACCTGCTGGCCGCCCGCGAGGGGCAAGAGGTGACCGACTACAAGCACACCAACCTCGGTGCCGTGGCCGGATTCGGCCTGGGCAAAGGCGTAGCCAACGTATTCGGCTTCGGCTTCTCCGGGCTGCCCGCCTGGTTAATGCACCGCGCTTACCACGGCACGGCCATTCCTACGCTGGAGCGGAAACTGCGGGTGTTCTCCGGCTGGTTCTGGAACCTGGTGCTCAGCCGCGACACCACGCAGCTGGAAGACCTGGAACGCCCACGTGCGGCCTTCTACGCCGCGGCCGCTCCTGCCAAGAAGAAGGACGACGGCGCCGACAAGGCGCAGTCCAGCCAAGGTTCGAAGAAGCCGGGCGAGAAGTCCGAAGTTGGTTCCGGATCCGGCGGGTCGGCCAAGTAACCCGGTCCGGGCATTCCGGCACCACCCCGGATTCCATTGTTGATTCGACCTGAGACCGCGGGGGACCGTCCCGGTATCCTCGCGCTCACCGGTGCTGCCTTCGCCGTGGCCGACCGGCCCGGCGAAGTGCCGGTCGAGGTCGGCTTGTATGAGCAGCTCTTCGACTGCGATGAATACATCCCGGAACTGTCCCTGGCGGCCGTAAAGCGCGGGGAACGGGCGATCATGCTGCTCGGGAGCACTGAGTACTATCCCCGGTTCGGATTCGTCCCGGCGTCGGAATTGGACATTGAGCCACCGGAGGCAGCATGGGGCGACCATTTCCAGGCGTTGCTGTTGCCGGTACTCCGCACTGGGGTCGGCATACGGGACGCTGGAGCGGATCACAGCCGTGGTTTGCCACCGGCGGCTGGCCCGCCGGAACCGCCGGTGTCGGGTACGTTCCGTTACGCGGCCCCGTTCAACGACCTGTAGCCGGCGGCGTCGTAAGCTGCAGTACCAGCCTGCACTGCAGTGGCACCGTAACGTGAAACTCCAGCGCCGTGCAGCGCCGGCATCTAGTACGCTTTAGCAGGTATTCCTTTTCGCCTTCGCGCCCCAGTAGCCCAACGGCAGAGGCGGCGGACTTAAAATCCGTTCAGTGTGGGTTCGATTCCCACCTGGGGCACTGTAAATTTCTTCCGGCATCCGGGAGCAAAACCGCCGTCTCATACGTTCACCTGAAAGAACGGTGTACGCGGCGCGACCTGAGCGCTGTGCCGGTTCGGAACAGTAATGGCGGCTGATACGATCTAGTCATCGCAACGCCCCTGAGATGGAGGATAATTCATGGCATTCGGTGGAAACCCGGTGTTCAATAACAACAAGAGTTTCCGAAGCCAGCCTGCAGGCCGGGCAAGCACGGGCTCGGCAACGATGGCTAACCAGACCCAGCTTTCCAGCGAGCAGCTGCAGGAGCTCTACAACCAGCCATCAGCTGGCCCGGTGAAGACCGGCCGGATGACCTACGACGACGTCATCATCAAGACCATCGGCTGCCTGGCCGTGCTGGTCGGCGGCGCCATCGTCGGTGCCATGTTCCCGATCCTGATGTGGATCGGCCTGATCGGCGGCCTGGTCCTCGGCCTGGTCAACGCGTTCAAGAAGGAACCGTCCCCGGCCCTGATCATCGGCTACGCGGTGCTCGAGGGCATGTTCGTCGGCGGCCTGTCCGGCATCCTCGAATCAATCTATCCGGGGATCGTGTTCCAGGCAGTGCTGGGCACCTTGGTGGTCTTCGGCGTAACCTTCGCGCTGTTCAAGAGCGGCAAGGTCCGCGCCTCACCGAAGGCGATGAAGTTCTTCATGATCGCCATTTCGGCCTATGCGTTGTTCTCGCTGATTAACGTCGGCATGATGATGTTCGGCGCCACCGAATCTGCCTGGGGGCTTCGCACCGACGTGGAAATCTTCGGCATTCCGCTGGGGGTCTTCATAGGCATCCTCGCCATCGGGCTGGCGGCTTTCTCCCTGATTATCGACTTCACCGCGATCGAGCAGGGCGTCCGCAACGGCGTCCCGCAGAAGTATTCCTGGACCGCCGCCTTCGGACTGACGGTCACACTGGTCTGGCTCTACGTGGAGATCCTGCGGCTGCTGGCCATCCTCCGCGGCAGCGACTAAACACCTCACGCCCGGCCGGCTCTCCATCGCCTGACCGGGTGCGACAACATGCTGATGGCTCCTGTGCGCAGGAGCCATCAGCATTTAAGCCCGCCTCAGCTGAGCCGCCACCTCAGCTGAGCCGCTCCACTATAAGCGCCATACCCTGGCCACCGCCGACACACAACGTGGCCAACCCCAGGTTTCCATCGGTCGTCGTCAGCCCATTGAGCAATGTGGTGGTCATCCGCACGCCGGTCATGCCGAACGGATGCCCCAGGGCAATTGCGCCGCCGTGCACGTTGAGCTTGTCGTGGTCGATTCCCAGCTCCCGGGCACTTGCGACCACCTGCACGGCGAAGGCTTCGTTGAGCTCGACGAGGTCGATATCGCCGATGGACATTCCGGCCCGGGCCAGCGCCTTCCGGGTCGCCTCAATCGGGCCAAGCCCCATGATCTCGGGCGACAACGCGCTCACCGAGGTGGAGACGATCCGTGCCAGCGGCGTCAGGCCGAGTTCGGCGGCCCGCTGATCGCTCATTACGACCATGGCGGCGGCGCCGTCATTGAGCGGGCAGGCATTGCCCGCGGTGACGGTTCCGTCCTCGCGGAACACGGGAGAGAGCTGGCTGACCGCGTCCATCGTGACGCCGGCCCGCGGTGAATCATCCTTGTCGAAGACGGAACCGTCCGCCAGCGTGTAGGGGGTGATCTCCCGTGCGTAGAACCCGTTCTTGATCGCCGCCTCGGCACGGTTCTGGCTGAGCACGCCCCACTCGTCCTGCTCCGCGCGGCTGATGCCCAGCGAGGTGGCGACATTCTCTGCGGTCTGTCCCATAGATGTGTAAATGTCGGGCAGCGCACCGTCGCTGCGGGGGTCGCTCCACCGGGTGTTGCTCTTCGCCTGGGCCTTGGTGCGTGCTTCCGCGTCGGCGAACTTCGGATTGTGGTTGGATGCGTCGGTCTCTCCCGCGCCGGCCCAGTTCTGGTATCTGGAGACGGATTCGACGCCGGCGGAGACAAACGCACTGCCCTCACCCGCTGCGATGGCATGGTGGGCCATCCGCAGGGTCTGGATGCTGGAGGCGCAGAACCGGTTGACGGTGGCGGCGGGGACACCGTCCATCCCGGCCAGCACTGACGCGACCCTGGCCATGTTGGATCCGGCTTCGCCGCTGGGTTCGGCACAGCCCAGGTAGATGTCGTCGAGGCGGCCGCGGTCGAGTTCCGGCACCTTGTCCAGCGCCGAACCGATCATTGCCGCCGCCAGGTCATCGGGGCGTTCGCCTGCCAAGGAGCCCTTGAACGCCCGACCTATGCCGCTGCGCGCTGCCGATACGATTACTGCCTCTGCCATTGCTGTTCCTTCCGCATGCACGTCAAGCGCGTCATCCCGGCCACGCGCGTCATCCTCGTCAACTAAACACGGCCGTCGTGACCGACGTTACTCCTGAGGCAGCCGGGTGAGGAATTCGTCCGGGTCGGGACGCTTCTTGGCCTTGGAAGATGAGCCGGGCTTGATGCCGCCGACGTAGAGCCAGCCGAGCAGCCGGTCGCGCTTGTGCAGGCCATACAGCCTCCTCACCGCTTTGGTGTCCGTGCCCGATCCGGTCCGCCACATCACGCCCCACCCGGCGGCGAACAATGCCAGCTCCAGCAGATGTGCCGCGCCCGAGGCCACCGCCTCCTGCTCCCATTTGGGCAGGCTGGAACTGCGGCGTTCGGCGATAACGGCCAGCAGCAGCGGCGCCCGGGTGGTCTTCTTTCTCAGCTTTGCCACCGCCTTGGGATCCTGCTCATGGCGTTTGCCCAGGTCGCCGCGGGCCAGCGCATCACCGACCCGGAGGCGCTCATCGCCACGGTGGACCACCAGCCGCCACGGCCGCAGGCCCTTATGGTCGGCGACCGGTACGACGGCGGCCAGTAGCCGGGCGAGCTCGTCGTCGTCGGGCGCCTGTTCCGTGACCGACGACGAGGAGCGGCGGGCGGCCATGGTCTCCAGGAAGTCGTTGCTCATGGCTCTATTGTCGACCCTGAAGCCGGGTTTTTCACGGGGTCTCGGTGCGGGTCTCGGTGCGGGGTCTCCACGCGGTCGCTGGCGCTCCCTTGGTCGACCACCGGGTGGTTCAGTCGATGCGGCGGGCGCCGGCCGCGGGCTGGACGGCGAATACATCCGGCGCAGTGAACGAGGCACCGGCGAACGCAGCGGCGACCGCGTCGCTGACCTGCTGCGCGCGGTCCACCGGCGTCAGGGCGATGGCCGAGCCGCCGAAGCCGCCGCCGGTCATCCGCGCTCCGATGGCCCCGTGCTCGCGGGCGGTTTCCACCGCCAGGTCCAGTTCCGGGCAGGAGATCTCGAAGTCGTCCCGCATGGACACATGGCTGGAATCGAGCAGCTCCCCGATGGCCGCCGGTCCTTCGGCGGCAAGGACCTGGCAGGTGCGCCGGACCCGCTCGTTTTCGGTGACGACATGCCGGACCCGGCGGAAGGTCTCCTCGTCCAGCAGCTCCCTGGCTTGCGGCAGGCCGGACGGGGCCAATCCGCGCAGCGAAGAAAGTCCAAGCGCGGCAGCGCCCCGCTCGCAGGAGGCGCGCCGGTCCGCATATCCGCCGGTGGCGTGCGAGTGCGAAACCTTGGTGTCGATAATCTGCGCCACCAGCCCGGTGCCGGCCAGATCGAGCGGGACGAGTTCGGAGTGCTGCGACTGGCAGTCCAGGAACACCGCCGATCCTGCCGCGCCGAGCAGCGAGGCGGACTGGTCCATGATCCCCGTGGGGGCGCCGACGACGTCGTTCTCCGCGCGCTGGCCGATCAATACGAGTTCGGCGGCCGACAGTCCCGCTGCGGCCAGTTCGTTGACCGCCACCGCAGCGGCGCACTCAATGGCTGCCGACGACGACAAGCCCGCACCGACCGGCACATCCGAGTCGAACAGCATGTCCATGCCGGGCACGTCCACCGATGCTTCGCGCATCGACCACACCACGCCCAACGGATAGGCCGACCAACCGCTGACCGACCCCGGGGCCAGCCCGCCGACGTCGGCCGTGACAGCGCCATCGGAATCGAATCCGGACAGCACCCGGACACGGCCGTCCGCCCGGCGCCGCACCGCGACCCGGGTGGAGCGGTCGATGGCGAATGGCAGCACGAAACCCTCGTTGTAATCGGTGTGCTCGCCGATCAGGTTCACTCGTCCGGGCGCGGACCAGATGCCTTCCGGCGGGTGCCCGAAGGCGCTGGTGAACCGTTCGGCCAATGTGGCCGCTCCCGCCGTCGGGCTTGCCGTGCTCATTCGGCCACCTCCCGCAGTCGCCGGGCCACATCTTCTGGCGTGGTGTCGTTGATGAAGGCACCCATCGCCGCTTCCGACCCGGCCAGGAACTTCAGCTTGTCCGCCGCCCGCCGCGGTGAGGTCAGCTGCAGGTGGAGCCGCGAGGCCTCACGCAATCCCGGCTGCAACGGCGCCTGGTGCCAGGCGGCGATGTAGGGCATCGGGGTGCCGTACAGCCTGTCGAACCGCGACAGCAGATCCAGGTAGACACCGGCCAGTTCCTCCCGCTCGGCTCCGGTGAGCGCGGCGAAGTCGGGCACGTGCCGGTGGGGGACCAGATGCACTTCGACCGGCCAGCGGGCGGCAAACGGGACGTAGGCGCTGAAGTGGTCGCTGCGCAGCACCATCCGCGATCCGTCTTCCTGCTCTTTGCCCAGGATGGAGCCGGTCAGCGTGCTGGTGCCGCCGGAAGCCTCAAAGTGCCGGTGCGCGGCCGCGGCCATCACCGCGGACTTCGCCGGGATGTACGGGTAGGCGTAAATCTGTCCATGGGGGTGGTGCAGGGTGACGCCGATTTCCGAGCCCCGGTTCTCGAAGGGGAAGACCTGCTTCACGCCGTCCAGCGCGGACAGTTCTGCGGTGCGGTGTGCCCAGGTGTCGATGACGGTCAGCGCTCGTTGCGGCGACAGGTCGGAGAAGGAACCGGTGTGCTCGCTGGTGAACGCGACGACTTCGCAGCGACCGAACGACGGCGCGGCGATGCCCCACTGCGGATCGCCTGTGCCAGCGCCGGTGCCGGGAACAGCGCCGGTGCCCGGACCGAACGAGGGGAATCGGTTCTCGAAAACCGCGACGTCGTATTCAGCCGCTGGGATCTCCGACGGGTTGGCCTGAGTCGTCGGGCACAGCGGGCACTGGTCCGCCGGAGGCAGGTACGTCCTGGTCTGCCGGTGCGCGGCGATCGCCACCCAGTCGTCGTTCAGCGCGTCGTAGCGCAGTTCGCCGGTGCAGCCCCGCGCGTCGAGGGGGCGCCGGTCGCGGACCAGTTCGCCGGTGCGGTGCAGATCCGCCGTCTGCTGTGCCTCGTCGAAGTAGATCAGTTCCCGGCCGTCGGCCAGCCGGGTGGGGGTCACAATCGTCATGCGGTCTCCGTTCCGTGTTCAGCTGTGCCGGCTCCGGTGGTGGTCACAACGCGTCCGACGCCGTGCGAGTAGTTCTCAGCGGCGGCGCCGGTGGGGAGGTGGTCGGTCACCAGGGTCCCGACGTCGTGCAGCGGCACGATGCCCGCCAGGGCCGTGACGCCGAATTTGGTGTGGTCGGCCAGCACCACCAGCTCAGCGGCCGAGGCGGCGAAGGCGCGGTTCGTTTCGGCTTCGTGCACATTCGGGGTGGACAGGCCATGTTCGACGTCGAGGCCATGCACGCCCATGAAGCACAGGTCCACGTGCAGGTTACTGATCGCCGCGGTGGCAACGGGGCCCACCAGCGCCTCGGAAGGAGTGCGTTCCCCGCCGGTGAGGATGACAGTGGCGGAGGAGTCGGTGTGCAGCACGTCGGCCACCTTGATCGAATTGGTTACCACGGTGAGGTTTTCCACCCCGGTCAGTCGGGCCGCGAGCCGGTAGGTGGTGCTGCCCCCGGTCAGCGAGACAGTCATCCCGTCCGCCACCAGCCTCGCAGCGGCGCCGGCGATGGCGGTCTTGGCTTCAGTTTCCCGGTCAAGATTGAGTTGGAAACCGGGTTCGACGGCGGCAAGCGGCTGAATGCGGACGGCCCCACCATGGACCTTCCGCAGCGAACCGGCCACGTGCAACGTCTCGATGTCGCGGCGCACGGTCATCTCGGACACGGCCATAGCGGCGGCAAGTTCGCCTACCCTGACAGCCTCGCGTTGCTCCAGTTCACGCAGGATGTAACGGTGACGCTCGGGGACGAGCATGGCACCTCCTTCCCCCATGGCAGAGCCACCGGCGGACCTAGTGGAACAAAAGCGATAGAAAACAAACAAATTCTAACACGGAAGCCGTCCCGCGGGAGGTGAGGATCGAAGGGACGGCATCGCGGCGGCACCGCGGATGTCACTGCCCCGCGGATGTCGGCGGCACCGCGGATGTCACTGCCCCGCGGATGTCGGCGGCACCGCGGATGTCATAGACCAAAGTCGATGAGCCGCCGTCGTCCCTTCAGCGGTACCGTAGTGTCATGGCCGATCATACGAACCAGCACCTGTGGCCGGCCACCGGCGCGCAGTATCAGATCAGCCGCGGCGATGCCCGGGTGACGGTTGCCGAATTGGCTGGGTCCCTGCGGTCATTTCGGCGCGGCGGTGTTGAGCTGACCGAGACTTATCCTGACGACAGCGTTCCTCCCGCGGGCGCGGGCATTCTGCTCGCTCCGTGGCCCAATCGCGTCGCGGACGGGCAGTGGACGTTCGAAGGACGGCAACAGCAACTCGACATCACCGAAGTCGACCGGAACAACGCCATCCACGGGTTGCTGCGCAATGCCGGGTACCAGCTGGTGGAGCACGCCCGGAGCAAGGTAGTGCTGGCGGCGACGATTTTCCCGCAGCACGGATATCCGTTCCACGCCGAGCACCAGGCAACATATGAACTCGACGGCGACCAGGCGTTGACGGTCACACAGCAGCTGGTCAACCGGTCCGGCGTCGACATCCCTTTCGCCGTGGGCGCTCACCCGTATCTGCGGATCGGCGACATCCCCTCCGAGGAACTGACTCTCACGATTAACGCCGGCACGCGGTTGGCGACCAACGACCGGTTGATCCCCACCGGAACGGAGCCGGTTGCCGGCAGTTTCGACCTGCGCGAAGGCCGCAAGGTTGCCGACCTTGACCTGGATACCTGCTTCACGGATCTGGCCTTCGACGACGGACGCTGCAGTCACACGCTTTCCGCGGACGACGGGCGCACCGTTACCCTGTGGATGGACGAGGAGTTCGCCTATACCCAGGTTTTCGTCACCGACCAGTTCCCGGGCCGGGCCAAGGCGGTGGCCATGGAACCGATGACGGCCCCGGCAGACGCCTTCAACTCCGGCGACGGGTTGCGCTGGCTGGAACCGGGCGGGATGTTCCGCGCCGCCTGGGGAATCAGCGCGGATCTTGGCTGATGCCGATGCGGGCCTTTGGGCCAGCCAATCCCGACGGACAGCGAATTGCATTGTGATCCCAGCAGGAAAGAGGCATTGAGGTGACTGACACAGGCGGCTTGCCGGTGACCCTGAAAGACGTGGAAGCGGCTCGGGATCTGCTCGAGGGGGTCACCGAGCTGACGCCGATCGAGAGCTCGAGGGCGCTGGGCCGGCAGACCGGCTCCGAAGTGTACTTCAAATGCGAAAACCTGCAGCGGGCCGGCTCCTTCAAGGTCCGGGGAGCTTATGTCCGGATGGCGCGGCTGAGGGCGGAGGAGCGGGCGCGCGGCGTGGTGGCGGCGTCGGCCGGTAATCATGCTCAAGGCGTGGCGGTGGCTGCCAGCAAGCTCGGCATCAAGGCCAGAATCTTCATGCCCGTTGGTGTCGCGCTGCCTAAACTCGCGGCCACGCGCGGCCATGGAGCCGAGGTCATCCTGCACGGCCACACCGTCGATGAAGCGCTCGCGGAGGCGCAGCGCTATGCCGACGACACCGGATCGGTGTTTGTGCACCCCTTCGACAACGTCGACGTCGTCGCCGGGCAGGGCACCATCGGGCTGGAGATCCTCGAGCAGGTCCCGCACGTGGACACCATCCTGATGGGCGTCGGCGGCGGGGGACTGATGGCCGGAACCGCCGTCGCCGTCAAGGAAAAGGCCGCCGAACTGGGCAGGCATATCAACATCATCGGCGTGCAGGCGGAGAACGCCGCCGCCTACCCGCCGTCGCTGGCCGCCGATGCGCTGGTTCCGTTGCAAAGAGTCTCAACGATGGCCGACGGGATTGCAGTGGGGCGTCCCGGCCAGCTGCCGTTCACCATCATTAAGGAAATGGTCGACGACGTCGTCACCGTCAGCGAGGACGCGCTCGCCCGGGCGCTGATCTTCCTGCTGGAACGGGCCAAGATGGTGGTTGAACCCGCCGGTGCGGTGGGCGTGGCCGCGCTGATGGAGGGCAAGATCGAAAATCCGGGCACCACGGTGGCGCTGCTCTCCGGCGGCAACATCGACCCGATGCTGATGTTGAAGGTGATCCAGCGCGGTCTGTCGGCCGCCGGGCGGTTCATGACCATCCGAATGATGCTCGGCGACCGTCCCGGGTCATTGGCAACTATTTCCCGGATCATCGCCGAAACCGACGCCAACGTCACGGGCGTCGACCACACCCGGCTCGGCGGTTCGATCAGCATGGGGGATGTTTCCATCACCGTGGACATCGAGACCAAGGGCCATGACCACTGGGACCAGGTACTGGAGCGGCTGCGCGCGGAAGGGTTCAACCCCGTCGTCGTGCACTGAACCGTGATGTGAATTCCCCGGTCTTGGGCCGCTGCGACCGGGTGAATGCCCGGTCTGGGCCCCTGCGACCGGAAATGCCCGCTCCGACCGGAAATGCTGCCAACGGGGACTCACCATCCGCGGCGCGGTGGATGGAGAATCCCAAACCGCAGCATTTTCGGGACTGGACTCCGGATTTCTACGGAATCTTCCGACTTCCCTCCGCTTTGGGACATTTGACCGGCGGCGCCGCCGGTCAAATGTCCCAAAGCGGAGCAGAATGCGTGGATGACTGTCTCGTGATGGATGACTGTCTCGTGAACGACTGTGCGGTAGGTGACAGATTGCGCCGATGACGGCGGTGCCCACCCGGGACGCCGCTCGTGCCGGGCGCGACCTACGCCACGCCGGCAGCGCTCACCACGTCCTACTTATCCCGCTTTGACCAGTCCCGCCGTCGTCCGCTGAGCCAGAAACGACCGCGTCCACCGCCCACGAAATACGTCAGGTAGCACAACAGGAAGGTGAAGAAGATGAAGGCCGGAACAATCCCCGGACGAGTGTTCATCCAGGGATTGCTGAAGCCGATAATGATCAACACGATGGTGACCACGCCGCACACTATGGAGGCGATGAACAGCGCCTTCACCAGCGCGGACATCCGTGTGAAGCCCTTCAATGCACAGGGTTCCTAGCCGGTGAATGGCTTGGCGGAGACGATCTCCACCTCAATGTCCTTGCCGTTCGGCGCCTGGTACGAGCCCTTCTCGCCGACCTTCATGCCGTGGATGGAAGCACCGAGCGGCGACTTTTCACTGAAGACCTGCAGGTCGGTTTCACCGGCGATTTCGCGGCTGCCGAGCACGAACTTTTCCTCGTCGCCGGCGACCTTGGCCACCACGAGCATCCCTGCCTCCACGATCCCGTCATCTGCCGGGGACTCGCCGACGTGCGCATTGCGGAGAAGATCGGTCAGGTGGCGGATGCGCGCCTCGATCTTGCCCTGCTCCTCCTTGGCGGCGTGATAGCCGCCGTTCTCCTTCAGGTCTCCCTCGGAGCGGGCTTCTTCGATCTTCCTTACGACTTCAATGCGGCCGGTGCCGGACAGGTGGTCCAGCTCCGCCTTCAGCCGGTCGTGGGCCTCCTGGGTGAGCCAGGCTACGGATGCGTCAGTAGTAGACACGACTTCTCCTTCGGTTACTGCTCGTCGCTGTTCTGTGTCAGTCCAGCGCGGTGACTGCTCAGCGGCCCTGTCTGCTCAAGGCCCATAATGCAAAGCACCCGCCGTCTGTCCTGGCTGCGACATTCTTTGCAGTGCCGGACGCGGCGGGCGGAACGTATTACCTGCTATTTTAGTCAGTTTTGCCCGCCAAACCCAACACCAGCGGCCAAAAGCGTACCAACGTGCCGGTTTAAGACCCCCGCAGTCGGGTGTGACGTCCGTTATTCGACGGCCCAGCAAGTGTCGACGCCGCCGCTTACGCCGAGCGATTCGGTGCGCAGCCCGGTGGTTTCGACGGTGGTGCGATCATCGTTCGGGCCCTCGGAGGGGGCAGTCGGGCCGATGGTGACCACCTTCCATCCAACGATGGCGAAACTCGAGTTCAGTATCCTTACCGCGCATTTGGCGGTGGTCTCCGGCTCCTTGGACACCCGGAAGTCGACGGTGCCGTAGGTGGAGTCGACGATGTTGTACCCGACGTTCTTGGACGTAACTTGAGGACTGGCGGAGGTGATGGCGATGATGCCCATCAGGGCTGCCCCAACGACCAGAGCCGCGCCGATCAGGATCCAGCGTGCCCGGCGCGACAGCCGCCGCTTGGGCGAGCCGTAGCGATTGGCTAGGCTTGAGGGTGAGGATTGCTCGGAGGAAGTGTGTGTGGCGCTCACGGGTAATTTCTTTGCGGTATGGGAATTGGTCCCAGTTTACCGCGTCTTATCCCCATGGATATTCAGGAGGAAATTCCTTTGTCTCTTTCGGCAGAATCCCGGTCCGCGGCGTCCGGACCGGACACCGGGTTGCGATTGCTGGCGGTGCACGCACATCCGGATGATGAATCGAGCAAGGGTGCCGCGGTGATGGCCAGCTACGCGGCTGCCGGCGCCGAAGTCATGGTGGCGACCTGCACCGGTGGAGAACGCGGTTCAGTGTTGAACGAAGCTGTCGCCGACGAGGCGCACGCCCTGCGTGACCTCCCCGGGCTGCGCCGCCTCGAGATGGCCAACGCTGCGGCTGAGCTCGGCATCCAGCACCGTTGGATAGGTTTCACCGACTCCGGCCTGCCCGAGGGAGACCCGCTGCCGGAACTGCCGGCAGGCTCGTTCGCGGTGGCGCCGCTGGAACGTGCGGCGGCACCATTGGTGCGGCTGGTCCGGGAGTTCAAGCCGCATGTGATCCTCAGCTACGACGAAAAGGGCGGCTATCCCCACCCGGATCACATCATGGCCCACAAAGTGACGGTTGAAGCCTTCAACGCTGCCGGAAGCCCGGACGCCTACCCGGGACTTGGCGAACCGTGGGAACCGGCGAAGCTCTATTACGACCGTGCGTTCAATCCGCACCGGTTCCGGGCCCTGCATTTCGCCTTGGAAGAGGCCGGACTTCAGTCGCCGTATGCCGAGCGGATTGCAGCCTGGTCCGAGTCCGACGCCGAGGGGCACCAGGCTACGCCGGGCGGACACCAAACCACCACGCAGATCGATTGCGGCGACTACTTCGAACATCGTGACCGGGCCCTGCTGGCACACCGGACCCAAGTTGCTCCCGGGAGCTTTTTCTTCGCTGTTTCGGCCGACATGCAGCGGCGGGTGTGGCCATGGGAGGATTACACGCTGATCGAATCAAAGGTGAAGACCCAACTGCCGGAGAACGACTTCTTCGTGGGCATACGATAGAACCAGTGCCCGACAACGCCGTGCCCCATCGATAGAAAGCAGTACAGTGCAAAATCTCCTGGTGTCCATGGCCACCGCCGAACCGTCCCCGGGGGAGGATCTGCGCGAAGGGCTGGACCCGGAAATGGTCACCCCTGGGACACTCGGATTCCTGGCGACGCTGTTTGTCGTCATAGCTGTCATCTTCCTGATTCGGGATATGACCAAACGCATTCGCCGTGTGCGCTACCGCGAACAGGTTCAGGCGAGGTCGGAGCAAGCCGATGCTGATGCCGCGGACGGCGCCGACGATGAGCGCAATCCTGGCGGCAAGAGCCCTGATGGCGGAGGCACTGACGGCGGCAGCACCACCGGCGGCGGCAGCACCGACGACGACGGCAGCAGCAACACCGGCGCCGGCATCACCACCGGCGCCGGCGGCCCGGCGGCTGGCACCGACGGCGGCTCAACCGAACGCCCTGACCACGATGATGAGTCCCATACTCAGTCAAGCAACGGGGCGGGACCCGACCGGAAGGGATGAGCCGTGAGTAACAGATTGGCTGGTGAACCGTCGGCGTATCTGCGCCAGCACGCCGACAATCCTGTGCACTGGCGGGCCTTCGGCGACGACGCGTTCGCGGAGGCGGAATCCCGTGACGTGCCGGTCTTCCTCTCTATCGGGTACGCGGCCTGTCACTGGTGCCACGTGATGGCCGGCGAATCGTTCGAAGACGAGGAAACGGCCCGTTATCTCAATGCGAATTTCGTCAGCATTAAGGTCGACCGGGAAGAGCGCCCCGACGTCGATGCCGCGTATATGAACGCCACCCAAATGATGACCGGGCAGGGCGGCTGGCCCATGAGCGTCTTCCTCACCCCGGACGGCCGGGCGTTCTTTACAGGTACCTATTTTCCGCCGCAGCCTGCCCCGGGGATGGCGTCATTCCGCCAAGTGCTCGAAGCGGTGCAGGACGCCTGGACCAACCGCCGGACGCAGGTGGAATCCAGCGCGGATCAGTTGGCGCGGAAACTGGCTGAGGGGCTGGACTTCAACCGGAACCTGCTGGGGCGGGTGAATGCAGCCGGCGACGCCGGCCCGGCTGACAGTACCGGCCCCGCCGTGCAGCTCCCGGAGCCGGGTGAGGACCCGGCAACCGAAGCGGTCCAGGTACTGCTGCGGGACGAAGATCCCGAGTACGGCGGCTTCGGCAATGCGCCGAAATTCCCGCCGTCGCCCGTGCTGGCTTTCCTGTTGAACCATGCGGCCGGGACTTCCTCCACAGCGGCCGACGCGGCCGGGCTTGCTTCCCGCATCCTCGAAGCGATGGCATCGTCGGCCCTGTATGACCAGCTGGCCGGCGGGTTCGCCAGGTACACCGTGGACCGGAAATGGTCGGTTCCGCACTTCGAGAAGATGCTGTACGACAATGTCCAGCTGCTGCGTCTCTATGCACGGTGGAGCCGGCTGCCCGGCCCGCACCGGCAGTTGGCAGGGCGTATCGCCGGCGAAACGGCCGAGTGGATGCTCTCGGAATTGAGCCTTCCCGGCGATGCCTTCGCGTCCTCGCTGGACGCGGACACCGTCGTTGGCGGTGAACATGTGGAAGGGGGCAGCTACATCTGGAGCCCCGCCGGGCTGGCCGATGTGCTCGGCGATGACGACGGCGGCAAGGTCGCCGATCTGATGGGCGTTGCCGAAGCCGGGACGGTCACCGCGACGGGCTCGGCCCTGCACCCGGGAACTGTGCCCGACGGCGACGACGCCCGGCTGTGGGAGCGTGTTCGTCCGGAGTTGCTGGAGGCCCGGCGGCACCGTGTGCAGCCGGCCAGGGACGAGAAGGTGGTGGCCGGGTGGAACGGACTGGCCGTTGCTGCGCTGGCGGAGGCGGGGGCAATCCTTGACCGCCCGGAGTTGGTCGCGGCGGCGCGGCGCACCGCGGTCTATCTGGCCGAGGTTCATATGGACGACGACGGATCCCTGTTTCGGGTGTCGCATCGGGGGCGGGCCGGGGGCATCGCCGGACTGCTTGAGGACCACGCATTTTGCGCCGAAGGGTTCCTGGCGCTTTACGCGGCCACCGGAGAACATCGCTGGTTCGATCTGGCGTCGCGTCTGCTGTCCACCACCGCGGGCCGGTTCCTCGTCGACGGGCAGCTGCAGGACAGCAGCTCCGAATCACCCCGGCTGCGTAACGCCCAGGGCGGCACTGCCGCCGTCGACCCCGTGGACAACGTGGCCCCGTCAGGAACTGCTGCGTTCGCACAAGCCCTGCTGACCGAGTCCGCCTACAGTGGTTCGGCGCCGAATCGGACGCTGGCCACAGACCTGCTGCGGTATGCCGGACGGTTGGCAGGCAAGGCGCCGCGGGCGGTGGGTTCGGCCTTGGCGGCGTTGGAAGCAGCCGGAGCCGGACCAGTGCAGATTGCCATCACCGGGACGGAAAGCGACGAGCGGCAGGAGATGATCCGCACAGCCTGGGAGTGCCCGTCGCCCGGGTTGGCGCTGGCGGTGGAAAAAGCCGGCGAGACGCCGGTACCGCTGTTGGTTGACCGGCCGGCGGGACCGGATGGCCGCGCACGGGCGTATGTGTGCCGCGATATGCTCTGCCGGTTGCCCGCTGACACGGTGGGGCAGTTGCGCGAACAGCTGGAACTTTGACCTGCGGCCGCTGACGCTGGGCACCCGCGGAGGTCGACGTCGGCAACCTGGCCGGCCGCAACCCCGTCTCTCTGCACCCTTCAGCCGCCGACGCTGAGCACGGCCATCATGATCGCGCTGAAATGCGCGGCGAAAGCGGCGACGGTGAATGCGTGGAACAGTTCATGGAACCCGAACCATTCGACACTGAAGTTCGGCTTCTTCAGCGCGTAGAACACCGCTCCAGCGATATACAACGCACCGCCCACGCAGATCAGCACGGCAGCCGGGAGATGAGCCGCGAAGAAGTCGGGAAGGTAGAACAGCGCCCCGAGGCCCAGCGCAATATATGCGGGGACGTATACCCAGCGCGGGGCGTGGATCCAAAACACCCTGAAGAGCACACCCAGCACTGCGCCGCTCCAGACCAGCCACAATAGCAACGTGGCCGCGTCATGCGGCAGCAACGCCCAAGCCAGCGGCGTGTACGTTCCCGCGATCAGCAGCATGATGTTTGAATGATCGAGGTGCTTGAGGATCAGCTTTGGCTTCGGCGACCAGTTGCCACGGTGATAGACCGCGCTGACTCCGAACAGGATGATACCGGTGAACGCGTAGATCGCGCAGGTGATTTTTCCCGCCGGAGTGGGAGCAACAGCCACCAGGGTGATACCCGCCGCGATCGCCAGGGGAGTGGCGCCGGCGTGCAACCAGCCGCGCCACTTCGGCTTGATATGCAGGGCATCGGCAACCTTTTCAACAGTGTCCTCGATCGGGCCGTCCGTCGAAGAAGCCGTTCCGGAGTCCTGCCGGATGTTGCGGGTCATGGCAAAATCCTAACTTACGGCACCGTAAGTTACTCAACGGTAGCAAGTGAATGACGCCGTCGGGCGGTACGGTGGGAATTGAAAACATCCAGCCCGTTTCGTCGGGAGAAAGCCAGGTGAAGGTCGACGTGAAACTGCCTGGATTGCTCTATGGCCTTTACGAGAAGAAGCTTGTCCGGTCGTTGCAGGCAGACAGGATTCCGGGCCATATCGGTGTGATGGTGGACGGGAACCGGCGCTGGGCGAGGCTGTCCGGAGCCCCCACCCGCGATGGACACCAGGCCGGCGCGGAGAAGATCCACGAATTCCTGGGCTGGTGCGATGATCTCGGCGTCAGAGTTGTCACGCTCTATATGCTCTCCACCGACAACATGAACCGTTCCGCGGAGGAACTGGACCAGCTGATGGGTATCATCGCCGACACTCTGGACCGAATCGGCGGAGAAGACAATGTCCGCGTCCACCCGGTGGGGGCTCCGGAGGTGTTGCCCGAGTATCTGGCCGAGCGACTCAGTTCCCTGGCTGAACGCACGGCATCTGCCACCGGCCTGCATGTGAACGTGGCCGTCGGCTATGGCGGCCGCCGTGAGATCGTCGACGCCGTCAGGGAACTGCTGCGCGATGCTGACGCCAATGGAACGCCGTTGCGCCAGCTGGCAGATGAACTGTCGGTGGAGAACATCTCCGAGCATCTGTACACCCGCGGCCAGCCCGATCCGGACCTGGTCATCCGGACCTCGGGGGAGCAACGGCTCTCCGGGTTCCTGATGTGGCAAAGCGCCTACAGCGAATTCTATTTCTGCGAGGCACTGTGGCCGGATTTCCGTCGCACCGATTTCCTGCGCGCGCTGCGTGATTTTGCCCGCCGGCAGCGCCGGTTCGGCGGCTGAAACAGCCGGGGCGGCAACCGGCAGATTACCCGCCACCCGCAGCGTTACCGGCACTGCACTTAACCTTTGCCGCGAATTTACTTCGACACATGCGCGAAATGAGCTGCGCCGTCGTGCGCCGCGCGTAATGTCAGAAGTGTCAGTCAGCAACAATGCAGATTGATCGGGAGGCCACAGGAGAATGCGCACGCCAGCGTTCACCGGGAGGGGGCCGTGTCCGGCCTCATGGCCGCACCGCCATCACCCACTATGGAGTCCGGGCGTTGACGTCCGGGACTGGAGTCGACGTGGCAACTGAAATTTCACAGCGAAACGGCACTCAGACCAGCACCATCACAACCGGCCAGGCAGAGGAATCAATTCGATCCGATGCCGCGGCCGGTTTTTCTGTGTCTGCACCCGCTAAGACGTACGTCCTTGACACTTCCGTATTGCTCTCCGATCCGCGTGCGATCATGCGGTTCGCCGAGCACGCGGTGGTCCTGCCCGTCGTCGTCATCACTGAGTTGGAGAGCAAACGCCATGATTCGGAATTGGGATATTTCGCCAGGAAGGCGCTCCGATTGCTCGATGAGCTGCGCATCGAACATGGTGCGCTGAGCCAGAGCATCCCCCTGGGAGGCGAGGGCGGTTCGTTGCGGGTCGAACTCAACCACATCTCATCCGAGGTGCTGCCGGCCGGGTTCCGGCTGGGGGATAACGACACCCGCATCCTGGCCGTGGCCCAGAACCTGGCTGATGAAGGTCACGACGTCACAATCGTTTCCAAAGACCTGCCGATGCGGGTCAAGGCATCAGCGATTGGTCTGGAGGCCGACGAATACCGGCATGAGCAATCCAAGGAAACAGGGTGGACCGGCATGGCGGAGTTGGACGTGGTCGACGACGACGTCAACAGCCTGTATCAGCATCAGCCGGTGTTCATCCCCGAAGCTGCCGAAATGCCGGCCAACACCAGTCTGATCCTGCTTTCCAGCCGCGGCTCGGCGCTCGGCCGCGTCGGGGCCGACAAACAGGTGCGACTGGTCAAAGGCGACCGTGACGTATTCGGCCTGCACGGCCGGTCCGCGGAGCAAAGGCTGGCTATCGACATGCTGACAGATCCCGACGTCGGCATCGTCTCGCTGGGCGGCCGGGCCGGCACCGGGAAATCCGCGCTGGCGATGTGCGCCGGCCTTGAAGCTGTGCTGGAACGCTCCGAGCACCGCAAAGTCGTGGTGTTCCGCCCGCTGTATGCGGTTGGAGGGCAGGAACTCGGCTATCTGCCGGGGTCGGAGTCGGAGAAAATGAATCCGTGGGCGCAGGCTGTCTTCGACACCTTGGGAGCATTGGTTTCCCCGGAGGTTGTGGAGGAAGTGATAGACCGGGGCATGCTCGAGGTGTTGCCCCTGACGCACATCCGTGGACGTTCACTGCACGACTCGTTCGTGATTGTCGACGAAGCCCAGGCCTTGGAGAAGAACGTGCTGCTGACTGTGCTGTCCCGGGTGGGACAGAACTCCAAGGTGGTGCTGACGCACGACGTGGCGCAGCGCGACAACCTGAGGGTGGGACGGCACGATGGCGTGGCCGCCGTCGTCGAAACCCTGAAGGGCCACCCACTGTTCGGACACATCACGCTGAGCCGATCGGAGCGCTCGCCCATTGCCGCGTTGGTCACTGAATTGCTGGAGGGTGCTGAGATTTAGGCACCGGCGATGAAGTAGTCTCGGAGAATGATCTGGCGGCTCTCTGACCTGTGGCAGAACAGCATCGCCGGATTCATATTGGTGCTGCTGGCCGTCGTCTACTTCATCGCAATTGCAGTGCGGTTGACCCAGCTCGACCTGCGGGAACACCGGCTGCCGAACCGGATCATTTTGCCGGCCTATGCGGTGTCCAGTGTGCTGTTGGGCGCCACCAGCCTGATCACGGGTGATTGGTGGGGCCTGCTTCGGATGTTCCTGGCCGGCGGGGCGTTGTGGTTTTTCTACTACATTCTCCGCTGGGTGTATCCACCAGGAATGGGGTATGGGGATGTGAAGCTCGCCGGCCTGTTGGGGATATACATGGGGTACTTGAGCTGGGGGCATGCGTTGTTGGGCAGTGCCTCCACCTTTGTACTCGCCGGCCTTGCTGCGGGAGCGCTGATCCTGACCAGAAAGGGCACGGCCGCGACCCGGATCCCCTTCGGCCCCTTCATGATTGTCGGGGCCGGGCTGGTCATGCTGTTGTTCCCGGTTCCGGAATTCACTCCCAGCCCGAACCTTCAATGAACTGCAGGACGGAGACCTGATGCCAACGCCCGACTTTGTGGTGGAACTACGGCAGAAAATCGGCAATGACCTGCTGTGGCTGCCCGGAGCCATCGGAGTGGTTTTCGACGCCGACGGCCGGGTATTGCTGGGAAAACGCTCCGATAATGGGAAGTGGACGCTGATCTCCGGAATGCTGGAGCCCGGCGAACAACCTGCTCAAGGCTTGGCCCGGGAAGTGTTGGAGGAGACCGGCGTCTCTGTGGAGGTTGAAACCCTGATTGATGTCCGGGCAGACCGGCCGGTGGAATTTGGCAATGGAGACAAGGTGCAATTCCTGTCGTTGACCTTCCGTTGCCGTGCCGTGGGAGGGCGGGCACAAGTCGGTGATGATGAGTCCGTCGAGGTTGGATGGTTTTGGATGGACGAACTTCCCGACCTGCCGCCTCATCATTTGGACCGCCTGCAGATTGCGGTGGAGAACGAGTCGTGGGCCCGATTCCGCTGAGGCGACGCGGCGGGCAAGGCCGGTGCGTCCGGCTGGAGCGTGCGATTGCCCTGAGAGGTGACTGGGCCGAAACCTCAGTGGCTTACCCTGGCGAACGACATTTTAGAAGGGTGCCGGGTCGCCGGGGTCGTTGGTTGGTGTTCGTGATTGTTTCCTGTTCGTCGCGTTGCCGGCGGTGTCGTCCTTCTTGGCTTTGGGTATTTGCCATGGATCCTTCCGGACCGGTGTGGGTCCGGCGCCGTGCTTTTCGTGCGCGGTGCCGCGTCGGCTTGAGCCGTTGGGCGGCTTGGTCGGCTTCTTGCTCGGCCTCGTTTGTGGATTCGCCTGGCTTTTGGCTGTTTCGAGCAGGGTGGCGATGTTGGGCACGGGTCGCATTTCGGGTAGTGCCCCGTCGGGGGTGTTGGTGTATTCCCTGCCTGCCGGTGAGGTCCAATCCACCCTCCCGTCACGATGCTGGACATCGGACCACAGTCCCGCGGTTTTGAGGGCGTGGCCGGGTTTGCATAGTGGTTTGAGGTTCGTCAGTTCGGTCTGCCCTGTCGGGTACGGGATCGTGTGGTCGATTTCGCAGTGGCGTGCGGCCTTGTTGCACCCGTATCCGCGACAGGTCCGGTCCCGCAGCCGGACCATTTTTTGCAGGTCCTTGGGCACCGCGTAGCTGTCCCGCCCATACGATAACGGCGCGCCGGTCTCGGGATGGGTCAGTAATCGTTTGAACGAGGGAGCGTTCGCGGCCAGTTGTCGGGCGGTGTCCTCGTCGACGGGACCGTAGCCTTCAAGATCGGCGGGCTCATCGGATAATCCCATCAGGGTCAGCACCGGCACCACCACCGTCACTTCGGCTTTGATCCCGGCATAGTTGGGGATCCGACCCGAACCAGGTGGACCACCGCCAGGCGGATCACCATCGGAACCAGGCACCCCGGGGTCGGCGCCACCGGCCGAACCGGCGGCGGGAGGAGTGTCTCCGGTAGCTCCGGCTACGGGAGGATCTGCGGCGATTCCCGCCGATCCGGCTGTTCCGGCGGTTTCGGGGGCTGCGGGCCCGGTCGGGGTCCCGGGTGGCGGCCGCGAACCGTAGAAGGCATCATTGGCGCTGCCGGTCAGTGCCGCCGGTGGTTGTCCGGTGCCGGTGCCGGTATGGAGCAGGTCCGCAGCCACATCGGCCCGCAACTGGGCCAGGTTACGTGGTTCGTCGGGTCCCTGCAGCGACCGGGCCAGGGACGTCAGCCGGTTGAACGCCGCCACCGCGGCCTCGGCCGGCAGGTACAGGCTTAGCCAGCTCATGCCGTCCTCGACCGGCTCCATAATGACCGTCCGGTCGGAGGCTGCTTTCTCCTTGCGGCGCTTGATCGTCTCCGGGTGCGAACGCTCCCGCACCCGACGCGCTTTCGCCGCCACCAAATGCTTCGCCCGCCCCGGAGCGAACCCCACCATCTCAGTTTCAAACTCCGCATACGCCTCCGGCGGGAGGCTGCCGCACTGATCCGCAATCACCTCGGCCTGCTGCGGATGCAACGCCCCTTGAGCCAGGGCGTCCAGGGTGGCCGGCAGGCCGGTCGTGAGTAGATTGCTGTGCCCGATGAGTTTGTCCGTCGCCCGCTTCGATAAATCCAGCACGGTGCCGATCTCCGACTCGGCGACCATCGACGCCAACCGGTCGGCATCGGGGCCGGCCGGCGGCAACACATCTTCCTCATCGACCCGGTCGCCGGCGGTGGCACACACCCTCGAGACGGCTTTTGCTTTGAGGGCTTCGGCGGCGGAGGCAAGCCGGGCGGCCTCGTCCAGCAGATTCACCGCCTGCCGGTAGTCAAGGGTATCGGCATCGACATGGGCCAGCCCGTTCACAATCCCCCGGGCCAGCACCGGCTCATCGCTGAACCCGGCGGCCCGAAACAGCGCCACGATCACATCCAGCTCAGCCTCCACACTCGGCCGCCCCTCCTCGCCGGCAGCCGCACCAGCACCCGCCTCACCCGTGTCACCGCCAGCAGCACCGGAAGCACCAGCACCCGGACCGCCACCGCCGCCATCGTCGTCAACATCCACTCGAACCGTCATAAAAACAGTAAACCACCAGGGTGTGACATTATTCGAAGAATCAGGCCCTCGTATATAACGGTAAGATAACGAAAGCCAGGCTGTGGGTGGCCGGGGCCTGGAAGAGCCGAAGTCCCTCTCCGCCAGCCGGAGAGGGACTTCAAGATGTCGCTGGCATTGTCGCCAAACTGGCTATCCGTTACGACACTGCTGATTCGCCATGGCAGCACTGTACGGCGACGAAACTGCTAAATCGCTGCGACAACTCCGAAGCGCCCTCCACGCTGCTGTCCTGCTACTACACAGCCAAAGACCCTTACGACACAGTACGTCCGGCGAAGGCCATCAGCTTCTCAGTCCGGGAGGCACCCTCAGGGGCTTCAGTCGCAGGGCCGAAGCCTTCCGGGGTCCGGAATTTCTCGTCGGCGACGTTATGCATGAAGTCCTCGAGCCACCCGAGGGTTTCATCGTCGAACTCGACACGTTTGCCTTTTCCGGCGGCGGCGAGGCCCCAACTGATGTCCCAGGAGTGCATAAACAGGTCAACGGTCGCCAAGGTGACAGGCAGGTCGCCGTCGTCGAACGTCGCTTCCTCCATTGCCGAGTGAACTTGAAGGTCCACCCCTGCCCACTGGTCAGCGAGCGTTAACGCACTGGCAGCGCTGGGGGCGTCGCCTGGCTCGGCGCCAGTGGCTGCGGGCAGCAGCTTATTAAGCATGACCTTCCGCTCGTGTGCCACCACTCCCGACACGTCCCATTCGGCGCAGGCGGATGGGAGATTGATGTTGTTGCCAATACCGTCAACGGTGTCGGCAAACAGGTCCAGTCCTTTGAAGAATTCGTTTCGCAGTTCCACGGGGCCTACTTCTGTGGAGGGCGGGTCATGGACAGCACGTCGAGCGCAGAGTCGAGCTGCTCCTCGGTGACATCGCCGCGCTCGACGTAGCCCAGGTCGACGACGGCCTCGCGGACCGTCATCTTCTGTGTCACGGCGTGCTTGGCGATCTTCGCAGCGGCTTCGTAGCCGATCACCTTGTTCAACGGGGTGACAATCGAGGGCGATGCTTCAGCGAGGAAGCGGGCACGCTCTTCATTGGCCGTGATGCCGTCGATCATCTTGTCAGCCATCACCCGGGTGGAGTTGGACAGCAGCCGGGTGGACTCGAGCACATTCCGCGCGATCACGGGGATGCCGACGTTCAGCTCGAACATGCCGTTGGTGCCGGCGGCGGCGACGGTGGAGTCGTTGCCCATCACCTGCGCACAGACCTGCAGGACGGCTTCGCAGATCACGGGATTGACCTTGCCGGGCATGATCGAGGAGCCGGGCTGCAGATCGGGGATGGCGATTTCGCCCAGGCCGGTGTTCGGCCCGGAGCCCATCCAGCGCAGGTCGTTGCTGATCTTGGTCAGCGAGACGGCAATGGTGCGCAGCATCCCGGAGACTTCCACCAGTCCGTCGCGGTTGGCCTGTGCCTCGAAGTGGTCGCGGGCTTCGGTCAGCGGCAGCTTGGTGTCGGTGGCGAGCAGTTCAATAACCCGCTCGGAGAATCCGGCCGGAGTGTTAATGCCGGTGCCGACGGCGGTCCCGCCGAGGGGAACTTCGGCCACGCGGGGGAGTGAGGCCTTGATACGTTCGACGGCGTAACGCACCTGCGCTGCATAGCCGCCGAATTCCTGTCCCAGCGTGACCGGAGTGGCGTCCATCAGGTGGGTGCGGCCGGACTTCACGATGGTGGAGAACTCTTCGGCCTTGCGCTCCAGGGAAGCGGCCAGGTATTCGAGCGCGGGGACCAGGTCGTTGGTCAGCGCGGAGGTCGCTGCCACGTGCACCGAGGTGGGGAACACGTCGTTGGAGGACTGTGAGGCGTTGACGTGGTCGTTGGGGTGCACCTCGGTGCCGCTGCCCGATTCCTGCAGTGCCCGGGTCGCCAAGGTGGCGAGGACTTCGTTGGTGTTCATGTTCGACGACGTCCCGGAGCCGGTCTGGTAGATATCGATCGGGAAATGCGCGTCATATTTGCCGCCTGCCACCTCATCCGCGGCGGCTTCGATCGCCCGGGCGCGCTCGTCGTCGAGCACGTTCAATTCCGCATTGGCGGTCGCTGCCGCCTTCTTAATCCGGGCCAGCGCCTCGATGTGGGCCCGCTCCAGCGTGGTGCCGGAGATGGGGAAGTTCTGTACTGCGCGCTGGGTCTGGGCGCGGTAGAGGGCATCTGCTGGAACCCGGACTTCGCCCATGGTGTCGTGTTCGACGCGGTATTCGGTGTTGTCAGTGGCTGTGCCATCGGTTGCAGTCATGAGTCCAGTTTATGGCGCGGACCGGACAGCTTCGAAAAAGCCTACGAAACGTTGCCTCACAGAGACTTGTCACCCTGCGTTTGCTGCGTTTGGTGCGTTCGGTGCGTCTGCTGCGTCTGCTGCGTTCGGTGCGTCTGGTGGGATGGCCGGGATCCCGGCCGCCGGAACCGCAGGGAAGGGGATTCGATTTTACCTATCGCGGATTTATAGTTGTTGGCAGTAACAACCGGCAGCGGCCCGCAATAGCGCAGGGGACAACATGACCGAGACCAGCCAGCCTCTCCATCACCGGCGCAAGCACGAGCAGAAGATCGCCCTGATTACCGGGGCCTCGCGTGGTATCGGGCGCTGCCTGGCACTCAAACTCGCCGCCGAGGGCGCCACCATTGTGGTCAACTATCGCAGAAGCGCCGAACTCGCTGACGCCGTGGTGGATGAGGCAAGGGAGCTGGGTGCCGATGGGCTTGCCGTGCAGGCCGACGTCGAAAATCCCGACGACATTGTCCGCCTGTTCGGCGTGGTTCAGAGCGAGTTTGGACGGCTTGATTACTTTGTGAATAACGCGGCCGCGTCCGCATTCAAAAAGGTCCTGGATCTGGAAACGCATCACCTGGACCGCTCTTATGCGATGAATGTCCGGCCTTTCGTGCTCGGCGCCCAGGAAGCTGTCAAACTCATGGACCGTGGTGGCCGGATTGTGGCCGTGTCCGGTTACGGGAGCATGCGCGGCTTTGCCGCTTACGCGGCGCTGGGCTCGTATAAGGCAGCGGTGGAGTCCTTCATCCGCTACATGGCCATAGAATTCGCCGGGTACGGCATCAATGTCAACGGTGTTAACGGAGGATTGATCGAATCCGATTCGCTGGAATACTTCTACACCATGGATGGGATGGCGCCGATGCAGTCGGTCCTCGACACCATCCCGCTGAAGCGACCGGGAACCCTGGACGATATGGCCAATGTGATTGAGTTTCTGCTCTCGGACAATTCCAGCTATATCACCGGCCAGACGATCGTGGTCGACGGCGGCATGACGGTCTCGGCTGCGCCTTATTACCACCAGACATCCGGGCCGCTGAACCTGCCGGACCGTCCCGCTGCTGATTGAGGGGAGGTCCGCGTCGCGGGCAATTCATCGGCGTTCGTTCCCGGGCCGGCGCAGGTGTCGTCCGGCTCGGCGTCGAAGAAAAATGAATCGTCGCCAGCCTGCCTAATGTTTGCTAAGTGCGCTTACCATGGTTATGAGTGAGGGGAAATTACAATGGTCTATGATCCATCCCGATTTCGGGACTACTTCGAACATTCATTCAGCTACGACGCCGGGTTCCGACGTAATGTGGCCCGGTATGGCAACAGCACGGCGATGCTGGATCCGCAGACCGGCCGCTCATGGACCTACGAACAGCTTGAGGCCGACGTGCAGTCCACCGCGTCGATGTTGGCCGACCGGGGTGTGGGCCGGGGAGACCGGGTGGTCTATCAGCTGATGAACACCCCGGAATTCGCCATGTTGTACCTCGCCACCCAGCGGCTGGGAGCCATTGGGGGTGCCGGTCAATTTCCGGCTGGCGCCGGGCGAAACGGCGCATCTGCTCAAGGACAGCGCCCCGCTGGTGTACATCTTCGCCGCCGGGAATGCCGCAAACGCGCTGGAGGCCACACAAATGTCGGCTCTGTCGCCGGCGCTGCTGGCCGTTGACGGCGAACAGCCCCACTCGCCGACCGGTGCCGATTCGGCGGGCGCAGATTCGGCCGGTGCAGATTCGGCCGGCGTGAAGTCCTTCGACGATGCGGTTGCGGCGACCACGCGGCGCGAGGTCTCCTTGCCGGAGGACTTCTCCATTTACGAGGAGACAACGCGGCTCTACACCTCCGGCACCACCGGGATGCCCAAGGGCGTACCGCTGCCTTCGCTCGTCGAGGTGATGTCAGCCCACGATGTGATCATGCATTTTCCGATCACGCCCTCCGACCGCACGCTGAACATGACACCGTGGTTCCATCGCGGCGGGCTCTACTCCGGAGGACCCAACCCGCTTTTCTACGCCGGCGGCTCCGTGGTCCCGCTGCGCTCCTTCGACCCGGACCTCGTGCTCGATTGGGTCGAACAATACGACATCACCTTCTTGATCGGCGCTCCGGTGACACTTCAGATGCTTGCCAATGCGCAGGAAGCAAAGCCGCGCGACCTGAGCCGGTTGCGCGGTATTGTCACCATGGGCGCTCCGCTGAGCCGGGCTGCCGCGTTGCGTTACCAGCAAGTGCTCAACGACCGGATCTTCAATGGGTACGGCACCACGGAAGCCTTCTGGAACACCTTCCTGCGGCCGGAGGACCTGCCTGAGCACGCCGGTACCGCGGGCCGGGCCTGCACGGACGACGACGTCGCCGTCGTCAAGCTCTTCGAAGACCGCCATGCCGAACCGCATGAGCACGCGGCCCGCGACGGGGTCGAAGCGGGCGAGGTGATTATGCGCTCGCCGAAATCCGGATTCAGCTATGCCAACATGCCCGAAAAGGATGAGGAAAAATTCCACCAGGGCTGGCTGTATCCCGGCGATATCGCCACATGGGACGAGGGCGGTTACGTCACGATCCTCGGCCGCAAGGATGACATGATCATTTCCGGCGGGGAGAACGTCCATCCCGTGCAGGTCGAAGAAGTCCTCGTCGAGCATCCGGCGGTGCGCGACGCCGTCATTGTCGGCGTCCCGGACGAACGCTGGGGCCAAAAGGTCGTCGGATACGTGATCGCCGACGGCGACCCGGTGCCGGTCGAGGAGCTGGACCGGCACTGCAGGGAACATCCGTCGCTGGCTAATTTCAAGCGGCCCCGTGCCTACAGGTTTGTCGACGAAGTCCCGCTGACGGCCACTGGCAAGAAGATGCATTTCCAAGTGGCGGCAACGGCGGTCGACGATGATGAAGCGGGTCGGCTCCTCGCGCCCGATGGTGCAGAGGGCGCTGCCGGTGCAGATGGCGCTACGGGCGATGGCGCTGCCGGTGCTACTGGCGCCGGAGCTCCCGCGTCCCGTGAAAGCACTGCCCCGGGCGGAGACGGGCGCGCTTAATGGCAGGCGAGGACCGCGTCGTCATTTCCGGGATGGGGGCTGTGACGCCGTTGGCCATGACGGCCGGAGGAACCTGGACGGCGCTGACAGAAGGCCGTAGCGGGGTCGGTCCCATTACGGCCTTCGACGCCTCTGATTACCCGACCCGTATCGCCGCCGAAGTGAAGGACTTCGAGCCGGCGTCGAAGATGTCAGTGAAGGCAGTTAAGCGATCCTCCCGGACCTCGCAGCTGGCCGTAACTGCGGCCCACGAGGCGGTGGAAGATGCCGGCCTGTCCTGCAGCTTCGCCGATGAGGAGGCAGCTGTCTTCGTGAACTCCGCCGTTTCGGGATTCGCCGAAATCGAAGAAGCAGCGGGCGTGCGTGACGCCGGTGGAATCCGCCGGATCAGCCCTCACTTCGTCTCTTCGGCGCTGACCAATATGGCTGCCTGCGAGATCGCCATCAGCCTTGGCGTGCACGGGCCGGTCAACGCCAGCGCCCTGGCCTGCGCCAGTGGGGCCTACGCTTTGCTGGAGGCACGGCGGGCGTTGCTGGCCTTCGATGCCGACTATGTGATCGCCGGCGGGGTCGACGCCGCTATCACCCCGGCGATGTTCGGCGGCTTGAGCGCGATGCGGGCATTGTCCACCAATAATGACGCCCCGGCCGAAGCATCCCGGCCGTTCGACGCCGACAGAGACGGCTTCGTCTTCGGCGAAGGTGCGGTGATCTTTGTCCTCGAACGACTCTCACAGGCCCGCGCGCGCGGCGCCGGGATCTATGCCGAGGTCCGTGGCGGGGCGTTGACCAGCGACAGTTTCCATACCGTGGCTCCGGAACCGAGCGGTACGTATGCGGCCGCTGCCATCCGCCGCGGGCTGCGCAACGCCCGGCTGGATCCTGCCGACATCGACTATGTATGCGCCCACGGCACTTCCACCAAGCTCAATGACCGCACGGAAACGAGCGCCATCCGGCAGGGGCTCGGGTCGGCTGCGGACTCGGTGGCAGTGTCCGCGCCCAAGTCGATGACCGGTCATTTGATCGGAGCGGCCGGAGCACTGGCAGGACTGGTCTGCGCGAGATCCATCGCTGAAAACGTCATTACCCCGACGATCAATTACCGCACGGCCGATCCGGATTGCGACCTGGACTACGTTCCTAACGAAGCCCGCCAGGGCCGGGTGGACCACGCCATCACCAACGCGTTCGGTTTCGGCGGCCAGAACTGTGTGGTCGCCTTCGGCGGCGTGGAGGCGTCCGGGTAAGGTGCTTGGGCAAGGCGCCGAGCGGGTGACCGAGGCGCATAGGTAAGGCACCGCCCGGGTAGCCGAGACAGCCGGGTGAACCGGGGCGGTTAGAACTTCGAGACGACTTCCGCGCGTCCATCGGCCAGCCGGTAGGTCACGCCGAGGACATCCACCCGGCCCTGCTCGACGGCTTTGCCGATGACGCGGGACGATTCGACCAGCCGCCCGGCCGTCTGCTGCACGTGCTCTTCGACCATCGAGTTGACGTCGTCAACCCCGTTCCGCCGGGCCGTGAGCACCGAGGGAGTGATCCTCTCGACCAGATCCCGGACGAACCCTGCCGGCATCGTGCCTGTTTCGACCGCGTCGCGGGTCGCGGTGACGGCGCCGCAGTTGTCATGGCCGAGGATGATGATCAACGGGACCGAGAGCTGGTCGACGCTGTATTCCAGCGAACCGAGGACCGCGTCATCGATCACCTGACCGGCGGTACGCACCACGAAAACGTCACCCAGGCCGACGTCGAAAATAATCTCCGCAGCCAGCCGCGAGTCGGAGCAACCGAAGATGACGGCAAACGGGTGCTGCGTATCGACGAGCGCCGCCCGCCGGGGTGCATCCTGGTTGGGATGGGAGGACGTTCCGTGGACAAACCGCTCATTGCCGTCGGCGAGCCGCTGCCATGCTTGCTGGGGGGTAATGTCGACGCTCACGGCAACCACTTTACTGCCTGCAGCAGCGTTCTTACTGTGTTGCTCGGGATATCGCTTGGGATGTCGCTTCCGGTGACGGGCCCGACGACGATCCACCGGCGGAGGCCAGCCCATCCGTGACGGCGGAGGCCAGGATGTCGAATTCCTGGTCGGAAGCGGTGCCGGTGATGATCACCGTTGTTCCCTTCCATTCGAGCACCAGGGAACGTTCAACCTCGGGCTGGTGCCGGATCGTCCAACTGTGCCCGTCTATCGTCCGCTGGCCCACCCGCGGGGCTTCTTCGGTCTGTTGGGCCAGCCAGGTGGGATTGGCTTCGGCCGTCTGGGTGATGGAGAGGAACTCGTGGGCCGCTGTGACAAATCCCACTTCCCAATACGAGACGCCGTCTGCCCCACCGGAGGTCCAGCGGGCGAAGTTCGACGTCCAGCCATTGGGCAACTGAGGGGATAGCGGCTGGAATTTTGCCACCGGAGCCACCCGCTCCGCCTCGGCCTGCACATTGATATTGCGCTGGTACGTCTCTTCCTTGGGGAAAGCATTGAGCAGCCAGATGGGCAGGAAAGCCAAGGCGCACACCAGCACGGAAATGATCATTCCGCCAATTGGCGCATTGACTCGCTTCGCCTGCTGGTCCGTAATCACCGGAGTGGGCGTCTCACGCGGTTCGTTCACACTTCCATAGTCCCTTAAGACTGCGTCTATGATCGAATGGAGAATGTCCGACCCCGCTCGAAGATGAGGAATTGATCCGTGACTACTGCTTCTGCCAACCAGTACTCAACACTGTCCAAGTCCCTGGCGGTGGGGGACGACGAGCCGGACCGCAACCTGGCCCTGGAACTCGTGCGCGTGACCGAGGCCGCGGCGATTGCCGGAGGGCACTGGGTCGGCTTCGGCGACAAGAACGCCGCCGACGGGGCCGCCGTCGATGCCATGCGTTCTTTGCTGTCCACCGTCCGGTTCAACGGCGTCGTGGTGATTGGAGAGGGCGAAAAGGACGAGGCGCCGATGCTCTTCAACGGTGAACGGGTGGGCGACGGGTCGGGCCCCGAGGTCGACGTCGCCGTCGACCCGATTGACGGCACCCGGCTGACCGCGCTGGGCATGAACAACGCGCTGGGAGTGCTGGCCGTGGCCGAGCGGGGCACCATGTTCGACCCTTCCGCGGTGTTCTACATGGAGAAGCTCATCACCGGTCCGGAAGCGGCCGACATGGTCGACCTGCGGCTGCCGGTCAAACAGAACCTGCACCTGATCGCCAAGGCCAAGGGCGTGACGGTGAATCAACTCACCGTCTGCGTGCTGGACCGCGACCGGCATAAGCCACTGATCGAGGAAATCCGCAGCGCGGGCGCCCGCACCAAGATCATTCTCGACGGCGATGTGGCCGGCGGTATTGCCGCCTGCCGCGCCGGAACCGGCGTGGACGCCCTGTTCGGTATTGGCGGCACGCCCGAGGGAATTATCACAGCCTGCGCAGTCAGGGCCCTCGGCGGCGTCATCCAGGGGCGCTTGTGGCCGACCAATGATGAGGAAAAGCAGGCCGCGCTCGACGCCGGCCACGACCTGGACAAGATCCTCACCACCGAGGATCTTGTCACCAGCGACAATTGCTACTTCGCGGCCACCGGTATCACCGATGGCGACCTGCTGCGGGGAGTGCGCTACAACAAGTCCAAGGTGCTGACCCAGTCCATCGTGATGCGTTCGAAGTCGGGCACCACCCGCTTCGTCGAAGGCGAGCACCAGGCCCACAAGTGGGAGACATATGCCCGGATGGGATGAGGCAAGGGATCAAAGAGCGTGACAGAACAGGAGACAATTACTGTATGAGTTTGACTGTCACCAGCTGTACCGACCCGGACGATTGGGACCGCGAGGTCAACGCCGCAGGCGGCCATCCAATGCAACTGTGGGGATGGGGCCAGACCAAAGCCAAGCACAACTGGTCGGTGGACCGGGTGCTGGTCCTCGACGGCGCCGGGACGATTGGCTCGGCGCAGATTCTGGTCCGCAAGCTCCCGTTTCCGTTCAGGTCCCTGGCATACATACCGCGCGGGCCGCAGGCCGTGCCCGGCAGGCGCCTGGAAGTCGCTCAGCGGCTCGCCGAATATGCGCGCGAGACGAGGGGATCCGTAGCCCTGAGCATTGAGCCGGACTGGGAAGTGTCAGCCGGCGATGGTGCAGATGCCGCCGACGTCGGCGGAACCGGCCCCGCCGGCGATGGTGCTGGCACTGCCGACGATGACTGGCAGCACACCGCTGTTGCGGCAGGTTGGCAGCAGAGCAGCAACACCATTCTGATTGCGCGGACGCTGATCCTCGACCTGAATCAAAGTGCCGAGGACCTGCAGGCGCAGATGTCCAAAACCACCCGCCAGAACATCCGCAAGTCCTTCAAAAAGGATGTGCAGTTCCGCCGGGTCACCACCGGCGAGGAGCTGGCGGCCATCATGGAGATCTACCGCGAAACCGCCGAACGCGCCGGTTTCGGGCTGCACAGCGACGACTACTACCGGGACATCTTCGACCACCTCGGGGCTGCGTCGCCGGTATTGGCCGCCTTCGATGCGGAAGGACCCGTCGCGTTCGTCTGGCTGGCCCGGAGTCAACGCACGGCATTCGAACTGTACGGCGGGGTCAACGAGCGGGGCCAGAAACTCCGTATCAACTACGGGGTGAAGTGGTACGCCATCGAAACGATGAAGGACGACGGCGTCGAACGCTACGACTTCAACGGACTGCTCAATGACGGCATCTCCGATTTCAAGAAGCAGTTCGCCAGGCACGAGAACATGCTGGTGGGCACCTGGGACAAGCCGTTATCGCCGTTGTACCCGTTGTTTGCCAGGGCGCTGCCGCTGGCCCGGAAGGCAACGCAGAAGGTGCTGCCGGCCGCGAGAGGCGTGCTGGACCGGGCGCGCCCGGCAGCGCAGGCGGTGCGTCCTAGCGCGTGGACACGGTGACGGCGAAGGCCAGCGCACCGCCGGAGTTGAGGGCGTCGTCGTTGCTGAGCCTGGCCATCACCGGCGCTTCATCGGCGGGGATGAAGACGCTGTCCCCGGCCCCGAGCGACAGGTCACCGTGCGGCGAATCCAGCACCATCCTGCCGCGGACCACCAGCACCACGGCGGGCCCGTTCTGCGCCACTGCCGCGTCCGATGCGGCCATGCTGTCGCTGACTGCGGGAATTTCGATCCGCTGCAGCTGGAATTCTTCGAACGGCGGGCGGTAGACCAGTTGCCCCAGTGTCGTCGTTTCGACCTGCAGCCCGGGCGCGGGCGCCGCTTCGAACGAGACGGTCTTCATCAGCTCGTCGACGTCCACGTGCTTGGGCGTCAGTCCGCCACGGAGCACATTGTCCGAGGAGGCCATCACTTCGATCCCCAGCCCGCCCAGATAGGCGTGGATGTTCCCGGCCGGGAGGTAAATCGACTCACCGGGATCCAGGGACAGCCGGTTCAGCAGCAGGGAGATGATGACTCCCGGGTCGCCCGGGTACTGCCGGGCGAGGTCGACGGCGGTGTCCAGCTCGCGGGCGTAGTTTCCGCTGTGCTGTGCGGCGCGGTTTCCGCCGGAGCGGGCGGAGGAGCGGGCGGCCAGGGCGGTGGCTGCGGTGTTCACCAGATCGGCTACCTCGTCGCCGCCTTCGATCAGCCTGTTGAACGCGGTGCGCAGCCGCTCGGATTCCGGCGCCTGGCTACCCAGTCCGTCGATCAGTTCGGTCAGCAGCGCGGGGATTGTCCCGCCGTCGGCGGCGATGGCGGATTCAACACCGCCCAGGACGTCGGCCGCTTCGGCAGGGGCGCGGAAGCCGCACAGCGCCTCGAAGCCGCTAAGGGCATAGAGCATTTCGGGTTTGTGGTTTGCGTCCTTGTAGTTGCGGTGTGGGGCATCACGTGCCGGGCCGCCCGACTCCTCACGAGCGAACCCGTCGCGCGCTTGTCCGACCGTTGGGTGCACCTGCAGCGACAGCGGTGAATCGGCCGCCAGGACCTTCATCAAGAAGGGCAGCTTCCCGGCGAACGCGTCATTGCACGCGGCTCCGAGCAACTCGGCGGGTTTGGCGCCGATCAGCCGGTCGAGCGGCTCGGTGACCGCAGCGGACAGCAGCACGTTCGACGGCGAATCAGGATGCGCGCCGATCCACAGCTCTGCCTCCGGACCCCCGGACGGCTCGATTCCGAAGAGGTCCGCGATGGCTGTCGTCGACCCCCACGCATACGGCCGCACTGTATTCTCCAGCAGATACATAACGCTCCTAGTTCAGGGGTTCATCGGGACGCTTGCCGGGTCAGCGGGGATGCAGTTGGCAGGCGGGGGATGCTGTCAGAGGGCAGTACATCTAGGGGACGCTGCAGGTGCCGTTCGGGCTCAGCCCGCTGCCGCCGCCGGTGGCCGAGGACGAATCGCCGCCGCCGGAGCCGCCACCCGAATCGCCGGAGCCGCCACCCGAGCCGCCGCCCGAGCCGCCGGAGCCGCCGGAGCCGCTACTTGAGCCGCCGGAGCCGCTACTTGAGCCGCCGCCGTCGTCCTGATCCGCTGACTTCTCGTCCGATTTCTCAATGATCTGCTGCACGTCCTGATGCAGGGTCGCGAAATCCGGATAGGTGGGGAAGTCCCGACCATAATCCGGTGGACCGGCCGTCAACGACATCAGTTCCTTGCCCTTGGCCTTCAGCGCCAGGTCCAGGAAGCTGTTCAGCTGTGACGAGGTGATGTTGGTTTCGACAATCTTGGTGCCGGCCTCGGCGATGTTCTGGAACTTGGTCAGCAGGGTGCTTGGATTCAGCTGGGCGATCATAGCCTGCTGGACGCAGCGTTGCCGGGCCATCCGGTCGTAGTCGCTGGCGCCTTCCCTGGAACGGGCGTACCACAGGGCGGTGTAGCCATCCATCTCCTGCACGCCGGGTTCGATCCAGCCCTTGATCGGGTTGGGCTGGCCGGTCTCCAGGTTCGTGCCGCCGCCGATCGGCACCCGGCCACCGACGTCGATCGTGATGCCGCCCATGGCATCGATCAGCTTCTTGAATCCGGCCATGTCCACCAGCACATAACCCTGCACCTCGATGCCCAGGATGCCGCTGGCCGCGTCCATCATGGCGGCAGCTCCCGGGTCCTTGGCCTCGGGATAGAGATCCGAATAGTTCTGGGTGACAGTGGTGTAGAGGCTGTTGATGATGCAGGCGTCGCCGCAGTTGTAGCCATTCGGGTACACCTCGTTCAGCGGCGAGTCGTCCGGGAACGGGGCATCCTGCAGGTTCCGGGGGATGCCGAAAACGATCGGCTGGCCGGTCTTGGCATCGACGCTGATCACCGAAATGCTGTCGGGGCGCCGTCCCACGCGGCTTTCACCGGCATCGCCGCCCATCAGCAGGAAGTTGTACCGTCCATCGACAGGTTCCATTTCCGGACCGGCGACGAAGACATCGCTGATGGCATTCCGCCCCACGTTCAACAGGTATGCCCCATAGCCAAGGGCGCCGCTGGTGGCCAGCACCAACAGAGCCAACGAACCGGCAACCACCGGACGCATGCGGCGGGCGAGCAACCCGGGGCGGATGATGCGCAGCGTGTTGATGAACATCAGCGCCCAGCCCACCGCGAGCAGCACCAGCACACCAATCAGCACCAGGGACCAGACTTGGTCCGTGAACAGGCCGAACAGCAGCGGCCGGCTCACGAAGTACAACACGATGGCGGCAATCACCGCCGCCCACACCACGAAGGTGACGCGCAGGGCACGCCGTCCCAGCCGCCGGTCGCCGGCAACAATCTGGGCGCTTCCGGGCAGCACCAGCGTCATGAGCAGCAGCACAAACGCGCGTTTGGTGCGCAACGGCCCGGAGGCCGACGCCGGATAACGCACCGGATCGGTCAGCGCGGGCTGTGACGAATTCGAATTCATAGGGATGTCTTGCACCTAGGGGTTTCGGGTTTCAAGCCGGGTGCGCAGGGCGGCACCCTTGTCGGCAGCTGACTGTCGCAGCTGATCTGCGAAGTCCAGCAGGCCGGTCCGCAACCGTGCCGCGGTGTCGTCCGTGCCGGCTGCCAGCATACGCACCGCGAGCAGGCCCGCGTTACGCGCCCCGCCGATGGAGACGGTGGCCACGGGTACTCCCGCGGGCATTTGGGCAATTGACAACAACGAATCCATCCCGTCGAGGTTTTTCAGCGGAACGGGCACGCCGATCACCGGCAGCGGCGTCACCGACGCGAGCATACCGGGCAGGTGGGCGGCGCCTCCGGCTCCGGCGATGATCACCCGGATGCCGCGCTGATGGGCGTTGCGGCCGTAGGCCAGCATATCGTCGGGCATCCGGTGGGCGGAGACGACGTCGGCCTCGACAGGGACCGAAAATTCATCAAGGGCCGCCGCTGCGGCTTCCATGACGGGCCAATCAGAGTCGGAGCCCATCACGACTGACACCAGAGGTGGATTGGGGCTCATGGATTCTCCTGAGTTGCCTGCCGTCCGTTGCTGATAATGTCAGCCACCCTTCTTGCACGTTTACGCAGCGTGGTGAGTTCCGCGCCTGACTGGCCCACGACGTTAATGTGGCCGATCTTACGTCCGGGCCGCACTGATTTACCGTAACTATGCACCTTCGCACCGGGATCTTCGGACATCGCCGCGGGGTAGGCGGAATAAAGATCGTCGTTGGCGCCGCCGAGGAAATTCTTCATCACGGCAGCCCCGCCGTTGAGGTTCGTGGTCCCCAGCGGAAGGTCGAGTACGGCACGCAGGTGTTGTTCGAACTGGCTGGTGTTGGAACCATCGATGGTCCAGTGGCCGGAATTGTGCGGGCGCATCGCCAGCTCATTGATCATGAATCCTTCGCCGGAACCGGGCGTTTCGAACATTTCCACCGCCATCACACCTGTGACATCCAGCTCGTCGGCGATTCGCAGCGCCGCCGCCCGGGCGGCGGCGGACACAGCATCGCCAAGGTCGGGGGCGGGGGCGAGGACTTCGTCACACACCCCGTTCACCTGGATGGACTGGACTACGGGCCAAGCACGGGCTTCACCCGAGGGGGAACGCGCCACCAGCGCGGACAGTTCATGCGTGAAGGGGACCTTTTCCTCCACCAGCAGCGCGCCGTCGTCGAACCAGTCTGCCGCAGCGGCCGCTTCACCGGCGTCGGCAAGAACCTTCACGCCCTTGCCGTCGTATCCTCCGCGCGGGGTTTTCAACACCACCGGCCACCCGGCCGAATTGCCGAAATCGACGACGTCGTCCACGCCGGCTGCCGTTGCCCACCGGGGGTTCGGCAATCCAAGGCGCTGAACCGCGCTTCTCATCACCAGCTTGTCCTGGGCGTGGATCAGGGCCTTGGGCCCCGGGTGCAGATTGACGCCCTCGGACTGCAGGGCCTCAAGGTGTGCGGCAGGGACGTGTTCGTGGTCGAATGTCAGCACATCCACGCCGGACGCGAACCGGCGCAGGGTGTCCAGATCCGTGTAATCACCCACCGGCGCCCGGGGTATGGCAGTCACCGCCGATACCGTCTCGTTTTCCGCCAGCACCCGGATTTCAAAGCCCATGGCCACCGCCGCCGGGGCCATCATCCGGGCGAGCTGGCCGCCACCAACTACGCCAATCACAGGAAAAGTCACCCCACCAGACTACCGGTAATCACCGGTGGCCATCGCGGACGTAGAGTGGGCTTGAGGTCGAAAAAGCACAGTGGGAGGATCATGCTCGCTACGTTGGGTCCGCGGTTGCGGGGGCTGTTTTTCCTGTTGTGGCGGGAAGTGATGAAGTTCGGCACGGTCGGCGCAATCGCCTATGTGATCGACAGCAGTGTCTTCATCCTGCTCCGCGAGGGAGCGCTGTCCCATAGGACCCTGGTCGCCGGTGTCCTCGCCAGTGTGGTGGCCACGGCCTTTTCCTGGGTGGCCAACCGATACTGGACGTTCCGCCATCGGCGCCGGTCGGCCATGTGGCGTGAACTGGGGATGTTCTGCCTGATGAACGCCATCGGTATAGGGATTGCAACCTTGTGCCTGTTCATCTCCCACTACGTGATCGGGCTTGAGACGACCCAGGCCGACTTCATCGCCAAAAACGTCGTCGGGCTGGTGCTCGGGACGATCTTCCGATTTTTGGCCTACCGGTACTGGGTGTTCACCGAAGAGCTGGCTGACGATCCGGATTTCCGCTTCGAATGGTCTGAGGGTAACGCCGAGGGCAGGCACAGCGACGATGCGGAACGTCGCAGCGAGGAAGGCCGCACGGAGGAACCCCGCGAGGACGAAGGCCGCACGGAGGAACCCCGCGGGAAGGAACCCCGCGGGAAGGAAGACAGACTCGGCGACCGAAGCGGTGGCGACGACGACGGCGGTCCTGACGCCGGCCACGCCGACGTCAGCCGGGATCCGGACCGAACCGGGACGTGACCCGTTCACTGGTCATCAATGATTCGCTCACAGCCACCTGCGGGTGGACCAGGACGACCGCGCCGCCGCCCGCCCAACTGTCCAGGGCAATCTGCAGCACTTCGGCCAGCGGCAGCGACGCAGACACCAGCACCGTCCCCGAATCCGCAGAGGCCTCTCCACCGGCTCCACCGGCTCCGCCGGCTCCGCCGGCGGCCGCAGTTGCCTCCGCGCCGGGCCCCGTGACCGGATCGCGCCGGGCGAAGCCGGAGAACAGCTGCCCGTACGCAATGCTGGTGGAGCCAAAACGCAGGGCTTCAGCCGTGGGCGCAGGTTCCGAAAGAGGCAGATATTCGTCCGGGTGGGAACGCACCTCGCCCGCATAATCGATCGTATCCGGCGGCAAGGCGCCGTCCCACCGCATCTGCAGCGCGCCGAGGGCGACGGCGACCAGGTATTGCGGAGGCGCGGTGGCGTCGGCAAACTCTGCCGGTTCTGTGGTGACAATGACGTCGGCGCCGGTGGCGTCGGCAGCCGCGCCCGCAGGATCCGAAGGTCCGCCGGTCGCAGGTCCGCTCTGCCGCAACTGAACCGATGCACCGACCTGCCAGGCAGCCAGCACCCAGCACAGCGAACGCCAATGTGGGCCCATGTCCAGCAACACAGTTGTCTCGTCAGTGGCATCGAGGTCGTCAGCGAGCAGATTGGAGGTTTTCGCCACCCAGTTGTCCAATACCCGACCCGACAACTCAACCCGTTCGCCATCGGTGCCGTACCAGATCAGCCGGGGCGAGGAGGGTCGATGCTGCCGAAGGTCCTGCAGCAGGGATGTGACCGAGCGGGCTTGTGTCATGGAAGGTGGACCTTTCGCAATGGGTGGCTGACGCCGGTTCCCGGCGGCCGCAGGCGCAACCGAATTGAAACAATTTTGTGGGCGTGCCTGCAACGGTCACGGCTCAACGATGGTTAGGATTCGTCCCGACCGCTTGACTCGGACCGTATTACACCAGTGTAATTAGGTAACGGTTTATCTTGGCTATCCCCCTAAAGTACCCGCAGCCAAGGTAATAAATCACCGGGAGGAGCATCATGGGGCACGCAGAACGAAACCAGGATCGTTCCACCATTGAAGCGCAGGCTGCTGCGCGCTATGGGTCACGGGGCGTACCGAGTGACTGGTATGTGGATCCGGCCGATCCGGAAGCCGCCAGGAAATTCAAGGAGGACTCTGAGCAGTCGTTGGACGACGCTGCCACCGCGTTCCTCGCCGCGCACGAAGCCAGCGAAACCGGTGAATCCACCCGGCAGCGCGACGACCGCGATGACGCGGCTGCTCCCACCGACTTGCTCAATGCCCCGCCGGAGAAGCAGTTCGAATCCACCCGGCAGCGCGACGACGCAGCGGTCTGGATCGGCCTGCCCGGGCTGGCCCCTGAGGACGAGGGGGAGCTGGGCTGGCAGGCCGATGCCCTCTGCGCCCAAACGGACCCGGAGGCGTTCTTCCCCGAGAAGGGCGGCTCGACCCGGGACGCCAAGAAGGTTTGCGGTGCATGCAACGTACAGTCGGAATGCCTCGAATACGCCCTGGCCAATGACGAGCGTTTCGGAATCTGGGGAGGGATGTCGGAGCGTGAGCGCCGGCGGTTGCGGAAGCGAGCGGTCTAATTCTGCAGCACGTCCGCGTTACCGCCGTTGTCGTTGCGCATAACGGGGCATCTTATTTACCACGGACCTTGGAATCGCTGACCGGGCAGAGCCGGCCGGCGGATTTTGTGATCGGAGTCGACTCCGGCTCCTCGGACAACTCACGCGAGGTGCTGCACCGCCATTTGGTCGGCACCGCGAACACGGTCGCCGCACTTCATAAAACCGGATTCGGCACCGCGGTCCGCCGCGGTATAGAGGCCGGAGAGAGCGCCGCCGGCACACGCAGCGCCGACGGGCCCGACGGCACAGCCAGCCTCGCCAGCACGGACAGCCTAAACAAGCGCGGCGCCCGCAACGAGCAGCCGGCGTCCATGACGGCGGGCATGGGCGCAGGCGCATCCGGGCACCCGGACGGTCACACACTCGAAGACCCGGACCAGCAAACGCCGGGTACGTCCTCCCCGGTCGCGCTGGCTGGACCCGACGACGACCCGTCCGCGGAGTTCCCGCCGGAACAGGAGTGGCTCTGGCTGCTCCACGACGACTCCGCCCCGCACCCGGAGGCGCTCGCCGAGCTGCTGACCGCCGTCGAACGTGCCCCCTCGGTCACCATCGCAGGCTGCAAACAACTTGAATGGGACGAACCGCGCGCGCTGATCGACGTCGGGCTGTCCATCAGCGGATGGGCCGAGCGGCTGACCCTGATCGACGTCGACGAACTTGACCAGGGCCAATACGACGGCCGCAGCGACATGTTCGCCGTCAACTCCGCCGGCATGTTGATCCGCCGCGACGTCTTCGATGCGCTGGCAGGCTTCGACCCTGCGCTGCCGGAGGTCGGCGACGACGTCGACCTCTGCTGGCGGAACCGGCTGGCCGGACACCGGGTGGTCGTGGTCCCGGCGGCGAAGATGTACCACGCGGTGCACCGCCCGCATCCGGCCGGCACGCCTGCGGCGGCACGGCGCAGCGAGGTGTACCTGCGGCTGAAGCATGCCCCGTGGCCGAAGCTGCCGTTCCTGGCTGTCGGAGCTCTGGTGGGCAGCATCATCCGGTTCCTGCTCAGCGTCGTCGCCAAGGACCCTGCCTACGGTGCCACCCAGCTGGTGGCCACTGTCCGTGGGCTGTCGCGGCCGTTCGCCCTGATGAAGGCACGATGGCGGGCGTTCCGCAGCCGCAAAGTGTCACGGAAGATGGTCCGCCCGCTGCAGACGCCCCGGGCCGATGCCCGGGCGCACCGCCGGTCCCGGCTGGAAGCGTTCGAAGCCAACGAAGTCGTTGGCGACGGCTCCGGTGGCGAGGACCTGAGCGCGCAACAACCCACCGGTGGCTCGCAGGACTTCGTCCCGCTGGCGGCGCCCGGGCGCAGCTGGTCCGGCACCGGGGCAGTGGCGGCCGCACTGATCCTCACCGCTGTGTCCTTCGTGGGGCTGCACCGGCTGTTCGGCTCCGAGGCCCTTGCCGGAGGCGCGCTGCTTCCGCTGTCACCGTCCCTGGCCGGAATCTGGAACAACGCATCGTCCTGGTGGGTGGGTCTGGGGGCAGGCTTCAGCGGCCATGGCGACCCGTTCGATTATGTCCTCTGGGTGCTGGGGTTGCTCGGCTTCGGTGACGGTTCGACGGCGGTGCTCTGGCTGACATTGCTCGCCCTCCCGTTGGCCGGCCTGAGCGCCTGGGTGGGGGTCGGGGCGTTCACGCAACACCGGTTGGTGAGATTCTGGGCCGCGCTGTTGTGGGCGTCGGTGCCCGCATTCCAGGTGGCATTGGGCAGCGGTCGCCTCGGTGCGCTGCTGGCCCACCTGCTGATTCCGCTGGTGGTGCTTGGCATGGTCCGGGCCGTTGGAGCGGCGATGCCGCGACGGCCGAATCCTGCACCCGGGTTCAGCAGCAACCCCGCCCCGGTGGCCAAACCGGGTACTGGTGGCCTTCCGTCCTGGACGGCGGCAGCGGCGGCGGGTCTGGCCCTGGCGGCATTGACCGCATCCGCACCGAGCCTGCTGCCGGTGGCCATCGCCGTCGTCGTCGGCGTCAGCATTGCGCTGCGCCGCCGGGCCAAGACCTTGTGGTGGTCGCTGCTGCCCAGCCTCGTGCTCTTCGCGCCCTTCGCCGTGTCGGTGCTGCAGACGCCGCGGGCGCTGCTGGCCGACCCGGGACGTGCCCTGTTCTTCACCTCCGCCCCGATGTGGCAGCAGTTCCTGGGGTATCCGGTGGCGCTTCAGCTGGACTCCACGCTGCGTGCCTGGCCGGGATTGTCGGATCTGGCGGCCGCACCCTGGACGTTGATCGCCGCCGGGCTGATCGGCGCACCCCTGCTGGTGCTGGCCGCGGTGGCACTGTTCGCCCCCGCTGCTCGCAGCACGCGCGCCAACCTGGTCCGCGTGCTGTGGGCGGCGGGGCTGCTGGCGGCCGGAGCTTCAATGGTCTACACACAATTCGCCGTCAGCTCCGGCGGTGATTTCCTGGTGCCGGTCTTCAACGGACCGCTGGTTTCGGTGCTGATCTTCATGCTCCTCGCCGCCGCGGTGACCGGCAGCAACACGTTGTTGCGTATACGCCGCCCCACCAACGGCACCGACGGCACCGTCCGGCGGGCACCGCGCGTGCTGGCGGGACTGACCGCCGTCATACTGCTGCTGGGCCCCGCCACCAGCCTGGCGTTGTGGGTGGTTCCCAATGCGGGGGTGGGGGCAGGGTCGCCGGCCGCCGCGCAGTCCGGCGACGCACAGTCCGGCGACGGCGTGGCAGACACCGTCCACGGCGGCAGGACGCTGATTCATGGTGTCCCGCAGCGGACCCTTCCGGCCACGGCCACCGACCGGGCCAACAGTCCCTTGCAGACCCGCACTCTGGTGCTGAACGTCGATGGTGACGGCGCCGTCAGCTCAGCGCTGGTGCGCGGTGGCGGAACCACCCTGGACTCGCTGTCGGCGGTTGCGGCCACCCGCGGGGTGGCCGGCGAGCCGGGCGCCGAAACGTTGACAGGCCCCGACGGGGCTGAGCAGATGCTCCGCACGACGGTTGCCATCATCACTGCCGGATCGGGCGTCGACCCGCGCGAGCAACTGCACCGGCTGGGGGCTGGATTCGTCGTGCTGGCCGAATCCAACACGGCAGCGGAACTGCTGGCCGACCGGATTGACGCCGTGCCCGGCCTCGCCGCGGTGGGGAAGACCGATTCCGGCTGGCTGTGGCGGGTCCGTCCGCCGGCCGCGGCCAACGACGAAGAACAGGCAGCCGAGGCAACTGGCGCGGTCCGGGTGGTCGACGCCGAAGGCCGCACCCTGGCACCGGTGGCTTCGAACGGGACGGCTGCCTCGACAGAGATCCCTGCCGGCGGAGGGGACCGGATGGTGGTGCTCGCCGAGCGCGCCGGCCCGTACTGGTCAGCATGGCTGGACGGGGAAAAGCTCACCTCCACATCCCAGGGGTGGGCGCAGGCGTTCAAGCTTCCGGCCGACGGCGGTTCGCTGGAAATCCGGTACGACCACCCGTGGGCCGGCTGGTGGGCAGCCGCGGCGATCGTCGTGATCGGCCTGACGATCCTGCTGGCCATTCCACTGCCGGCCAAACGGCGGAATACGATTCGGCGCAGCGTCGGTTCGTCAGGCGGACCGGCCGGTACGGGCAGGTTGATATGACACAGCAGAAGATCCTCCGCTCCTGGAGCGGCTACCTGGTATCGGCGGCTGTGTTATGTGTCGGGGCCGCGATGGTGGCGGGCGGACTCAGCAGCGGCGGGACAACGGCGGCAACCACCGTCAAGGCACCGCTGACGGGCGTCCCCGCGGGCGAGTACGTGGGGGTGTGCCCGGATCCGGCTCATCTGCTGGAAGGGACGATCACCGGCGGCGACCCCAAGTTCAGCCCGAAATCGACAACCGCGGCCAGCAGCGTATCCGCCGTCGTGCTTCAGGACGCATCCTCGGCCGTGCCGCCCGGCAACCTCAGCGCGCTGGGCGCCAAAGAGACACTGACCACTCTCGGCGGCTCCGGGGCTGAGGACCCGAAGGAGGCCGGAGGAGGCCCTGCGGCACAGCACGGGAAGGCGGCGGCGGTCGCCTCGCACCAAGTGCAGCAGCCGTCGGTGCTGAGGGCCCAGCCGCTGGGACAGCAGCAGGCAGCGGCTGCGGCGCTGATGACGTACTCCTCCGACGACGGCGATCTGCAGGGGCTGGCCGCTGCAACCTGCCAGCAGCCCGCCAACGACATGTGGATCCTTGGCGCAAACACCACACTGGGGCAGACGGCGCTGCTCACCATCGCCAATCCCTCCAGCACCCCGGCTTCGGTCGACCTGCAGTTCCATGGCGGCGAAGGCCGGATTGATACGCCCGGGGGCCGGAGCATCCTGATTCCGCCGGGGGAGACCGAGTCGATTGTGCTCGGCGGCATGGCTCCTGACCAGAGCCGGCTGGCGGTGAGGATCCAGAGCAGCGGCGCGCCGGTGACCGCCGCCATACAGCAAAGCGCGCTGCGCGACCTTACTCCTGGAGGGGTGGCATACCTGACGCCGGCGGCCGGACCTTCCACCGGGCAGGTGGTGACCGGCGTGCGGATCCAGGACCACAAGGACGCACGGAAGATCGCGGCGCAGAAGGGGTATGAATCGACGACGCCGGTGCTCCAGGTGGCGGTGCCCGGCTCCACCAAGGCCGTCGCACAGGTACGGGCCTTCGGCCCTCAGGGCGAGGAACCGCTGGCCGGAGACGGCGTGATCACCGTACCGGGCGGGACTGTCCGGCAGATCCCGCTGGATGACCTGCCCAAGGGAACCTACACCATCGACGTGTCGGCGGACGTTTCGATGGTTGCCGCGGTGCGGATGAGCAAGGGAACCAAGCCGTCGAAGCCGGTGGACATGGCTTACGCCGCGAGCACTGAACGGATGGGGTCCAAACATGTGATTCCGGTTTCGGATAGTGCCGACGGGCGGTTGGTGTTCGGCGCCCCCGACGGAGCGGCCGAGGTGGAACTGACGCCGCTGGACAGCGAGGGAAACCAGGGCAGCAGCACGGTGATTCAGCTCGAGGCCGGCACCACACGCACCATTGAGGTCAGCGAACCGGGCGGTAAAGGTACAGCAGGTTTCATCGCAACAGCTTCGGGCGGTGCGGTATACGGTGGCCAATTGCTCACCGCCGACGATTCGGCCGACATCGCGGCAGTGAAGGTGCCTCCCGCCGTCGCCGATCCCAGGCAGTTGCCCGTGGTCCTCGGATACTGAGTTCTTTTTAGTTGAAGTGACCGTAGGTCGGATCGATCATTTCGGGGGAGAGGCCGAGCAGTTCGGCGGCTTGCTCAACCACGGCGTCGTGCACCAGCTCCGGCACATACCAGGCCGCCCCCGCGGCCATCTCGACGGGGTGCCGGTACACGATGATGGCTGCCGGCCGCGCGCTCGTTTCCGGGGTGTAAGTTCCCAACGGAACCCGGCCGCCCAGGGCAGCGAGGGTCTCCAGTTCGTGCGGGATCTGCTCCACATGGAACTCGATGGAATCGATGGCAGGACCTCGCAACTGCTGGAGCCGCTCGGCGGATTCGAGCACGTACTCGTCGAACTGCTGCTTCCGGCTCAGTGAGGCGGGCACCGAGGCAGGCAGCAAGGGAGTCCTCAGCGACCGTCCACGCCGGTCCCGCCTGCGCCGGTGAAACGGCCTGCGGCCGCCCGCCGTGTGCTGTCCGGCCGTTCGGCGGCTGGAGCCCTCCGGCTCCGGAACCACCGTAAAGTCCGATCCGTGCTCCATACCCAAGACTCTAGACCTTTGAGCCGCCGGGCGGCGAGGTGCCGGTGCCGGCGGTGATAGTGGCGGCAAGGTGCCGGTGGCAGCACCGGTGCAGCGTCCGGTGCGGGCCCATGAATTCCACGCGGCGCGGGCATGGCGGAACACCAGTTGGCGGACCGCGGCTAGTAAGCTCAGGTGTCGTGGTAGCTATACGTCAATGTTCGAGATCGGCCTGCAACAGCCGGGCTGTGTCCACCTTGACCTACGTGTACGCGGATTCAACCGCAGTGCTCGGGCCCCTGGCCACGTATGCAGAGCCGCATTGTTACGATTTGTGTGCCGATCACGCTGAGCGGCTGACCGTCCCGCGCGGATGGGAAGTGCTCCGCCTGGCGCAGCCGGACACCCCGGCAGAGCACAATCCCGATGACCTGCTTGCCTTGGCAGACGCCGTCCGTGAGGCGGCCAACCCGGTTGAACCGGAGGAGCCGGCAGCCACCCGCAGGGCAGCCCGCGGCAGCCTGGAACCTCCGGCAGAGACCGGCGAAACCCGGAGGGGGCACCTCCGCGTCCTGCGCGAGTAGGGCGCAGCGGATAGGCTGGAGTCGTACCAGCACTGCCGTACGCCGGCTGGATCCGCCCGGAGAGGAAAGTGTTGCCCGCCATGCCCAACCTTGCGCCCGATCTGCTGTCCGTATTGCGTTGCCCCGTCACCGGTTCGACATTGACACAGCAGGACGACGTGCTCATTTCATCTGCCAATGGGCCACAGGGGCAGCCGCTGCGTTACGCCATCGACGAGGGCATTATCGTATTGCTGCCCTCAGGCCTGCAGCCGGAGCCCGCCGGCAGCGGCCCCGATCCGACGACCGCCGAATCCACAACTGAAACAGGACAAGCATGACATTCGAGTACAAAGTCGCCGATCTTTCCCTGCACGAGGCTGGCCGGCACCAGATCCGGCTGGCAGAGCATGAGATGCCGGGCCTGATGGCGCTGCGGCGCGAATATGGTGCCGACCGGCCGCTGGCCGGTGCCAGGATCGCCGGGTCACTGCATATGACAGTGCAGACGGCGGTGCTGATTGAGACGCTCACGGCCCTCGGTGCCGAGGTCCGTTGGGCCTCCTGCAACATTTACTCGACCCAGGATGAAGCCGCGGCCGCCGTCGTTGTCGGCGATGGCACCGTGGACGAGCCGGCCGGCGTGCCGGTCTTCGCCTGGAAGAACGAGTCGCTTGAGGATTACTGGTGGACGGCCTCGCGCATTCTGTCCTGGCCCGAAGGCAGTGACGGCAAGCCCACCGGCCCGAACATGATTCTCGACGATGGCGGGGACGCGACGCTGCTGGTCCACAACGGTGTCGAGTTCGAAGCCGCAGGAGCGGTCCCCGCCACCCCGGATCCCGACTCCGACGAGTACAACCAGGAGTTCGCCGTCGTGCTGGACCTGCTGCGCGGCATCCAGGCCGAGGACCCCAACAAGTGGACGCAGCTGTCCGCCGGAGTCCTGGGCGTCACCGAGGAAACCACCACCGGCGTGCATCGGCTCTACCAGCTGGCCGAACAGGGCCAGTTGTTGTTCCCGGCCATCAACGTCAACGACTCGGTCACCAAGTCGAAGTTCGACAACAAATACGGCGTCCGTCACTCCCTGCCCGACGGCATTAACCGGGCCACCGATGTGCTGATCGGCGGCAAGGTCGCCGTGGTCTGCGGCTATGGCGACGTCGGCAAGGGTGCGGCTGAAGCGCTGCGCGGCCAGGGCGCCCGCGTCATCGTCACCGAAATCGACCCGATCTGCGCCCTGCAGGCCGTGATGGACGGCTACCAGGTGGCCGCGCTCGATTCCGTGGTGGAGCAGGGCGACATCTTCATCACCACCACCGGCAACCGGGACGTGATCATGGCCGCCGATATGCAGCGGATGAAGCATCAGGCCATCGTCGGCAACATCGGCCACTTCGACAACGAGATCGACATTGCCGGCCTGTCCAAGGTGCCTGGCGTGAAGAAGGTGGAGATCAAGCCGCAGGTGCACGAGTGGATGTTCGACGCCGACGGCGCCAACCCGCACAGCATCATCGTGCTCTCGGAAGGCCGGCTGCTGAACCTGGGCAACGCCACCGGACACCCGTCATTCGTGATGAGCAATTCGTTCACCAACCAGGTGATCGCCCAGATCGAGCTGTTCACGGTCTCGGCGGTCTCGGCAGGCTCGACCACCGGGAAAGAGTACGACAAGCAGGTGTATGTGCTGCCCAAGGTTCTCGATGAGAAGGTCGCACGGCTGCACCTGGACGCACTCGGCGTCGAATTGACGGAACTGTCCAAGCCGCAGGCCGAATACCTCGGCCTCGAGGTGGCAGGTCCGTACAAGCCGGACCACTACCGGTACTGAGCCGGCCCGCATCCCGACTATGCGAACGGGTGACTACCGTATCGTCTATGAGATCGAAGATGACAAGCTGCTTGTGCTCGTCTTGACGCCGTCGTGAAATTTATAAGCGCCGATAGGACAAGGCAAAGGGGAAGCGTCCGCCAGCACCGAGCGGGGTGCAATTGCGCACTTTTTGCGCGCCATCCCCTAGACTTAACCGGGCAGCGGCATGATATAGGGCAGTGAGGCATTAATGAGCGACCAGAATAACCGCCGGCGGGGATGGATCATCGGTTCCGTGGTGATTGCTGTCCTGCTGGTCGGCGGCGGCATTTCATTGGCAACGTTCCCCATGTGGGGTGGCCAGAATGCCGGCTCGAACGTTGAAGCCAAGATCGAGTCCGAGGCCAACACGCCGGCCCGGACCGATGAAGGGCACGCCAGCCCGGTGGCTAAAGACGTCAAGTTCACTGCCTCACCCTCGGACCAGGCCAAGGAGATTAATCCGGCCACACCTCCCGAGGTTCGCGCCAAAAACGGAACTATCGCGTCCGTGAAGCTGGTGCCCGCCTCGGGCGGGGAGCCGGTCAAGGGCAAGCTGAGCAAGGACGGCCACGTCTGGACGGCGTCCGAACGGCTCGAATTCGATACCACCTACAAGTTCAGCTACACGGCAACGGACACTGCAGATCGTAAGACCACCAGCTCCAGCACCTTCACCACGGTCGTGCCGGCCAATGAGGCCAATGCCTGGACCTATCCGGCCGACGGGGCGACTGTCGGAGTGGGGCAGCCGATACAGATCAACTTCAGTGAGCCGGTGCTGAATAAGGAGAAGGTCGAAGACCGGATCTCGATTACGACGTCGGCAGGCCAGCAGGGTGCCTTCCACTGGTATAACGACGAAATGCTGCGGTACCGGCCGAAGAACTTCTGGGATGCGAACAGCACTATCACCATTGAGATGAAGCTGTTCGGCGTCGAATTCGGCAACGGGATGATCGGCAACCACGATTCGACGGTCAAAGTGAACATCGGGGACAAGCGGGTTGCAGTTGCCGACAGCAAGAGCAAGCAGATGAAGGTCTACATCAACGATGAACTGGTGCGCACCATGCCGCTGACCATGGGCATGGAGGAATGGCCTTCCATGAGCGGGTATCACGTGGTGCTCGGCGACCAGCGGAAAGCGGAGTTCCGGGCGGAATCCATCGGACTGCAGCCTGGCGATGAACATTACTATGAGCCGCTGACGGTGGAGTATGCCACCCGGATTTCCCAAAGCGGCGAGTTCCTCCACGGTGCCCTTGACGGGACGGCCAAGTACCTTGGGAACACCAACATCTCCCATGGCTGCATCGGATTGTTCCACGAGGACGCTGCCTGGATGTTCAATAACTTCACCGTCGGCGATGTGGTGCACATCAAGAACACCGGCAATCATGCCCTGCCGCCACTGGACGGGTTCGGGGATTGGAACATGAGCTGGGAAAAGTGGACTCAGGAGTAGCACCGGCTTGACCACTACCCACGGGGGAGTCCTGTGACGCCTGCCAAACCCCGGATGAGCCTGCCCAACAAGATCGCCCTCGGCGTCGCGGCGTTTGCCGTCGCTGCCCTGGTAGCTGTCACCTTGACGGTCAACAGCACCAATGGCAGCAACAGCGCCAATACCGCGAAGCACCAGGATCTGGCGAAAGGTGCCGAAGTGGTCCGGGACGGCAGCCACGTGCTGTCGAAGGCGGAGGACGAGAAGGCTGTGCTGGTCGAATTCCTCGACTTTGAGTGTGAAGCCTGCCGGGCGGCGTATCCACTGGTGCAGGAACTAAAAAAGGACTACGGCAAGCACGTCACGTTCGTGGCGCGATACTACCCGCTGCCGGGCCACCCGAACTCGATGGAAGCGGCAATGGCCGTCGAGGCGGCGGCGCGGCAGGGCGAGTTCCGGGCGATGTACCGGAAGATGTTCGAAACGCAGCGCGAATGGTCCCATTCGCAGCAGTCGCAGGCCAAGAGATTCCGCGGCTATGCCGCCGACCTCGGGCTGGACATGGACGCGTTCGACAAGTCCCTGCAAGACCCTTCCACCAAGGCCCGGATCCTGCTGGATAAGAGCGATGGCGCCGGCCTGGGCGTGACGGGCACTCCGACCTTCTTCCTGAACGGCACGAAGATCGAGCCCGGAAGCGAAGCTGAATTCCGGAGGCTGATCGAACAGGCCATCGCCGGCTGAGCCGCCTGCCGCGGTCCGACAGCACGGTGCCATCGCGGCGGGGACGGCGCTTCCGCACCTGCACTTCCGCACCTGCGCTCCCGCACCTGCGCTCCCGCACCTGGGCCGCCGCCTATTGCTGGAACGGCAGGCTGTGCAATCGTTCGCCCAGCTGTTCACTGCGCGCGCGTTGATGACTCAGCCGGGCGAAGTCACGGTCCCGGCGTTCGGCCATCAACGCCGAGAGGAAGTCGCGGGGAGCGGTGCCCGGCGGAGGCGGAGGGCTGACGAAGTTCACCGCCTCATCGGCCAGCGATGCGGCCAGCTCGAACCGGGAACCTGCCGTCATCCGGAATTCCTGGGCCAGGAACTGCGAGATCCGGCGGGCCAGGGCATCGGGCAACCGGCCGATATCGGCGGGCCGAGCCCAGGACTGCAGGTATTCGGGAACGCGGAATTCGGTGGACGGCGCCGCCGGCAGCCGCACCCGGATGGAGTAGGTGCCGGCCAGCATGTCTCCGACCCGCTTGGACCGCTCGTTGAGCATTGACACGATGATGGCGAGCGACCCGAAGAGCATGTAGATCTCCAGCACGGCCACCAGCGCCCGGATCAACGCGTGCCTCAAGCGGATGGCCCCGCCGTCGTCGCGCACAATCCGCAGTCCCATGGCCAGCTTGCCCAACGATTTTCCGCGGGTCAGCGTTTCCATTGTCACCGGCAGGACCACCACAATCAGCACGACTGCGGACAGCGCCAGGGCGCGCGCGGCGGAGGAATTCAAATCCGTCAGGGTCTGCGCCGCCACGTAGAACACACCCACCAGCAGCGCAATCTGGGCAACAATGTCGATCAGAATGCTGACACCGCGGGCGGCAAAAGACGCGGGCCGCAGTTCCAGCACGACTGCTTCGCCGGTGATGATGGAGCTCACGAATGACCTTTCACAGCGGTGATCCCTTATGGCGGACGGATGGATATCCACTCTATCGGTTGCCCGGCGGCCGCCGGTCCGGCTCAGCCGGGGACCGGCCACATGGCCTGGGGCCGTACCCGGATTCGTCCCGATATGCTGAAGGTGTGGATATGGATGCTTTCGCCGCGGTGCACCGGCCCCAGTGGCAACGGCTGGACGAACTGGTGGCCAAGCGGCGCCTGACCGGGGAAGAAGCTGACGAACTGCTGGTGCTCTACCAACGCACGTCCACCCACCTGTCAATGGTCCGGTCGGTGGCCCCGGAAGGCGCGCTGTCGGCGTCGTTATCCACACGACTGGCCCGTGCGCGGACCACCTTTACCGGGGCGCGGTCCAACTTCTTCGAGGACATGGCCCACTTCTTTGTGCTGTCCCTTCCCGCGGCGTTCTACCGGCTCAGGTGGCTTACCGTATGCGTGGGCGCCATCTTCCTCACCGTGGCCTGGCTGTTCGGCCTGTGGGTGACCTCGACGCCGGAGGTGCTGCAGGCGATGGGCAGCGAGGCCCAGAACCGTCAGTACGTCGAAGAGGACTTTGTCGACTACTACTCCGAGGACCCGGCCAGCTCGTTCGCCGGCGCAGTGTGGACCAATAATGCCTGGATCACCGCCCAAATGGTGGCGTTCGGCATCAGCGGCTTCTGGGTGCCGTACGTTCTCTTTGTCAACGCCCAGGGAACCGGGATGTCCGGCGGACTGATGCATGCCTATGGAGAGCTGGACACGTTTTTCGTCTACATCCTGCCGCACGGCATGATGGAAATCACCGCCATCTTTATCGCCGCCGCTGCCGGGTTGCGGATCTTCTGGGCGTGGGTGGCCCCCGGACCGCAGCCCCGGTTGCAGTCACTGGCCACCGAGGGACGTTCGCTGTTCACCGTGGCGCTGGGCCTGGGCCTGGTGCTGCTGGTGTCCGGAATTGTCGAAGGGTTCGTGACGCCCAGCGGGTTACCGCCGTGGCTGAAGATCACAATCGGTGCGCTGGTTTTTGCGGGGTATTGGACCTATACGCTGTGGCTGGGCAGGAAAGCCTACGACGCCGGAGCCCGAGGTGATCTGACGGCCCGGGACGCCGGGGAGCAGGTCACTGCCGTGTAGAGAGGGAACCGGGTTCAAGCGATGCGCACTTAAGTGCCGTGCCGTACGCCGCGCCTGAAGGAAGGTCGACACCGGCGGTTGTAGCCTCGAAGGACAGCTATGAACGATTCGACTGCGGACAAGGACAACGAGTCAGTGGCCAGCCAGAACAAAACCGAAGCGGCAGAGTCTCCTTCTACAGATGCCGTTGACCATTCCGACGCGCCCGGACGGCACAGCGCCGACGCGGCTCCGGATACGGACGCGGGCGCGGGTGCAGCAACCGCGGATACAGCAACCGCGGATACCGATCCAGCCGCGGACACAGTGGCCACGGATGGAGCACCCGCGGACACAGTGGCCCCGGAATCGGCCTCCCCGGACGACGGCGATGTCCTCCCGGAGCCCGGCACGGCCGAGAGCGATAGCGAGCCTGCCACGCCTGGGAGCGATACAGGGCAGACGGGGCTGAGCGAGCAGACCGGGCAGGCAGAGAGCGCGGCAGAGTCGGATACCTCGTCGCCTGCAGCCGCGTCGCAGCCCGTTGGTCGCACCGCCGCCAAGGGTGAGCAGCCGCCGACCGCGACGATGTTCAGTGATCCGGCCGGACCGGACGCGACCTCCGGTGATGAGACCGCGCCGGATGGTAGCTCCGATGATGAGCCACTGCCGGAAGATGCGTCACTGCCGGAAGATGCGGCATCCGGTGAAGAGTCGGCGCCGGAAGATACCGGGTCCGGCGATGAGGCAGCGCGTCAGGACGCGGCGTCAGGCAATAAGCTCGCGGGTGGTCCGTCGTCCGGCCCCGCATCGTCCAGCACCGCGCCGTCCAGCGCTACGCCGCAATCCCGGGCCGGCGACAAGGAAAGCGAACGGCGTGCGGCTGAACGGGACAAAGCAGTTCGTGCCAAGCCGGTGCTGGCGCGGGTGGTGCAGTTGGTGGCTGCTCTCTTCTTGCCGGTCATTGTGGCTGCCGGTGCCGTCCGCCTGGTCGCGACCGACGCGTTCCTCTGGCTGGAGTACCATCGGCCCGGTTTCCCCGACGACCGGTTCGGTTTTGGCATCGAGGAACGTATGACCTACGGGTCCTACGCCATGGACTACCTGTTGAACTTCGCCCCGCCTCAATACCTGGGCGGGCTGGTCAACGCCGCCGGCGACCCGCTCTTTGCCGCGGCAGAGGTGGCGCATATGGCCGATGTGAAAACGGTGATGCAGCTGACCCTCCTCGCCGCGGTGGTGCTGGTGCTGCTGGAGGTGGCGGCCCTGATCTACCTGCGCCGCCGCTACCCGGGTGGCGTCCGCCGGGCGCTGTTTGGCGGCGCCGTCCTGACGCTGGTGCTGATCATCGCGGCCGCGGTGTTCGCGGTTCTTGGCTGGCAGCAGTTTTTCGCCGCCTTCCACTCAGTCTTCTTCGCCGCCGGGACATGGACTTTCGCCGCCGACGACACGCTGATCCGGCTCTTCCCCGGCCAATTCTGGGTCGACGCCGGAATTGCCGTGGCCGCCATCGTGCTGGTGGTCTCCTCGCTGGTCCTGGCGTTCACATGGCCCACTAAGACCCGCCGGGAGCGCACCCGCTACCGGTGGTAAGCACCCGCACGGCGGGCCATGGCGCACTTCAGATCCAGCTGGGCATCCACATCCGCAGTTCCCACGCTTCGTGGGGAATGGTTTGTGCCGTCCAGATGGGCAGGAAGAACGCCGAGACCGCCACGGCCAGGACGACGAAAGTGCCCACCAGGATGATGCCCGACTGGCGGCGCCACGCAGGTGCCCCGCGGCCACCCAGGATCAGCCCAAGGCAGTAGGTGAGCGCCAGGATCAGGAACGGTTCGAAGGCGATGGCGTAGAAAAAGAACGTGGTCCGCTCCGGAAACAGGAACCACGGCAGGTATCCGGCAGCCACGCCGGCCAGGATGGCTCCGGCCCGCCAGTCCCTGCGGCCAATCCAGTAACACAGCAGCACCAGCAGCGCCAGTGCCGCCGACCACCAGATCAGCGGGTTCCCGACAACGGAAATGGCCTGCGCACATTCAGTGGCCTGGCAGCCGTCCTGTCCGCGTGCCGGATCCTCGAAAAAGAACGACGTCGGCCGACCCATCACCAGCCAGGTCCAGGCGTTCGACTCATAGGGGTGCTCGGAGCTCAGGCCCTGGTGGAAGCTGTAGGCGCTGCGATGGTACTCGGCCAGTGAACGCAGACTGTCGGGCAGCCACCCCCATGTGGAGGAGGGGTGGTTGGCCGCCCAGTTCCGGTCGTAGGCGTTGTCGGAGAGCAGCCAGCCCGTCCAGGACGCCACATAGGTTGCGGCCGCGACTGGAACCATGCAGACAAAGGCGAAGAGCCCATCTTTGACGACGCCGGCAGTGATCCAGTTGCGTATGCCGGCGACCCGTCGCGCGTTCATATCCCACAGCACCGTCATCAGGCCGAAGGCGGCGAGGAAGAATAGTCCGGACCACTTGGTCCCCACGGCGAGGCCAAGGGCCACGCCGGCAGCAATGCGCCACCAGCGGACCCCGAGCCAGGGGCCCAGGGTCAGCAGGCGTTCAGAGGGAACGCCGCCGGAGGCAAGCCGGGTGGCGAGCCGTCGTCGTCCATCATCGCGGTCCAGCAACAGGGCGCCGAAAGCGACCACCACCCAGAACATCAGGAAGATATCCAGCAGCGAGGTCCTTGAATGCACGATGTGGTGGCCGTCGATGGCGACCAGCAGCCCGGCAACGCCGGCGAGGGCCGTTGACTGGAACATCTTCCGTGCGATCAGGGCGATCAACAGGATGGACAGCGTGCCCACCAGCGCGGCGCTGAATCGCCAGCTGAACGGATTGTCAGGGCCGAACAGCCAGAGTCCACCGGCGATCATCCACTTGCCCACGGGCGGATGGACCACATACGAGGCGCTGTCCTTGATCACCGACTGATCGCCGGAGGCAAAGGCCTTGTCGGCGTCGTCGGGCCAGTCCCGCTCGTAGCCGCTGAGCAGGTAGGAGTAGGCGTCCTTGACGTAGTACGTTTCGTCGAAGATCAAGGACTCCGGCTGCCCGAGGCGGACAAACCGCAGCACGCCGCCCAGGACCGCCGTCAGCACGGGGGCCAGCCAGCCCCACAGCCCGGGCGGGACCCTGGTGCCGAGCAGGCGGCTGCGGAGTGTATCCGGACGATAAAAGGCCGACGGGTCCTCGACCCAGCCCCGTTGTTCTTGTCTCCGCCGGCTGCCGGCCAGCCGCGCGGACGGTCGGGTCCGACCCGCCGTCGCAGCTGATTCATGGATGGTCCGGCTCACTGGATCCATGCTACCGGCCGAAAACAGCTAAGCAGGCTTATGATACGGTAAAGACCATCGGTGAGATTGCCGGGCTTCGTTGCAGGACGGGGAGGACGGTCATGAGATCCAACATTGTTGAAAAGCCCACTGTCGCTATTACCGGCGCCAGTGCCGGCGTCGGACGGGCCGTGGTCGAGGCCTACGCCGCCCGTGGCGCGAAGATCGGCCTGCTGGCGCGGGGCACCGCCGGACTCGACGGGGCCAAAAGTTCCGCCGAGCGGCTGGGCGCCGTCAAGGTCATCACCTGCCCGGTCGATGTGTCCGATGCCGACGCCGTGGAGGCGGCAGCGGAACGGATTGAAACTGAACTCGGCCCGATTGACGTGTGGGTCAATGACGCCATGACCTCCGTCTTTGCCAAGGTGCTGGACATTACCAGTGACGAATACCGCCGGGTGATGGACGTGATCTTCCTCGGGTTCGTGCATGGCACGCAGAGTGCGCTGCGGCGGATGATGCCCCGCGACCGGGGAGTGGTGGTGCAGGTGGGGTCCGCACTGGGCTACCGCGGAATTCCCGCGCAACCGGCCTACTGCGCCGCCAAACACGCGATCCAGGGATTCAACGACTCGCTGCGCGCCGAATTGAACAGCACCCGAAGCAATGTCAGGGTCTCCTCCGTGCAGATGCCGGCCCTCAACACGCCGCAGTTCGACTGGGTGCGGACCCGGCTGCCGAACCATCCACAGCCTGTTCCGCCGATCTACCAGCCGGAGGTGGCCGCCGAGGCCGTGCTGTGGGCTGCCGACCATCGGCCACGGGAAATCAACGTCGGATCCTCGACCATCAAGGCCCGGCTGGGCGACAAATTCGCGCCCGGGTTCCTCGACTGGTATCTGGGCAGGAGCGGAATCAGCAGCCAGCAAACGGACCAGCAGGTCGACCCTCAGAGCCGGCCGGACAACCTGTTTGAGCCGCAGGACGAGGACGTCGATCATGGCGCGCATGGAAGCTTCGGGGACACATCCAAGACTTCGAGCAAGACCTTCTGGGCGGTCACCCACAAACCGCTGCTCGCCGGCGTTGCCGCGGCCGCGGTCTCAGGTGCGGTGACCGGCATGGCGGTCGCGCGGAAGAAGTAGCAGGAGCCAGGCGGCGGAGCTGCCGACGCGGCAGTGCCGGGACAGTGCCGGGACAGTTAAGCTGTACAGCGTGGTTGAACATCAAAATGCGGACGACGGCGGCAGCATAGTCCTGGCCGCCACGCCGATCGGTAATCTCGGGGATGCCTCGCCGCGGCTGCAGGAGCTGCTGGCATCGGCCGATGTCATCGCCGCCGAGGATACCCGGCGACTGCACAAGCTGCTGCACGCGCTCAACATTTCGACGTCGGCCAGGGTCCTCAGCTACCACGAACACAACGAGGCCGCCCGCACGACCGGGCTGCTCGAGGAGGTCCGGGCCGGCAAGACCCTGCTGATGGTGACCGACGCCGGCATGCCGGCGGTGTCTGACCCAGGTTTCCGCCTGGTTGAAGCTGCCGTGGCACAGTCACTGACGGTGACGGCCGTGCCCGGCCCGTCGGCCGTGACCACGGCGCTGGCGCTGTCCGGGCTGCCGACCGACAGGTTCTGCTTCGAGGGATTCCTGCCGCGCAAGAGCGGCGAACGAGCCACCCGGCTCAAGGAACTGGCCCACGAGCGGCGCACCATGGTGTTCTTCGAGGCACCGCACCGTCTCGAAGCAATGCTGGCGGCCCTGCAGGCCCGGTTCGGCCCGGACAGGAAAGCCGCCGTTGCCCGGGAGCTGACCAAACTGCACGAACAAGTGGTGCGCGCCTCCGTGGCCGAACTGCTCGACTGGGCCGGAAGTGGCCAGGTGCGCGGAGAGATCGCCGTCGTCGTGGCCGGTGCCGATGATGCTCCGCCCGCCCGTGCCGTCGACCATGTTGAGGCAGTCAATGAACTGATCTCCGGTGGTGCCCGGATGAAAGACGCCGTCGGCACCGTGGCCGAGGAAGCGGTCGTCAGCAAGCGGGAGCTGTACGGGGCAGTGCTGGCCGCCCGGCAGGACTGAGAACCGGGGTGCGGATTATCCAACTGCACAACGGAGTGCCATCTCCGTTGTGCGCCTTTGCATGGACATGCGGCAGCGGAGACGGATAGCGTGATGCCAAAGCCGCCCTGAGGAGACGGGGCCGGTCCGGCCGCCACCCGGCGGCTTACCTGCTGGATCAACGTCGAAAATTGGAGCGAAACTATGGCCATCTCCGCTGCACATGAGAGTGAACTTCTCGCATCCGTCCCCACCGGCCTGCTGATCGACGGTCAGTGGCGCGATGCCTCCGGCGGCCAGACGCTCGACGTCGAAGATCCGTCCACCGGGGAGACCTTGCTGAGTATTGCCAACGCCACGAAAGAAGACGGGGCGGCAGCCATGGATGCGGCCGCGGCGGCCCAGGATTCATGGGCGGCTACCCCTGCCCGCGAGCGTGGCGAAATCCTGCGCCGGGCCTTCGAAGCCGTCACCGCACGCATCGACGATTTCGCGCTGCTGATGACCCTGGAGATGGGCAAGCCGCTGGCCGAATCGCGCGGTGAAGTGACGTACGGGGCCGAGTTCCTGCGCTGGTTCTCCGAAGAAGCGGTGCGGATGTCCGGCCGCTATGCCGCGGCGCCCGATGGTAAGACCCGGATGCTGGTCAACAAGAAGCCGGTGGGCCCCTGCCTGCTGATTACGCCTTGGAATTTCCCGCTGGCGATGGCAACCCGGAAGATTGCTCCCGCCATCGCCGCCGGCTGCACGGTGGTGTTGAAGCCGGCGACCATGACACCGCTGACGTCGTCGTTGTTTGCCCAGGTGCTTTCCGAGGCCGGGCTGCCCGACGGAGTGGTGAACATCATCCACACCACCGATGCGTCGGGGGTGACGGGGCCGCTGATCCAGGACCCGCGACTGCGCAAGATTTCCTTCACCGGTTCCACGCCGGTGGGCCGTTCCCTGCTCGCCGATGCCTCGCAGAATGTGCTGCGCACCTCCATGGAACTGGGCGGGAATGCCCCGTTCGTGGTGTTCGAGGACGCCGACCTGGATGCGGCGGTCACAGGCGCGATGGCGGCCAAGCTGCGCAATATGGGCGAAGCCTGCACCGCGGCAAACAGGTTCATTGTCCACGAGTCCGTCGCCGAAGCCTTCGCGGAGAAGTTCGCCGCCAAAATGAATGAAATGCCCGTGGCCCGCGGCACCGAAGAAGGCTCCAAGGTCGGCCCGCTGATCGATTCGAAGAGCCGGGACAAGGTGCACAGCCTGGTCGAGGACGCAGTCGACGGCGGCGCCAAGACAGTCACCGGCGGTGCGCCGGTCGATGGCCCGGGCTACTTCTACCAGCCCACCGTGTTGACCGGAGTGCCAAAATCGGCGCGGATCCTGCAGGAGGAGATTTTCGGACCCGTGGCGCCCATTTCCACCTTCTCGACCGAGGACGAGGCAGTGGCGATGGCCAACAACACCGAGTACGGGCTGGTGAGTTTCGTCTTCACCCGGGACCTGAACCGCGGGCTGCGCATCGGCGAGAAGCTCGAGACCGGCATGCTCGGACTCAACGCCGGAGTGGTGTCCAACGCCGCGGCGCCGTTTGGCGGGGTCAAGCAGTCCGGTCTGGGTCGCGAAGGCGGGCTGGAAGGGATCGAAGAGTACCTGTACACGCAGTACACCAGCATCGCCGACCCCTACGCCTACTGAGGCTTAGCCGGCTGCGTCGTACTGTGCATTTCGCTGGTGCGACGCGGTCTGGCACGCGTGGGCAGGGATGGATCTATGTTTCCCATTCGAGCCCGAGAAGCGAAAAGACTTCGCTGATCTCTGCCCTGAAAGTTGCGGGCATTTCAATGAGGCAGGACTGCAGCGTGGTGCCCGCATAGACCGTACGGAAGTTTCCATTGATGTCGTCCCAGCGGCCGTCGAACTTGCCATTGTCTGCCCATTCCCAGCCGACCCATACCCACGGGTTGTCCTTATAACCAACTCTCCATACGTAACCGTCAGGTTGAATAGTCTGAATTTCCGGGTCGTCGGTCACAGGCTTAGACGATTGATGCGAACGAACGTGCGGCAGCCAGTACTTGTGGGGCGACCTCGTCGATATCTCCTTCGCGAAGCAAACGTGCTGGCGAGACGTCTCCCAACTGAGGATTCATGCCTTGGAACCACGCTTGGATAACCTGGCGGTGATCCTTCTCCGCTACGAGAGCTGCTACATGGTAGGCCTCGCGTAGCCGCTTCACGACGATGGATGAAGGGGAGCGCTTCCCCTCTGCCCATTCGCGAACCGCCCGCGTTTCATTGACCGAGCCAATATAAGCGACCAGTTTGGCACCGAGCAGATCGCGCAAGCTGACCACGAGGTCTGGCACAGGAAGCTTGACAGACTCTTGATGCGCCCGGAGACCCCCTCGGGGGGTTGTTGCGTTGTTCATACCGTGAGCATGTCATGCTCACGGCACGAACACAAGGAAATCACACCCAAAATCACAGTCTATTTGTCGCACGCCGTTACCCTTGCCGCAGCGGGCAAGAATCCCTCAACATCCTTGTGCTGGTTGGCGCAACCAGGGGCGCAGCCACTTCAGCCAGAGGTGCGGCGCCACAGCGAGGCCGGCAGCAGCGATGCGACCAGGGTGTTTTTGCCAGATACTGTTACCGGGGTCAGAGATATCCAGTCCGTCCACGAAGTACCGGTAGGGCTATGCGTCCAGCGGCGATCCAGTCATAAACTTCATCGGAGAATAATGGTCGGGGGAAGCGCTTATATGGTAAGGAGCAGCGTCGATGGAACCAGGATTCCGTGTTCCAATTTCGGAAGCGCTTGCAGGGGGCCGGGCTGGACGTGGATTGCTCGCCAGCATTGCCGGACTCGACCCGTCTGATTTCATGTTTGCTGTTCACCAAAAGAACGCCGGCCGCCCTCTCTTGGTGGAACTCGTCAACGATGCCGTCGGCCATTGGCTCGCCACCCCACGCCGTCAACATGATCGCGAATTCCTTGCCCTGCTTGGGGAATTTATCAACAGCTATGCTCACGGCCTCGAAAGCAAATGGCGAGGGTTCGACGATGTGCTAATAGCAGCGCTAGTCCCGAACTCATGAAAATTGGCCAGGATCTGTCTGCACGGACGAACTTGCAATGGTGGGCTGCCTCGGTCGACAGAACCAATCAACGCGGTTACTTGCGTGGCAAAGATGCTGGCTTTCATACAAGTACGGCTTTGATTGATAAATCCTTCGCTGCTCTTAAATCGGGTGGAGCGTGGTGGGTCTGCCCTGGGGACGCTCTCACCACGAGTCGTGGCCCCATCCAGGGGTCGCCCAGCGTTATTTCCGCGGCCCCGGACGATCACTGGCTCAAGGATGACAAGCACACTTTGTGGTCCGTGCGTGTCGATCCTGAAGCGACCGTATACGAGGTTCATCAGCGCTCAGATTGGGTTCGTCTTCTTCAGCAATACCCATATGAAGCGTCGAACATCGTCACCTTTGACTGGGCCGAGGATGTTCCCGTCGGGTCCCGGTTACTTATTCCAGACTGGTCCGAAGTGGCAAGAGATTGGGACGGCGTGCATGTATCAGTTGCTGGATACCTTAATGCGGCCTACACACCGCTGATGCTCGATACGGCGAGGTACGGTCTGCTGACCGGTTGGCATCCTGACGCCACTGTCTGGCTCACCGAAAAAGCGCGAACGTTATTGCCTGCTTCTTGATTCGGCTTCTCTGGGGAGACACAGGGGAGCAGCTTCAGCTGTAGGCGCGGCGCCAGTTCAGCCGGAGGTGCGCCGCCACGGGCGCCACAGCGAGGCCGGCAGCAGCGATGCCATCAGGCGTTGCTGCCAAGTACTGGTCCGGGACAGGGTCTCCTGGACCGTTGCCACATCGCCGGCGTGAACCGAGCGCGGGGCTGTGGCCAAAGCTGTCCCACCCTGCCCGTCGGTCTGCCGGGGGCGCGGCCGGCCATATTCGGTCTGTTCGTACGCCAGCAGCAACCGGTGCATCGCATCCGCCGCACCGGTTCCGTCCAGACCGGTGTCACGCAAACGCTCGGCGAACGCCCGGGGCGTTTCGCTCTGCCGCGCTCTGAGGCGGTAGTCGGTGGCCGTATCGTTAATTTCCCGCCAGGCCGCGATGGCCGCCTGATCCGGATGTTTCCGGATCAGGCGGAGCCGGCGCCTGATGATCCATTGTCGGGTCAGGTATGGCATCGCCGCCAGGAGCAGGGCCACGGCCAGTGTCACAGTGACGGCGATCCAGGACGGGCCGCCGTCGTCGTCGGCCGCCCCCGATGCCCCCGCACCGGTGGTGGGATCGTCCTGGGGCGCCTGCTCTTCCTCATCGGCCGCGTTCTGCAGCTCGTCAGGGTTCAGGTTGTTCGGATTGGCTGCGGAGTCGGGGCTCTGCGAGGGAGCGCGGGCGTACTCGGGGACCACGCCGCGGGAGGGGGTCGGTTCGAATTTCACCCACCCCAGGCCGGAGAAGTACAGCTCGGGCCACGCGTGCGCATCGTCGGAGTCAACCTCGAACTCGGTCATCTCCACGCCGTCTTCGGTCATCACTGTCTCGCCAGTGGCGGTTCCCGGTGCATACCCCACGGCGATCCGGCTGGGGATGCCTTCGGCGCGTGCCATCACCGCCATCGCCGCGGAGTAATGCACGCAGTAGCCGCTTTTCTCTTCGAGGAACCGGGCGACAATGTCCATGGAACTGCCGTCGTAACCGCCCCGTACCGGTGCGGTTTCGGAGTAGACGAAGTCTTCGGAGCGCAAGTAGTCCTGGATCGCCATGGCCTTGCGGTAGCGGTTCGTGATGCCCTCGGTCACGTCGGCCACGGTTTCTTCAATCAGCCCGGGCACCTCCGAGGGCAGGTCGAGGAATGGTTCGCTCAGGCTGTCCCGGGGGATGGCGCTGGCCTCCGCCAGCGTTTGCCGCGTCAGTACCGGTGTGGCGCTGGTGACCGTGTAGGTCTGGTTCGCCGTCGTCGACTCATCGAGTCCCAGGATGCTCAGCGTCAGCGGGTCGACGCTCCACTGGCCGTCCAGTCCGGAGATGGAAACCGGCGCATAGGGTGCCGGCAGCCAGGGGCTGGAAAAGTTTGATGCGTTGATCCGGGTGGTGGAAATTTCGGTGGGGCCTTCGAGCAGTTCATCGGTTTCTTCGCCGAGGGAGTCAATGCCGGTGGAGCGCCGGTCCTGCCTCTGATCCGGTGCCCACGTGGTGCCGTCGAAGTGTTCCAGGGTCACCGCCCGCAGATACACCGGTTCATCGGACGTGGTGGTATAGGTCATCCGGGTGGCGCTGCCTGGGTTCCGCAGGTCATTGCCCAGGGTGACCATGGGGTTGAGGCCCGACGACGTCCCCAGGCTCAGCCTCGAGCCTTCCGGGAACAGGCCGCTGGTGAACCCGGGCACGGCCAGCGGCAGCACCAGTGTGCCGGCGAGGGCAGCAGCGCCGATCACCAGGGCGCGGTCGAGCAGCGAGGCTGACAGGCCACCGGACGGGGCGGTGTCCCGGGAGAAGATCCAGTGGGCAGAGCCGAGCAGGATCAAGTAGCCGACGATCGCCGCGGTGTAGCCGGCCGCGCCGACGCTTGTCGATTTCACGATGGCGGGAACCACCAGTACAGCCAGCAGGCCCAATCCGCTGGTGGCGGGCATCTGCAGCGTGGCGGTCAGGGTGTCGATCAGCAGCGCCACCAGTGATAGCCCCACGCAGGTGACAAGCACAATCCCGTCGGTGATTTGCACCGGGGCAACCTGGTTGACCACTACCTGGTTGGCCTCGAGCAGCGCGATCCTGAGTGCGTCGACCGTCTCCGCGGTGGGAATAAACCCGCCGAAGCTCTCGCCGGGGAAGAATAACAAGGTCAGCGCCGCGATCAGGGCTGCGAGGCCGGCCACCGGTATTAACCATGCAGGCACCCGCAGCACTCTGGCACCTGCGGTGACTGCCAGCACGGCTGCAACGCTGAACACCACCTGGGGCAGCCACCCCCACCCGAAGAGCACGCCATTGAGGCTGAAGGAGGTGAAAATCACTGCGGCGCCGATGGCGGCACTGATCAGCCAGGGCCAATTCCCAACCGGCTGGCGGCGCGACGGAGTGTCGGTGCCGTCGGCCGCTGCGGGGCTCTGCCGGTCCGCTGCCCGGGGAATGGTGGCAGTCATTGCGGTGCCCCCAGACTGGTTTTGGCGGTCGGCCGGCTGTGGGCGTGCGGGGCGTCATAATGTGCCCAGGCCGCGGGCAGCGACGACTTGGAATTGACGGCGACGGCCCGCCATCCGCTGGCGCGCAGGATGTCCAGCTCAGGTTCAGCCTCCCCGGGGCGGTCCGTGACGAGCAGCGCGAAGGCATGCGAGCCGAACTCGGCTGCGGCAGCGAGTTCGGCGGCTTCGGCGCTGGTGAGACGACCGGTGACGGCGATCAGCGGGCCCCGCAACCTGTTGGCGGCCAGTGCCTCCATCAGCGCGTCGGAGAAGGCGCCCCCGCCCGCCGGGCCGGCGGGCGCAGGCGTCCTTTGGGGGTGTGCCGTGGCAGACGGGGCACGGTTCGTGGTTTTGCCGGACGGTGGATCAGCCTCCAGCTGAAGGTCTGCCAATCCTTCGGCCAGGTTGTGCATACCGGCGGTGCCTGAAAATTCCTCCTGCTCGGGCCAGGAGGTCGAGGCAGACCGGAGTAATCCGGCGGCTGCGCGGCTGTCCAGCAACCGGACGGAGTAATTACGCTCCATCAAGTGATGGGCGGCCGATACTACAGCGGTCACTGCCCATTCAAAGTTCACCGTGGTGAACAAATCGTCCTTGGACGGGGTGCTCTCGGCCAGCGATGTGTAGGCATTGCTGCGGAAGGCTGTTGCCCGCTGGTCCATGATGATGGTGGCCTGCGGAGTGGTGACCGACTCTTCCTGGCGCACCATCAGTTCGCCCTGACGTGCAGTTGCGGGCCAATGCACCCGCCGCATCGGGTCTCCGTGCCGGTATTCGCGGGTCATCACGTCATCGTTGCTGGGATTCGCCTGCGTCCTGGTCGCCGTCGCCCCTTCAGTTCCGCGGGAGCCCGATACCGATGATTCCGGCAGTGGATGCGGTGCGGGGGTGACCGTCAACATGTCGACGTCGCCCAGCATGTGATGGTGGTGGCTCAATCCGAACGGGTCGGCGAAATCCGCCGAGACGGGGCCGATCCGGTACAGTCCCCGGCGGTCGGTCCGCAGCCGGTATTCGTACAAGCTGCGTCCGCTGCGTGAGGCCACGCTGGAAGGATACGTGAACGCGGGGGGCTGCCCGAAGTGTTCGGGTAGTTGTTCCGTCATGGTGATGCTGCCGCCCAGTGGACCGGAGCGGCGCACGCCTAACCTCGCCGTCGTCGTCGAGCCCGTCTCAATCGACGCGGGCCGGAAGGCGCGTTCGATGATGAACCGCGGTTTCAAAAGCTGCAGCGCCAATGCCGCGAGCACAGGCAGCAGGATCAGGAAGAACCCCAGATGCAGCAGATCACGCCGGCCCAGCACCTCGGCGGCGATCAGCGACACTGCCCCCGCGGCGCACAGACCCCAGCCACGGATGGTCAGAAGGTTCGAGGGGAGTTTGTCCAGCACGGCCGCGCCACCTTATCGGTGTTGCTCGTTGCGACGGCCGCCGGGGGCCACCGGCAGTTTGGCCAGGATCGACTCGAGCACCGTCGACGGGCTTTCGCCGGCGCTGGCGGCCTTGCGGTCGAGGATCAGCCGGTGCCCCAATACGGCGCCGGCCACCGACGCGACGTCGTCGGGCAGCACAAAGTCCCGCCCGGACAGCGCGGCGCTGGCCTTGGCCGCACGCAGCAGTTGCAGCAACGCCCGCGGGCTGGCACCCAGCCGCAGCTGGTGATGTTCCCGGGTGGCCTGGCCCAGAGCGACCACGTACTCCTTGACCGCAGGGGCAGCGTAGACATTGCGGACGAAATCGATCATCGCCACTGCCTCTTCGGAGCTGATCACCGGCTTCACGTCGTCCAGCGGCGAGACAGACTGGTGGGTCTGCAGCATTTCGATTTCCGCCTCGGTGTCCGGATACCCCATCGAAATCCGTGCCATGAAACGGTCCCGCTGCGCCTCGGGCAACGGGTAGGTCCCCTCCATCTCGATGGGGTTCTGGGTGGCCACGACCATGAATGGTTCACCGAGGATGTAGGAGTTGCCGTCAACGGTCACCTGGTGTTCCTCCATGCATTCGAGCAGGGCGGACTGGGTCTTGGCGGAGGCACGGTTGATCTCGTCTCCAATGACGATGTTGGCGAAGACCGGTCCGCCGCGGAATTCGAACTGGCCCGAGGCCTGGTTGAAGATTGACACTCCGGTGACATCGGTGGGGAGCAAGTCCGGGGTGAACTGGATCCGGTTGACCGAGCAGTCGATCGTCCTCGCCAGGGTCTTGGCCAGCATGGTCTTGCCCACTCCCGGCACATCCTCGAGCAGCAGATGCCCCTCGGCCAGCAGCACGGTCAAGGCCAGCCGGGCGGCTTCGGCCTTGCCGTCGATGACGGTGCTGATCAGGTCCAGAATCCGGCCGCTGGCCCGGTGAAAATGCTCGGCAGCTTCGTCCCCTGTTGCCGTGTCCCCCGTGCCGGTGCTGACCACCGGTTCCGGATCCATCGTGCGGTGGTCGGAGTCCATGGACACCCCTTCCATGTTGAACCGGATATGTCCCCTATTGGTTCAGATTACCCGCTCAACCGCACCGGCGTGCAGAATTCTCCTCCATTGATACCGTTACCAACGCATAGGCTGGCAGATGTCGCCGGCGTCAGAAGGGAAGAACGATCATCATGAACCCCCAGCACTCAACCACCGCAGGGACGATTCCGGCGGCCTATCGCCGCGGCGAAGACGAACCCGGCGACGGGCTCGACGGCGGCACCGGCGGCGGCAAATCCCGGGGCAGTGTCGACGGGAACGGCCAGCGTCGGGTGCTCGATTATGCGCCGGCGCCTCAGCCGTTGGAACATCCTGTCATCGACAACCACACCCACCTCGATTTCCGCGACGGCGGCGTTGAAGTCTCAGTCAGCCAGGCCATGGATGCCGCGGAGGCTGTCGGAGTGGCCGGGGCCGTGCAGGTCGGGTGCGACCTGGAATCCTCCCGCTTCACGGTCCAGGCGTTGGAGACCGAACCCCGGCTGCTCGGCGCGGTGGCCATACATCCCAACGAAGCGCCGCTGATGGCACGCGACGGCACCTTGGAGGCGGCGCTGGCCGAAATCGAGCAGTTCGCCGCCCACCCGCGGGTGCGGTGCATTGGCGAGACCGGACTCGACTACTTCCGCACCGCCGACGACGGTATCGAACGGCAGCAGTACTCCTTTCGCCGCCACATTGACATGGCCAAGCGGCTGGGGCTGGCGCTGCAGATCCACGACCGGGACGCTCATGACGACGTGGTGCGGATCCTGCGCGAGGAAGGGGCGCCACAGCGGGTGGTGTTCCACTGCTTCTCGGGGGACGCGGCCTTGGCCCGCATCTGCAACGAGCAGGGATGGTATGTTTCTTTTGCCGGGACTGTAACGTTCAAGAACGCGGCCAATCTCCGTGAGGCACTCGCCGTCACAGACCCGGAGCGCATGATGGTGGAGACGGATGCTCCGTTCCTGACTCCGCACCCGTATCGTGGCAGGCCCAACGCCAGCTACATGGTGCCTTACACCGTGCAGGCGATGGCCCGCGAACTGCAGGTCGATGCCGGTGAACTGGCGTCGCGGCTCACCGCCAACACCGAGGAAGTCTACGGTCCCTGGACTCAGGTTTGATCCATTATCACATTTCGGTTACGGTAAGGCACTATTAGCCGGGGTCGGGGAAGGCCTTGCGGGCTAAGAACTTTTCATCAGCGACGAGGTTGGACGTTTCCGTTCGTGCGCCCAAACCCGCTGCAGCCGCATGCCGGAGTTGATCTGTTGCGCCGCAGTGCCGTCAGGGCCTGCAGCGCGGTCCCGGTGCCTTTCCCGTGCCTGGACACTCGCGAGGACATGGGGACGTATGAGCCGTGGCGCACAACGCGTATTGAAGTGGACGACTCAGGCATCGGTGATGGCCGCCTTGGCCCTGGGGCTGATTGCCTTCGTCGGCATCAACAAGGAAGTTGTTGTCACCGTCGATGGCCGGACCACGTCGGTGACCACCGTCGCAGGCACGGTCGGAGCGGCACTGCACAGCGCCGACATCGAAATTTCCGCCCGCGACAAGGTGCAGCCGGCACTCTCCGCCACCGTGCACGACGGCAGTCGGATCAGCGTCAAGACCGCTAAAAAGGTCCAGGTTGAACTCGACGGCGCCGAGCGGACGGTGCGCACCACCGGCTCGACCGTAGCGGACCTGGTCGATGAACTCGATGTTCCGGCCGAAGCGAAAGTTTCCGAGCCTGCCACCACGGTGCTTGCCTCCAGCGGCGACTATGTGGAAATTTCCATCCCCAAGCAGGTTCACGTCGTCGTGGACGGGCAGATCCGCAGCGAAACAACGACGGCGGCAACGGTCGGCGGGTTGCTGGATTCAATCGGCATCCGGCTGGACCAGGACGACCGGGTCTCGGTGTCGGACCGGACGCCGGTGATCGAAGACATGGCCGTCAAAATCACCCGTGTCGACAACGCCGGAAAGGACACCGTGGAAGAGGGCATCGCCTTCGACACGGTGGCCGAAGAAGATCCGGACCTGCCCGAGGGCAAGCGCAAGGTGGTGCGCACCGGAGCGCCGGGCACATTGACCAAGACGTACACGGTGACCCGCCTTGACGGTGAGGAAGTCGGCCGGTCCCTGGTTTCCAAAGAGGTCACAGCCGAGCCGGTGGCCCGAAAGATCGCCATCGGCACCAAGGAACGCCCCGAACCTGAACCCGAGGCGGAGCCTGAGCCTGCAGTCAAGACGGCGTCCAACAGCGGCGGCGACAGCAGCGGCGGCGGTGACAGTGCGGACACAGCCGGCGGCGGGGCAGCCGGGGCCACGGCCGCTGCGGTGTCGGGAGTGTGGCAGTCACTGGCTCAATGCGAATCGGGCGGGAACTGGTCGATCAACACCGGTAATGGCTACTACGGCGGGCTGCAGTTCAGCCAGAGCAGCTGGCTGGGCGCCGGCGGAGGCAAATACGCGCCGCTGCCGCATCTGGCCAGCCCGTCCGAACAGATCGCGACCGCCAAGGTGCTGAAGCAAGGCGGCGGCTGGGGCCACTGGCCGTCCTGCGCCTCGCAACTGGGCCTGCTCTGAACGCCCTCACCGGCACGGCGCAAGCCGCTAGGATGAACGGGTGAACCAGCGCGACGAAACCTCCCGGCCGGCGTCGTTGGCGGGCACCCTGCTGGGGCCGGCCGACGTGCGGGCGTTGGCCGACAGCCTCGGCATCCGCCCGACGAAAACCCTGGGGCAGAACTTCGTCATCGATCCCAATACCATTCGCCGCATCGTTAACACGGCGGGAGTCGGGCCTCACGACGTGGTGCTGGAGGTCGGCCCCGGCCTGGGCTCGTTGACGCTGGGGTTGATGGACGCTGCCGCACGGGTGATCGCCGTCGAAGTCGACCCGGTGCTGGCAGCCAAGCTCCCCGAAACGGCAGCTCACTGGCGCCCGGAAGCGGCCTCCCGCCTCGACGTCGTCGAAGCCGACGCACTCAAGCTCACCACGCTGGAAGCGGAGCCGACCGCCGTCGTCGCCAACCTGCCCTACAACATCGCCGTGCCGGTGGTGCTGAATCTGCTCGCCCGGTTCGAGTCGCTGCAGCACTCACTGGTGATGGTCCAGGATGAAGTCGCCGACCGGCTGGCGGCCAAGCCGGGCTCGAAGATCTACGGCGTCCCGTCGGTGAAGGCTGCCTGGTACGCCGATGTCCGCAAGGCCGGGGTGGTGGGCCGCAATGTTTTCTGGCCGGCTCCGACCATCGCCTCCGGGCTGGTCAGCCTCACCCGCCGGCAACCGCCGCAGACCAGCGCGGGCCGCGAAGAAGTTTTCGCCGTGATAGACGCTGCCTTCGCCCAGCGGCGCAAGACCCTCCGCGCCGCGCTCGCCGGCTGGGCCGGAAGCGGCGCCGCGGCCGAAGAGGCCTTGGTCCGTGCCGGTGTTGATCCCGTCTCCCGCGGTGAAGTGGTCGATGTGGCCGGCTTCGCGCGGATTGCCGGGCACCGGCCGTCCACCGCGGGAAGCGGCGCATGAGCGATGCAGCCGACGCCCTGACGCGCACAGCGTCGCCTGACGCCGTGCGCGTCAGGGCGCCGGGCAAAATCAACGTCTGCCTGCGGGTCGGACCGCCGCGCGACGACGGATACCACACCGTGGCCAGCATTTACCTGGCGGTATCGCTGTACGAGGAGGTCACCGCCACCCGCAGGCCCGGCGGGGCGATTACCGTCAGCGTGGGGATGGACTCAGGGCCCGGGCCGACCGTTCCGCTCGACGGGAGCAATCTGGCCGTCCGGGCCGCGGCAGCCCTGCAGCACGCGTGCCAGGTCAGCGCCGGGGCGCATCTGGACGTGGCCAAAAGGGTGCCGGTCGCGGGCGGTATGGGCGGCGGCTCGGCCGATGCCGCGGCCGCGCTCGTCGCCTGCAACGCACTGTGGGGATGCGGGCTCGACCCGATGGCGCTGTCCCGGCTGGCCGCCGGTCTGGGCGCCGACGTGCCGTTCGCACTGCTCGGCGGTGCCGCCGTCGGCCTCGGCACCGGCGAGCGGCTCACGCCGGCCGCAACGACGGGGCTCTTCCACTGGGTGCTGGTTCCCGCACCGGCCGGACTGTCCACCCCCGCCGTGTACCGAGAGCTGGACCGGATGCGGGCCGAGGCAGACACGCCGGCGGATCGGCGTGGTCCGGACGCGGATGAAGCCGTGCTCGGCGCCCTCCGGAGTGGTGATCCCAATGCGCTGGCGCCGGTGCTGCACAATGACATGGAACCGGCCGCATTGGCGTTGGCCCCCGCCCTTGGCGATATCCTTGCAATTGGCCGCGACCGTGGTGCGCTGGCAGGCATGATCTCCGGTTCGGGCCCCACCGTGGCATTTTTGAGCCGTGACGAAGACGACGCGGCCCGGCTGGCACAAACGCTGACCGACGACGGCCCGGGCGCAATTGCGGTGCATGGGCCCGCGGCCGGGACGCAGTTGCTGTCCGGCCCGTAGCAGCATCGGTCAGCCCCACTGGCAGCGGCAGAAGCCCGCGGCGCCGGACAGCAGCACCGAACGACAGCAATCCGATCGACGAAAGTAGTATCCGTGGCACACTTGCTCGGCGGTGAGAACATCACCATGTCCTACGGGACGCGCACCATCCTCAATGGCGTCTCGCTGGGCATCGATCAAGGCGACCGGATCGGCGTCGTCGGCCGCAATGGTGATGGCAAGTCCACGCTGATGCGGTTGCTGGCCCAGCGATCGACTCCCGACGACGGCCGGATCACCAGTCGCCGCGATGTCAGTGTCGGATTCCTCGACCAGTCCGATGTGCTCGACAGCACGCTCGATGTCGGCACCGCCATCGTCGGGGACGCCGCCGACCACGAATGGGCCTCCAACCCCAAGATCCGCGACGTCATGGGCGGGCTCGTCTCCGACGTTGACTGGCATGCCGCCGTCGGCGACCTCTCCGGCGGACAGCGGCGGCGGGTGGCGCTGGCCAAGCTGCTGATTGCCGACGACGACGTGCTGATGCTGGACGAGCCCACCAACCATTTGGACGTCGAAGGCGTCGCCTGGCTGGCCCGGCACCTGAAGCAGCGCTGGCGCGCCAACGACGGCGGCATGCTGGTGGTCACTCACGACCGCTGGTTCCTCGACGAGGTGTGCAGCCGGACGTGGGAGGTCCATGACGGGTTGGTGGAGGCCTTCGACGGCGGGTACGCGGCCTATGTGCTGGCCCGCGCCGAACGTGACCGCGCCGCCGCCGTCGCCGAAAACAAGCGGCAGCAGCTGGTGAAGAAGGAACTCGCCTGGCTGCGGCGTGGCCCGCCCGCCCGCACCTCGAAACCGAAGTTCCGTATCGATGCGGCCAACGCCATCATCGCCGACGAACCCGAACCGCGCGATACGCCGTCGCTGCGGGCCATGGCCACCTCCCGGCTGGGCAAGGATGTGCTGGACCTGGAGAACGTGTCCTTGGACTACAACGGGAGCGAAGGCGGCACTGTCACCAACACGGCCGGCACCGTGCGCAATGAGCTCTTCTCCAACATCACCCTGCGGCTGGCACCGGGGGAGCGGGTCGGCCTGGTCGGCGTCAACGGCGCCGGCAAGACCACGCTGCTGCGGCTGCTCAATGGGGAAGTGGAACCGACCAGCGGCAGGCGGAAGCGGGGCAAGACCGTCCGCACGGCGGTGCTTTCCCAGGATGTCCATGAGCTGGACGAGGTGGCGCACAAGCGCGTCATCGAGGTGGTGGAACAGGAAAAACGGGTCATCACCGTCGGCAATAAGGAGCTGACGGCATCGCAGCTGGTGGAGCAGCTCGGCTTCACTAATCAGCGGCAATGGACCAAGGTCTCCGAGCTGTCCGGCGGCGAACGACGCCGGCTGCAGCTGCTGCGGCTGCTGGTGGGCGAGCCGAATGTGCTGATGCTCGATGAGCCGACCAACGACCTGGACACCGACACGTTGGCTGCCGTGGAGGACGTGCTGGACAGCTGGCCGGGAACGCTGGTGGTGGTCTCGCACGACCGGTACCTGCTGGAGCGGGTCACCGACCATCAGCTGGCGCTGTTGGGCGATGGAAAGGTGCAGGCGCTGCCCGGCGGCGTCGAACAATACCTGCAGCTGCGCGAAGGCGGGACGTCCAATGCGCAGGCCGGTCCGGGCGGGCAGGAATCGCCCACGGCTCCCATGGCCCCCACGTCCGCTCCGGGTGGATCCGGGCAGGACGCCGGTGCCAGCGAAGGGGATAAGCGGGCTGCCCGCAAGGACATCGCCCGCATCGAACGGCAGCTGACCAAGCTGACGGAGGCGGGCACCAAGCTGCACGCGCAGATGGCCGAAGTCTCCCAGCAGGAGCCGCTGGACTTGAGCCGGCTGGAGGAGTTGAACGCCCGGCTGCGGGAGCTGGAGGCCGAGCAGGGCCGGCTCGAAGACGAGTGGCTGACCGCCGCAGAGGTGCTGTCCTGAAGGGAAATTGAGCCGTTCCCGCCCGGTCCTTGTTCCTCCCGGGTAAAAAGAAGCGCTTTCGGCCGGTTAATACCTGCAACGCTCCGTTCTACTAATGGGCCGGGCAGTTCCGAACCGTCAACATGACTAAACAAGCCGGCGGCGGATTCGCGGACGTGACAACGGACGAAATCGATCGTTACCTGACCGACGTGCGTAAGCTTGTAACCGGTGCCGAGTGGGGCAGGCTGGACCGCGATGAGTTCGCGCGACAGGCAGCCACTGTTTTCGCTTACCTCAATACCGGTGGAAGTGCATTATCCTGTCGAGAATTATTCCCAGTGGCATAGCGGACCGCTGCAGATGGTCTCCCCAAGCACCGTCGAGATCTTCCACATGGGCAGTGGCAGAATTTGCATCATCGGGAGGACCCCGCCTACATCCTCACTTACCCAGCATTATGCAGGGCTTGCTCGCCCTTAGGCGTTATATCGATCATTGTATCCATTATCGGGCCTAAAGGATCATCGGGACGCTCAGTTTCAACGGTTTCTTTCAGTTTCTTGAGTATCTCCAAGTCACTCCCGCACCATGCTCGAAAATTCGCGTTCTTATACTCGCCGACTCTAATGTATTTTCTTTCTAGAAGGCTTTTAACCCAGTCATAGGCAGCTGCGTGGGGATCATCTACACCTGATTCGCGGCATAATTCAATAACCTTGGCATAAACGACCCAATCTTCGGTGGCTTGTGAAAGCAGCTCGATGCCCCATTTCGACAACGTTGAATTTCTGCTATTTGGGTTAAACTCAATCATCGAACGTGAACCTTATAAGATACACCGTTGGCGTTTATATCGATTGCGTACCCTCCGGACCTACTTGTAGGGCGGAACCCAAGCCTGGTCCCATCGTCCAGGTAAACAACGCTTGGAGTGACTTCAGTTGTTGTTCCGTCTATTAGTACGGCTTCGCCATGCACCATATATCCCACACCGCGTCGTTGTTCGGGGCCTGCCAGACCTGCCTACGGTTTATGGGGAACCGGTTGTCCAGGGTTCTTCTCATACTTTCAAAGCTTGGCCATCCGAATCTGCTATCAGAACACCAGCTACCTCCGGCTCGTGGAGAGACCCCTTTAGCTACGGAAGTCTGCTGATTGCTATTTGCATGTGGTTGCACAACACCTGCTGGTGTTGGTGCGCCCGCGCTCATCGACGCTCCTCCAAGGAGCATCGATGAACTAAGAACTACTGTCAATGTTGACCGCGTAAAGGTAGAGATGGTTTTGGTTTTCATATAATTCCTTTAAAAGTGATCTAGATGGTGGTCATATAACTATCTGCGGATGTAAACAGTAGTCTGAACGTATGGCAGAGACAGTCAAAGTTCAAGAGATCCCGGTTGATATTCGAGTTTCGCACGCGATTTCGTTCACGGGTATTGACTTCTAGGATTTGACGTGAAAACATCCGCTTGGCAATGTCTAAGATTCCGAAGATATGGGTACCGATCTCCCCGGTCGTCCAATCTTTCGGGTGTGATACCAAGGGTCTCTGACAGAGGTTCTTGGTACATCTTCCGGCGGGCGGCACGAATCGCAAACTGCAGGATGATCAGGACCGCTGGTGGGTTGTAGCGGCGCGGATCGCGGGGTATTCGCCGCGGACTCCTGCTGCGAGGTTGGCGTAGGTTTTGAACGTACTGATGTGAAAGTCGAGCATGTCAGCGAGGACTTTGGCAGGGAGGGCTCCAGCGATGCGGAAGCGGGCGGTCTTCTGGAGCCCTGAGAGACTGGTGCCGAGCATTCGACGCCACCGGGTGAGGAATTGCGGATCGCGTGGGGGTCCGGGCGCGTTGCCGGGAACCAGCCAATCCCGGCCAGCGGCATGCGGGTTTTGAGCGAGTTGGGCGCGGGCGGGTGAGGCGATCGGTCCGGAAAGCTCGAGAGGATGGTCGCCGACGGTTAATACAACGCCGTCGTCTGCACAGACTCGGAGCTGATTGCGAGGAGTGGAATCAGGCTTCAATGCTCAGTGGTCCTGATCTGGGACACTACGAACCCGTGCCCGATTCATTGGTTCCGGTCTTTCGGGCCATCGCGGTGGAGCGTGTCCGGCAGTCATAGGATGGCATGTGTTACGCGTTGCCCGGGGCAGCATCATCGATCTTTGGGATGGGGCCTCGCTGCCCGCTTGACCCTCACGTTGCGTGAGGGCCGAGGATGGGGCGCATGAGTGACTACTACGATGCTTTTGAGATGAGCCCGGTACCTAATGCCGGCCCGGACACTGTTCCGCCGGAGCCTTTCCGGGGAATATATGCAATGCCCGCCTTCGTAACGATTCCGACGACGGACTTGGCCGCGTCGACGGACTTCTGGATTCGTGGGCTGGGATTTATCGAGCTATTCAGCATCCCCGGCGGTGTTGTGCATCTGCGCCGGTGGGCATTCCAGGACGTGCTCCTGGTCCCGGGCCAGAGCGTTCCGGAGCAGACACCAGCGATGAGTGTCAGCTTCTCGTGTGTGCTCAGCCAGGTGGGTTCTCTGGTCGAGGCATGCCGTGCGCTGCGTCCGGACTCGGTCGATGGTCCACGGGATACTCCCTGGAATACCCGTGATGTTGAGGTGATCACGCCCGAGAACGCGCGGATTATTTTGACTGCGGCGAAGCGCTTTGACCCGGACAGCGAAGAGGCGCGGAGCCTTGCCGCCGTCGGGATCACCCCACCAGGTGCCGTAGCGGCGACAATGGGGAGCATGCATGATGTCACTGCTACCGATGGCCTGACTGTTGGCCAGGTCGCGACGCGTCTGGGAGTGACGGTCCGGGCACTGCACCATTGGGATGATATGGCACTGGCGCGACCATCGCTGCGCACGACTGCCGGATACCGGCTGTACACCGCCGGTGACCTGGAACGCCTGCACCGCATCGTCGTCTACCGGGAGACCGGCCTCGGCCTGGACAGAATCCGGGCCATCCTCGACGACTCGACCGCCGACGTGCCCGGCGCATTACGCGCCCAGCGCACCCAGGTGGCCGAGCGGATCGACCGTCTCCAGCAGCTCAACGCCGGACTCGATCGGATGATCGACGCCCACGAGCGCGGCCTGCTGCTGACTGTCGAACAGCAGGCCGCGCTCTTCGGCCCCCAGTGGAACCCGGACTGGCCTGCCCAGGCCCGCCAGCTCTACGGAGATACACCGCAATGGCAGCAGTACGCCGAACGCTCAGCCTCACGCAGTCCAGAGGAATGGCGAGCCATCGCCGACACTGTCGCTGATCTCGACCGTGCCCTCGGGGACGCGGTGGACGCCGGCGTCGTACCTGGCAGCCCGGAAGCGAATCAGCTCGTCGAGCGGCACCGCGAAGTGTTCACTTCATCGTTCTTTACCCTCACCAGGCAGATGCAGGTCTGCCTTGGCCGAAAGTATGAGACCGATCCGGAATTTGCCGCCCACTACGATGGCATCCGCGCCGGCCTTGCCACCTGGTTCCGTCAAAGCGTCGATGCCAGCGCACGCGCGCACAGCATCGACCCCGACACCGCCACCTGGCAGTAGAGCGCGGGCAGGGAAATCCGGCCTGCGATCACAGGTGAAGCAGTAACGTGTCGGATCCTCCGGTTCTGCCGACGGGTATGGACCCGGCCCGGACATAGAGCGCACGAGCCCGGTTGTCGTCCTCGACGCTTAAGCTCACGCCCTGATGATGCCGGGCAGCGGCTTGAGCGATGACTGCGTCAAGCAGGGCGCTGCCGATGCCCCGGCCCCGGCAGGCCGGCCGTAGGCCGATGCTGAGTTCGGGGATACCATCGGAGACGTAACCGTAGCCGGGATCGACGGCGTCGAACACGCGGCACCAGGCAGCCCCGATGACGGCCGAGTCATCGTCGGCGACAGCGACGGTTCCGAAGTCTGTGGGACGGGGCCAGCCCGTCACGTAGTGGGACAGCTCCGGGTCCGCCAGCAGCTGCTCGCGGGTGACGCGCTCCTGATCGTCCCAGTTCGCCGCACTCAGCAACGCGTCAGTCAGAGCCTCGCCGTCCAAGGGGCCAGCGTCTCGCAGGTGCATGAGACCAGACTATCCAAGGGCGGCAGGGTAGCGGCGGTTCTGTGGAGCGGAGTAAAATAAGCGCCACGCCGATCCACTCCTCGCAGCGAAGAATGGATGGTGTAAGGGAGGCCGTCATGGCTGGAACTCAAGAGTCCGCGGGCGGGCAGAACGGTCTGCGGGCCGCACCACCGGATTTCGACGCCGCCGCCGCGACGGAGCGCGAGCTCATTGACTACGGGTTGCCCCGTCGGCCGGATGCGTACACCCGGCCCGGCCTCGCGGCGCTCTGGGATGAGAGGGCACGCCGGTACCAAGGGTTCGGGCACCGCCGGGTCGATCCGGACGGCGTGTTCCCCGAGGTCGATCAGGTGACGGGCACGGCGGCGATCTCCCGACGTTGGACATGCGGCTACACGTTGAGAAGCTCCGTTCCCTTCGTCACCCTGCTGGCCACCTGGACCATCCCCAACCTCATGTATGTCCAAAGCCCGCGGCTGCCCATCGACCACTTTCACACCTACGTCTATCTCGGTTTCATCGACCTCCACATCGAGATGACAGTGAATCAGTCCCAAGAGGTGATCTGCTCGCCGCTATTGGGCCTGGACATCTCGCCGGGGGATGTGATGAGCGCAGTCATCTGCATGGGTGCTGAACCTCCCGGGAAGGCAACTGTCCTCGTTGCCAACGAAACGAGCGGCGAGACGGCCAATTCCAGCAGGGACACCGGCTATCCGCCGGCGGTGGAGATCGGCGCCGGGGTCGGCCGCGGACATCCCGACAATCCGGTTAGCTCGCTCGCGCGCTTCGGCATCGTCTACTTCGACGAGATCTCCGCGACGACGACGGACGGTGCGCGCTCGCTGCCGGACGGAGAAGCCATCACCATGGTCGATTCGTCCGGGGACACGCTCGCCAAGCCGGTCCGACTGCGGGACTGGGCCTTCAAGACCGTGTACGACGCCGACTGAACCCGCCTGCAACCTCGGCTGGAACTTCTGTGCTTTCCGGCAGTTCCGTGTGCAGATGTACCGATGATGCAAAACTAGGGACATGACTGATCACGCAGAGCCCGTCCGCCCGTTCGGAGCCGTTATCACCGCCGACGGCGATATCGAGTCGCTGCTGGCGCGGCTGGCCGATGCAGGAACATCGTCCGTCGGCTTTGAAGCGGGGCCGGGGAACATTGTCGGCCTGCATCTGGGAACTGTTCCACGACATGGCATCCGCGATTCCTTCGCCCAGCAGGGCATCAGCATCGAGGCGGTGGCCGCACCTGTCAATCTGGATGCCCGGTTGCCGGACGAAGGTGTCGTGGCCGACGTCGACGCATACCTGAAACTGACAGCCGACGTCGGCGCCAAACGCTTGAAGCTGGCAGCGGGCACGGTGCCATCCAGCAGCAACGGAGACGACGCCGGCTCCCGGCAGCCGGATCCTGGTGTGACGGCCCGATCGGAGCGGATCAGTCACCGGCTGGCCGCGGTGATGGGTCGCGCCGCAGACCGGGATGTGCAGCTGGTGGTGGAGAACAGCTCAGTTGCCTCCGGTGCCGAGGAACTGGCCGTGGTCCTGGAGGCCGCCCACACGCTGGCTCCGGATGCATCCGCCGGCGCGGCATGGAACGTGCGCCGAAGTGTCGCGGCAGGGGAGGAACTGGACTTATCAGCCAAGCTGCTGCGCCCCTACCTTGCCGGCGGTGCCGGATACATTCTGTGCGAAACAGCGGCGACGGCGACAGCGCTGCTGGATGCCGTGCCCGCGGTGGCAGATATACCGATCCTGATTGAGCCTCAGTCCGAGCGCAGCTGAGGATGGTGCCGCATCCCGCTCAAGCCATTCCATGCCAGGTTGACCACGTGGGCGGCAACGGTCCGTTTGTCCGGCTGGCGCGAATCGAGCCACCATTGTCCGGCCATGGCGACCATTCCCACCAGCATTTGCGCGTAGATGGCGCCATCCTCGGCGTTGAACCCTTGCTGTTCGAATTCGTCCGCGAGGATGTGTTCCACCTGCACCGTCACCTGCGACAACAGCGTGGAGAAGGCGCCCTCGTGCTGCGTGGGCGGCGCGTCGCGCACCAGTATCCGGAACCCGTCGGTGCGGTTTTCTATATAGTCCAGCAGGGCCAGCGCGGCGCGTTCGACCAGCACTCGGCTGCTGGCGTCGGCGTCCAGGGCAGCCGTGATGTCGCCGAGCAGGATGCTTGACTCGTGATCGACCACCCGGGTGTACAGCCGGTCCTTGGTGCCGAAGTGTTCATAGACAACTGGTTTGGACACTCCAGCGGTCAAGGCGATCTCTTCGATAGTGGTGCCATCCAGTCCCCGCAGAGAGAACAGGCCGCGGCCGACGTCGATCAGCTGTTCCCGCCGCTGCTGGCCGGTCATGCGGAATTTAGTGCCGGGTTCGGTCGGTCCCACAGTGCTGCTCACCTTTACATCCTATTCGCCGCCCGCAATCGGCATACACTCACTGGCCGCGGCATGTGCCGACCAGCTTGTGGCTGTACCCAGCATGCAGCACAGCGATTTCCTGCCGGTCCGCAACGTCAAGCACCGGCCCTTCAGCTTCCGGCTGCCGATACTTGGATGCTCACGATGCCAGGCCAGCTATGCGTGGACCGCTACACGTCAGGTGAGACCCATTCGCGCAGGAAGGTTCCTCCGTTCACCGACCACACCTGACCCGTCACACCCACTCGGCATCGTCGGAGAGCAGGTTCAGCGTGAGGTGATGCCGTGCTGTTCGAGCGCGAAGGCGTAGGCCGGGTGGCCGCTGTCGATCGTTTGCCCCGGGCTTGCTGTGACCGGATCATCTTCGAGGCCCACGTCGGCACGGCGCATCCAGAAGGCGAAGCACCAGCCATGACCGTCTCCGACCGCACCGTGTTTGGACGGGAAGCGGATACCCATCGGGTAGGAGCCGTCGTCGAGGACCTGTTCCCGGGCCCATGAGGCCAGCAGCGTGGTGATTTCGCGCCGGCCGCTGGTGATCTCCGCCAGGGTGAGGGTTTCCACGATATCCACTTCGTACAGCAAGCTGCCCAGCGCCGTATTCAGCGCTGAGATGGTGTACGCATGTGCAATATCGATCCATGGGCCAGAATCGAACTGCAGGCTGTATAGAAGACGGCCATCACGCCAGTTGGCTGGAATCCAGCCCGGAGCCATGTGCCCGTTGGCGTGCCACTGTTGTTCGACCTCACTGCGGATCACGTCAATCGGCGTATCGAAGAAGGCTGCGGTCTTTTCGAGGTGATGCTGGTGTGCGGCGGTCATCCTCGCCCATGACAGGGCTTCCAGAAATGCCGTTTGCGGGTCTTCGGCCGCGTAAACGGTCCGTCCGGGGGCGTCGAACCGGTACCAGGTGGAACGGTTGTCGGAGAGGAGTCCGCGTTCCGGGGGATTGAGGGGACCGTAGGATTCCTTGGCCACACGGTAGGCCGATACCGGTCCATCCACCAAGGCAAGTCCGGTCTTCGTGCAGATCCGCATTAACCAATAAATCCGTCATCGACCATCGCCGCTGCTGCCGCTGCCACCTCACGGAACCTGTCTTCCCTGATGGCATCAACCGGCGAATCGTGATCGAGCCACGGGTTGGCGCCGATGAACCACATCCGCGTCACGTGTTCACCTTCGGCTTCCGAGACAAGAACCCACTGTGTGTAGGCAAACTGCAGACGTTTCACTGCCGCCGCGTTTGGTGTCGGGCCGTTTTGCTGGGCCCACTTGTAGCTGGTCTTGCGGTCTTTGCTCCCTGCCAACGCCGCAACGAGCGTAGCACCGAGCGCCGCGTTCAAGCGGCGGACGATCTCTCGGATGCCAAGCCTGGCCGTTTGGGCGTGGGCTGCTCCGGTAGTGGCTTCGATGCTCATGTCACCCTGTCTCCCTCGCCGGTATATTCCCCAAACTACCGCAGAATACGCCAAAATGCACCATAAAGCGACGAATAAACTACCCATCGACGACACGTAAGACATCCACACGTGCTTGGTGCCGCTCAGGAAATGTCCCGGGAGCAATCCATGCGGCGGACCGGGCGGAACTGGCGCAGCTGGCGGCCAGCGTTCAGCACCTCATCCAGGACCGGCTTCAGCATCGAACCGGAATTGGTCCGCTGGGTGCCGGGACGAATCTTGTCGCCAACTACAGGACCAGACTACTGGCTGCCGGCCTCATCGAAACGGCAGGGTACGGCAAGGTCGACTTCGCCATCCCCGGGCTGCGCCAATACCTTCGGGCCAGCCCAATAGCGTGATCCGCACGAACCCAAGCGTCCGGTGGAATGAGATGAAAGCAAGCTCCCTTGTGCCAACATGAGATCTGAAACGTCCGTCGTCGCAGCGCGGGGTTGAACGTGACCGCGGATTGTCTGCAAGTCGCGAAACCCGCGGGCCACATGGCACACTGGTTTCTTGTGCACCCGAGCATGCTGAGCGGCGCCGTCGGCCCGTCGGCGGCTTCGGTACATTCCGCCCTGGTGTAATGGCAGCACCCCAGCCTTTGGAGCTGTGGAGTATAGGTTCGAATCCTATGGGCGGAACGGACGGACACCAAGTACGCCGTTGGTCGGATGAAGGTAGGAGCGCGCATCTGTGAGTTCGAGTGACACCGCAGCGGTGACGACCGGCGGCACCGGAAGTCCGGCTGCAGTCATTGTCCTTGCTGCAGGGGCCGGTACCCGGATGAAGTCACGGACCCCGAAAATCCTGCACCCGATCGGCGGCCTGTCCATGGTGGGTCACGCGCTCGCGGCCGCCCGCGGGCTGGACCCGGATGTGCTGGCCGTGACAGTGAGGCATGAGCGGGATCTGGTGGCATCGCACATCCACCAACTCGACCCCCAGGCCCTGATTGTCGACCAGGACGAAATTCCCGGCACCGGCCGCGCAGTCGAAGTGGCAATGGACGCGCTGGGCCACTCATTGTCCGGGACCGTCGTCGTCAGTTATGGCGACGTGCCGCTGCTGACCACCGAACGCCTGCAGGAACTGGTGCGCGCCCACGAGCAGGAATCCAACGCCGTCACCGTTCTCACCTCGGTGCTGGACGATGCATCCGGATACGGGAGGATCCTGCGGGCCGACGACGGCACCGTCACCGGCATCGTCGAGCAGAAGGACGCCTCGGAGGCGCAGCGCGCCATCCGCGAAATCAACTCAGGCATTTACGCCTTCGACGCCTCATCCCTGCGGGCGGCCCTGTCCCGGGTGTCCATGGACAATGCCCAGGGCGAAAAGTACTTGACCGATGTGCTCGGACTCGCCCGCGATGCTGGCGGGCGGGTCGCTGCGCAGGTGTGCGACGACCGGTGGCAGGTTGAAGGCGCCAACGACCGGGTCCAGCTCGCTGCCCTGGGCGCCGAGCACAACCGCCGGACCTTGGAGCGCTGGATGCGTGCCGGCGTGACGATCGTCGACACCGCCAGCACCTGGATCGACTCGACCGTCACCCTGGACGAGGATGTCACCCTGCTGCCCGGTACCGGGCTGCACGGACAAACCACTGTGGCCCGCGACGCCGTCGTCGGCCCCGACACCACGCTGGACGACGTCGACGTCGGAACCGGCGCCACAGTGACCCGAACCCATGGCTCCTCGGCCGTCATCGGCGCCTCCGCCGACGTCGGGCCTTTCGCCTACCTGCGCCCCGGAACCAAACTCGGCGCCGACGGAAAGATCGGCACCTTCGTGGAGACCAAGAACGCCGACGTCGGCACCGGCTCCAAGATCCCGCACCTGAGCTACGTGGGCGATGCCACCATCGGCGACCACTCCAACATTGGCGCGGCGTCGGTGTTCGTCAATTACGACGGCGTGGCCAAGCACCACACCACCATCGGCTCGCACGTGCGGATGGGCAGCGACAACATGTACGTCGCCCCGGTAGCGGTCGGCGACGGCGCCTACAGCGGCGCCAGTACCACCATCCGCAAGGACGTGCCCGCAGGCGCGCTCGCCATCACCGTCGCCCCGCAGCGGAACATGGATGGCTGGGTGCAGGCGAACCGCCCCGGCAGTGCCGCCGCGCAGGCGGCGGAAGCGGCACAGGCGCCCGGTGACACTGCCGACGGCACCGACACCGCCAACAGTGCCGGTGGTGGGCTCCAGGATTCTTCGACAGATGAGACAACTCCGCGAGAAAGTGATCATTCATGACCGGCATCAAAGCGCAGGGTGAGAAAAAACTGGTACTGGCCAGCGGCAGATCGCACCCTGAATTGGCCCAGGAAATTGCGTCCGAACTGGGTACAGAGCTGGTGCCGACGTCCGCGTACGACTTCGCCAACGGCGAGACCTACGTGCGGTTCGAGGAAAGCGTGCGTGGCTGTGACGCGTTTGTGATCCAGTCCCATCCCGCTCCGATCAACGAGTGGATGATGGAACAACTGATCATGATCGACACGCTCAAGCGGGCCTCCGTCAAGCGGATTACCGTGGTCTCGCCGTTCTACCCCTATGCCCGCCAGGACAAGAAGCACCGCGGCCGCGAGCCGATCTCCGCCCGCCTGATGGCGGATATGTACAAGACGGCAGGGGCCGACCGGTTGATGTCGGTGGACCTGCACACCGCCCAGATCCAGGGCTTCTTCGACGGACCGGTTGACCATTTGATGGCGCTGCCGCTGTTGGCCGACTACGTGCGGACCCGGGTCGACACGGACAATGTCACGGTCGTCTCACCGGATACCGGCCGCGTGCGTGTTGCCGAGCAGTGGGCTGAACGCCTCGGCGGTGCCCCGCTGGCGTTCGTGCACAAGTCGCGGGATGCCACGGTGCCCAATCAGGCAGTGTCCAAGCAGGTGGTCGGGCAGATCGAGGGCCGCCAGTGCGTGCTGATTGACGACATGATCGACACCGGCGGAACCATCGCCGGAGCGGTCCAGGTGCTCAAGAACGCCGGGGCGAAGGACGTCATCATCGCCTCCACCCACGGCGTGTTCTCCGACCCCGCGGCCCGCCGCCTGGCCGAATCCGGTGCCCGCGAAGTGGTGGTGACCAACACCCTGCCGATTCCGGCCGAGAAGCGGTTCCGCAACCTCACGGTGCTCTCCATTGCCCCGCTGATCGCCCGCGCGGTGCGTGAGGTGTTCGACGACGGCTCTGTCACCAGCCTCTTCGACGGCAACGCATAGCGGCAACGCATAAACGATTGCTCCCGGGGGTCGCGACCTGCAGCCAGTCCGGCACGCAGTCCCTACTCTAGGCAGCGAGTACGACCCCCATGCCGTACGTGGCCAGATCCGCCGAGTGCACCGAGCGGATTCGGAACGTGATTTTGCGGCCGAAGCCGACATAGGCGCCTTGGTGCACGTTTGACGAGGCCCCGGACTCGCCGAAGTGGTCACCGCCGTAGAGCGCGGCCCATGTCCTGCTGCCATCGACCTTGAACACCTCGGCGGTGACCGCGTTGTCCCGGTCGAAATTGTTCAGCGAGTCGATCATTGTCACGGTTGCCCAGGCAACGAAGCTCCGGCTCCTGCCCAAATCGATAGTCGCGGTGCCGGTGTCCGTGGCCAACGCGAACAGGCTGATTTCGTATCCGTCCATGATTCACGCCTCCGCTGCCGTGCTTTGGCCTTGTTGCAGCCTGCGCACCGTCACAGTCCGGTTTCGGAGGTCGACGTCGAAAGTTGCCTCGCGGCTGGAAGGTACAGCGTCGACGTCGGCGCCCAACACGCAGACTTGGTTACGTTCGACACCGGGCGGCAGACCGTCCAGTGCCTCTTCTTCGCTGACGCGCGTACTGCGCCCCTCGGGGTCGACAGCATGGTGCATCCCGAGGATTTCACCGGTGCCCTTATCGACCATCAGATAAATATGCATGACAGCTCCTTGTTCTCGTCATTCATCCAGCGCATCCAGGGTGACGACGGTTCCCGCACCGAAGGCCTCCAGATCGCCACGCGGGTTCATTGAACGGAGCCGGAAGGTGATTCGGCGTCCATAGCCCACATAGGCGCCCTGGTGGACATTTGATGCGTCGCCGGCGCCGCCAAAGTGGTCACCGCCATAGATGGCCCGCCAGGTTTCATTACCGTCGACCTTGAATATCTCGGCGGTGACCGCGTTGTCCCGGTCGAAATTGTTCAAGGAATCCAGCATGGTCATGCTGGCCCAGGCGAGGAATCGGCGCCGGCGTCCCAAATCGATGGTCACGGAGCCGTAGCTGCCACTTGACTTGAGCGCCCACATACTTGCCACACCGAATTCCGAACGTGCCGGTACCGTGGGAGGCCCATAAATCGCCTGGATACCTGCGACGTCGTCGGCGTGCAGGCTGCGGCGTTCGCCCTCGTAACTGGGCCACATGACGGCGTCCCCCACGGAAGAATGCTTCAACCCCAGGGCATGGCCGATCTCGTGCACGGCAACCGTCTCCAAGTCGATGCGCTTCCAGAACCACCACCCGCCGTCTTCGCTGTCCCACTCTTCGGCATCATCGAAGTGCACATCGCCGGCGATGGATCCGGAGTTGACCGGCGGAGGATAAAACCCGTGGGCGTAGATGTTGCCGGAACCATCGAAGGACGAACCATCGCCATGGTCGCCGGTGCGCCAACCGAAGCTGAATTGAGCGTCGGACTCCGTGGCTGTCTCGGCGAAGCGCAGTGGTGTCACCGCGGCCCAGGGTTGGAAGGCGCGGCGGACAATGTCCCGTTCACCGGTGCCGGAAATGTCGGACGTACCGTTGTCGAAGAAGAAGCGCAGGCTGGTGCTGGACCAACTGCCGCCGGAGAGGTTGTAATCGCCATTTGTCGGTGGGTCGGGATCATCAGGGTCCATGTCCGCAACTCCGCATCGTGGCTTTGCCAACTGCACCTGCGTGGCTTGGTCGAGTATTCCAGTCGTCGTCAGACCGAAGAACCGCTGGTAGCGCAGCACCCCTGATTTCACGTGCCTGCAGAAGACTTCTTCGGGGCACGGGCACTGACGCAGGTAGCCGAACCGGTGCAGGTACTGGCGCAAATAAGCGACCTGCCTGCCGGTGTCACCGAGCTCCAGGACACGTCCGCTGGGTCCGCAGCGCGCCGGCGGGGGATCAGGTGCGGGTTGTTCCTGCTGCCGGGCATCATCGGGCCCGTCCGGTGTAACCTTCACGATCAGCTCCTGACCTGCGATGCAACTGGTTACTGCCCGCTCATCATGGCGCAGCCGGTGTTACTGCGGCGTTACTGGTCCCGCGGACCACCCTTTCGTGCGGCCGGCTGCTTCATTCATCGGGGCAATAACGCGGTTGTAACGTGAACGGGTCTACGATTGGCCCACGGGCTACTTCGGCAAAGGCAGGGTGACATGATTAATTCTGATTCGTCCGGCGCACCAGCGAATGGGGAGCAACCGGAAACCACCGGCCGATACATCGTGGTATTCGCTGACGGCGAGCCCGATCCGCCCGGCGTGCTCCGTGCGACGGCAGGAGTGTCGAATGTGGCCGACACCCGGGATTTTGACCAGCAGCGTGTTGGTGCCGCCGATATCGCCAATGCCGACGCCATGGTATTTTCCAAGCTCGGCGTCGCCGTCGTGTCTGCGGACCAGCGCCAAATGGACGCCTTGCGGGCCGCATCCGACCGGCGCGACATTGCCTCGGTCACCGAAGAACTGATCCACCATGTCCTTGCGGACACGGAGTCAGCTTCGGCCGGTTCCGCCGCCTATTCCACCCAGTTCAAGGACTCTTCCGAGTACACGTGGGGGCTGCAGGCGGTCGGGGCGGACTCATCGCCGTGGACCGGCAAGGGTGTGAAGGTGGCGGTGCTGGACACCGGTTTGGACCTGACACATCCTGATTTCGCATCCCGGTCGGTTACGGCTGAATCGTTCGTGAAGGACGAAACCGCACAGGACGGGCACGGACACGGCACCCACTGCGTCGGAACGTCCTGTGGACCGCGCATCCTTGCCACGGGTCCCGGCTACGGGGTTGCCAATGAGGCGGAAATATTCGTCGGTAAGGTGATGAGCGATTCGGGATCCGGCACCGACAGTGATATTCTCGCCGGCATCAACTGGGCCGTGAACAGCGGGTGCGCCGCCATTTCCATGTCGTTGGGGGCCAACGTGAGGCAGGTGCACCCGCCCTATACCGCCGTCGGGAAGCGTGCTTTGGACCAGGGGTCGATGATTATCGCGGCCGCCGGAAATAACGCCGACCGGGACAACGGCAACTACGGCTTTGTGGGTACTCCGGCCAACAGCCCGTTCATTATGGCCGTTGGTGCCTTGGACCGGCAACTGGACATTGCGCCTTTCTCCGCGCGCACCTTGGCCGGGCGTGGCGGCCAAGTCGATATCGCCGCTCCGGGGGTCTACGTGCATTCGTCATGGCCGATGCCCAAACGCTACAACACACTCAGTGGCACCAGCATGGCAACGCCTCATGTTGCAGGCGCGACGGCGTTGTGGGCAGAGGCCACCGGATACCGGGGCAGGGAATTGTGGTCGGTCATCATGCAGGAAAGCCGCCGGTTGCCTGTCGCGTCCCTTGATGCGGGGGCCGGGTTGGTCAGGGCGCCGCAGTTTCGCCCGGCATGAAGATCACCGTGACGGTCGCCGAACCGTATCTCTCACAGATCGGCGGAGTCGCGGATCAGCTGCGCTCGGCCGGGATGGAAATAGACCAGGTGCTTGATGCGCTTGGAATGATCACCGGTTCGGTCTCCGCCGGGAGGCTCGCCGCCGTGGAGGCGCTCGATGGCGTCGCATCAGTGGACCAGCCCATGGGTTTCGAGCTGCCTGATCCGGGCGACGAAGTGCAGTAGGTGCATCCGGGATTTATTCAGAATTATTCAAACGAAGGGCGCAAGCCGACGTCGAACCCGATGCTTTCCCCAAACTGGGGGCGGCCGGCGCCATCGATGATCGGCCGGACGAGTTCGAGGATGTCTCGAGAGGGCGTTGCACCGCACTCCCGCCAGAGCGTCGCAACATAGTTCTGATAGCTGCGCAGCGCCGGCCCGTGGTTTCCGCCTGCCAGGTGTATCCGGAGCAGGGTCCGCTGGGTGCTCTCCCTCAACGGGTCCAGCACAGAGGCTGCGGTGGCGGCGTCCAAGGCAACGTCGAGTTCGCCTGCTGAAAGGTACTGGTTGGCCAGATTCTCCAGTGTCACCATCCGCTGCCAGGTCATCCTATCCTGGTCGGGAATCAGCCACTCCTCATACCACCCCGTCAGCAGCTCTGCGTGCCGCACCTGATCGATCATTCCGGCGGGCGGCGACGTGAGCCTGCCGCTGTTGACGGCGTCCATCCACCGCGACAATTCGTCGACGTCGGTGTGGACACCGCCGGACAGCATGAGCGGGTCGCGGCCCGACCGGATCAGACCGGGAAGCTGGTGGGAGATGTGCCACAGGCACGCACGCAGGCTTCCCGATGCATGCTCATCCGTTCGATCGGGCCACAGCAGCCCGGCAAAGTACGTCCGCCTCCGGGCACCGCGCAGCGCTAATGCGGCAATAAGTCTTTGCTGCCTGTAGGTGACGGTGACTGGCTGCTGGTCCCGCTCCAGCTGCCAGCACCCCAGCAGATGGAGCCTCCACAGGACTGGATCATTCCCAGACATAGCCGTTCCAGCTTTCTACGGAACGGCTATGCGTGCCATTCCCCGAGCCCGCAGACCACCCCGTAAAATTAGCATTGTCACTTAGGTCTCATCTGTCAAGGGTTCGTGTGGTCAGGAAAGCAGCGGGATGCGGAATACCTGCCCGGGATAGATCAGATCCGGATCGTGGATCCGGTCCGGATTTGCTTTGACGATGTCGTCCACCGTGGTGTTGTGTCCCTGGCTGGCGGCGATGGCGGACAGCGTATCTCCGCTTTCGACTTCGTAGAGCCGGAACGCGATCAGGTTGCTAAACAGGGTGACGCGCACGATGTTCACGTCGGTGCCCGGCGGGTCCAGGTCCAATGGAATGTAACCATAGAGTCGCAGCATGACCTCGGCGCCGCGGATCGTTGGCCCTGACAGCGAAACGGTGTTGGTGAAGTCGCTGATCCGGCTCAGGGAGCCGACGTCGGTGACCCGGCCCGAACCAAGCGTATTGCCGTGGCCGTCCAGCACATCCCATTCGACGCTCGGTATATAGATCAGCGACTCGAAGGTCGCTCCGTGTCCGGCGATGACGAAATCATTGCCAACCAAGTCATGCTGTTGTGGCTGCCGGAGCCATATGAGGTTTGGCACCATGATGGATCCCGTCTGCGGCGCACCCGTCGATGGGCTGGCAGCGGCTTAGCGGAACAGAGGTATGCGGAATACCTGTTTCGGATAGATCAGGTCCGGATTGAGTATCCGGTCCGGATTTGCTTTGACGATGTCGTCCACCGTGGTGTTGTGTCCCTGGCTGGCGGCGATGGCGGACAACGTATCTCCGCTTTCGACTTCGTAGAGCCGGAACGCCGACAGGTCCGTGAACAGCGTGAGCTGGATCGTGTTCAGATCAGATCCCGGCGGGTCCAGCCCCGACGGATCCGAACCATAGACCCGCAGCATCACTTGGGCGCCGCGGATCGTCGGGCTGGACAGCGATACCGTATTTCCGAAGTCCCTGATCCAGCCCAGGGACCCGACGCCGGAGACCAGCCCCGAACCAAGCGTATTGTCATGGGCATCCAACACATCCCAGAGAACCGTCGCTTCGAAGCCCGTCCCGTGCCCGGCAATGACGAAGTCGTTGCCAATGACTTCGTGCAGGCGTGGTTGCCGCACTGATATCAGTTTTGGTGCCATGATGGGTCCCCTTCTCCAAGTTCAATAAGCATGCGCCCAAAGGGCACGTGTGGCAAGAGGTCGCGTTGATGATTGCTGCTGGGGCGGCAAAGCGGCCAAAGTGGTCCGGGTGGTCCGGGTGGTCCGGGTGGTCCGGGTGGTCCGGGTGGCCCGGGTGGCCCGGGTGGCCCGGGTGGCGCGAGTGGGTCAGTTCCCGCCGCTGCTGGTAGACTGACCCGCGATGCTTGGCGAGGGAGGATTCGTCCTCCGTGATCGACATGGCTGATTTCCCGCAGGGCTACGAGGCACACTGAGGCTCCGTCCCCAGTCGCGGGTCCCTTCCATGCGGCCGCCGGCAACGAAACAAGTTGAGACAGCCGGCCAATATCGCCTCTTGATCAACTGTCATCGTGCGGAGCGCCCGTTCCGCACCTGCCACGAACACTTCAGGAGCACTGCATGTCTGAGAAGAAGCTGCCCGCCGAGATGCGGACCGAATTCGGCAAGGGGGCCGCACGCCGCCTCCGCCGCGCCGAACAGATCCCCGCCGTCATCTACGGCCACGGCGATGACGTTGTCCACGTTTCACTGCCGAAGAAGGACACCACGTTGGCGGTGCGCACCCCGAATGCCCTGTTGCGCATCGACATCCATGGCGACGAGCACCTGACGCTGGCCAAGCAGGTGCAGCGCGACCCGGTCAAGCAGATCGTGGAGCACCTCGACCTGCTGACGGTCCGCCGCGGCGAGAAGGTCCAGGTCGACGTCAACGTCGTCATCATTGGCGAAGCAGAGCCCGGCGTCGTCGTCACCCTGGAAGCACCGACCGTCAGCATCGAGGCCGAGGCGACCCACCTGCCCTCACACCTGGACGTCAACATCACCGGCCACGACATTGGCGACCACGTCCATGCCTCGGACGTTATCCTGCCGTCCGGCGTGACCCTGCTGACCGAGCCGGAGACGCTCGTGGTCAACGTCGCTTCCCCGGCACTGCAGGACCTCGGCGAAGGTGAGGAGGCCGAGGGCGAAGAGGCAGCTGAAGGTGAAGAAGCCGAGGCAACCGAGACTGAGGGCGAAGCCGCTGAAGAAGGCGAGTCCAAGCCGGAGTCCGCCGGAGAGTCCGAGTAACTCGGTCGATATGAACAACACCTGGCTTGTAGTCGGGCTCGGCAACCCCGGGCCCGGCTACAGTCGTAACCGGCACAATGTCGGTCAGATGGTCCTCGATGCCATGGCCTCGAGGATGGGCGGCAAGTTCAAGAGACATAAGGCCCACGCAGCGGTGCTGGAAAGCCGCCTGGGGGTTGGCGGTCCCAGGCTGGTGCTGGGCAAACCGTTGACCTTCATGAATCTCAGTGGGGGTCCGACGTCGGCACTGGCACAGTTCTACGGCATCGGTCCCGAGAATGTCATCGCCCTCCATGACGAGATCGACCTGCCCTTCGACACCGTCCGGCTCAAGTTCGGCGGGGGAGAAGGCGGCCACAACGGGTTGCGTGACATCAGCAAGGCTTTGGGGACCAAGGACTACCTGCGCGTCCGCGTGGGGGTGGGACGGCCCTCCGGGCGGATGGCGGCCTCGGATTACGTGCTCAAGGACTTTTCCGGGACGGAGCGCGGCGATCTGCCATTAGTGATTGACCGCGCCGCAGATGCCGTGGAAATGCTCGTCCAGCAGGGCTTGACCGCCGCCCAGCAGCATTTTCACTCTATTACCTCTTAAGTGGAATAATGTCTATAGATGTGACGTTCCATCACTGGAGTGGTCACACGAAGACTTAACACATATGCTTTTACCAGCCTAAAAGGCTCCCTAAGCGGGGCCGGCGGTGGGCGGCCTCTGAGACTGGGCCACCCCCATCCCACCGTCGGCCCCTTTTTACTGCCGCGAAGCACTGTCGCAAAGCACTGCCACCAGGCACTGCCACAGGCGTTGCCGCGAACCACTGCCAGGAACCGCCGCCAAGAAGCACCTCCTCTGCCATCGATGGCCCCAAATTCCAATCCGGAGTTCAATCACGAGTCGATAACAATTCACCTGTCATCCACTTTCGTGTGAGACTTGCCACTACTCTTGGACTTCATGGTGCCGGGGGAGGTTCATGGCGCCGGGGGGAGTCTGGCAGTGGTCGGAACGGCTGGGGGATTGACGACAGTGGATACGCGTGGGCACCGTATCTCCGTTTGTGTCGTTGACGGCCCTGCGGGCAGAGCGCTGCGCCCATGAAAGTGCCGGAGCACCCGGGTAAATGGTCCTTCGTCGGGCGCGAGGAGCATGTCGGTTCGCTGGTCTCCAGCCTCTTCTCGCACCGCAGCGTCCTGCTGCTTGGGCGTCCCGGCTGCGGCAAGACCACACTCGCCCAACAGGCTTTAGCCGCACTGTCCGACTCCGCCCTGACTATTCAATTGCGCGGGTCTGCGATCGCCGCCGGACTGGAATACGGAGCCATCGGGCCGCTGGTCAGCGAGCTGGATGAGGCGGACCTTTCGCATCCGCTGACCGTGCTGCGGAAAGTGGCCGGCGGACTGGACAAACGGGCTGCCGGCCGGCCGGTGGTGCTGCTGGCGGACAACATCCAGCACCTCGATGAGCTCTCGGCGCTGGTGATTTCCCAGCTGGCCGGACAAGGCACGGTGACTTTGCTGGCCGTGAGCGAGCGCGTGGCCGATGCGCCTGAGGAGTTCCAGTCCCTGTGGAAGGACGGATTCCTGGCCCGCCTGGATGTCGGGCCGATGAGCTACGCCGAAGCCGACCGGATGCTTGGGCGGCACATGGGCACCAGCCTTTCCCGCTTCACCGTGGCCGAGCTGTGGTCGACCGCCGGCGGGAACCCGCAACTGCTCAGGTTGCTGACGCAGCAGCAGGTATCCACCGGAAACCTTGTCCGCTCCGGCGGCGGCTGGGCACTGCGGGGTCCGATTACCATCGATGATGGGCCGTTGAAAGATCTGGTTCTGGCCCGGTTGAAGCGGCTCAGCGATGACGAACGGCATGTCATTGAACTCGTCTCCCTGGCCGGACCGTTGCCCTTGGCAGTCCTTCAACAAATCGTCCCGGCTGTCAGTCTGGACGTGCTGGAAGAGCAGGGCCTGGCACATATCGACAGTTCCGCCAGGCACCTGGTGCGGATCCAGACACCGGCCGTGGCAGCGGTGGTGCGCCGCTATGTGCCGCCGGGGCGAAGCAGCATGCTCCGCGAGCAGATTCAGACCCTGCACGACACTCCCGACCAACCCGGCCAGCAGCCGCACCGGTTCGCCGCCTGGACATTGAACTGTGGTTACCCGCTGGCACCCCAAGCAGCGCTCGCAGCCGCACAGCACGCCAATGCCCGGCATGACGGGCACAGAGCCCTGCAGGTGCTCTCCGCCGTGCCGGCTACGCAGATGTCCGCGGACCTGGTTGCGGAAAAAGTCCGGGCGCTGACCAAGCTCGAACGTTACGACGCTGCCCACGCCCTGTTGAACCAGCACGAGGCCCGACGACGGTTGTCCGGACAGCAGCCGGCCGGCCCGCCGGCGTCGGACATGGACATGCCTTCGGCCCATGGCACACCCTTTAGCTCGCTGGAGAGCGCCGGCCTCGAGCTTGCACTGTCCACAACTGACCCCCGGACTGCCATTGACCTGCTGGCTTCTCTGCCCACCTACCAGCTGGGCGACGACGGCGACCCCTCGACTGCGGTGCTGGTCAGCGCCATCTGGGCGGTTGCGGGCCGGGCCGACGACGGCGCCGCTCTCGGGCTCCAAGCCGTGACCCGATGCTCCGATCTATCGGCCGGCCGGCACCGGGCCGGAGCGGCCCTGCTGCACGCTCTGTTCGTCTCCGGCCGCTGGGACGAAGTCACCGAACTGTTACAGCGCGACTACAGCGCCGGGTACAACGGTGATTCACGCTACGCAGCGGTGTCCGAGGTGATGGAAGGGGTGATGTGTTCCTTCTGCGGCCGGCACAAGGACGCCCTGAAACTCCTGCAGCCGGCTATCGATCAGTTGAGGCTGCAGAATACCTTTGGCATGTTGGCGTTGGCCTTGGCCGCGGCAGCGTACGCCCACGCTTTTCAGGGCAGCGGCGCCGTCAGCGCGGCGTTGCTGGAGGAAATGAACGTCGACGGCGTCCGGCGGACGCAGTTGCCATACTTGGCGCGCTACTTCGCGGCCCTGGCGGCCGAGCGACCTGCAGCCACCGACCAGGAAAGTCCGCTGCTGGACATCGCCGCACAATGGCGGCAGGCCGGTTTCCTCTCATATGAAATGCTGGCCCTGACATCGGCGTTGCTGCTCGGTCGCAGCGAGGCCGCAGAACGGCTGGTAGCTATAGGGGAAAACGTCCAGGGTCCCTTGGCGGGGCTGTGCCTCATGTTCGGTCGCGGCGCCGCTGCGAACGATGCCGGTGGCATGGCGGAGGCCGCGCAGCTTGCCGAAGCGATGGGGCAACAACAATGGGCGGTCGCCATGGCCGCCGAAGCCCTCGCGCGCGGCACCCAGGCACTCAGCACGGAGCAGCTCATCACTGCGCAGTTGATCCGTTCCGGCGACAGCGGCACGGCCGGTGCCGCCTCCCCAGCCGGTCGAGCGACACCGGACAGCGGGGGCGGCGGCGGTATCGGAGACCTGACCATGCGCGAACGCGACATTGCCCACCGCGCCGCCGCGGGGGCCAGCAACCGGCAGATAGCCTCCGAGCTCAGCCTTTCGATACGTACTGTCGAGGGGCATCTGTACCAGATTTACTCCAAAATGCAGATCAGCAACCGGACGGAATTGAGTATGGCACTGTCCTGAGGGACCGACACACCAAAGGGGGTGAAAATGCTCGAGACAAACCACGGTGACCGGCTTGTTGGCCGCTCGCATGCGATCAGCACCATTCTGGGCCACCTGCGGGGGGCCGAGACACCCGGTGTCTTGGTCGTCGGAGACCCGGGGATGGGTAAAACCGCCGTGGCGCAGGCAGTGATGGCCTCGTTGACGCCCGACGACGGCTGCGTCCGGTTGACGGCCGGTCCATCGTTGTCCCGGATTCCGTTCGGGGCACTGACCCCGCTGCTGACCAGGATGTCCGTTGCCGATGTGTCCTCCCCCGAGGCGGTGGTTCGTGGCGTTCGCGAATACCTGCTCGAGATGAATCGCCGCAACCGCCGTGCCCCTGTCATCATCGCCGATGACGCCCACGCACTGGACGAAGAGAGCGCAACGGTGCTTTCCCAGTTGGTCGGTTCGGGCGTGGCGCGTCTGCTGGTGCTCGCCCGGGCGGCTCCCGGTCCTCCCGATGAACTGCTGTCGCTGTGGCGTGACGGACTGCTGGACAGGGTCGACCTGGAACCGCTGAACGACGGCGAAGTCCAGGCGGTGTGCCACAGATTCCTGGGACAGGCTCCCTTGCGCAGCGTCGCCGGCTTCTTTGCCCGGGCATCGGCGGGCAACCCCATGTTCCTGTTGGCGCTGATGGCCCATTCCAAGCGTCAGCACCATCTGGTCCAGCGCAATGGTCAATGGATCCTCATCGGAGATCCGCCGGCAGCCGATATTGAACTGGCGGATCTGGTCAGCTCCGACCTGAGTCGGCTCAGCGGCACAGAACGGCATGCTCTGGAAGCCATTGCGCTTGCCGAACCTATGCCGTTGTCCGTGCTGCGCCGGATTACCGGCACCGCCGAGATGGATTCGCTGGCCGGCAAGAACATCATCGCCATCAGTGATGAACTGGACCCCTCGGTCCGTCCTGTCCATCCGGTGTACGGGGAAGTGTTGCGCCGGCATATACCCGCAGCGCGCAGCTTGTCCCTGCGCCAACGGGTCGCAGAGGCGATGGATGGCGCTCCCACCTCAATGACCGGGCTGTTGAACTATGTCGGCTGGGCCCTCGATTGCGGGACGAAGGTCGACGATCGGCAGTTGTTCCGGGCAGCGGCCATGGCCAACAAGCTGTACCAGCCGCATCTGGCCCTGCGGGCTGCCGAACCGGTACAAGCTGCGCCCTACCTGTCACCGGCGAGGGTGGAGATGGCGCGGGCACACTATACGTTGGGGAATCTGGACCGTTCGGGCGAACTGCTCGATGGCATCTTCGACATTGCCTCCAACCTGCGCACCGCACGGGCTGCGGCGTTTCTGTCGGCCCAGCTGAGGCTGCGCCGGGGAGATCAGCCGGCACGGGTCTGCCTCGATGCCGACGCCTGGGAGACAGCCGTTCACCGGATCGGCAACGGCCAGCATCCAAGTGATATGTCCGACGCGGTAACGGATTCACTGACAGGAAGCCGACTACTGCGGTACTACGGACAACTGCTGCAGGGCGATTACGGTATCGACGAGAGGGAATTAGCGGAGTTGGCCGGTGGAACCGGGACGAATCCTGAGGTCCGTCTCGTGGCGCTGACCTTACTGGGGGAGTTGCAAAGCGCCACCGGGCGTCCGGACACCGGATCCAGGACCCACGCGCGGGCGATGCGGATCCTCCGGTCCGATGACCGGTTGATGCTCACCTACCATGAATTCGTCGTCTCGCGCTGCGCCATCTCGCTCATCCGTAGCGGGCAATGGGAACAGGCCCAGCTGCATCTCACCAGATACTTGGAGGAATGTCCGCAGACGGCGATCTACCTGGGCGGCTTCATCGGGGTCATCACCGGGTTGATCTTCATCCGGCAGGGCCTGCTGCACAGTGCCCTCGGCCAACTGAGGGGAGCGGTGGAGGCACTGCATGAAACAGATTTGGAGCAGTTGCTTCCGGCGGCCCTCGGCATGACAGCATTCGCCGCGGCCGCGGTCGGGGAAGACGACCTGGCGCGGGAATTCGTTGAGCAATTCCACTCCGAACCATGGCGGGGCAGCAGGCAGCTGTACTTCATGGGGCAGTGCTATGCGGCGGCAGCCAAACGGATCATCAGCGGCGTCGACGACGGCGGCGCCCTTCAGGGACTGGCAACCGAAGCCGGCAACAACCGGATGCACTTTATTCAACAACTTGCCCTGGAACTGGCCGTGCGTGTTGGAGCGGACAGCGCAATCACCGACCTCGAAATGGTTGCAAAGCGCAACGAAGGCCACGAGGCAAAGCTGCTGTCGCGATTCGGCGCAGCTGTCCGTGCGGGCCAAGCGGCTCAGCTGCAGGAAGTCAGTAGAGATGCCGCCGAACAACGCTTCCACCTGATCGCCGCGGATTGCCTGGTGCACAGTGTCCGGATACTTGAAGCTGATGGGCAGCGTCAGCGTGCCAAACAGGCCTCAACGTTGCTGGACACCCAGCTGGATCTGCTCGAAGGGGCGACGCTGTATCAGGGGCGGCACGCTCACAACTTCCCCGAACTGACGGCTAGGGAAAGGGATATCGCACGGTACGTGGCGAAAGGGTCATCCAACCGCGGGATTGCCCAGGCGCTGGACGTCTCAGTGCGAACCGTGGAAGGCCACATCTACCGCATCTTCGCGAAGCTGGACATTTCCCGCCGCGATGAACTGACCGATACATACCTGAACTCCAATAACGAGTGACCGGCGACGCCCCACCAGACGCGAATACGCACTTTGCGAGTAGTACTCCGAGTAGTTCCAGCACTACTCACACTCCATTTGGCCGGCAAGTCCAGTAGTAGCTACTCGTGTCCAGGCTTCCAGACAGCTCTAAGCTGATGATCAGCAAGAGGGGAAATTGGGAGGATCTTGCGCATGCTGGGTGCATCGTTTTTCAGGTGTCTCTTGGGGGAATCCAAAGTCATGGAGAGCCGGGAGCTTATTCGGCACGCCCGCACGCACGAGGACTTCTACGTAGAGAATTCCCATTTGCCCGCATGTGGGGGTGCACAGATGGGAACCAGGACGGGGCCGGCGGCATCGAATTCCTATGAGACCGGGAATTCGTATAAGTGCCGCCGGCTCCTGATGGTTTAAAAGCCAGGTTACGCGGAAGCCAGGTCTTGTAAGTGGGGGGTCCAGGAATGTCGTTCGACGGCAACTCGCGCCAGCACTTCGATTCTGAATCAGGAAGATTGCAATGAGCCCCGGGGGAGCAAGCGGACGGTACGTCGCCCGCGAACAATTGGTTAGTGATGCAGTGGCCGCTATCAGCGGCCACGACGCGGTCAGCCTGGCGTTGATCGGAGAAGCGGGGATCGGGAAAACAGCCTTCATGCATCAGGTGTTGGCCCATATAGGGGCCCAACGCCATGTCGTATATATTCATCCTTCGTCGCTGACGGAACGACATCCATATGGGGCCTTGACCTTTCTGCTGGGGGACTTCGAATACGGCGCCACCCCGCACCCAGTGCAGGTCATCTCCACCCTTGCCAAAACATTTCGCGAGCAGGCGCGTACCGGTACCACCATCGTTGCAGTGGAAGATGCGCATCATCTGGACGAATTTTCCTCCATTATCCTTCATGAATTGGCCCGTAGTGGAACGATTCAGATGCTGCTGGCCTCCCGTGACTTTACAGCCCTGCCAACTGGCATTTCGTCCTTGTGGCGTGACGGGTTGCTGCGACGAATCGATCTTGAACCTATGGACGTCGAGGCATGCAGAAAGTATCTGGAATGTGAATTGGAGGCAGTTGTCTCGACGACCGTCCTCGAAACACTTGCCAAAGATAGCGGTGGTACACCCCGCTTCCTGTGGGCCATGTGCCATGATCTCCGGGAAACACAGCAGCTGACACAGCAACGCGGCGTTTGGACGTTGCAGCCTGGGATCGTGACATATGGCCGTCGCACGGCTGACGCCATGTCGGATGTTGTCGACGACTGCAGTAAGGCAGCGAAGGAAATCATTGATCTGCTGTCCTTGGCAGGAAGCCTGCCGCTGTTGCTCTTATTGAGGATCAGCTCCGGAACCGACGTCGACCTGTTGGAGGAAAGGGGGGTGCTGGCAATTGAGCAGCGGCGTGAACACATGGTGCGTCTAAAGAGTGAATACCTCGGTCGCAGTGGCAGTTGGCGGCTGGGGGCTGGCCGGCGTTGGGAACTCTACAAGAAACTGCTGGCCGTTGTGGGTTCGGAAAATGAGTTACCGCTTGAGGCGCTTTGGCACGCCCAATGGATTACTGGCTATGGCGGAACGCTGCCTTCACAGCTAGCATATGCGGCCGCCTATGAGGCCAACCGGAGCGGCAAGCCCGCGTTGGCGTTGCAGGTGGCTGAGCGCAGCAGGGAGAAGACGCCGGGTGTGGTTGCCGAAACGGTTACGGCAATGACTGCTCTCGGCGACTACCGGGACGCTGAAGCCGTGCTGAAAGAGTCGGAAGCCTCCTGCGTGACTGATGACGTTGCCGGGTGGGTGGCTCAAATGACCGCCGAAGTCCGGTTACTGATGCATACATCCCCGACAGAAGCGCGGCAGGTACTCCAAGGGATCGAACGCAGCCTCCAACCCGCCCTGAAGTTCGAAAACCTGAGCCCCGGACCCCTGTACAGCCATCAAGCCGTGACGCTGGTCAGGGCTGAGTTGGCGTCGTTTGAAGGCAGGTTTCCGGACAATGCAGAAGCACTGCCCGAAGTGTATAAGGCCGCAGCGTCCGAAAGTATCAACCTCAGGGCTCAGGTCGGCAGCTGGCTCTGTGAAGCATGGGCGCTGACCGATCGTCAGGACGAGAGTATCGAGTTGGCGTCCGAATTGCAGCGTTTCCTGGCGGATCCAACGCTTACAGATGTTTCGGCGAGCATGGTGCGGCAACGTGTTGCCGAGGTGTGCTATCTGACCGGCGCCCCTGCCGGAGGCCCCGCTCTGCCCACGGAGGAAGTGCATGGTGATGCAATCCCTCAGTATCCGGGAGCGATCCCCGCCGATCTGATGAAGGGAATTGTGAATGCCCACCGGGGCAGTACGGGTGACGCACAAAGAATTCTGCTGCCCGTGATGCGTCAGCTACAGACCCATGACGCCTTTGCGGCATTGCCTCTCGCCACAGCGGTGATGGCATACTGCTGGGCCGTCGATGGCTGGCATGAGGACGCATTGCGCATATTGAACGACCAGCCGCCGCAAGCAGGGTCGTGGAACATGACGCGGGCGACAGCCCATTTTAGAATGCTGACTCTAGCGGCAACCGGTTCCAAGGACGAGGCCGTTGAGCAGCTGAATCTCATGATCGAAGACGACCACCGACACCAGTCCGGCTCCTACGAGCTGCTGGCTCTGTATCATTTGGCCCGTCTCGGAGAACCGTCCGCGCCGGACCGTTTACTCGCGGTGGCCGGCGGATTGAGCGGACCGTTCACAGAACTGTGCACGCTGTACGGAAAGGGCATAGCCAGCCAGGACCCCAATCTATTGATCCAGGCGGCCGGGAAGGCCAAGCAGTTGGGTTTTCCAACATATTGCAGCGATGCCGCCGACGTTGCCCTGACCTTAGCCACCGACACCCGCGACCGAGCGGACTGCCGCAGGATGCAAAAGAGCGCGCGATGGGCGCTGGATGAGATAAGTCCAAGTGCCAACACCAATCGTCTCCGGCATCTAACTGCACGAGAACAGGAAATAGCAGCTAAAGTAGCCGAAGGCCACAGCAGTAAATTGATTGCCAGTGATATGTTCCTCTCAGTTCGGACCATTGAGGGGCATCTATACCGTATATACGCAAAATTGTCTGTCCGTAATCGGGCGCAGCTGGCAAGGGTCGTTACACAGTGCACGGAAACACGTTCCTGAAATACTCTTGGCTGCGAATCGGACTCCCGATTCGCAGCCTCTGTCATGTCGTATTCGAGTAACCGCACTGCAGCGATCGAGTAATCAACAACTGCCTCCGTCGATACTCAGCGAGTAGTACAGGCTCTATCGCAAGGAATAATCGAGTAGCGCCTACTCGTGATCAGTCCTTCAGCCCTCCCTAAGCTTTATAGATATACAGGATATGTGCAGTCTGAATTTCTGGGGGCGGTTTCAGGATGTTGTCCGCATACGTGCCAGACATTAATGGGAACCGCAGGTTCTATAACTTGGGAAAAGCTGTCGCGAAGCTTGAAAACCAAGACAGGTTTAATTCCTGTTCGCTATCGGTAAGTGCCCTTCAGGGAATTACCCACCACATGAGCGTATGGGACCCAGTGCGGGAGCCGGCGGCGTGTGCGAGTCTCTTGAGACCGGGACTCCACCCCCCAGCCGCCGTCGGCTCCCTTGTACCACCGCCGACAGCCAATTGTGCCGCGGGTTTGGGCGGGATTCACCATGACTGAGCTCCAGAATGCGACGTTTCGAGGAACCGGGGTGGGCTGGGAGCAGACGCAGACGCCTCCCAGGCCCCCCTCGTCCGATGGCATCACGCAGGAAGAACCCGGGACCTCGGCGGAAACTTACGAAACTCTTGAGGCATCCCCGAAAGCACCTGCATCCGGCGCAGCGTGGAGCCGGCACTATCGGAGAATTTTGGTCTTGAGCGATACGGTTGCCATCACAATCGCGCTGATGGCGACGAGTCTGACCCTCGCCGCTTCAGGCCGTGCTTCAGCGACGGGTTCGGGAACCAGCCTTCTGCTCACGGCACTGTTTGTCTTTGTGGTGTGGGAATCCATGATGGCCCTCTTTAGGACCAGGGATTCTCGCGTGGTTGGAGTTGGCGCGGGGGAGTATAAGAGAGTCGTGCGCTGCTGCGCAGCTACGGCCGGTTTGCTGGCCGTAGCGGTGCTGATTGTGGATGGAGCGGTCGGCCGTGAGTATATATTCCTTACCGTGCCGCTGGGCGGATTGCTCGTATTGTTCAGCCGCTGGGGGTGGCGCCAGTGGTTAACACGAGAACGCAAGTATGGCCACTATCTGTCACGGGTCGTAGTCCTCGGACAGGCGGAGGACGTCCGGTATGTTATCCGCCAAATCACCACGAAGTCGGGAGCAGCATACGAGGTCGTGGGAGCGGTGCTTGACGGGGACGCTCACCAGACAATGATCAACACCGGTACCCACAGCGTCCCCGTGATTGGTGCCATGGACCACGTGGCTGACGCCGTAGGAACCATTGGAGCTGATGCGGTTGTGGTCGCTGGGCATCTGAGCCGTGGCAGTGCCTATGTCCGTGAGTTGGGGTGGAAACTGGAATCGACGTCGACGGAACTTGTGCTGGCGTCTTCCTTGACCAATGTCGCGGGCCCAAGAATACATATGCGACCGGTCGAGGGCCTGCCCCTGATGCACGTCGAGTTGCCGTATTTCACCGGAGGCCGCCACATAGCTAAACGGGCGGTGGACATCTTGGTCTCCGGGCTGGCGCTGGTGATTCTGACGCCGTTGCTCATCTCGCTGGGCCTTCTCATCAAGAAGGGCAGCCCGGGGGATGCCTTGTTCTGTCAGCAGCGGGTAGGCAGGCAGGGGGACACCTTCCGGATGTACAAGTTCCGCTCAATGGTGGAATCCGCGGAACAGGCTTTGCCCGACCTAGTAGACGGAAACGAAGGCGCAGGGCCTCTGTTCAAAATGAAGCACGATCCGCGCATCACACGGATCGGCGCCTGGCTGCGGAAATTCTCATTGGACGAGCTCCCGCAGTTCTACAATGTCCTCAGGGGCGATATGTCGCTTGTGGGCCCACGGCCTCCTCTTCCAAGGGAAGTCGCGGACTACCAGGGGCATGTGCACCGTCGGTTGTTTATCAAGCCAGGGATCACCGGTCTGTGGCAAGTCAATGGACGCTCCGACCTTGACTGGGAAGAAAGCGTGCGCTTGGACCTCTACTACGTTGAAAATTGGTCGATTACCGGTGATTTAATGATCATGTGGCGCACTGTGAAGGTGATGCTCAAGCACGAAGGTGCTTATTGACCGGCTCGAAGATACCTACTGCACGGACTGTCCGTCGGCCGGCAATTACTGCCATCTCCATTCCCAACCATAGGAACCCTCGAAGCCGCCCATCCGAAACGAGGCCGCGCCACTGCCCTCTGGGACATCGAGAATGATGAGTCCTTCTGCATTGTCACCGGGCGCCACAGGGGAGGGCAGCAGGTCTTCTTCAGGCACACAGCCGGCGCTATTTCCAACGGGGTCCGAAACGCGCTTCCCGTCCGGTCCCCAAACCGTAAACTGGCGGTTCGACATGGTGAAATTTGGCCATCCCGATTCGGTGAGTTCAGGGTGGGCGTCCACGGAGAAATGTATGGCTACATACTGCCCGTTTGCAGAGGGACGGGCGGTCTCTGCCGGACAGTCGAAGTCGGTGATGAGATCCTTAGCCTTAAACCCGACAAATTCAGTGCCATCAAGAGAGTTGAAGGAACTGTCCTCGCTAACGTCTTCTACTATATTCCCTCGCTTGTTCAAATCAAGCTTGGCCAGTGGATTTTGCTGTTTCGTCGAATCCTGCTGGCGCTTATCCGCGCTTGGCGGGGGCGTAGCGGCGTTGCCATCCAGAGCCTTTTCCGACTTTGTTTGGTCTGTCGGCCTGCTTTGAACTGAATGTCCGGAGGTGCTTGAAGTATCCGGAGATGTGGATCCTTCGGAAACCGGCTCCGGGTCATTTGAACAGGCGCTTACACCTGCAGCGAGAGATCCGATAGCAATAAGTGTCAGGAAACGGGACTGGCGCATCGTGGCTCCTAGAAGAATCGCCGGTAAGAAATCCGACTCTGATGCTCCAATTCTACGTGAATTCAGTCTTGGATGGAACGCCATATTCAATTCAGGACTGAAGTATCGCGCCGTCCACCAGATGCTTGCTAACGCAAATATTTTCGGCTGTCCACCAAGGCCGCACGCACATTCATGAAGATATCCGACGCAACGTCTGGCTGGAAGGCGTCGAGCGTTTCCAGGCTTGAACCCAAATAGGTATTCAGGGCGTCGTGCCTGTAGTTGAAGGGAGGTTTTGCCCCGATGCCTGTAGCGGGGTCTATGAATGTCAGCAGCAGGCACCGCTCCGGGATCAGTACTAATGCATCCGTGGACACATTCAGGTGCAAACTGTGACCTATCCCGTGCCGGGGCCTTCCAAAATACCGCACGCCACCGTCACCGACCTTGCGTGGTTGGTACAACTAGGCGTTCGAATGTTCTTCAGTTCGTGGTCCGCTGCCGGTTGTGTGGGGCTCGTGCTGTTGAGTCGGCAACGGCTCCGCACTGGCTGGGACGCTTGTTCCGCCTGCCTGCGACCGGCGGCTTGGCTTACGTTCTATCACCGCTCCAACTACGGGCGTTGGCTGCCGTTGCATTGCATCGAGGGAAATTACTATGTCAGCTGCAGTTGATTTGTTCACCGGAGCGACTACCAAGACCTTGCTGCACTGTTTTGCAATGGCTGCAGCCATGGATGTATAGGCAGGTGGACCGGCTATGAGCAAGACATGAGTTTCGAGTGCCAGTGACTCGATCACTGTTTCCAAACGGGGACCCTGAACGAGGGAAGTAAGATTCCCGGGATTGCTTCCAATCCCCAGGATGCGCGGACCATTGCCGACTGTATGCAATAAACTCCCAGTGCTTTCAAGTTCGTAATCACCTGAGAGGAGGTCAGTGAGTCCTGGGCCCGTGACGTCATGCTGCAAGACAGACTCCGGGTCCGCTTGAACGACGATAGTGGAGATATCGGACTGGGCCAAGGCTGTCGCCAACCCGGACGAGATGCGGTCGGAAGAAGAACCCGCGATAACTCCTGTGAGCAAAACGGTGGAGTGGGGATAACCTGTTGATGCGTACAGTCCATCGCGTAACAGCCGGTACTCTTCCAGCTGGTCGGACGAATACGAGCCAGCCTGCCACGGCGTCACTTCTCCGAATACTGGTTCCAGCCCGGCAGCGGCTATGTCATCTGCCGCACGAATTCGTTTATCCAAATGTTCCAAGAGTAAGGCGAGGAGCACACCTGTCGCTCCGGCCCCTAAAATGAGGCCGCAGGCAATCAGCCACGGGCTGATCCCGGTAGGCGACTTGGGCAGGCTGGCGGGGTTAATTATGTCGCCAGGGGATCCACTCGCTGCAACCGCATCCGTTCGTTCGACTCGCACCTGAGCCAATTGACCGGAGTAAATTTGGATCTGTTCTTCAAGTTTAAGAATCTCGGTTTCGCGTGGTTCCGCAGCATCCCGAGCTTGCTTCAGGGCCGCGGTCGCTTCGTCGAGCATCTCGGAAATCGAACTGATTTGCTGGTCCCACCGACCGCTCTGGGCATCAAGCGCCCGTGAAGCACGCTCTTGCCGGTACTGCAGGTAGGCCTCCGCTAAGGCCTGCGCCCCCAACTGTGCTTGCTCCGGTGTGTCAGCGCTATAGTGAATATTGATTACTTGAGTGTTGGAGGGAACTTCTGTGGTTAGCTGCTCCGCGGTGTTATCGCTGAACTTGCCGCCTTTGGACTTAACTATTCCGGAGGCGAGTCCGATCACGCGGTCGGTATGTACCAGGCCAGCTTCGGTAGTCAAGGCCGCCAACTGTTCTGTCCGGGAGTCCGGCGTGCTCGGAGAGTACGGGTTTCCGGTCATGGGCTCAAGGAAAATCACACTCGTCGACTGGTACTGCGGTTGATAGGAAATCAGATAACCTGCGGCCGCCAGAATCCCCATCAGGATGGTTGCTACTATGATTTTCCAGCGGCGGCGAAGGGACCGGCTTGCAAACGCCGGTCGTGGAGCAGATGTATCCACTGTGTTCCCCCAATTCGTCACTCACTCTGTGCTAGCGAGTACTACTGGGCTTATTATGACACAAGGACGTCTTGCCTACTAGACCGGGACGATTCATTGGTTCGTTGCGTAAGGGCGTTTAGAAGTCGAAAAGATGCTCTGACAGGGGAAGGCAGAGGTTCCTAAGCCCTTTTTCCTGTGTCATGAAGCGCGCCAGCGTGAGGTGCCAGAATCTGATCGACCTGGTCTTCTCGCTGTAACTGGCCGCGCTTACGACTGCAGCCGGACAATGGGGCGGGGCCATTAGACAGTGGCGCCACCGGCTTTCGCAGCCACCAGTACGGTCATCATAGGCAAGGTCCAAGCTGCTATCCGCTCTGGACGGCACTCAGCGTCAGCTGTTCGGAACCTAGTCTCACATTAACAGTCGAACCATCGGTTCAACCTGCCCCGCCCCTCACCGCGGCACCGATGAAAGATCGGTTGCCGGCCTAAGGAGAAAGCGTCAGCGACTGTTCAACAACGCGGCTCTCGCACTCATGAATATGTCCTCCGTGACGTAGGCCTGGAATGCATTGAGGCTATCACTAGCTGAGCCGATATGGGTTTCTCCGGACATATAGGGCTCGCCCGAGGGGTAGTAACCATCTGAATTCCAATAGACCAAGGCCTTGATCTTGGGGTATTTCTTCAGCTGCTGCGCTGCCGTCTCGAAGAATTGATTCTTGAAGTCGGGATGTTCGGAGGACTCCTCCACGCCCCATTCGCCGAGCATTTGTGGCTTATTCGGATAGTTCTCTGCCGCCCAGTTGTAGAACCCAGGCCACGATGACCCACCATGAGTGCGGTTGACGAGGCCGGAGAAGTCGGTCAGCCAGATAGGAGGTTTCCCGAAAGAATACGAGTCCTGGGCGATCCAATCGACGACATCGTTTCCGGGATACAGATCGTCGAACCAAGGCTTGGTACCCCATTTTGCGCTGCCGACATAGTTCATGACAGTGACCATATTGTCTACACCGTTCTCACGGAGGAGCGAGACAACGTGCCTGAAGAAGGCGCGGAAGTCAGCTGCCGTTTGGCCGGAGCCAGGCGATTGGTCGACTTCATCTTCCATCTCGGCATTGAGCGAAAGGAAGAATGGTTCATGGGCATTCGCTTTCATATGATCAGCCAGCCGCAGGAGGAAGTCGTCAGCGGCTCCATTGGCAACTTGGCGCCATGTGAGTCCGTTTGGCTTCCAATTGAAGAAGAGAATCCGTTGTGCGTCGGGCTCGTTCTGACGGTTCAAATGACGCTGATTCGGGAACATATCGGACTGGCCACGCTCGTAGAAGTGCGCTATATCCATCGTTCGTCCGGCAGTCTCTTCGAATTCCAAAAGTGTTCGATTCCAGGGTTCCCCATGGATGGGACTGGACGAAGCTCCGAATAAAGTACCGCAACTTGGGACGAGGATTTCGGATAAGGTGCAGTTTGCTGGGGCGTCATTCTGCAGTGAGTCTGTAGACTCCGGGGTGGCGCTAACGGACCCATTGCCCGACTCAACCATGAGTTTCGGCGCCGAGACCTCGGTGGCTTCCTTAGAAGCGATGCGGGTTATGCCGCCGTCGGTACGGATCAATGCCAGAGATATGGCTCCGCCGCCGGCGTCCAGGCCCTTTAACGGAACTGAGAGACGATCCTGGTTGTCAGCAACGGTGGCTTGGCCAAGGAAATCGCCCAGTTCAGGCGCATTGCCCGAGCTGAGGTCGCGTTCATCCCATGAATTGGACACTTGGTGCACCTTGATGGTGCCTGCCGTTCCGCCGTGTAGGCTCAAGTTCAAAGTGGCAGCGACGTCACTGCCTGATACACCGGCGAACTTGAGGTATCCGATCTTGTCGTCCCAACCATCGTACCCGACAGAAACCTTTGCAGCGTCTCCATTGGTTCGGTCGGACAGCGAGGATACATCATAGGTGTCAGCAATACTGCTTGTTGCCTCGTCGGCTGCGTTTGCCGAAGGCGGGCTGGGCACACTCGCGGGCACGAGCAGGGCCATGACGGCCACGGTCGCGACCACCGCTAACCACAACCTTGCTGGCCCGGTCAATCCAAACAGCTTCTGGGATGAAGAGGGGGGTCTCATATAGCCATTTTGCTTTCCAGTCGCCAACTCTTCGCCCCAGCTCGCAAGTGTTCACGCGACTTATCGTAGGTTGGTTATAGAACTGTAACCGAAGCAGATGAAGATCGAAAGTCCTGGACAAGGGTTCACAGAGAGTTCAGGTGTAGGTACGGCGACGAAAGCCGGTTCCACCGGCCGCTCGAGGCAGGACAAGAGTGCTCATTCTTCTTGGTCGCCTCTCACGGATGAGATAGTCCGCTGACGACGAAGGGTTGACAGGGCCAGTGGTCCGCGGGCCTTCCAAACCATAGCCATGAGGGCGATGCACGAAGCACCGAAAACGATAATGACTGCCTCCAGATTCAAGTCGAACCAAGTGGTCGTGGCGAAATTAATAAGGCCGATCAAGAGCAGAGAAGCACCAATGATCAAAACGTGTCGTGCTATGAGCGTGAAATGCAGAAGCCGCCTGACCTGAAGAAAGCACAGCAGGTTCCGGAGAACAATGGCAACGGCCCATGAAATCGCCGCGCCGGTGATCCCGATCCGTGGCACCAGAATAAGGCACAGCACGAGGTCGGCAGCAAGAGCGATCGTCATATTCAGCAGTGACAGACCACTTCGGCCCGCCGTGATGAGAATGACATCGACCGGTCCGATAGCAGTCGCGAAGAGCATTGCGGTGGCCAGAATTTGCAGGACCAGTGCCCCTGATGCATACTCCGAACCGAAAATTGCGCCGAGGAGGAACTCGGCATGGGCCGCGATCATGAGATAGACCGGCCAGACCAGAGTGACGATCCAAAGTGTAAGTTGGCGCCCCACCACGTTGACAGCATGAGTTTTGCCTTGCGCCAGCAAGCGCGCCAACTGCGGGACGCTGACCTGATTCATAGCTGTACTGGCCAATTGGCCGATGACGAGGAACCTGGTCGCTGCCGTGTAGATTGCTCCAGCCCCTGGACCGGCCAGAGCAGTCACAACCGCCACGTCGGCACGTTGAAGGCCAACCTGTGCAATGCGGGTAAACCCGCGTGGGATTGTGAACTTCCAGAAAGCGCGGATATCGGACGTCTGCGCGGAGGGGGCGTTGCTGGGCGATAGATCGGGGGATCCTCCACCATGGCCATTGGGCAGGCATAATAGTGCGGCGGCAAGACCGATGACGTAAGGGGCCACCCAAGCTCCCGCCAACCATTCCGGGCCAGCGCTGAGAAGACCGGCGACGGCTACCAATGCCACTTGAAGGAGTGGGCGGAACAACCGTTCGATAACAATGGTGGGGCGCATTCGCCGGTGGCCTCGAGTGATCGCCAGCGTTATTTCATATGCAGTTGCGATCGGGATCGTGATCGCAAAGATCCGAATCATCGATGCCGTTGCGGCTTTCCCATTAGCGTCGGCCAGGAGGCCGGCCAAGGGGTTGGCAAGGGTCACACCAGCCACCAGCACGATGAGGCTTGCCAGAACAGCTGCGGAGACGCCGAAGAGAACGATCCGTCGATTAGCGTTCAGGCGCCCAAGAGCTATGTTCCATGCCAGGAATCGAACCAGGCCGTTGTCAACACCGAGGCGTGCTACAGCAGCGCAGATGAGGAAGATGGACGAAACGGCGAATATCTGCCCTGCAGTCTGGATTGCCCATAAATGGGTAATAAGTACGACAAGAGTAAAATTTGCGACGGCCGCTACACCCGTCGCAATAATGTTGGCACCTCCCGATCTGGCAATAGCGGTGACTGCGCCCCCAGTGTGCCGTTCACTCTCCGGTTTGCCGGTCGGGCTGGTCGCCCCGGTATTTCTGGTCGTCATACCGTTTTGTATCTAGACCAGAGGTCCCTGTTTGGTTTGGGTCCCCTGAGTGGAGGTGTCGTGGCGCGGAGTGCCACTTAGTGGTCTCTTCCCAACCAGATCGGCGAACAGTCGGGGACTTGTGGCAAATTTGACCGGCCCGGTTCGAAATTGCGGCGTCGTTGGAGGATAAAGATTGGCCGTCGTCGGTTGTGGAAAAGTTGCGTTGGGCAGCTGATGCTGGGGTTTCTGGAGTGCCAAACCGGCTACGGCCATACCAATGGCCAGAGGGATCGCCTCCCAGCGGTGGCCCAGGGGACGGCTCACAAACGCTGGCTGTGGAACAGACGTATCCAATGAATCCCCCATTTTCCAAACCACTCGTGGCGGCGAGTGCTCTGCTATCAGTATGACACAGAGAAATCAAACTCGAATAGGTCCTGAGCAGACTTTTGCTTGACTTTCGGCTCTCACTTGAGCGGATAATTAGCCAAACGACTAGCTTCTAGTGGTCATCGTAGGGGGAACGAGTGACAAATCCCAGCAGCCCGGCCAGCTTCCGCGACATGGCCCCGCCAGATGAGCGGCACGTATTGCTTATTGCTTCAACTGGTGGGCACTTGGCGCAGTTGCTTGAGCTTAAGCCATGGTGGCAGATGTACCGTCGCACGTGGGTCACTTTCGACAAAGCCGATGCAAGGTCCGCGTTGACTAACGAAGAAGTGGTCTTCGCACATCATCCAACCACGCGGAACGCCAAGAACGCCGTACTAAACTTCTTTCTGGCTGTGCGATTCCTGCTCCGAAACAGACCTTCGTTGGTTGTGTCGACTGGAGCGGGCGTTGCTTTGCCCTTCTTCATCGTGGCTCGCTTGTTTAACGTGCCGACCATCTATCTTGAAGTTTTTGACCGGGTGGATACCCACACCTTGAGCGGTTTGTTGTGCCGCCCCCTAGCGAGCGCGTTCTGTGTGCAGTGGCCCTCGCAACAGGACCTTTACCCGGGCTCCGAATGTATAGGAACCTTGTTGTGACCCCCGTCAAACAGCCATCTGGTACGGATGAGAGAACGCATTCCTTGCCAGGAGATAAACCGCTGATAGTAGTCACGGTTGGTTCTGATCACCATCCGTTTGACCGACTAATCGGTTGGATCGATCGATGGTTGTCCAACGGGGCGAAAGATCGCGTCGATTGTGTGGTTCAATATGGCACTGCCCGGCCACCTAAACATGGGATCCCGATGGCTTACCTTCCCCATGACGAGCTCATGAGACTAATGCACCATGCCGATGCCGTCGTTGTTCAAGGCGGGCCGATGTCCGTCGTGGAGTCGGTACGGACCGGCAAGTTGCCTATCGCCGTACCGCGTATCGGTCGTTTAGGCGAGGTTGTCGATGATCATCAGGTGACCTTTTGCAGAGTTATTGGTGCCAAAGGTGGGCTGTTGTTGGCCGAAGACGAGGAGGCGACCCTGGCCCATCTCGAATCGATCCTTGCGGACCCTGAACATGGCGTCGCCAGGCACGACACTGCTCAGGAAGCGCAAATTCAGAAAGCGATACAACGATTCGGGGACGTCGCAGACCAAGTCATGAACGAACAGACGCCGCGAGCGCGGGTGCTTATGCTTGGCGGATTTGGCCGCAGCGGCTCCACCTTGCTTGAACGGTGTCTGGCCGAGACGCGAGGTGTCACCGCACTCGGGGAGGTCCTTCACCTGTGGGAAAGGGGATTGGTGGACGATGAGTTGTGTGGGTGCTCCTCTCGCTTCTCGGAATGCGCGTTTTGGCAGGACATCGGTCGACGAGCGTTTGGCGGGTGGGAGCGAGTAGACGCCGCACAGCTTGTTGAAGATCGACGCCTAGTTGTCCGTAATAGGCATCTTCCTGAATTGACCATTGGCCTCTCAACACCGGGGCGGCGCCTGCGGCGATTGCGTTTTCTCCGCCATCTAAATTCCTTGTACCAGGCCGCGCATGACAGTTCGCGAGGAGACATCCTGGTCGACTCAAGCAAACACCCTGCCTACGCGTACCTGCTGCGGAGGGCGGCGGTGAACCTGAAATGCGTATTGGTGGTTCGCGATCCTCGAGGGGTTGCCTTTTCCTGGAGCAAGGTGGTCAAAAGGCCGGAGTCATCGCAGTCGGACGCATATATGCCCCGTTACTCAACCGCGCGGGCGGTGTTTAACTGGGCAGCATATGGCACCGCATTTCACGGCCTATCTCTTCTCAGAGTTCCCGTTATGACTGTTCACTACGAAGACTTTATGGATGATCCGTCCCGCGTCGTTAAATCGATCATGTCATTCGCTGGAAATGAGGCGGAAGAGATCGATACCTCGCATTTAGGATCGGACAGTGTGACCTTGACGGAGCACCATACAGTGGCGGGCAACCCGATACGTTTCACGACGGGACGCCTGGCAATCCGCGCGGACCATCAATGGCGACATGAGATGCCGGCCATTCAGCGCTTGGTGGCCACCGTGGTAAGCGCTCCCCTGAACCTTATATACAGGTTCAGGCTTCGACGGTGAGGCGCTGAGCAATGGGATGCGCCGGAGGGGTCGTTCCCGCAGTACGTCGTCCTGTGAATTCCAGTCTTAGGATAGTCTCTGGAACCTGGCGCACACCTGTCGACCTTATCCGTTCAAATGTCCAGCTATTCGGATCTGCACATGCCTAAATAGGGATCGAGCGCATAACCGGTGCAACACCGGGTGTCGTTTCGGTAAGTCGAGAATGCGTTACATTTGAGGGGGTCGAGATGATGGAAAAAATCGAACAATGCATACTGCACATTGGCACTGAGAAAACCGGAAGTACCAGTATTCAAGAGTTCCTTTTTCGGAATCGGAATGAATTGCTTCAGCGCGGCTACTTATATCCTGGAGCGCTTACGGGCGCTAGGCATCGTCCGAATCATGTCGCACTTCCCACTTATGCTCAAAACAATGCCAAAATGGATGGATTGCGCCGGTCTGCAGGCATCCGGTCCTCCCATGATATTGATAAGTACAGAGCAGTTATTGAGCAGTCATTGGAGGAAGAGGTCCGCTCCACTAAAGGTGTTAGGGTGCTTGTCCTTAGTAACGAGCATTGCAGCAGCCGTCTCATGGAGGTCGCAGAAGTAGAGAGGTTGATAAGTCTGCTCAAACAGTTCGTTCAAAGCATCTCTGTTATCGTCTACTTGCGACGACAGGATGAGATGGCTCTCAGTGTGTACAGCACCCAGATAAAGGCCGGGAAGCCAGGGGGTGATCCTTTTGTTAATGCTCAAAATCGCGGTGAATTCTATAACCATGATATATTGCTGACTCGATGGGAGCAGGTTGTGGGAGGAGAAAACATTACGGTTCGTACGTTCGACCGCTCGAGGATGATAGGCAAGGATGTCATCGGCGATTTTTTGGCTACGACCGGGATTAGAGGGAACGGGCTTGTGCGTGGACGTGTGAAAAACCAGTCGATGAGTGCGCGGGGTATGCGAATCACGGAGCGCCTTAATCCATATTTCCCTCCTCGGTTCGGGCGTCGTAGAAATCCGTTCAGGTCTTTGCTTCTTCGAGTAGTTGGATTACGCTGCCTCGGTCCGGGGCCAGCGATGGATAGTGAAGCCGCGGAACGGTTCTATTGTCAATTCCAAGAATCGAATGATGCTGTGAGGTCGAGGTACTTTCCGGATCGTCCATCCCTGTTTTGACGACCAGAACCAGAGTGTGAAACTGCCTGCTTTAGTCTCGGCGGTTCGGCCTGAACGACTGGCACTGGGCCGGCTCGCATGGCGACTATATGACCGCCAGAGCTGTAGCTAACTGGGAGCCTGTGGAACCGCGCAGCCCGCGGTACAAAGACTAGATACCTCGTCCGCGCGCGTTTAGTGACTTCATGATCGTATCCGGCTTGAGCAGGCCAAACACGATGCCTACGGCAAGGTATCCTCTCGGTTCGAGTATATTGCCTTTCAGCGAGCGGGCCGCAGTGGCCAGCGCTTCCCTGCGACGGGTCCCCGTAGCGGCCAGTGCGAAGGCCCGTTGCCCTTCCAGCCAGGCCGTGCCTTTGCGGTTTTCGGCGATACTGGGATGCTTCCCGAGGAGGTAGTTCAGCCCAGCGGCCATTCCTGCCCAGCGTTGTGAAAAGTACGATCCATCATGCCACAGGACGTCCGTAGTGGCAGTTCGGACAACCGCCACGGGGCCGTGGGCGGCGGCCCGAAGCAGCAAGTCCAAGTCTTCCCCGTAGCCGTGCGGCAGTTTCTCGTCGACCAAGCCGATTTGGTTCACCAAGGTTGTTCGTTGAAACAAGTATGTCGAGGGGTGGGCGCCCGTTAGGCGGCTGCGTGACAGCGCCGCGACAGTTATTTGGGGAACCTCGGGTATCCGGGGGTGCCGCTTTCCCGCATAGTGAACCTCGATGCCGCTGACGCACGCAATGCTTCTTTGTTCAGACATGGCCGCGACCTGATGGCTGAGTTTTTCGGTGCGCCATACATCATCGTCGTCGCAGAAGGCCACCATCTCGGCATCGGACATCATTATCCCGGTGTTGCGGGCTCCGGCCAGTCCCCGAGTGCGGCTGTTTTCAGCGGTTCGTACGATTCTATCCTTTTGGTTGCGCGCTATGTCCGTGCGGACTGGGCTGTAGTCGTAGACGATGGTTACACGGATTGTGCCTGGATAGTCTTGTCCGATAATGCCATCGATTGTCTGTAGCAACAGTTCATGCCGATCCCTTGTGGCAACGATGACGTCGACGTCTGGTGAACTTACGGCTTCTGCATTCGGCATTCTTGGCTCCTAATGTTCGTCAACGCAGCAGGTAATGTAATCAGAAGAATCCGTCCGGCACTAATCGGACCTAAGTGTACTTTCACGCCAGTAACTGACCCCTGAGCCAGCCACTATTCCTACCGCTAAGGCTGAGCCGAAGAAGATTGGTAACCCACTGCGGCTGCGCCCTTGCGCTAGTTGGGCAGACGTCGAAATGTATCCGGGTTGCGGCGAGTTTGCGGACAAGGCAGCCAGTTCCCCCATAAGCTCCTGGCGCTCCACGACCAGCGACGATGCCTTCTGTGCTTCGGAATCAGGTTCGGGCGTCTCGAAATTTCTGCTGGCAGGGGACTCCAACGATTGTTCGATGGTATTCAGCTTGGCATCGACTTGGGCCCGGTGCCGCTCAACTTCCTCCTGTAACAATTGGGTCCGCTCCGCGAGGAGACGATCGGCCAGTAACGAAGCGCCCCGCAAAGCGTTTTGCGCGGAAGTATTCCTGACGTAGATCCGAAATATACGTGAGTTGATAACCGGGGAGATTTGAACGTCATCGCGCAACTGTTTGCTGCCGCCGGGGTACGGAATTGAGCGCGCCACGTGACCGAGCACGCGATCTGACAGCAACAGTTGGGCGACAGAATCCATACTTACTGTGGTTGGCTCGTCCGTAGCCGAAGTGGCCGGGGCGCCACCAAGGATTACAACGAGGTCAACCCTGGCTCTATACTCCGGTTCGGTGGTGTAGAAGAGTCCAAGGCCACCGCCCAGGCTAATGATCACGATAGTGACAAACACGCGCCATTGACGGCGTACCAACGCCATGGGTGACATATCATGGTGGTCACGGCGCCTATGTCTTGGCTTCTGTGTCCGGTGACGCTGATCGATCATGGCGGTGGTCCAACCCCGGTATTGCAGCCGAGGCGCCCTGCCCGGCCAGCGTCCAGCCCGGCCGTGTTCAAGCGATCCGCCAAGACACGCTGATACCAGTCGCCTAGCTCCTGTACCGGTCTATTTCCTGTTGCAACGCCATCGACGGCAAACCGAGTGGCAATCATCAACAGGTACCCAGATATTATGGCCTCCAGTATGAATGTTCTTCTCGGTTCGGCTGTACTCCAGCCCGTGAGACTCAGCGTGTTATTTAAAGCATCGTACGCATTATCGGTGAGAACCTGCCGCGCCCGTGTCATGTCGTTCGTCTGGCGCAATGTCTTGTGAGCCGAATAATGGACCGCATCGATCCCAAGCGGCACATCCGTTTGGTAGCGTTCCCAGTCCCATATCATTGGTATACCGTCCCGGACGTTCAGGTTCCACGGTCCGAAGTCTCCATGCCACGATCCGAAGGGCAAGACATAGTTGCCGTAAACGGCCGAGAAGCTCTCGAACAATCGTAATAAGGCGTCCCTCTGTTGACAGTTGACTTCCGCACAACGCTCGGATAACCGCACCAGCCACCGACTAGTGCTGAGTCTGTGCTCGGATAGGCCGTCACCAACCGCTATGGCGGCCGCCGCGCCCCATGGGCCGTGCGGTATCTTTGAAGACCGTTGCGTACGTAATGCCGTCATCAAAAGCACCTCGTGGCCCTGCCACCTACCAGTGTGAAGGGGTACTGGGGTTTGAAAGGGCGTCTCCTTCTTGCGCGCCAGCAGTGACAGTACGTTATGTTCGTGACGGACCAGCGTGTTCGTCAATTCAGTGAGTCCGACCTTTGCAAAGCCAACTTCGGTACCGTCCAGAGTATGAACATTCAGGACTGGCTTGCGGTTTGCGCGCGGTGCACCGATGGTCATGGAGATCCGGACAGGCTCGCCATGCAGATCCGACAGATAGCGGACAATGGAGTCGGATTCGCCGGAGACCCGGATTCCACTCCTCATCACCGTCCAGCCAAATGGCGACCGTAGGAGGCTGGCTAACGCTCTGCGGCCCAGTTGCCGAAGAGCGCTATCACCGGCAGCCGGTCGATTAACAGCGTCGGCCGCCGCCAATGGGGAGCCAGCGGGGACTATGATCTTTGGACGTGCCCTTCCCGGCACCAGCCTGAACCCTTCCGGATTAGCCGCTATCCGCGAGCCGCGAATTTCCCCATTCGGAAAGAGTTGGGCAAGTGTGTCAAGGATATCCGAATACTTAGGGCTCTGAACTTTCGTCATGAAATCTCCGTAGTTTGAGTGCGTCTGATCAGGTGTCCGGGAGTTGGTTCTTCGTTGATGGAACGCCGGTTTCCCCAGGAGAGGAATTGGTTATTCGTTGTCGTTCATGTCGCCACAACAATCCGATCGCGATCATGAGCGTCATCAGGGTTTCGGAGATCACATCATAAAATGGAATAATACACGCGAAGAATATTCCGCACGCCACAAGCGTCTGGGCAAATCGGCCGTTCATCACGATCGCGGTTGCAAATCGGCGGCCGACGAAATATAGAAATAACACGGCGCCCAGAAGTCCGGTGCAAAAAACGAGATACCATAATGAGCCTTGTGTCCCTAGCCCTGGCGGTGAGCAATGCGGACAGTCAGGTGTTTCCCCAGCCGCTATTGAGAAGTAATTACCCTGTAGCTGTCGCGTCGCCCCAAACCCAATAAGGGGAGAATATTGGAGCGTCAACTTTATGGTGGTCGTTGCCAGGTTCGTCCGGCCTTCGTTACTATGCGGGTTATCGAACCTATCCTCGATGAGATCGCCCAAAAGGGAGAAGTTGATTATCGCAGCGCTGGCGATTCCGGCTAGGGCAATTCCAACCAAGGGGATCCACCGACCACTAAAGGCCATTCGGACAACCATATAAAACGCCATGATACCCAGTCCCAGCCATAGGCCACGATTCAGTGAGAATATTACCGGTGGGATAGATGCCAAGGCGAGAACTGCGAATATGATCATATGCCGTCGACTTGCTTTATAGCCCGTAAATGCGAGAATGAAGAACGGTAAATACATGCCAAAGTTGGCCCCCCATGAATTCGCATAGTTGAAGGGCGCCTTCGGTCTTATTGTTTCATATCCAAGAATGTCCTGAATCTGAGCAAGACCAGGGTGAATAAGTATATTCAAGAAATCATTGTTGAGTAATGCTTTGGGTAAGATGATTTGTAGAAGGGAGGGAAAATCGACCCAATAAAAAAAATACCCTGCATAGCTTCCCGCCACAGTAATAAGGAACATCCACGACATGAGTCTCACGACGAGCTGGGTTGGAAGTTCTCGTTCCGAGGCGTTACCGATGAAGAGCATGACGACTGTGACTGCTATGAACCAGGCCCCCCGATAGAGAAAGGGGACCAGCGTGTCTACTCCCTTTTCGGGCAAGACGTCCGGCAAAGGCGCCCAAAGCACTGTCACACCGATGGTGAGAACCGTCAGGAAAAGCAGCCAAGCACCGAACCCTGCCGGCAGAGTGATCGTTCGGCGCCTGAGAAGGTAGTAGCCAAGAGGGATGGACATGAGCAGAAAACCGAAGGAGCCCAGGCCGACCAGCCACCACAGAGGGAATCCGGCGAAGAACACGACGAATGGCCATGCTGGATTAGGTCGGCGCGGTGGCCGATGGTGCAGCTCCCGCGTCCGTTGAGCACCGGCACGCCCCTGCCAGAAACCACGCGGCAGAAAGGCTGAAGCTCTTTCCACAGAGAATGGCACCGATACCAAGTTTCCCCCATTCCTTGATAACCCAGGCTTCACGCATTGCCTGCTTCTATCTTATGTGAGAGGGGGCAAGGCGCGATAAAAACGGACTACTTGAGTTCTCTCCTTACAGAACCAGTAGTTCTACCTATGTGTAACTCCGTACCCGCAGCGGATAATAAAGCCTAGAAACTCGCGGTGCCGGCCTACCAGGTTGGGCCTATGACAGGTTGGGTGGAATTTAGGAGTCGGGGGGGACCTTGCAATGAAGCGATTCTGGGCGTACTTATTTTCGTTGCTGGTAGTGCTTGGCATGGGCTTGACTGTTCCATCGCAGGCTATGGCATCGGACGTCAGTTATGACGAAGTTGTCAGCGATGCTCCTGTCGGATTCACCCCCAACGTTCTGGACGGAATCGTTTTCTCCATCGCCGAGGTCGGGGACTTGATTGTCTTGGGTGGGTCCTTTACCGAAGTTCAAGCCAGCGACGGTGGTCAGGTCCTCAATCGGAACGGCGTCGTGGCGTTCAACCGCAACAACGGGAACATCAGCTCCGACTTTGCCCCGCAATTCAACAGCACGGTGCGCAGCGTGGTTCCGGCCGCAGACGGGCAGTCAGTCTACATCGGCGGCCAGTTCGGAACGATGAATGGGGCCAGCGTTCCGAAGGTCGTCCAGGTTTCAATCAACACCGGGAACCGGGTCGCGTCCTTCGCCCCGGGGCCGATTGACGCTGTTGTACATGACATGAAGCTGGTGGACGATCGCCTGTTTATCGGTGGCAACTTCACATCTATCGGTGGTGTGAACCGCAGCAGTTTGGCTGAGCTGGATCCCGATACGGGGCAGCTGCGCGACTCAGTGGATCTTTCCTTTCAAGGGACCCATCGCGGCGGATGGACATTTGTTCACAAATTTGACGTTACGCCGGATGGCAACACAATGGTCGTCACCGGGAACTTTACGAGTATTGACGGGCAGGACCGGGTCCAAATCGGAGTCATAGATGTGTCCGGCCCCACCGCCGAATTGACAGACTGGCGAACCGATCGGTGGCAGCCCAACTGCTATGCCAGCTTTGCCTACTATCTCAATGACCTCGACATATCGCCGGACGGATCCTACTTTGTTCTCGGGTCGATGGGTGGCTATGGAAGCGGCCCGCCGAGCCTGTGCGATTCGGTCTCGAAATGGCAACTGGGCGAAAGCGGCACCGGCGTCGATCCCATCTGGGTTGATTACACCGGTGGAGACAGCGTCTACGCCTTGGAAGCGACAGGGGAGGTCGTCTACTACGGAGGGCACAGCCGGTGGGCGAACAACCCGTTCGCGGGCGATCGGGTAGGCCCCGGCGCCGTTGACCGCGAGGGTATTGGTGCATTGCATGCGCTGAATGGATTGCCGGTGGACTGGAACCCGGGCCGTGCCCGCGGGCGTGGTGTGTTCGACCTGCTCGCAACGCCACAGGGTCTGTGGGTTGGATCCGACACGGATCGGATTGCCCGGTACCTGTACAGGGCACGCATCGCCATGTTCCCGCTCGCGGGTGGCTCCGGAATCCCCACCGCATCCCCGCCGGCATTGCCCGTCGACGTCATCCAGACCGGCTCCCGCGACGGTCAGGTGGACGAGCGCTATCTGTACCGAATCAATGCGGGCGGCCCGACTGTCCCCAGTATCGACGGTGGTATGGACTGGCTATCCGATGGGTCGCCGCCAGGCAGCGACTATCGAAATACCGGCAATGCGGCCGCGTCCTCCGGCGTGACGTCTGTCACCGATGCCGTACCGGTTGCAACACCGCTGGGTGTCTTCGCCACCGAGCGCTGGGATCCAACCAGTTCGCCCGAGAAGGCGTGGTCATTCCCCGTCGATTCCGGTTCGAATGTGCAACTGAGACTGTATCTTGCCGATACCTGCTCGTGTACGTCGGAACCAGGCTCCAGAGTCTTCTCAATCCGCATTGAAGGGGAGACGGAGTACGAGAACCTGGATCTGAACGCATCCGTAGGCCATCGGGTCGGAACGGTGCTCTCCCAGGATATTGTCAGCGACGGAAGTATCGATATCGAATTCCTCCACGGAGTGGAAAACCCGACTGTCAATGCCATTGAAATCGTTGACATGGACGCTCCCGCGCCTGATCCAGGACAGACGGACCAAGCCCAGCAGAGGTTCTTCGATGGTGATCAGGCAGCCGAGGCAGAACCGCTGACTTTGACGGGGGACGTTCCGTGGGACAGCGTCCGGGGCGGTTTCATAGCCGATGACTCGTTGTACTTGGCCATGGTCAGTGGGGAATTCCACCGACGTCCGTTGGATGGCAACGCGATTGGTGACGCAACTGAACTGGATCTGCATGGACTGACCGGTTTTGCCGCTGAGATGCAGCAGATGACGGGCCTCTTCTATTCCGAAGGGCGGATCTACTTCACGCTGGCAGGGCAGTCGGAACTCTTCATGAGGTACTTCGAGCTGGACAGCGGAATTGTCGGGGCGCAACGATTTGCGGTTTCTGATCCGACTGGACTGGTGGATTGGTCCGGTACGCGAGGTCTGTTCCTCGCTGGAGAAACCGTGTATTGGGCGACGGCGGACAGTAACCTTCATGCCATTCAATGGAACGACGAAGGCATGGGCGACGGAACGGTCAGCGGTACGCCGGAAGTCGTCAGTGGCCCCGACCAGGATAGTGCGAACTGGGCCAGCCGGTCCCTGATTGCCATGGAGGGAACGGCTCCTCCGCCGCCCAATGAACCGCCGACCGCTGAGTTCACTGCGCAATGCAACGCCCTGGACTGTGAGTTCGACGGATCGGGTTCCAGCGACCCGGACGGTTCGATCGATTCCTATGGATGGACTGTGGATGGAGCCGCTGCCAGCGACCAGGCAACACTGAGTCGCACCTTCAGCAGTCCCGGCACCTACTCCGTCACGCTGACCGTGACGGATGACGACGGCGCAAGCGACAGCACAACACAAGAAGTCGTGGTTGAGGCTCCGCCGAATGAGTCGCCGACTGCGGCGTTTACTGATGCTTGTGATGGGCTGGAGTGTGTTTTTGATGGGTCGGGTTCGTCTGATCCGGATGGAACAGTGGATTCCTATGCTTGGACGAGCAGTGATGGGGGAACTGGCGATCAGTCGGTGTTCAACCACACGTTCGCCGAGGCTGGAACGTATGATGTGACATTGACGGTGACGGATGACGACGGTGAGTCAACGGAGCTGGTCCGACAGATAATGGTGACGTCGGATCCTGCTCCGGTGAATGAGCCGCCGGTGGCTGAGTTTGTTGATTCGTGTGAGTTCCTTTCTTGTACGTTTGATGCTTCTGGTTCGTCGGAT
>NZ_AUMN01000007.1 GCF_000430705.1 Arthrobacter castelli DSM 16402
CACAAAAAACTGCAGTCATGACGTTTCAACTCGAAACAAAAACATTGCTACAAGGCACCACGCAACACACAACCCCCACCCAAACAGGCAGAGGCCGAAAACATCACGCAGCACCAGATGCTCGCGTCCACTATGTAGTTCCCAAACAACAACCCCACACACCCCGAACACAACCCCACACAGGGGGCCGCACCAGGATGCCGGGACAAACCAGAAACAACCAAACACCACACACCCGCCAACCGCACAACAGCAGACGACGAAACCATGCGGGCTCCTGTTGCCTCAGGACCCAACAGTGTGCCATGGACACCACCACCAGATGAACAACCACATTCCCAACACCACCCCACCACAAAGGAAGGACAATGCCGTACTAACAGCCGACAAACCAGCAGCAATGCCACAATTCATTGATATTCCACCCATGAGCCACCCACCGGACAACACAAGTGCCCGCAATGAGTATTACTCCTGGCAACCACCCACACCACCATCAGGCAGTGCGAACCAGTTGCAGGTGCTCCTTAGAAAGGAGGTGATCCAGCCGCACCTTCCGGTACGGCTACCTTGTTACGACTTAGTCCCAATCGCCAGTCCCACCTTCGACGGCTCCCTCCCCAAACGGGGTTAGGCCACCGGCTTCGGGTGTTACCAACTTTCGTGACTTGACGGGCGGTGTGTACAAGGCCCGGGAACGTATTCACCGCAGCGTTGCTGATCTGCGATTACTAGCGACTCCGACTTCACGTGGTCGAGTTGCAGACCACGATCCGAACTGAGACCGACTTTTTGGGATTAGCTCCACCTCACAGTATCGCAACCCATTGTACCGGCCATTGTAGCATGCGTGAAGCCCAAGACATAAGGGGCATGATGATTTGACGTCATCCCCACCTTCCTCCGAGTTGACCCCGGCAGTCTCCCATGAGTCCCCACCACAACGTGCTGGCAACATGGAACGAGGGTTGCGCTCGTTGCGGGACTTAACCCAACATCTCACGACACGAGCTGACGACAACCATGCACCACCTGTGAACCAGCCCCGAAGGGAAAGACTGTTTCCAGCCCAAACCGGTCCATGTCAAGCCTTGGTAAGGTTCTTCGCGTTGCATCGAATTAATCCGCATGCTCCGCCGCTTGTGCGGGCCCCCGTCAATTCCTTTGAGTTTTAGCCTTGCGGCCGTACTCCCCAGGCGGGGCACTTAATGCGTTAGCTACGGCGCGGAAAACGTGGAATGTCCCCCACACCTAGTGCCCAACGTTTACGGCATGGACTACCAGGGTATCTAATCCTGTTCGCTCCCCATGCTTTCGCTCCTCAGCGTCAGTAACAGCCCAGAGACCTGCCTTCGCCATCGGTGTTCCTCCTGATATCTGCGCATTTCACCGCTACACCAGGAATTCCAGTCTCCCCTACTGCACTCCAGTCTGCCCGTACCCACTGCACACCCGGAGTTAAGCCCCGGGCTTTCACAGCAGACGTGACAAACCGCCTACGAGCTCTTTACGCCCAATAATTCCGGATAACGCTTGCGCCCTACGTATTACCGCGGCTGCTGGCACGTAGTTAGCCGGCGCTTCTTCTGCAAGTACCGTCACCACCAAAAGGCGGCTTCTTCCCTACTGAAAGAGGTTTACAACCCGAAGGCATTCATCCCTCACGCGGCGTCGCTGCATCAGGCTTTCGCCCATTGTGCAAGATTCCCCACTGCTGCCTCCCGTAGGAGTCTGGGCCGTGTCTCAGTCCCAGTGTGACCGGTCACCCTCTCAGGCCGGCTACCCGTCGTCGCCTTGGTAAGCCATTACCCCACCAACCAGCTGATAGGCCGCGAGTCCATCCAAAACCGCATCAAGCTTTCCACCACCAGGCCATGCGACCGGCAGTCATATCCAGTATTAGACCCAGTTTCCCGGGCTTATCCTGAAGTCAAGGGCAGGTTACTCACGTGTTACTCACCCGTTCGCCACTAATCCACGGTGCAAGCACCGCTTCATCGTCCGACTTGCATGTGTTAAGCACGCCGCCAGCGTTCATCCTGAGCCAGGATCAAACTCTCCGTTAAAAAACAAACATCAACACACAAACCAAAAAAGCCCATGCATCAACAAAAATTTGAAACCAGCTAAAAAACCACCAACCACACACGGGGTGCGTGCAGCCGGCAGCAAATCAACCAAATAAAAAATTGGTATCAACAAACATGACACACTATTGAGTTCTCAAACAACAAGAGCATTCGGTTTCAGCGGGTCTTTTTCTTTCCCGTTTCGCTCCGAAGCAACTTTTCTAATTTACCCACGCTGACTGTTGAAGTCAAATCGGCTGGTTCTCCGTTTGTCCGGCGTATGCCTCAAACCTGAACCACGACCCTGCATGAGGGCCTGTCCCGAACTGTCTTCATCGATCAGCGCGGATATAAACATTACCACCAGCGATGGGTGGACACAAACCGTCGCCAGCGGCTCTCCCGCGGCATCCCCGGAGCGGCTGCATCCCTGCCATGACGCGGAATTCCGGCTGCGGACGGGCTGCTATCCGGCGCCCGCAGTGGAGGCACTGGCGGAATCAGTTTTTATGATCTGCTGCACAGCCTCAGCTGCTTCGGCCCTCCGGCTTCAGGTACAGCACTGCAAGGGGAGGAACGGTCAATGCGGCGGAAGCAGGTTGGCCGCCGTAGGCACCCTCTTCGGCCACCACTGATCCGCCATTGTCCACGCCGGATCCGCCGAACCCGCCGGCGTCGGTGTTGAGCACTTCCCGCCAGGTTCCCGCCCAGGGCAGGGCCAGGCGGAAGTCCTGATGCGGGTTGCCGGCGAAGTTGGCCAGGCAGACCAGCGGGTTGCCTTGGCTGTCCCAGCGAGTGAAGGACAGGATGTTCCGGCCGGCGTCGTTGGCGTCGATCCATGAGAAGCCGGCCGGATCGTTATCCCTGGCGTACAGCGCCGGGGTCTGCCGGTAGATCTCGTTCAGGGAGCGCACCAGCAGCTGCATTCCCCGATGTTGCGGGTCTTCGGTCAGCCACCAGTCCAAGCCATGCTGCTCGGACCATTCCGCTTCCTGGCCGAATTCGGTGCCCATGAAGATCAGCTGTTTTCCCGGATGCGCCCACTGGTAAGCGAGGTAAGCGCGGACATTGGCCAGCTGTTTCCACCGGTCCCCGGGCATCTTGCGCAGCAGCGAGCCTTTGCCATGGACCACTTCGTCGTGGCTGATGGGCAGCAGGAAGTTTTCGGTGAAGGCATACACCAGCGAAAAGGTCGCCTGATGGTGGTGGTATTGCCGGTTCATCGGGTCCTCGGCCATGTACGTGAGCGAGTCGTGCATCCAGCCCATGTTCCACTTCAGCCCGAAACCAAGCCCGCCTTCCGACGTCGGCCGCGTCACGCCGTCGAACGCTGTTGATTCTTCGGCAATCATCACCGATCCAGGGGCACGTCGGTAGGCCGTGGCGTTGACTTCCTGCAGGAAGGCAATGGCTTCGAGATAGTGGTTCCCGCCGTACTTGTTGGGGCGCCAGTCGCCGCCTTCGCGCGAATAGTCGAGGTAGAGCATCGAGGCCACGGCATCCACGCGCAGCCCGTCGATATGGAACTCCTCCAGCCAGAACAACGCGTTGGCGACGAGGAAGTTGCGCACCTCCGACCTGCCGTAATCGAAAATCAGGGTCCCCCAGTCCGGATGTTCGCCCAGCAAAGGATCGGGATGTTCATAGAGCGGTTGCCCGTCAAACCAGGCCAGCGCGAATTCGTCCTTGGGAAAGTGCGCCGGCACCCAGTCCAGCAGCACGCCGATCCCCGCCTGGTGCAACGCGTCGACGAGGTGGCGGAACTCATCGGGATGGCCGAAGCGGGAGGTCGGCGCATAGTACGAAGTGACTTGGTATCCCCAGGACCCGCCGAACGGGTGTTCCGCAACCGGCATCAATTCGACGTGGGTGAAGCCCTGCCACTGCACGTATTCGACCAATTGCTCGGCCAATTGCCGGTAGCTCAGGTCCAGCCGCCAGGAACCGAGATGAACTTCGTAGACGCTCATCGGCGAGTTGTGCGGGTCTTTCGCCGCACGGTCCTCCATCCACTGCTGGTCGACGAACTCATAGGTTGATTCGATGACCTTCGACCCGGTCTGCGGCGGAATCTCCGTCCCGTAGGCCATCGGATCGGCCTTTTCGCGCCACTGTCCGTCCTTGCCCAGGATCTCGTACTTATAGCAGTGGCCGTCCTCGACACCGGGGATGAACAGTTCCCAGATCCCCGACGTGCCCAGCGAACGCATCGCATGGGTCAGCCCGTCCCAATCGTTGAAGTCGCCCTTGACCCGCACGGCCTCGGCGTTGGGGGCCCAGACGGAGAAACCGACGCCGGAAATCTCCCCCAGAGTCGAGGGATACCGCCGGATGTGCGCCCCCAGCGCCGTCCACAGTGTTTCGTGCCTGCCTTCATTGAACAGGTGAATGTCCATCTCGCCGATGGCGGGCAGGAAACGGTACGGGTCGTCGACGGTCAGCTCAGTGCCGTCGTCGTAGGCCACCTCCAGCCGGTAGTCGGGGACGTGGCCGGCCTCCTCCGGCCGCGAGGCACCGACCCAGATCCCCCGCGCCTCATGCTGCAGCGGGATACGGGCCGACGGCGTCACGACAGTGACCTGCCTGGCCAGCCGCTTCATGGTGCGGAAGGTGACTGATTCGACGCCGGAGGCCGACGTGGTCAAATGGGCGCCGAGCACTCGGTGAGGGTCGTGGAACCGCCCCGCCCCGACAGCCGCCAGCACATCGTCGGCGACGGACTCGGGCGCAATTGCCTCGGTGCCGGTGTTCTTTTCAGTCACTGCTTCACCTCTTCATTCAAAGTTCCCGGTCACCCTCAGATGGACGGCCGTCTGTTGAGCTGCCGGCGGTTGAGCTGCCGGCACCGGATGACCGGTCGTCCAGCGCTTTGCGCACGCCGGCCACGGGGACGGGCAGCCAGTCGGGCCGGTTACGCCGTTCGTACACCACTTCGTAGAGGGCCTTGTCCAGCCACAACGCTACGAACAACGGGGAATTGGTTTCCAGTTTCCGGCCGGTTTCCTGCTGGTACCCGTCGATAAACGCGCGGCTGCAGGCGGCGGCCCAGTGCCGTGCTTGTTCCGCCCGCTGTCGGCGGCCGTCGTCGTGACCGCCTCCAGAGGCGGCACCGCTGTCACCGTGCATCACCACCCCGGCAACGTAGTCGAAAGAGCGGAGCATGCCGACGACGTCGCGCAGCGGGACATCGGCCTGTGACCGTTCCGCGGCGGTGCGCAGCGGTTCGCCCTCGAAGTCCAGCACCGCCCACCCCCGGTGCGGTGCGTACAGCACCTGTCCCAGGTGGTAGTCGCCGTGGATCCGCTGCAGATCGGGCAGCTGCTGCTCGTTCCGCAAAGCGTCGATGTGGCCCTGCAGCAGCGCCGCATACCCCTCGCCGACAGCGGGCCCGGCCTCGGCCCAGGCCCAGTCAATCCGGTCGACAATGCTTTCAATGAACAGGGACCGTTCGGCCTCGGTCGCGGTCCTGGTACCAAAGGCCATGGACAGGCTCAGGTGCACTCCGGCGGTGGCCCGTCCCAGCCCGAAGGCTTGGCCGGTGTAGTCATCGCCGTTCAACGCCGCCCGGCAGGCCTGGCGCCAGGCGTCCTCGCTGCCGTCGATGAATTCGCGCAGTACGCTCAGCTGCCCTTCAACCAGCGCGCCGGAGGGGCGCCCGTCGACGAATTCGCCCGCCGGGTCATGCCAGTAGCCGGAAACCCAGCCGTAGGTGGCAGGCACTTGGGTGCATCCGGCCGAGGTGAGCCCGGCGCCGACCTCCACGTCCGGGTTCGGACCGGGCCCGAGCACGCGGAAGAACTTGACGATGGAAGGCAGTTCGCCGTCGTCGATGATGACGGACGTGTTGGATTGTTCGCCGGTGAGCACCTGCATCGACGCCGGGGTGCTGCGCGGCGCGCTGCCGGCAAAGGGCTCGACGGCGTGGCCGGTTGCCCGGCCGTCGGCGGTGGTGCTGCCGCCGCGCATCATCTCCAGCCACGCGGTGACGAACACCGGGTCGTAGGCGCCGTCATAAACCCACCGCGGCGCCGCCGACCCGTCGACGGTGTACTCGGTTTCGCCGACCAGTCCGGCTTCCGCCCCGTCCAATGGCGCGCTGCGGTAGCTGAGCGGCACGTTGATCACGTCCACCCGTTCCCCGCTGTCCACCGCCACCAGATGCACTTCGAGCCCCACGGCCCCGTCCGGGTCGTGCAAGTGGATCCCGCCGACCCTCCGCAGGCTGACCGGGGCGCCCTTGGCGGGATACCAGCGCTGGGCGGGCAGCCATCCGCGGAGCAACTCGGGCAGCGTGGGGGTCATGGGTTTCACGTCGCGGTCCCTCCCGGCTGCTGGATGATCGGCATGGTGGTGGTTTCGGGCTCGGCCGGGTTGGAATGGTCGGTCCGGATGCGGAGCCAGAAGAAGTCGTGGCTTCCCATGGTGAAGGTGATCCGTCCGTCGCTTCCGATGGCCGGAAACGGGGTCCCGCCGAACAAATCGCGCAGGCCGCGCCCGGCGTATTCGGGCACGTCGAGCGTGGTCGAAACAGGGTTCTGCGACAGATTGAACACGCACAGAATGGTCTCGGCCGCTTCGCCGGCTGCATTGCGGGACGGCAGTTCGCGCAGGAAAGCCAGCACCGGGACGGCGTCGGCGTCCACGTTAATGTAACTGCCCAGCCCGAATGCGGGATGGGCCTTGCGGATGCTCAGGATCTGCCGGATCCAGTGCAGCAGCGACCCGGAATGGGCCAGCTGGGCCTCCACGTTGCTGTGGTTGTAGTGATACACCAGCGACTGCACCACCGGCAGGTACAGCTTGCCCGGATCGGCCTGCGAGAACCCGGCGTTCCGGTCGGGGTTCCACTGCATCGGCGTGCGCACGGCGTCGCGGTCGTCGAGCCAGATGTTGTCGCCCATTCCGATTTCGTCCCCGTAGTACAGGAACGGACTGCCGGGCATCGACAACAGCATCGAATGAATCAGCTCCAGTTCGGCCCTGGAATTGTCCAGCAACGGAGCCAGCCGGCGGCGGATGCCGATGTTGGCACGCATCCGCGAATCGGGCGCGTACCAGCCGAGCATCGCCTCCCGTTCTTCCGTGGCCACCATCTCCAGCGTCAACTCATCATGATTACGCAGGAACGTCCCCCACTGCGCGCCTTCGGGGATGGTGGGGGTTTCGGCCATCGTCTGGATGATCGGGGCGGCGCTCTGGTCGCGCATGGAATAGAACAGCCGGGGCATGATTGGAAAGTGGAAGCACATGTGGCACTCGGGCCCGTCCTCGTCCCCGAAATATTCCACCACCTCGTGGGGCATCTGGTTCGCTTCGGCGATGATCACCCGCCCCGGGTAGTCGTGATCGACCATGGCCCGCAGCCTCTTCAGGAAGTCGTGGGTGGCCGGCAGGTTCTCGCAGTTGGTGTCCTCCTCTTCGAAGAGGTAAGGAATGGCGTCTGCACGGAAGCCATCGATCCCCTGGTCCAGCCAGAACCGCGCGACATCGAATACGGCCTTCTGCACCGCCGGATTCTCGAAATTGAGGTCCGGCTGGTGGCTGAAGAACCGGTGCCAATAAAACTGCCGCCGCACCGGATCGAAGGCCCAGTTGGACTCCTCGGTGTCGACGAAAATGATCCGCGCGTCCTCGTACTTCTCGTCGGTGTCACTCCAGACGTAGAAGTCGCCAAACGGGCCATCGGGTTCATGGCGCGAGGCTTCGAACCACTCGTGTTTGTCCGAGGTGTGGTTGATGGGCAGGTCGGTGATGACCCGCAGCCCGCGGGCGTGGGCCTCGGATACCAGCCGCTTGAAGTCGCTGATGGTCCCGAATTCGTCCAGCACCGAGTAGTAGTCGGCGATGTCGTAGCCGCCGTCGCGCAGCGGCGACTCGTAGAACGGAGGCACCCACAGGCAATCGATCCCCAGCCATTGCAGGTAATCGAGCCGCTCGATCAATCCGGAAAAGTCGCCGGATCCGTCCCCATTAGCGTCGGCAAAGCCACGGACCAGCACTTCGTAGAAGACCGCCTTGCGGTACCAGTGCGGATCGTGCTGCAGTCCAGGCGCGTGCAGCTGGAACTGCGGGGCCAACGTCATACCGGCCTCCTCACGTGCAGGATGTGTGCGGGTTCAACATGGGAATCGAGACGGACGTAGTTGTCGGCGCCCCATAACCATCCGTCCGAGGTGATCAGGTCATCGACCCGGTAGGTGCCCTCGGCCGTCAGGTCCTGCGGATCGAGCTGCAGCGCCTGCAGGTCCAGGCTGACCGTGCACTCGCGGGTGCTGTGGGGGTCAAGATTGACGACGACGATAATCGTGTCCTTGGCCGGTCCGCGGGCCGTGGGAACGGCCTTGTGCTTGGAGAACACCAGCACCTCATCGTCGGTGGAACTGTGGATGGTGATGTTCTGCAGATCGCCCAGCGCCGGGTGCAACCGCCGGATCTCGTTGAGCCGCTTCAGATACGGCGCAAGCGAGCGGCCTTCCTCGATCGCGGCCGCGTAATCACGCGGCCGGTATTCGAACTTCTCGTTGTCGATGTATTCCTCCGAGCCGGGCCGGGCCACATGCTCGAACAGTTCGTAGCCCGAATAGACCCCCCACAGCGGGCTGGACATGGCGGCCAGCACCGCCCGGATCTTGAACGCGGGCGGACCGCCGAACTGGAGGTACTCTGTCAGGATGTCCGGGGTGTTGACGAAGAAGTTGGGCCGGAAGAACCCCGAGGTTTCATGGCTGACCTCGGTGAAGTACTCCTCCAATTCCTGCTTGGTGTTGCGCCAGGTGAAGTAGCCGTAGGACTGCTGGAAGCCGACCTTGGCCAGCTGGTGCATCATCGGCGGGCGGGTGAACGCCTCGGCGAGGAACACCACGTCCGGGTCGAAGGCACTGACTTCGGCGATCAGCCACTCCCAGAACCAGACGGGCTTGGTGTGGGGGTTGTCCACCCGGAAGATTTTCACGCCGTGGTTGGCCCACAACCGCACGATCCTGAGCACCTCGGCGCTGAGCCCATCGGGGTCATTGTCGAAATTGATCGGATAGATGTCCTGGTATTTCTTCGGCGGGTTCTCGGCGTAGGCGATGGTGCCGTCCACCCGGGTGGTGAACCATTCGGGGTGGGACGTCACCCACGGGTGGTCCGGCGAGGCCTGCAGTGCCAGGTCGAGGGCGACCTCCATTCCCAATTCTTCCGCCCGGGCGACGAATGCATCGAAATCCTCGAAGCTGCCCAGATCCGGATGGATGGCGTCATGGCCGCCGTCGGGCGAACCAATCGCCCACGGCGAGCCCGGATCACGTTCGGCGGCATTGAGCGCGTTGTTCGGCCCCTTCCGGTGTGTGCGGCCGATCGGATGCACCGGTGGCAGGTAGACGACGTCGAACCCCATGGCGGCGATGTCGTCGAGCCGCCGTGACGCAGTGGCGAAGGTCCCGGAAGTCCATTCGAGCGTCGCGGGGTCCTGCACTGCTCCGATGGAGCGGGGAAAGAATTCATACCAGGAGCCGCGGCCCGCCGCGGGGCGTTCCACCCGGATGGGATACCGGGCGCTGGAGGTCACCAGGTCGCGGATGGGTTGGCGTTCGACGGCGGCCAGCACCGCTGCGCTGGTCCCGGCGTCCAGGCGTTCGGCCACCGTCAGCGCCCCGTCGGCGAGCGCGGCGGCCGCGGCGGCAATGGTGTCCCGGTCGGCCGGTTCGCGGTGTTCATCGGCGGAGGCGACCTGAAGCAGCGCCGCGCCTTCGGCCAGCATGAGCTCGACGTCGACGCCGGCGTCGAGCTTGACCTCGGCATTGTGCTGCCAGGTGCCGTACAGATCCGCCCATCCTTCAATGGCAAACGACCAGTCGCCGGTGGCTGCAGGCGTGAGCCGCCCGGTCCAGCTGTCGGTTCCGGGGAGCCGCTCGACCAGCCGGGTGCGCTGCCGTTCCTCCCCGTCAGGGCCGTACAACACCGCAGTGACCCCGAGACGGTCATGTCCCTCGCGGAAGACGGTTGCGGACACTTCCATATTCTGTCCGGGAATGGCCTTGGCGCTGAACGCACCGCCCTCAATGACAGGCTGGACCTTGGTGATCGGGATACGGCCGGTCCGCAGTTCCGATGTCGACGATTCCGATGCAGGTATCACCTTGGAAGTGGTCACACCCTAGACGTTAGCGACATTCCGGGCAGATTGCTAAGGGTGCATAGGGTATGTGAAAACATCGGCGGCGGAATTCATGCTCCGCACCCTCTCGGACGCCCCGGCGTCAGTTCAGGAGGCGGTGGCACCGCCAGAAGCCGACTGCCCAGATCCAGTCAGGAATCGCTTGCACTGACCGCTTTGCGCTGTTCCCGTTCGATGGTGCGGTAGATTGTCGGCCGGCTCACAGCGAATAGTTCGGCCATTTCAAAAATGCTGCGCCCCGCAGCCTTATTTCCCGGTCGTCGAGGACGTCAGGGATTTCATGGGCGCCCCGCTCGGAGCCGACCAGAGGGCCCAGTAGGGTGACGACGAAGGTACCACCGGCCCGGCAGACCGCCAACGCCTCACGCAGGCCGGTGCGGTTCGTGGCTCTGCCGGTGAGCCGCGATCAACATAGTTCCGCTTGGCCCGATCCAGAACGCTACCAAGGCATCTACCCAACTGGAACGATTATGGCCGCGTGACTTCATTGAAGCTTTTCGGAGCGGCATGACACTCACCTCAACACGCCGTTCCCCACGAACCGGGAAGAGCCGCCAATCCGAGGTTCATGGTTCGGCCTTGTGCCGCAATGCGAAGGGCGCGGCGGGCCAAAAGCATCTGTCATTACATGTCCGCCGAACGTTGGCAAAACATTTCCTGAACGACTGTGTAAAGTAGATGATTGGTTAGGGAAATAAAGAATTGCTCTTGAGAAAATTTGGGAAGACATGTGCTGTGGTGAGTGTCGCGACCATTAGTCTGGCGGGCCTTTCGTCCCCTGCTACAGCTCTAGCGAGCACAGCGACCGAAACTCACGTGAATACGAAAGATGCAACTTCGATGCTCCGCGCGAACATCAAGGATGCGGCAATGAACGGTGATGCTGACGCCGCAGAATCCCTCGAAGCCTTCGATGCTCTCTCAGGTAAGGAACGTCAAAAGCTTGAGGGCATTCTCAAGAACGAGAGGGTCCTCTTTGCTGCAGAACGGCCTGGCAGCGGCGTTAGTATGCGGCAATCGAACTGCCATGTCACTCCGACAAGGTTTAGCAGCCTGAGTGGCACCTCCACTCTGGCGGCGACCTATCGGGTTACGGCAACGTGCGACCAAGAGTTCCTCTTCGCCGGTATCAGCGTTACCAAAGTCCGTCTTACCGGGAAATATACAACTGGGCGCGGTCGCGTACTTGACACACACCGCGCATACTTCCGTGTTCTCCACTCCTATGAGCCCGGTGTGTCAATATCAAACTCCGACAAAAGGCATTACGTTTCCGGCGGACGGGGCCACTTCCGGACTACCGTAACGGTGACGCGATCCATCTTTGGCTGGGAACACAGCACCCGGAGCGGAGTCCTCCGACTCGTTACGAATGGACCTGGTGTAGTGTCATGTGGATGGGTGTGACGGAAAATCCTCTAGTCCCGACCTTCGGAGAAGCCATAGGTTCCTTCGGCCTGATGGCCATCTTTCTCATGATTGGCTTGTTCGTCATCTATCGGATGGTTGAAGCTGCCTTTCATAGAGGCAGAAGGGAACCCGACTCCAAGCCGCGAAGTGACTCAGGGTACGACAAGCAGTGATCGGTTCCTACTGAATACGAATCATCGATTCTCACAGCAGCATTAGGTGTATTTGGGGTGAGGGAAACACGCATTATGTTCCCTCACCCCTTTCCTTTTTATGGCTCTCCTGACTGATCCGTGGGTCATGACCGGCCGGGAAGTTCAGGTCGATGGCCGCCAAGGTTGAGCATCGCGAGGGCGATCAGGGCGTCGGGGGTGGCGAAGCCAAAGGCCATCCGGGTGATCAGTCGGACCTTGGTGTTGACCGATTCGATGCGTCCGTTGGACAGGCCATGTTCGATCGCGGCGAGGATCGAGTGGCGGTGCCGCACGATCCTGCGCTGCAGTGTCACGAACGCCGGGATCCGGCAGCGGCGGGCCCAACCGATCCACCGGCTCAGGGCCGCGACGGCTTCCTCGTAGGGTAGCTGGAAGATCAGCCGCAGACCCTCCTTGAGTAGGTACGCGCGGTGCAGCCCCGGGTCGGTCTTGACGATCCAGTCCAGCTTCGCCTGCTGCTTTTCGGTGAGGTTCGAGGGGTTCTTCCATAGCGCGTACCGAGAGTTTTTGAGCAGCTTCGCCGTGCCCCGCGAGCGACTGGCCTTACGCCGTCCGACCGCGCCCCGTGCGGTGTTCCACGCATCGCGGCGGACCTCATCGAGGGCCTCGGTAGCCCACTTGACGATGTGGAAGGGATCGGCACACCGCACGGCGTTGCCGCACCGCTCGGCGACCACATCGCTGATCCAGTCCGCTCCATCGGCCGAGACGTGAGTGATGGCCCCGCACCGGTCCTCACCTGCTACCTGCCCGGACTCTTCAAGGGCGTCGAAGAACCTGCGCAGGGTGGCCTTGTCCCGCCCGGGCGCGGCCCACACCAACCGGCCAGTGTCGTGGTCGACCACCACGGTCAAGTAGCGATGGCCCTTCTTGTACGAGATCTCATCGATCCCGATCCGCGAGAGGTTTGCGAACCGGTCATGGACGGCCTCGACATCGGCCCACACGCGGGTGATGATCGAGCCCACGGTGCGCCAGGCGATCCGCATCAGTTCACACGCCGCGGACTTCGAGCACTTGGTCGCCAGCCACGCCACCTGCTCATCGAACGCGTGGGTGTGCCCCGCACCGTGCCGCGCCCAGGGCACGTGCGCGACCACCACCCCATGGTCGGGGCACTGCACACGTGGTGCGTCGGCCTCCAGCCACACCGCAATGGTGCCCAGGTCCAACCCCCGCCACCGGCGGCGGCCCTCCCCGTGGTCGTACCATCCGGCCGGCCTCCGGCAGCGCCCGCACCGTCGCCTTGCGCCCTTGCGAGGCCGCACTTCGGCGATCAACGCCTGCTCGTCCTCGTCGAACTCGACGTCCTCGACCACACTGCGTTCGAGTCCGAGCAGGCAACGCCATAGAGTGGCATTCTGCATGCCATTCTCCTGTCTACAGTTCTTGGATCGGCTCCCGGTACCAGTAGGGCCGGTCGCCGCCCTCGCTGGCAGGTCCGTGACTGCGGGTGCGGCCGTAAGATTCGAGGTTCAGGAGGGCGGCGGCGTCAGCGACCAAGCTGGTGGCATTCTCGTGAACATCACCTTTGGTCGGGCACGACCCGGTACTGCTGGGCGTCGTTGCGGTCGCGCACGACGATGCCGAGGTCGCGAAGGTCGTCGCGGGCGTCCTCGGCCGCTCCGGATCGCTTGTCGGCAAGAGCACGCTGTCTGGCACGCAACAGGTCCTGTACTCGGTCGCTCAGCTGGCCGTTGCCGTCGACCCACGTCTCGAAGGCGTGTTCGTGAGGGTCGGTGGTCCCTTGCCAGTGGTAGCCGAATCCTACGAATGCCTGACGCAGCCGGGGGAGGAGCATCTTGTCGGTCTTGGCACGCAGCAGCTCGTTCGTGTGCTCGTCGACCAGGATCAGGTCTCGGCCATCGCTGAAGACCTCGTCGATCCGATCACGGGCGACATGGCTGCCGGCCCCGCCTCGCTGCACGGTCACGCCGTCGGGCGAGACGGTAATGATGCCGTTCTCCTTCTGCCACTCTCGCGTGATCCAGAAGCCGAGCCCCAGTCCGGCGATGGTCAGCGCAGGAATTGCCCACATCAGGGGCAGTCCGGCGGCCAGGCGCAGCGGGCCGGGAGCATCGCCGGCCAGGCCGAGCAGCCAGTTCACGATCGGGCCGATGACGAACGCTGCCCCGAATCCCAGCACCGCCCCTGCGATGCGAACACCCACGATCCATCTGGTCGGAATCGCGATGGCGACATGATTCTCAGTCACGGTGGTCCACTCCTTGCGACGGAAACGTCGTCAGATAACCCATGGCGGTGCGCCGCAGTTCGGGCAGCGGCGAGTAGCCAGGGCGGGCGTTGAGATAGGTGGCATCCACGATGGCCTGCAACCATGTCGCCGTCTGGATCGGATCCAGGGCGGGATCGATGTCACCGTCGTCGATTCCTCGCACGATCAGCACTGCCAGGCCGTCGCGCACCACCTCTGAGGTGCGCCCGACTACCGCAATCAAGTCGGGGTCATGCTCGGCACGGCGCAGCAGCTCGACGAGCATCCCAGAAGCGCCGGGATCGATGGCATCCTTCGCCAGCTCGCCAAGAACATCGAGAATCGCCGATACCGGTTCCTTAGCGTCGGCATGCCGGGCTATCAAGGCCTCCGCGGCGGGCAGGTCGCGCTCGAAGACCGCCCGGAACAGTGCCGCCTTGTCGTTGAAGTAGTAGAAGACGCTGGCCGGACTGATGCCTACGGCTGTTGCGATCTCCGCCACGCTCGTGCGCTCATAGCCCTGTGCTGCGAACAGCCGGCCCGCCTGGGCTGCGATCTGCTCCCGCTTCTGCGCGATCCGCTCCTGATCCGCTCGCCTCGCCACACCAATCCAATCATTGTCTGATCAATCAGTCACAGAATACTCTGGCGGACAGGCCAGCGGCAAATGCCGAGGTCATGCCTAACCCCCCACCTGCAACAACGTCGGGGACGATAAGTTCCGCGGCTACTCGTTGACTCCCGTTCAACATCGGAGCAGTCTCGTCAGGCGACGTCACTGACGGGGGTGAATCTTCTCAGGCCCAGAACCTAACGGGGGGCGGCGTGCAGCTCCTTCAGACGCCCGGAACCACCCACGGATACGTCACAAGAGCCCTTTTTATCCGTTGTGTGCCCGGATGCGCGAACTGCGCTAATCTAGCCGCTGTGAAGGCAATCCGTAGATTCAGCGTCCGTACCGTACTTCCCGACGCTCTGGAACCCCTGGGCCGGCTGGCAGCCAACCTGCGGTGGTCGTGGCACCAGCGCACGCTACGGCTGTTCGAGGAGCTCGACCCGCAGCTGTGGCAGCAGAGCCGCCGGGACCCGGCGTCGTTCCTGGGCATCATCAGCGCCGAACGATTGCAGCAGCTGGCCGCCGACCCGGACGTGGTGTCGCGGGTGCAGCAGCTGGGTGCCGACCTGGACAACTATCTTGCGGAGCCGAAGTGGTATCAGTCCCTGGGCTCTGATGCCCCGGCCTCCATCGCCTACTTCTCTCCCGAATTCGGGATCACCTCGGCGCTGCCGCAGTACTCCGGCGGTCTTGGCATCCTGGCCGGCGACCACCTCAAGGCAGCCTCGGATCTGGGAGTGCCGCTGATCGGCGTCGGCCTGCTCTACCAATCCGGCTACTTCCGCCAATGGCTCTCCCGCGATGCCTGGCAGCAGGAGTCCTATCCGGTGCTCCACCGCGATGAGGTGCCGCTGAGCCTGTTGCGCGAATCCGACGGGACACCGGCGCAGGTCCAGCTTCCGCTGCCCGACGGCCGGCAACTGCTGGCTCGCGTCTGGCGCGCCGACGTCGGCCGTGTCCCGCTGCTGCTGCTCGATTCCAACGTGCCGGACAACGACCAGGCCGCCCGGGGCGTCACCGACCGGTTGTACGGCGGCGGCGGCGAGCACCGGCTGCAGCAGGAACTGCTGCTGGGCATGGGCGGGGTGAAGGCGCTGCGCATCTTCGAACGGCTGACCGGCACACCGGCTCCGGAGGTCTTCCACACTAATGAAGGCCACGCCGGTTTCCTCGGCGTGGAGCGGATCCGCGAGCTGATGCATGCCCCTGAGCCGCTGTCCTGGGATGAAGCCCTGATGGCCACCCGCGCCGGTACGGTTTTCACCACGCACACCCCGGTTCCGGCCGGCATCGACCGGTTTGAACGCGACCAGATCGCACACTTCTTCAATGCGGGCCTGGCCCCCGGTGTTCCCGTGGACTCCATCCTGGCCCTGGGACATGAATCGTACGAGGGCGGAGACCCGTCCGTGTTCAACATGGCGGTGATGGGCCTGCGGCTGGCCCAGCGCGCCAATGGGGTGGCGAAACTGCATGGGGAGGTCTCCCGGTCAATGTTCGCCGGCTTGTGGCCGGGCTTCGACCAGGCAGAGGTACCCATCGGCTCCATCACCAACGGGGTCCATGTCCCGACGTGGGTGGACCCGCAGATCGCCCAGCTGGCGAAAGAACAGTTCGGCGCGGCCTCCATCCTGGATCCGGAGTGGACGCGCGCCCACGACGTCGACGACGCCACCATCTGGCAGCTGCGCCGCAACCTGCGCAGCCAACTGATTGAGGACGTACGACGGCGGGTGCGCGCGGCCTGGAAGGAACGCGGCCTGACGGACGCGGAGCTGTCGTGGACGGACTCGGTGCTGGACCCGGATGTACTCACCATCGGCTTCGCCCGGCGGGTTCCCACCTATAAACGGCTGACGCTGATGCTGCGTGATCCTCAGCGTCTCAAGGCGCTGCTGCTGCATCCCACGCACCCGATCCAGCTGGTGATCGCCGGCAAGTCGCATCCGGCCGACGAAGAAGGCAAGCGGATGATCCAGGACCTGGTCCGGTTCACCGACGATCCCGAAGTCCGGCACCGGATCGTCTTTTTGCCCAACTACGACATCGCCATGGCCCGCACCCTGTTCCCGGGCTGTGACGTGTGGCTGAATAATCCGCTCCGCCCGTTGGAAGCCTGCGGAACCTCCGGGATGAAGGCCGCCATCAATGGTGGACTGAACCTGTCGGTGCTCGACGGCTGGTGGGACGAGATGTACGACGGCGACAATGGCTGGGCGATCCCGACCGCGGACCGCAGCAGTGCGGACGCGGGCCGGCCCTTGACCGGCCCGGAAGCCGAGCACCGCGACGATGTGGAGTCCGCGGCGCTGTACGACCTGCTGGAACATACCGTTGCCCCGACGTTCTATGGCCCCGGCGGCACCGGTTCCGGGACCGTACCCGCCGAATGGGCGGCGATGATTAAGCACACGCTCGCCACGCTGGGACCGGCCGTCTCCGCCGAACGCATGGTGGCCGAGTATGTGCAGACGCTGTATCGTCCCGCCGGCGCGGCGGACCGCGGCATCCGGGCCGCGGACTATGGAGCCGCGCGGGAACTGGCCTCCTACGCCGACCGGGTCAGGGCCTGCTGGGACTCGGTGGTGGTTGAGCACGTCGACTCCGCCGGAGTGGACGATTCGCCACGGATCGGCGACACCATGACCGTCACCGGGTACGTGGACCTGGGCGGACTGGCCCCGGAGGACGTGTGCGTGGAGGCCGCCTATGGCAGGCTCTCCGGCTCGGATGAACTGGCCGACGCCACGTTGCAGCCGATGGCAGTGTCACAGGACCTGGGGTCCGGCCGCTACTCGTATACCGCGGACATCACGATCGGCCAGCCCGGCGCGTTCGGCTACACCGTCCGGATCTTCCCCTCGCACGAGGGACTGGCGTCCAAGGCCGAGCTCGGCCTGGTCGCCGAAGCCTGACCCGGGCGGGCCGACCCGCCGTCGTCGGCGTCGTTCTTCATAAGCTTAGTTGGACAGCAGCTCGACCAGTTTCCGGTCGAGTTCCTCGGACGTGATGTCCGGCCCGCCGGCTGTATCCCGCCGTTCGCCGCCGGCGCCCAGCCCGACCCTCCACTGGCCGTCCTCACACCTCACAGACAATGTCTGCACCGACTCAAACGTCGTTGAACCGAAGTGGACGGCGCCGTGCGGATTGGACTCGAAATGCGCATCGACCAGCGAGCGCAGGGTTCTCATATCGGACGTGCTGCGGTCCTTGACGAGCACCTGCCACGCCCCCAGGGCAAGCGGCTGCAGGAACATTGATGCTTCGGGGGCCTGCAGCAGCAGGCCCCCGTCGACGTCGTCCTCCCCCACGAACCCCAATTCGATCCACCGGGTGGACGCCGCCATAATGTAGTTGACCAGGCTCAGCGCCTCCGTTGGTTCCACTTCATCGCCATTGACGTGCAGCAGCCCCCTGGCCAGCAGGCTCGACGCTCCGACGGCGGTGACCAGCGGGGAGAGATAGTCCTCGTTGACGTGCAGCATTTCGACCGACTTGCGGGCCGAGGCGCTGTCGAATCGTGACAGCAGATACGACAATTCGGCTATGCCGAGCCCTAACGGCGCATCTTCGTCGGCATATTCACTGGCAGGGTCCGTCATGCTTGATTGAGGTCCTCTCTTTTGCTCCCGTTCACCGGGATGGTTCCGATCGTACTCCTGAGTAGGCGTCCGTACCCGCGTTTCGGCCTTAACGGGCGCCGTGCAGCACAGAGCATCAGGCTATTCGGCGCGGTAGACGTGGATGGACAAGGCGGGGACGACGACGTCGGTCGTGCCGCCGTTGCGGGCGGGGTCGTCGCTGCGGGCGGGGTCGTCGCTGCGGGCGGGGTCGTCGCTGCGTGCGGGGTTTTCGCGGCGTGGCGGCGACGCGTCGTCGTCGGAGGTGCTGAACCGCAGCACGTAGTGGCGGGATCCGGCCCCGTCCATGCCGGCTGCGTGCAGTGCCTCCGAGGTGGGCAGCACCACATGCGCAGGCTCGCCGCCGCCATTGATCACCATCAGTCCGTCCAGCACGCCCTCGGGTGAGCCAAGCAGTAATTGGAGCACCCGGGTGGCCGGGTCCGTCCACTCGTTGATGGTCATCGGTTCTCCGGCGGCGGAGAACCACAACAGATAGGAGCTGTCCTGGCGGGCGAGGTAGTTGTGCGGCTGATGTTCGAGGAACTGGCGGCGCAGTTTGGTCAGCGCCTGCGTGGTTTCCAGCTGCCGCCGTGCCCGCTCGTCGAGGTTCCAATTCAGCCAGGCCAACTCGTTGTCCTGGCAGTAGGCGTTGTTGTTGCCCCATTGGGTGCGGCCGAATTCGTCTCCGGCCGTCATCATAGGCACTCCGAGCGAGAGCATCAGCGTGGTCATTACATTCCGGCTGGTCAGCGCCCTCCGGTCGAGGATCGCGCCATTGAGGGTCTGTCCCTCGAAGCCGTGGTTGTAGCTGCGGTTGTCCTCAGTGCCGTCACGGTTGTCTTCCCCGTTGGGCTCGTTGTGCTTGTGGTTGTAGGAGACCAGGTCCGCCAGCGTGAACCCGTCGTGGGCTGTCACGTAATTAATCGATGACAGCGCGTAGCGCCCGGACGGGGCGAAGACGTCTGCCGACCCGGCGAGAGCAGCGGCCAGCGCTCCGAGGGAACCCTGGTGCCCGCCGTCGTCGATAGCTCCGGCCCCGGCCACCCAGAAGTCGCGCACGGTGTCGCGGAATCTGTCGTTCCAGTCTGCCCATCCGGGCGGGAAGTGGCCGGTCTGCCATCCGCCTGGGCCCAGGTCCCACGGTTCGGCGATCAGCTTGATCCCGCGCAGCGTCTGGTCGGCGGCCGCCGCGACCAGAAACGGGTGCTGCGGGGTGAACCGGTTGTCGCCGTCGCGGCCCATGGTCACGGCCAGGTCGAAGCGGAACCCGTCAATGTGGAATTCCTCGACCCAGTAGCGCAGCGAATCCAACGCGAGCTGGACGACCCGCGGCTCGCTGAAGTCGACCGTGTTGCCACAGCCGGTGGTGTCCAGGTAAGTGCCGTCGTCGTCGTGCCGGTAATACTGCTGCTCCCCCAGACCGCGGAAGCTGATCGGGCTGCCGCCTTGGTCCCCTTCGGCCGTGTGGTTGTAGACGACGTCGAGGATCACCTCCAGCCCGGCGTCGTGGAGCAGCTTGACCATCCCTTTGAACTCGTCCAGCACCGCCTGCGGCCCGGCCTGCTGAGCCTCCCGGGTGGCATAGGCCGTATGCGGGGCGAAGAATCCGATGGTGTTGTAGCCCCAATAGTTGCTCAGCCCCAGGTCCTGCAGGTGCGGTTCGTCGAGGTGGTAGTGCACCGGCAGCAACTCGACGGCGGTCACCCCAAGGGCACGCAAATGCCCGGTCATCGCCGGATGGGCCATGCCCGCATAGGTGCCGCGCAGCTCCTCGGGAATGTCCGGGTGCAGCATCGTCTGGCCCTTGACGTGGGCCTCGTAGATGATGGTGTCCCGCCACGGGGTGTGCAGCTGGGAGTCCTCCCCCCAGTCGAATCCGTCCGCGGCCCATACCGAGGTGAGGCGGCCGGCGTCGTCGTCGATGGCCCTTCCGTAGGGGTCGAGCAACAGCTGATGCTCGCCGGAGACCATGGCACGGATATCCGTGTGCTGCCGGTCCCGGAAGCCGTAACGCGACCCCGGCACCAGTTCCGGCACCAGCTCATGGTGGACGCCCTCGGTGTAGCCGGTGAGCAGCGTCGACTGCCAGGGCCCGCCGGGCGGGGCGAAATGCAGCTCGAGTTCGTCGACCCCGGGGGCGTGGACAGCCACGTTGGCGGCACCTTCGGCGTGGCTGATTCCCAGCGGAAACGACCGTGACGGCTGGCTTGCTGCAGCAGTTCTATGCACCGGATGTGTCATCGGATACTCGGGTTCACAGGTACTCTGCTACTCTGCTGCTCGCATACTCGGATACTTGCGGCGCCGGAAGCCGCGCAGTCGACGGCGATGATTACCGGCGGCCCGAGCGGCGCCGGGAAATCTCGTAGAGGCTGACGCCGACGGCCATCGACGCGTTCAACGACTCCATGGACGAGTCGATCGGGATGGAGACGATCTGGTCGCAGGTCTGCCGGGTCAGCCGGGACAGCCCCTTGCCTTCGGAGCCGACAACGAGGCACACCGGCTCGGTGGCCGAATCCAGGTCCGGCAGTGACACATCGCCGTCACCGTCCAGCCCGAGCACAAAAATCCCCTGCTTCTTCGCAGCTTCCAAGGTGCGGTTCAAATTGCCCGCCTTGGCCACGGGGACGCGCACCGCGGCTCCGGCGCTGGTCTTCCAGGCCGACGCCGTCATCCCCACCGAGCGGCGCTCGGGAACCAGCACGCCGTGGCCGCTGAAGGCTGATACGGAACGGATGATCGCGCCCAGATTGCGCGGGTCGGTGATCCCGTCGAGGGCGACGAACAGCGGGGCGTTCCTGATGTGCCCCTTCTTCCACTTGGCGACCGTCTGCTGCATCAGGTCCACCGCGTCCGGGTAGTCGTACGGTGGAATCTGCAGCGCCAGGCCCTGGTGAATTGCATCGCCGGTCATCCGGTCCAGTTCGGGTTTATGGACTTCAAGCAACCCGATGCCCTGTTCGGCGGCGAGCTTGAGGGCCTCGCGCACCCGGTCGTCGGTTTCGATCCGCACTGCAACGTGGAGGGCCTTGGCAGGGACGCCGGCGCGCAGCGCCTCCACCACGGAGTTGCGTCCGGTGACCATTTCCACTGATGGTTTCGCCCGGCCGCTTGAGCCGCGGGACGCGGAACGGTTGGCGGCCCCGCCGCTGCTCTTGGCGTCCTGGCGCTCGTTGGCCGCCTTCTGCTTATGGGCCTTGTGATACGGCCGGTCCTCCGCCTTCGGCGTGGGCCCCTTGCCCTGCAGTGCCTTCTTGCCGTGGCCGCCGGTACCTGTGGTGGGGCCCTTCTTGTTCTTGCGGACGGCGCCCGGCCTCGACTTATTGGCCATGATTGGCTCCTTGGCTGGCTTCTTGTTCTCGGGTGGCTTCTTGGACGGCTTTTTTGCCGGCTTCTTTCCCGAAGGGTACGCCGCCGGCCGCACGGTCCTGCCGTGCACGCAGCGTCCAGTGGACGCCGTCTGCCGTATCTTCGAGGATGATGCCGGCGGCGGTCAATGCGTCGCGGATGGCATCGGCCCGGGCGTAGTCTTTGTTGCCGCGGGCCTCGGCACGGTCCCGCAGCTGGCCCTGCACCAGCGCCTCGAGCGCCTGCTGCGGCGCGGAGTCGCCGCCCGAGGTGTTCCAGTGCGGGTGCAGCGGGTTGATGAACAGCACGTCGGTCATCGCGGTGACCTGGTCCAAGGCGGCACGGGCAGCCTCGTTGTCCCTGGCATCCAGTGCGCTGTTGCCGCGGCGGACGGTCTCGTGGATGACGGCCAGCGCCTGCGGCACATTCAGGTCATCGTCCATGGCCTCGGCGAACGCCGTCGGGACCTGCCCACCGGTGCCGGCGTCGTCGGAACCACCGCCGGTCACCGACGTCGCGCGCTGCATGAACCCTTCGATGCGTTCGACGGCGGCAGTCGCCTCCGGCAGTGAGCCCGGGTTGTAGTCGAGGGCGGAGCGGTACTGGGCCTGGCCGAGGTAGTAACGGACCACAAGCGGGCTGGCCATCGACAACATTTCGGCCGGGGTGACGACGTTGCCCACCGACTTGGACATCTTGTCGCCCTGGTAGGTGACCATTCCGTTGTGCATCCAGAAGTTGGCGAACCCGTCGCCCGCGGCGGCCGACTGGGCCATTTCGTTCTCGTGATGAGGAAACCGCAGGTCCAGTCCCCCGCCGTGAATGTCGAAGGAGCTGCCCAGGTACTTGGTGGCCATCGCCGAGCATTCCAGGTGCCAGCCCGGACGTCCCGCGCCCCAGGGGCTCGACCAGGCCGCCGTGGCCGGTTCGCCGTCCTTGTGCCCCTTCCACAGTGCGAAGTCGCGGGGGTCTTTCTTGCCTTGCAATCCGGCGTCACCGGCAGGCTGCATGTCGTCGATGTGCTGACGGGTCAGTTCCCCGTACCGCTCCCAGGACCGGACGTCGAAATAGACGTCGCCGGAACCGTCCAGGGCCGGATAGGCGTGGCCGGCCTCGATCAGCCGCGCAATGAGCCGGTGCATTTCGGGAATGTGGCCGGTGGCACGCGGTTCGTAGGTGGGCTTGGCGACGCCGAGCAATGCATAGGCGTCGTCGAAGGCCTGCTCGAAACGGAACGCCAGCGCCCACCACGGCTCGTCCTGGATCACCGCCGGGTCTTCACCGGCGCCGGGCCGGTGGGATGCGGCGGACTTGGTCAGGATCTTGTCGTCGATGTCGGTGACGTTGCGGATCACTGTCACGTCGTAGCCGCTGTACGTGAGCCACCGGCCGAGCTGGTCGAAGGCGATGGCGGAACGGATGTGTCCCACGTGCGGCTCGCCCTGCACCGTGGCCCCGCAATAGTACAGTCCGGCCTGTCCCTCGCGAAGGGGCGCAAAGTCACGCACTGCTGCGGTTTTGGTGTCGTAGAATCTCAGGCTCACCGCACTAGATTACTGGACGCGGCGGGACCAGTCCCAATACCGGCGGATGCCGGGGCTGCAAGGCACCGGCCGACCCGGTCCAGGATGCACGGGCCGGGAGTACTTTGGAGCCGATTCGGCGCCTTTGTACCTGGAAGGCCGCGAATTACTCCTGGCCCGAACGCTGGAGCACCAGAGCCGTGGCGATAGCCGCCACGCCCTCGCCCCGCCCGGTGAGCCCGAGGCCGTCGGTGGTGGTGGCGGAGACGCTCACCGGTGCCCCGGCAGCCGCGCTCAGCACCGCCTCGGAGTCGGCACGGCGGGGTCCGAACTTGGGCCGGTTGGCGATCAGCTGCACGGCGACATTGCCGACGTCGAAACCCGCCTCACCCACGATTCGCACCGCTTCGCCGAGCAGTTCGGTGCCGGAGGCATTGGCGAATTCCGGACGGTCCGTCCCGAAGTGCGTGCCCAAGTCCCCGACGCCGGCTGCGGAGAACAACGCATCCGCTGCGGCGTGGGCCACCGGATCAGCATCCGAATGGCCGGCCAGGCCACGCTCGCCGTCGAAGAGCAAGCCGCCCAGGTGCAACTGTCGGGGTTCGTCCGCATAGGCGTGCACGTCGACGCCGATTCCGGTCCGGGGCACCGGGGGTTTGCTCATGATCATGTCGCGGCCTTTCATTCTCAACTGCCGTATTTTTGCAGCAGTGCTTCGGCCAGCACCAGGTCCGTCTCCGTGGTGATTTTCAGCGACAAGTCAGAGCCGGGCACCGCATAAACGGGAATCCCCATCGACTCGACCAGCATCGCGTCGTCGGTCACGGCCGCGGCCTGCTGGTCGTCGAAAAGGTCCGCGGCAGCGTGGGCGCGGGTCAGCGCCTGGAGAGTGAAGCCCTGTGGTGTCTGCACCACGCGCAGTCGTGTACGGTCAGGTGTTTCACGAACCATGTCCTGCGCGATCGCGGCGTTGTCGGAATGCTCGACCATCTTGACGGTGTCTGTCATCTCCCGCACCGGGATCACCGCCTCGCCGCCGTGGGCCAGGGCAGTCGCCACCCGCTGGAACACCTCGGGCGGAGCCAGCGCCCGGGCAGCATCATGGACCAAGACCGCGTCAACGCCCTGCAGTGTTGCGAGCGCCTCGCGCACGGAATCGGTACGGCTCGTCCCGCCGTCGATCGCCAATACAGGTGGACAGTCGGTTCCATCGGCCGCCATTGCCTCGGAGACCTCGCCGCATACTTGCCGCAGGGTTTCGTCGTGGCGGGGCACCGCAACGCAGATGGCGTCGGCAATCCCCGAAGCGATCACCCCGCGCAGGGCGTAGGCAAGGATCGGCTCCCCGGCCAAGGGAACCTGTGCCTTGGGTATGCCGTATCCCAGGCGCTCGCCGGAACCGGCGGCGACTATGATGACTCCGGTTTGCACCTACCCGGCGAGCACCTCGTCGAGGACACTCGCGGCCTTGTCCTCGTCCGTCTTTTCCGCCAGCGCGAGCTCGGAAATCAGGATCTGCCGCGCCTTGGCCAGCATCCGCTTCTCGCCGGCGGACAGGCCGCGATCGTGATCCCGACGCCACAGGTCACGGACAACTTCGGCAACCTTGATCACGTCGCCGGAAGCCAGTTTTTCCAGGTTCGCCTTGTAGCGGCGCGACCAGTTGGTCGGCTCTTCGGTGAACTCTGCACGCAGGACGTCGAATACGTGCTCGAGGCCGTCCTTATTGACCACGTCCCGCACTCCGACGAGGTCCACGTTGTCTGCCGGTACCTCAATCGTCAGGTCGCCCTGGGCAACCTTGAGCTTGAGATACATCTTCTCTTCGCCTCGGATGGTGCGCATTTTGATCTCTTCAATTTTCGCTGCACCGTGGTGAGGGTATACAACCGTCTCGCCGACCTCAAAAACCATGTGGATAAACCCCTTTCCCGCAGACCATCTTACCACGCCCGGAGGGCCTGCTTCCGCGTGTTTGCGCAGGTCAGAGGGGCCATGACCACGAAACTGGATACCGCGCAGGCCTTGACGAATCGGGGATTTGATGCAACTCACGTCACTGGCACGTCCCGTTGAAGGCAACATCGAGCCCTGTTTGACGATAGGCTTGTCACTGAGTTCTGTTCACTCTTGATGCCTTACCGAGGAGTTCGCGCCGTGAGATTCACCGCCAACAGCCGGACGCGCCCAGCGGCGCTGGCCACTATTGCCGCCGTCGCCACGCTCTCCGTGACCGGATGCGGCTACGTGACCAAGCAAGCGACAACCATTGAGTACGCCGCCTCGGATGGAGTCAACGGCAAAGTCGGTCCGCTGCAGTTGCGCAATATGTTGATTGTGGCAGCCGGCGCCGACCAGCCCGGACGGATCACCGGAGCGGTGTATAACAACTCCGACCAGAAGGTTCAGCTGACCATGGAAGGGCCCGACGGCGGAACCACCGAGCTGACTGTGCCCGCCAATGGCTCATACTTCATCGACAACGATGCACCGCCGGAGATCATCGAGCCCGCCGGGGCGAAGCCGGGGGCCATGTCGCTCGTGACTTTCGAAATCAGCGGAGCTTCCGAAGACCTCACCCTGCCGGTGCTGGACGACACGTTCCCGCGCTACGCCACCATGGTGCCCACCGAAGGGTCGTAGCCTCGCCACGGGCAGGCGGTGACTGCCCGTGAGGGGACCTGCCCCATCTGGAATTGTCACTAACTGCCGCATAAGGGGCTCACCCCGCCGCGAATAGTCACTAACTGCCATCTGCGGACCGTGATACGGGCACTTAGTGGCCACCCGCCGTCGTACCGGCACTTACTGGCTGCTCGGGGCCCTGTCGACTCGTCACCGCGCGAACTGCTCGCAACGAACGGACTCCCTCGGGTCGCACACCTCATTTGGCGGAAACCGGTCAGGCGTCGAACTTGTACCCCAGCCCACGCACCGTCAGCAGGTATTGCGGGGCGGTCGGATCGGGCTCCAGCCGGCTGCGCAACCGCTTGACGTGGACGTCAAGCGTCTTGGTATCGCCCACGTAGTCCGACCCCCAGACTCGGTCGATCAGTTGTCCGCGGGTGAGCACCCTGCCGGAATTGCGCAGCAGCATCTCCAGCAGTTCGAACTCCTTCAGCGGCAGTGAGACATCCTCGCCGTGCACGCTGACCGTATGGCGCTCCACATCCATCCGCACCGGGCCGGCCTGCACCGACGTCGACAAGAGCTCCTCCTGTTCGCCCTGCCGGCGCAGCACCGCGCGCACCCGAGCCACGAGCTCGCGTGAAGAGTACGGCTTGGTGATGTAGTCGTCGGCCCCGATCTCCAGCCCGACGACCTTGTCGATTTCCGCGTCCTTGGCCGTCAGCATGATCACCGGAACGTTGGAACGCTGCCGCAACTGCCGGCACACCTCGGTGCCGGATTGGCCCGGCAGCATCAGGTCCAGCAGCACCAGGTCCGCTCCGGACCTGTCGAACTCGGCCACTGCCTCGAGGCCGTCTTCAACCACGACGGCTTCGAAACCTTCCTTGGTGAGCAGATATGAGAGTGGGTCGCTCAAAGACTCTTCGTCTTCAACGATCAGTATCCGGCTCAAGCGGTAGCTCCTTTGTGTCGTGCGTCATCGGGGGTATTGGTGCCGTCGGTGTCGTTCCGGTGCACGGGCTGGTCGGGCGACGTTTCGTCGTCGGCCTGTTCCATCTGTGGAAGCCTGACGGTAAAGGTCGACCCCTGGTCCGGCTGTGACCACACCGTCACTTCGCCGCCATGGTTGGAAATCACATGCTTTACGATACTCAGTCCCAGCCCGGTCCCTCCGGTTGCCCTGGAACGGGCAGCATCGATCCGGTAGAAGCGCTCGAAGATCCGGTCCTGGTCCTCGGCGGAGATTCCAGAGCCCTGGTCCCGCACGGACACTTGAGCCATACCGTCCTTGGACCGCAGCCCGATACCGATCTTGGTGCCCACCGGCGAGTAGCGGATGGCATTGTCGATCAGGTTGCGGAATGCGGTGGTCAGCAGTTCGGTGTCGCCGTAGACGTCCGCGTCCGCCCGGCCGCCGATGACCATATTGATGTCCTTGGATTCGGCCGGCAGCTTGTTCCGGTCCACCGCTTCGGCAATGATTTCGTTCAGGTCGACCGGCTCTCCCTGCTGGACGACGTCGGTCCCCTGCAGCCTGGACAGCTCGATGATGTCCTGCACCAGAGCCGAAAGCCGAGCGGATTCCTTGTGCATTCTCGAGGCGAAGCGGCGCACGGCCTCTTCATCGGCCGCGGCGTCATCCAGAGCCTCGGCCAGCAGCGAGATGGCCCCCACCGGAGTCTTCAGCTCGTGGGAGACGTTGGCGACAAAGTCGTTCCGGATTTCTTCGGTGCGAGTAATCTCCGTGCGGTCATCGGCCAGAAGCAGGATGTACTCCTGCCCCAGCGGCGCCACGCGCAAATGCAGCACAATCGACCCCTGCCCCAGAGGACCGCGCGGCAGTTCCAGTTGCCGCTCCTCAATCACGCCGTCGCGGCGGACCCTTCCTGTCATCTGGATCAACTCGTTGTGCACCACGGTGTGTCCACGGACCAGCCCGAGGGCATAGGCGGCGGGACTGGCCCTGATCACACCGTCAATTGAATCGACGATCAGGAATGCCCGCCCTCCCACGGACAGCACTTCGGCCGCGCCATCGGGAAGGACCGGTTCGTCGACCTCGGCCAGTTCATTGCGCTGCTGCTCGCTGAGCCGGAAAGCCAGCATCCCGAACACGCCCAGGCACAGGCCCACGAGTCCGGCCACCAAGCCGATGTAAACGTCACTCACGAGTCCAGCTTAGGCGCTATCAAGGCCGCAATGCGCCGCAGGGATGGCCCCATCCGCCGCGTTCAACTAACGTTCACCTCGAGGTGCCCTAAAGTTCATGGGAGACTGGAAGTGTGCTGAACGTGTCCGTGAGAGCGTCACGGAGCGTGCATGTCGAGCGAAAGGACGCCAAGTGCGAAAGGTTTTCCAGGCCGAACTCCATCAGGTCGGCGAGGAACTGATCGAGATTGCCAATCTGGTCTCTGAGGCCATGGACAAAGCCTCTACGGCTTTCCATGGTGCCGATATCGAACTCGCACAGGACGTGATCGCTGCCGACGCCCGCATCGATTTCCTGCAGAACGACCTCGACGAGCGGGCCATCGACATCCTGGCCCGCCAGGGGCCCGTCGCCAGCGACCTGCGGATGATCGTGGGCGCGCTGCGGATGAGCGCGTCGCTGGAACGGATGGGAGACCTTGCCCGGCACGTGGCCCAGCTGGCGCGGCTGCGCTACCCGGAAAACGTGGTCCCCGATTCGCTGCGGTCCACGTTCGAGGAATTCTCCGAAGGCGATCTGGCCATCGCCCGGAAGGTTTCCGAACTGCTGGATACCCGCGACTTGGAACTGTCCACCCAGATCCAGCAGCACAACGCCCGGATCAACGAGCTGCACGCGGGCGTCTTCAAGGCTGTCGCAGCAGATACCTGGGATGCGCCGGCCACGACGACTGTGGACGTCACGCTGGCCAGCCGCTACTTCGAGCGGTTCGCCGACCACGGAATATCCGTGGCCCGGAAGGTGACCTATCTGGTGACCGGCGAATGGCATTCGAATTCCTTCTCCTGACCCGGCCACCTGACCGGGCGGCGCGGCTTGACCGGGCGACCCGCGGACAGTCATGACGACGCCGGCAGCGGTGGCCCGTATCGGCATCTCCGGGTGGCGATACGCGCCCTGGCGGGGCGTCTTCTTTCCCACCGGGATGCCGCAGCGTAAAGAACTCGAGTACGCGGCAACGAAGCTGGACACCGTTGAAATCAACGGCTCCTTCTACTCGCTGCAGCGCCCCTCCAGCTACCTGCGGTGGAAGGAAGCCGCGCCGCCCGGGTTTGAATTCGCCGTCAAAGGCGGACGCTACATCACCCATATGCTGCGGCTGCGCAACGTGGAGCTCGCGTTGGCCAACTTCTTTGCCTCAGGGGTGCTGGCACTCGACGATAAACTCGGCCCGGTACTGTGGCAGCTGCCCGAGCGAGTGCAGTTCGACCCGGAGATACTGGACGGGTTCTTGAGCCAACTTCCGCACAGCACCGGCACGGCGGCCGCGATGGCCACCGGTCACGGAGACAAGCTGAAGGACCGGGCGTGGACTGACGTCGACGCGGATCGACCGCTGCGCCATGCCCTCGAGGTGCGCCATCCCAGCTTCGACGACCCCGGGTTCTATGAACTGCTCCGGCGGCACAATGTTGCCTTGGTGATTGCCGATTCCGCCGGGAAATGGCCGCAGCTGGACAGGGTCACTTCCGACATCGTTTACGTCCGGCTGCACGGTGGCGAAGAGCTGTATGTCAGCGGGTACGGCGATGAGGAACTGGACCGCTGGGCGGAGACCATCCGCGGCTGGGTCTCCGGGACCGGGTGCCCGGACGGCAAGGGACGCGGCGTATATGTGTACTTCGATAACGACGTCAAGGTCCATGCGCCGTTCAATGCCATGGACCTGGCCCGGCGGTTGGGTCAGGCGGCCCAATAGTCGGCGCGAGTCGGCCGCGGCGCCCGGGCCTGGACATCCCAATACTGAGCACGACGGCACATGATCTGCCGGCATCCCGCACAGAAACTTCCCTGCCGCCTATAGACACAAAGCGGTTTGTGTTACAAACTGATTTGCATGACACGAGATACCGGCTACAGCCCGACTGTCGGGAGCCACGCATGACGGAGCAGAACCAGACCGGCGGCTTCGACCCGCACAACGGCGTCAGCCCGCACGCCGGAACCGAGCCACACAACGACCGGGACCAGACCGGCGGCTTCGATCCGCGCGCGGCCATGAGCCTGGCCGACGCGACGGAAGCCAAGACCGCACGGGCGCTCTTTCCGCATACTCCACTGTTGTATGCGGGATGGGGCACCGCATGGCTGATCGGCTACGGTGCGCTGCACGGCGCCGAGCACGGCTGGCTTCCATTGAGCACCCCGGCGGCACTCATCGTGCTGTTCGCCATGATTGCCCTTGGCGTGGTCGTCTCGGCGATCCTGACCGTACGGGCCTCGGTGGGCATCAGGGGCGCTTCCTCCTTCCAGGGCGGGCTCTATGGCTGGACGTGGGTCTTGGCCTTCGTCGTCGTCGGCCTGCTGGCCGGCATCATCGCCGATTCCATCGCCGCCACAGACCTACGCGGCCTGATTATCAACTCATTGGCCGTGTTGGTGGTCGGGATGATGTATATGTGCGGCGGAGCCATGTGGCGCGATATCCCGATGGCGGCACTGGGCGTGTGGTTCTTGGTGGTGGACGTTGTCGGGATGGTTGCCGGCCCGCAGCATTACTTGACCGTGTTCGTCACCCTCGGCGTGCTGGGCTTCTATGTTGGCGCCGTCGTCGAGCTCGTCCGCAGCCGTCGGCGCCGGAGCCTGGCATGAACGGGCTTGATCCTGTCATTCACGCCGAAGCGCGGCTGCGTGTGATCACCACCTTGAATTCGATTGGTGAAGACAATGCAATCTCCTTCCCCAAGCTGCGCAAGATCCTCGATATGACAGCGGGGAACCTCTCCACGCACCTGCGCAAATTGGAGGAGGCGCACTATGTGGAGCAGAGCAAAGTGATCGAAAACCGCTCGCCTGCCACCTACGTGAAGATCACTCCCCGCGGCAGAGTCGCCTTCCTCGATTACCGGCAGGCGCTGCGGACATTGCTCACCGACTCACCCGGAATATCCTCCACCACCGCCGAAAGTCAGGACTCGAAATGACAACGACAATAGCCGCTCCGTTGGCCGCTGCCCGGAACGTCAGCAAGACATTCGGAACCCAGAAAGCGCTCGACGGCGTCAGCCTCGACATCCAGCCCGGCGAGGCAGTCGGGCTGCTGGGGCCCAACGGTGCCGGAAAGTCCACCCTGATCGGGCTGCTCACCGGGCTGCGGAGGTCCGACGGCGGGACGGTCGAACTCTTCGGCCACAACCCGCTCACTCCGGCCGCCCGCCGCGCCCTGGGCGTCACCCCGCAGGCCACGGCCGTACCGCACACCTTGAAAGTTCGCGAGGCAGTGGAACTGGTCGCCGCGCACTTCACCAACGCGGTTCCGGTCGCGGAGCTGCTGGACCAGTTCGGCCTGACCGACATGGCGTCCAAGCAGTGCGGCGGCCTCTCCGGCGGCCAGCAACGGCGGCTCCTGGTCGCCATCGCACTGGTGGGTCGCCCTTCCCTGGTCATCCTTGACGAGCCGACCACGGGGCTGGACGTCGAGGCCCGGGAGATCTTGTGGGAGCAACTGCGGCAGTATCGCGCCAACGGCGGCACGATGCTGATCACCAGCCACTATCTGGCCGAGATCGAGGCGCTGGCCAGCCGCGTCGTCGTCATCGACCAGGGCCACGTCGTCGCCGACGGAACCGTCGACGAGATCCGTGGCCACATATCCGTCCGCCGGATTTCGCTGCGCACCCCCACGGCACTGGATACCTTGGCGGCCCTGCCCGGCGTGGTGGATGCAGCCAACGACGGCGGCACCACCCGGCTAGTCAGCCGCGACGCCGATGAGCTGGTCCGCAGAATTGTCGGCGACGGTATCGACTTCAGTGATCTTCAGGTGCACGCGGCGAGCCTCGAAGAGGCGTTCATGGCTATCACCGGCACCGGTTCGGCCCCGAGCAGTCCTAAAAGTAAGGATTCGTGATGAAATCAGCAGCACACACGCGCGCGGTTGAGCCAGCCGGGCCGACCGGTCCGGCCGGCCAAGCAAGCTCGGCCGGATCCGCCGGTCAGGCCCAGGCGGCACCGTCGGCACCGGCCAGGCAACCGGCAACAACCGGCCCCACCCAGTTCACCCTCGTGAAGGCGCACACCAAGGCGCACATCCTCGAGCAGTTGCGCATTCCGGTCGCCGTCATTTCCAACACCATATTCCCGTCCCTGGCATTCCTGTTCTTCGTGATCCCGCAGGAGGCGGTGGCGTCCAACCCGACGGCGGCGCTGACCGCGTTGTCGCAGCTGGCCATGTTCGGCGTGATGAGCGCCTTCCTGTTCAGCTACGGGGTGGGCGTGGCCGAAGACCGCGCCAACCCCTGGACCACGTATATGCGCACCCTGCCTGTCGGCCCGGTACCGGGCACGGTGGCCCGCGCCGCCGCCGCGATGATGTTCGCGTTCTTCGCCCTGGTGCCGCTGTTCCTGCTCGGGGGATTCCTGACCAGTGCGCTCGAAGCCTTTACGGTCGATGGCCTGTCGTGGTGGCGGATTCCGGCGTCGCTGGCAGTCTTCCTGCTCTGCGGCCTGCCGTTCCTGGCCTTGGGGCTGACGATCGGCTACCTGTGCACCTCCAAGGTCGCGGTCGCGGTCACCCAGGTGGTGTTCTTCCCGATGGCGTTCGCCGGCGGGATGATGCTGCCACCAATGATCTTTCCCGCGTGGCTGAACACGTTCTCGCTGATGCTGCCCTCGCGGGCGGCGCGCGACCTGTCGGTGGAAGTGCTGACCGGGACCGGGCTGCACGGAAGCACCATTGTCGCCATCATCGCGTGGACAGCCGTCCTCGGGACGCTGGCGGTGTGGGCCAACCGGCGCGACCAGGGCCGCCGGTTCCGGTAGTCAGGGCCTCCACCCGGATCGGCGGTCGGGCGGACAGGCCGCCGGGCGGCCGGGTCCGGTGACCGGCGCCGACCTCGGTCAGATCCGGCGCCGAGCCTATTTACGGCCCTGGTTCGCCACCGCCTGCACTGCTTCCGCAGCCGCATCCGGGTCCAGGTACGTGCCGCCGGCGTTCAGCGGCGTCATGTCCTCGTCCAGGTCGTAGACCAGCGGGATGCCGGTGGGGATATTCAGCCCGGGAATGTCCTCGTCGCTGATGCCGTCGAGGTGCTTCACCAGGGCACGCAGCGAGTTGCCGTGGGCGGTGACCAGCACCGTCTTGCCCGATTTCAGCTCCGGGACGATCTCCGCTTCCCAGTACGGCAGGAAACGCTCCAGCACGTCCTTGAGGCACTCGGTGCGGGGCAAGTCCTCGCCCAGGTCCGCGTAGCGGGGATCGCCGGCCTGGGAGAATTCGCTGTCGTCGTCCAACGGCGGCGGCGGGGTGTCGTAGGAGCGCCGCCACTGAGTGAACTGCTCCTCGCCGTATTTCTCCAGCGTCTCGGCCTTGTCCTTGCCCTGCAGGGCGCCGTAATGCCGCTCGTTCAGCCGCCAGTTCCGCTTCACATCGATCCAGGTGCGGTCCGCCGCCTCCAGCGCCAGATCAGCGGTCACCGTGGCCCGCTTCAGCCGGGAAGTGAACAGGATGTCCGGGTGGATGTCGTGCTCGGCGATCAATTCGCCGCCGCGGATGGCTTCACCGCGGCCCTTATCGGTCAACGGGACGTCCACCCAGCCGGTGAACAGGTTCTTTTCGTTCCACGTACTCTGGCCGTGGCGCAGCAGGATCAGCTTGTATGGAGCGGAAGAATTTGGCATGGCTCCAGTCTGCCCCATAGCCCGGGTTGATAAAACTTCCGCGCTTCAAATGACGCATCTGTGCCGCGGCGGGCTGTTACCAGGGGCCGTAGGGTCCCGAATTGCGGTTGCCCCCGCGCCGGGCGTCCCGCAGGGCAGGGCGCACGTCAGCCAGGTAGATGGCCGCCGCCGTCACTGCTATCAGCTGCAGGAAGATCGGGCCGCCCAATCCAACGGGGGGTGGGACGCAGATGTATCCGATGGCGGTGGAGCCTGCCGTGATCCCGAGCCAGAAGCCCTTGGTTTTCTTGAAGGCCCGCTGGAACTCGACCGGCTTGGCTTTGACGCAGTCCACCAGCGCCCAGATCTGGATGCCGAGGGCCACCAGTGACAGGGCGAGGAAGAGATACCGTTGGGTCAGGATGATGATGTCCACGTTACAAGCCTAGCCGTTACGAGGGCCGCGCAGCCGAAATTTAACGCATCCCCTGGTCCAGATCCGCCCACAGATCCTCCACGTGTTCGATGCCGACGCTCATCCGGACCAGCGGCTCAGGGACAGTTTCCGGCTCATTGGTGTGCCGCCGTCGTCGTTCAATCAACGACTCCACCCCTCCCAGTGACGTGGCCGGCAACCATAGCTTGAGCCTTCCAACCAGGGCGTCCGCTGCTGCCGCGCCGCCGGCCATTTCCACGCCAATAATAGAACCGAAGCCGCTCATTTGGCGCTTCGCCCGCTCATGGCCCGGATCGTCAGGCAGCCCCGGGAACCGCACCGCGGCAACCGCCGGATGGCGTTGCAGCCGCGACGCCAATTCCGCGGCATTGGCCTGCGACCGTTCCACGCGCAGCGCCAACGTGCGCAGCCCGCGCAGCGCCATCCAGGTTTCAAAGGGCCCGGCGATGGAGCCATGCATGGAGCGGTGGGTCAGCAGCCTCTCCCGCAGCTGCGGATCGGATGTCACCGCGGCACCGAGTACGACGTCGGAATGGCCGGCCAGGTATTTGGTCACCGAATGAATCACGACGTCGGCGCCAAGTCCCAGCGGCTGCTGCACCAGCGGGGTGGAAAACGTGTTGTCGGCAACCACTAATGCGCCGGCGTCGTGCGCTGCGGCGGCAATGGCGCTCACGTCGGCGACTTCCAGCATCGGGTTGGTGGGACTCTCCACCCAGAGCAGGTCCGCCGGTTGCCCGCCGCCGGCCAGCTGCTCCCCTCCGGCCGGTTGCCCGCCGCCGGCCAACTGGGCCTTCACCTCGGCAGTGTCGGCGATATTGACCAGCCGCAGGCTGAAGGCGCCGTCGTCGGCCAGCCGTTGCGCCAGCCCCACGGTTCCGCCGTAGCTGTGGTTCGGCATCACCACTGTCCCGCCCGGCGGCACCAGTGACAGGGCCGAGGCGGCGGCGGCCATTCCCGATGCGTAGGCCAGCGCCGGCTCGGAGGCACCTTCCAGTTCCGCCAGCGCCGTTTCGAAGGGGTCCCAGGTCGGGTTCGAATACCGCCCGTAGGAGCGGTCCCCCGCAGTGACCTGGCCCTGCCCGAAGTATGTGGAGGATAAGACCACCGGTGGATTCACCGCGCTGCCCGGCTCGCGGTCCGGGCGGCCGGAGGCCACGGCGACGCTGTCCTGATGCAGCCCGGTATGTTCTTCGGCGGTGGGGGCGCTGGAATCCATGCTGCCAGCTTAAAGCCGGCCGGGCCCGCTGATGAAAACCGGCGCGTAATTATCGCCTAGGCTGTGATGGTGAGTGAGAACAGCCGCGACAGCGCCACCGGGGCAGCCGGCTCCGCCGAATGCCGGGGCCTCTTTATCGCCCTTGAAGGAGGGGACGGGGCAGGTAAATCCACCCAGTCCCGCCTGCTCGCCGAACGGCTCCGGTCCACCGGACGTGAGGTGCTGACCACCAGGGAACCGGGTGGGACGCCGATTGGCGAAAAACTACGGAACCTGGTGCTGGACCATGGACATGGCGAGATCGACGCCCGCACAGAGGCGCTGATGTTTGCAGCCTCGCGTGCCGCGCACGCGGAGCAGGTGCTGCGTCCGGCGTTGAGCGCCGGCACGACGGTGATCACCGATCGTTACATCGACTCTTCGGTCGCCTACCAAGGTGGCGGACGATCGCTGGGCACCGGCACAGTGCGGGACCTGAACGCCTGGGCCACCGGGGAGTTGTGGCCGGACCTGACCGTGCTGCTCGACGTCGATCCCGCCGCCGGCCGCTCCCGGCGAGCGGCCGGAACCAGCGCCGAAGACCGGCTCGAATCCGAACCTGACGACTTCCACGGCCGGATCCGGGCCGCCTTCCTGGAACTGGCCACCACCGCCAAAGACCGTTATCTGGTGCTGGACGCATCCCGTCCGGCCGAAGAGCTGGCCGCCGTCATCGGCGAGAAGGTCGACGAGCTGACCGCCGCCCACAGCGTGAAAGGCAGCGCCTAATGAGTGTCTGGGACGACCTGCCCGGGCAATCTGCCGTCATCGAGCAACTCCGTTCGGCTGCCGAAGCGGAACGGCCAACCCATGCGTGGTTATTCACCGGCCCGCCGGGCTCCGGCCGTTCCAACGCAGCGCGCGCGTTTGCCGCCGCCCTGCAGTGTGAACAGGACCGGCCCGAGGACCGCGGCTGCGGCACCTGCCATGCCTGCCACACCGTGCTCGCCGGCACCCATGGGGACGTCACTAATGTGGCTACGGAAAAGGTCACTATCTCCATCGCCGAAGTGCGGGAGCTGATCACCAGGGCCCAGGACCGCCCCTCCTCCGGACGCTGGCGCGTGATCATCGTCGAAGACGCCGACCGGATGGCGGAGCGGACCACCAACGTGCTGCTCAAGGCCATTGAAGAACCACCACCGCGGACCATCTGGATCCTGTGTGCGCCAAGCCCCGCCGATGTCATGGTCACCATCCGCTCCCGCTGCCGTCCGGTCAGCCTCAGGATCCCGCCGGCCGAGGACGTTGCCGAACTGCTGGTGCGCCGCGACGGGGCGACACCCGAAGCCGCCGGGTATGCGGCGCGGGTGTCGCAGAGCCACATCGGCGTCGCCCGGCGCCTGGCCCATGATGAAGAGGCCCGCGAGCGGCGTTCCCGGGTGGTCTCGCTGCCGTTGAACCTGCATAGCGTCTCGGAGGCCGTCGTCGCCGCCGGACGGCTGCACGATCTGGCCAACGACGACGCCAAGTCCTCCTCCGAACGGCGCAACGCCGCCGAGAGGGAGCAACTGCTCACCGCCCTCGGCGCACCGGAAACGGGCAAACTGCCCGCGTCCATGCGCAGCCAGGTGAAGCAGCTGGAGGAGGACCAGAAGCGGCGGGCCAAACGCGCGGTCACCGACGCTTTGGACCGCGCGATGATCGACCTGACGACGTTCTTCCGGGACGTGCTGACGCTGCAGATGGGGACCAGTTCGGAACTGATCAACGAGCAGATTCGTGCTGAGTTGGAGCAGTACGCCTCCAACACCACTGCGGAATCGACCCTGAAACGGCTCGACGCGATCGGCGAAACCCGCCAGCGGCTCGCCACGACCAATGCCGCTCCCCTGCTGGCGCTTGAGTCGATGGCAGTCAGCCTGCTGTAAGACAACCGGAAAGTCACGATGCCCAAGATCCCCCGCCGCCACCGCGCCGCGGCTGCCGTCGCGGCCTGTGGCCTGCTCCTGGTCACCGCCTGCACACCATTCAGCGACGGCGGGTCCGCTCCGCCGGAGACGATGTCAGCCCCGCCCGAAGTGCTGGAGCAGGCCCCCGAACGTTTGATGGAATTCTATTCACAGTCCATCGAGTGGGAACCGTGTGCGGAAGACTTCCACTGCAGCACCGTAAAGGTGCCGATGGATTACGAAAATCCCGATGGCAAAACCCTGAAGATCGACATCACCCGGGCTGCGGCCACTGGTTCGGACCCGATGGGATCGATATTGGTCAATCCGGGCGGCCCCGGCGGGTCCGGGATCGACGCCGTCCAGGACAACGCCTCCGGAATCAGCACCGACCGGCTGCGAGAGTCATATAACCTGATCGGCTTCGACCCGCGTGGCGTGAAACGCTCCAGCCCCGTCGAATGCCTCAGCGACAAGGAGCGGGACAAGTTCCGCGCCGAGATCTTCGACGTCGAGACGAAACGCGGCCTGGCCAAGGCGCGTGCCAGCGCGGAGGACTACGCCTCGCAGTGCGCCAAGCACACCGGGCAGAAGCTCGGATTTTTCGGCACCGAAAGCGCAGCCCGGGACATGGACATCATCCGGGCGGTGCTCGGTGAAAAGAAGCTGGATTACCTCGGTTTCTCGTACGGCACACTGCTCGGTGCCACCTATGCGGAGTTCTTTCCGAAGACCGTGGGAAGGATGGTGCTCGACGGCGGCATCGACCCCTCAATCACCAGCGCTCAGATGACGCTCGGCCAGGCCAAGGCCTTCGAAGATGCGCTGCTCGCATACGCCAAAAGCTGCCTGCAACAGCAGAAATGCCCGCTGAATGGCTCGCCCGAACAAGCTGTCGGGCAAATCCGCCAACTGATCAAGTCGGTCGAAGCCAGCCCGATGACCGCCAAGAGCGGCAGGACCGTCACCGCGGCGCTGTTCGTTTCCGGGCTGATCCTGCCGCTGTACAACGATGCCAACTGGCCCGCCCTGACCGCGGCGCTTCAGGCCGCATTCCAAGGCGATCCCACCCCCATGCTGAAGCTGGCCGATCTGGGAGCCAGCCGGCAGGACGACGGCGACTACACCACCAACTCCTCGGCAGCCTTCACGGCGGTCAACTGCCTCGATTACCCGATGAACCTGTCGGTGGAACAAATGCGGCAGAACGAGGAGCAATTGGACCAGGCCTCCCCCACGCTTGGCCGTTTCCTCGCCTACGGAGCCATGTCCTGCAACGCGTGGCCCTACGACGCCGAGGAACCACCCGAGCCGATCCACGCCAAAGGTGCGCCGCCGATCGTCGTCGTCGGCACCACCGGCGACCCGGCCACCCCCTACCAATGGTCCAAGGCGCTCGCGAAACAACTCCAATCCGGCGTCCTCCTCACCTGGGAAGGCCAGGGGCACACCGCCTACGGCCGCGGCAGCGAGTGCATCGCCGACGCCGTGGACAATTACTTCATCGAAGGAACCGTGCCCGACGACGGCACCCGCTGCTGACCCGCCCCACCGGTGGTCGAGTAAGGCGCCCCGCGCCGCATCGAGACCCGGTGGTCGAGTAAGGCGCCCCGCGCCGCATCGAGACCCGGTGGTCGACCAAGGGAGCGCCAGCGACCGCGCGGAGACCCCAGTTCGAAACCCCACCAGACGCTCTGCTAAAGTTGGTGCTTGCGTAAACTGCCGGTTCCTTCCGGGCACCGCAGGCCTCCTTAGCTCAGTCGGTAGAGCGTCTCACTCGTAATGAGAAGGTCACCAGTTCGATTCTGGTAGGAGGCTCCACTCGTGGATTCTCAAAGAAGGCCATGAACATCGTAATTTCGCTGTCTCACCCTATTGCAAATAGCCTCGGCAGTCGCCGCACCGAAACGACGTGCGCCCTAACGGAAGTCCCATGACGCAACGCTATAGCGCCGTGGAACAAGACTAATCGCCGGATGCCCCGCTGGACTGGCCGGGCCAACCTTGGCCGGCTTGATCGTAGATGAGCCTTTTCGTTGACGGGGATCATGGACACGTTTACTCTTGGTCTCACCTCAGGGCGGTTCCAACGCTGCCGGCCCATCTAACAGAAGAGACCCACCGTGTTCCGGAAATTATCGACCATAATGCTGGTAGGTCTCGCGCTGACAACTGGACTCACTGGCTGCTCCGGCCCCTCAGGCCCGACAGCAACCGAGACGGTTACCGCCACAGCGACGGTCACCGCCACCGAGACAGTCACCCTCCAGCCGCAACCGGACGAGGGGGACAATAGTCCCAAGGCCAAGCCGGAGCCGAAAATGGAACCGATGGACGAGCCCAAGGCTGCGCCGGAGCCGGGCCCCGAAACTGAGTCCGCCGAAACTGGAATGTCCCAGCGCGGCAACCTGATAAAGGCCATGGGTGAAGAAGCCAGCATACTCGACACGAACGGCGAACCCGCTGTGACGTTCACCGTTTACTCAATCACTGAGGGAACCTGTACCGGCGTGGCACCCGAACCCGCGACGAACGGCCACTACATGTTCCTGGATGTCTCCCTTGCAACATCCCCTAATCTGGTCGAAGGCTACGGGTCACCCGAGTTCGGCTTCACCGGCGGGTGGGAAGTAATCGGGCCGGCGGGACAGACATCCAACGCCGTATTGGAAACGTTCGGTGCCTACCAGTGCCTACCCCCAGCCCAGCAGTTGCCCTCATGGCTTGGCCCTGGCGAGGAGGCTCGCGGCATCGTCGTACTCGACTCCCCGCACCCGGCGGGGACATTCATGTTCCACGACTTGTTGACCCCCACCGGGTGGGAATGGGAGTACCCGGCCAGTTAATTGTTCCGTCCGGGGACTAACCAACCAGCAGCCGCTCCGCCTCTTCGACGCTCGCGGTGACCGTGGCGGCGCGGCGTTCCACGCTCTGAAACGCGGCCCCAGCGCCGGTGTCGGGGCCGTCGATACTTGCCTTGCCGCCGTCGAGCCGTGCCATCGCAACCGCTTCCGCCGTCGTCGCCAATGCGTTGCCCGCCCGGGACAAGGCTCTGTGCACTTCAGACAGGTAGCCGGCCTCGCTGGAGGGGACGTCCAGGTCGGCGCTGGGTGCGATCCGCTGCGCCTGAGTGCACACGGCCCGGACGCGTGGCAGCAGGTCGGCGAGGGTATTGGCGACGGGGACGAGGTCGGTATGCAACCGTTCGTCCTGCACGCCTTCCAGGATTTGGTGGAACCGGTCCAGTCCGCGGCGGAACCGGTCGTGGGCGCGGCGCCACACGCCCTTGCCGAGCTCGGCGTCGTCTTTTCGGCCCTGCCGGGCTGCGGCGAAAAGAGCCACTAAAGGTACTGCCCGGGCCGGTGGTGGCGATCTTCGTCCTGCTTGTTGGGGTCGGCGCGGGTGGGTTCGCCGTTCTCCCCAATGACGACCCCGGGAGCAATCATGGTCCCCGGCGGTAGTTGGCGCATCTGCACCCGCTGCTCGACCTGCTGGTTGGCCATCTGCTGGGCGGCTATGGCGGTCTGGATCCCGTGGAAGAGTCCTTCCAGCCACCCGACGAGCTGTGCCTGGGCCACCCGAAGTTCGGCGTCCGAGGGCCGGTCGTCGTCGGAAAACGGGAGGTTGATCCGGTGCAGCTCGTCGACGAGTTCCGGGGCCAACCCGTCTTCGAGTTCCCGCACCGAGCGCTCGTGGATTTCCACCAGCCTGCCCCTCGCCTTGTCATCCAAAGGTGCACTGCGCACCTCTTCGAGCAGCTGCCGGATCATGGTGCCGATGCGCATCACCTTGGCCGGCTCGTCCACCAGCTCGTGCAGTTTGGGAGGACGTCCTCCTTTGCCCTCGCCGGCTTCGGAGCCCTCATCGGAGTCGCTGATTTCGACGTCGGCACCGGCGACTCCGGCCTCGGATTCCTCGGAGACCATGCCCGCGACATTGGACTGCGGATCCTCGCCGGTGTTCTCTGCCGCAGCGTCGGAACCTGGGCGGGCAGCCGATCCATCAGTGTGCTCGTCACTCATGATGTCATGATCTCATGTTCCGTCCTGGCCCTATCAGCTGGCGCGATCACTGCATGGTGATCAGCACCTTACCCGTATGCTCGCCGGAGTCGAAGTAATCGTGGGCGGTGACAACATCCTCCAACGGGTAAGTCCGGTCCACCTGCGGACGGACTTTCCCGGAACGAATCAGTGGCCAGACATGCTCGCCGACCGCCTGCATGATCGTCGACTTTTCCTCCACGGGCCGCGCCCGCAGCGTGGTGCCAATGATCGCGGCACGCTTGCTCATCAGCTTGCCCAGGTTCAGTTCAGCCTTGGTGCCTCCCTGCAGGCCAATCACCACCAGGCGCCCGGCCACCGCCAGCGCATCGACGTTCTGGTCCAGATACTTGGCTCCGACGACGTCGAGAATCACGTCGGCGCCGCGGCCATCGGTGGCGTTGCGGATCTCTTCGACGAAATCGTGGGACCGGTAGTTGATCATTGTTTCGGCACCCAGGATCCCGGCCACTTCAAGCTTCTCCGTGGAACCGGCGGTGACAGCAGCGTGAGCTTCGAACGCCCTCACCAGTTGGACGGCCATGGTGCCGATCCCGCCTGCCCCTCCGTGGATGAGGACCGTCTCTCCCGGACGCACGGCAGCCGAGATGAAGAGGTTGGAAAAAACAGTTGCGGTCACTTCGGGCAGCGCGGCCGCCGTCGTAATGTCCATACCTTCGGGGACCGCAAGCACCTGACCGACCGGGGCCACCACCTGCTCGGCGTAACCTCCTCCAGCCAACAACGCGACGACGGCGTCCCCCACTGCGAAGTCCGACTCGCCCACTTCGGGACCCAGGGCAGCGACCGTGCCCGAGACCTCCAGTCCGGGCACTTCGGAGATTCCATCGGGCGGCGGATACAGCCCGCGCCGCTGCTGCACGTCCGCGCGGTTCAACCCGGCAGCGACGACGTCGATCAGGACTTCCCCGGGCCCTGGTTGCGGTGCGTCCGCTTCCCGCACCTCCAGAACCTCCGGTCCGCCGGATTCACGAATGTATACTGCCTTCATGGCACCTCCTGAGCGTCGTGCAGCGTCTACAGCGTCGTGCTGCGTCATGCAGTGTCGAGCTAGCGAGCGGCAACTGCGCAACACAGCGCCGTCGTTCCCTTAGGGTATTTTGTCTGACGCTGATACTTCATGCCACACTACTATCTGGAAGGTTGTCCGAGCGGCCGATGGAGCTGGTCTTGAAAACCAGTGGGCGGTTTCCCCGTCTCGTGGGTTCGAATCCCACACCTTCCGCTGTTGCCCGGCCCGGGATTATCCGGCCGGGCTTTTCTGCGCCCGCTTCCGGTTCCCTGTGCTACGTGGCGGGAACTTGGCGCAAGAAAACGGCCGCCGTCGTCGCCGCCAACAGTGCCAATGCGGCAGCAAAGAGTACGACGCCGGCCCAACCGAGGCTGTCCAGGAACAGGCCGCCGGCCCACCCCAGCAGACTGGAGCCGGCATAGTAGGACAAGTTGTACAGGCTGGACGCTTGGGCCTTTCCGGTGTGGGCCAACCTGGGCGTCCATCCTGACGCCACCGAATGAGCCGCGAAGAACCCTCCCGTGAAAATCAGCAGGCCCAGCAGGATCACCGGGATAGACGGCACCAGGGTGAGGCCAAGTCCGCCGAGGAGGACGGGGATACTGGTCAGCAGCACCGGCAGCCGGCCGTGCCGCACGGTCAGCCCGCCCGTCAGCCGTGAGGTGATCGTGCCCGCCAAATACGCCAGGAACAGCAGGCTGACCAGCGACGTCGGCAGGTTGAAGGGCGGCGATTCGAGCCGGAAGCCGAGGTAGTTGTAGACGGCCACGAACCCGCCCATCAACAGGAATCCCTGCGCATAGAGCGCGAGCAGGCGCGGCGACCGCAGGTTGATCAGGATTCTTCGCCACAGGTTCGGGCCCCGGCCGCTGACCGCTGGTTGGAAAGCGCGTGGAGTTGGAGCGAGCCAGACGAATACGACCGCAGCCAGTGCGGACACGATGCCGGCAGCGAGCACCCCGGCGCGCCAATCAAGCACTCCAGCGACCGGACCGGCGATCAACCGGCCGGCCAGTCCACCAATCGTGGTGCCGGCGACATAGGTCGCGGCGGCCACGGCGACGTGCATCCTCTGGACTTCCTCGTTGAGGTAGACGAGCGCGACGGCGGGAATTCCCCCGAGGGCCGCTCCTTGCAGGAAACGCAATGTCAGCATGGCGGCAAAGGTCGGCGCCAGGGGCACCAGCAACCCGCATGCGACGGCGAGGGCCATGGCCACGGTCATCGTGCGTTTGCGTCCGGCGCGGTCAGCCACCCAGGACCAGGGGATGACCGCGAGAGCCAAACCAATCGTGGAGGCGGAAACCGCCAGCGCGGCATCTGCGGCGCTGACACTGAAATCCGCCGCAATAGCCGTCAGCACGGCCTGGACCGAATAGAGCTGCGCAAAAGTCGCCACGCCGCCAAAGAGCAGAGCCCACAGCATGTTCCGGTATCCCCGGCTGCCCTTGGGATGGCCGTCCCACCTGTTGTCGTTGTCCGTGACTCTGCTCCTGATTAACGTGCCGAATCGCTCCGTGATGACCGTACCCCAACCGTTCGCCCAGCAACTGTTGGCTCGTAACGGTTTGTTCATCCCGCTGCTGTCCTCTGGAAAGGAGGACAACTTTTTCAAACGCATGTGTGGTTTTTGTCACACGCCTCACGTAGGTTCTTAAGCGGACCACTGCACCACGGTGGTTCGTGTCACTCGTGGCTTTATTGGGGCCACTCAAAGGAGAGTAATCGCGGATGAGTATCTCGTCATGGAGGGCTGCGCTGGGAACTGCGCTGTCGGTGGGGCTGATCGCAGCACCGGTGGCTGCGTTACCGGCGACGGCCGAAGAGCCGGCCGCCCCGGCAGCAACGGACGGTAACGGCGTCGTCATTAATGAGGCGTACACCAACGCCGGCAGCAGCAACGCTGCCTTTTCCCACAAGTTCGTGGAACTGTACAACCCCACAGACCAACCGGTCAGCCTGGACGGCTGGTCCATTCAGTACCGCTCGGCCAGTGGAGAGAGCGCGCCGACGTCGGTCATCGAACTGGACGGCGAAATAGCGGCGCAGAGCCACTATCTGGTGCAGGGAAGTTCCAACAACGGTGACAACGCCGAGGGGGCTCCACTGCCGGCTGCCGACGTCATCGACCCGGCGCTGAATACCAGCGGAACGCACGGCACGCTGATCCTCAGCGACACCGCCACAGCGCTGGGTTCGCTGGGCACCGGCTCCATCACCGGCCACGCGGATGTAGTGGATCTGCTGGGGTACGGATCGACCAACACGTTCGAAACGGCGCCGGCTCCGGCACCGTCGAGCAATTCCGACCCGAAGTCCATTAACCGCACCGATGCCATCGACACCGATGACAATTCCGCCGACTTCACGCTGAGCGCAGGGGTGACGCCGACCAACGCCGCCGGAGTGACGGGAGACCCGGCAGACGGCGGCAACAATGGCGGCGACGACGGCGGCGATCCGCAGCCGGGCGGCGAAATGGCCATCGCCGGCATTCAGGGCACCGGCTCTGCCAGCCCGGTGAAGGGCAAGACCGTCACCACCGAGGGCAAGGTCACTGCGGTCTACCCGACCGGTGGCTTCGACGGGTATTACATCCAGACGCCCGGAACCGGCGGCAGCCTCGACCCCGACACCCATGACGCCTCGCACGGGTTGTTCGTCTACTCACCGGGTACGGTCGCTGACGTCCAGATCGGCGATTTCGTCCAGGTACAGGGAATCGTCAAGGAGTACCACGGACTCACCGAACTGTCGGTCAAAGCCGGAGGGCTGACCCAGCTGGACACGGCTGCCGAAGAGGTCAAGGCTGCGACAGCCGCACTGCCGGCCACCAGCGCCGGGCGCGAGGACCTGGAGGGAATGCTGCTGGCGCCGCAGGGCGAATACACCGTCACCGGCAACTACCAGCTGAACCGCTACGGCGAAGTCCGGCTGGCTGCCGGCACTAAGCCTTTGGTGCAGCCGACGGCGGTGGCGCCCCCTGGCAGCGACCGCGCCCTGGAGGTGGAGGCCGACAACAACGCACGGGCGGTGACCCTCGACGACGGCGCAAGCACCGACTTCATGTCGAACGGGGACCAGCCGCTGCCGTACCTGACGATGAAAGAACCGGTACGGGTAGGGTCCTCGGTGGACTTCGAAACCGGCGTCATCTTCGATTACCGCTTCGAGGCCTGGAAGTACCAGCCGCTGACTCAGCTGACGCCCGGCAACGCCGACAGCGTCCAGCCGGCCGGCTTCAGCAATACCCGCGCCAGCTCCCCCGAGCCGGTGGGCGGCGACATCCAGCTGGCCTCGTTCAATGTACTGAACTACTTCTCCACCACCGGTGATGAGCTGTCCGGCTGTGAGTACTACACGGACCGGCAGGGGAATCCGATCACCGTCAGCGGCGGCTGCGAAGCCCGCGGCGCGGCCAATGACGAGAATCTCAAGCGGCAGCAGGACAAGATCGTCGCCGCGATCAACTCCCTGGGCGCCGAAGTCGTTTCGCTGGCGGAGATCGAAAACTCGGCCGCGTTCGGCAAGGACCGGGACGCGGCGTTGGCGGATCTGGTGGCTGCGCTCAACGCCGCCGCCGGCGATGTGTGGGACTACGTGGAGTCGCCGGCCGAGACGCCAGTCAACGAAGACGTGATCCGCACTGCCTTCATTTACAAGAAGGCCGCCGTCGAGACCGTCGGCAAATCGCAGATCCTGCTGGGCAGCGAAGCCTTCTCCAATGCCAGGGAACCGCTGGCTCAGGCGTTCAAGCCGGTCGGCGGAAGCGCTGCCTCAACGTTCGTCGCGATCGCGAACCACTTCAAGTCGAAGGGCTCCGATCCCGAGGACGGCGGCCCGAACTCGGACCAGGGTGACGGCGCCGGAGCGTGGAACGCCAAGCGGACCGAACAGGCCCGGGCACTGGTGGAGTTCGCGGACTCCGTCAAGCAGCAGGTCGGCACCGAGCTGGTGTTCCTGATGGGTGATTTCAATTCCTACCGGATGGAAGACCCGATCCAGGTCCTGCGCGATGCCGGGTACGTCAACCAGGGCGCGAAGACCGGTGAACATACCTACGTTTACGACGGCGCAGTCGGCTCGCTGGACTACATCTTCGCCTCCGCGGCGGCAGATGCCATGGTCAGCGGTGCCGATATCTGGAACATCAACTCGGTCGAATCCGTCGCCATGGAGTACAGCCGGTACAACTACAACGTCACCAACTACTACGCACCGGACGTCTACCGGTCCAGCGATCATGATCCGATTCTCGTTGGACTGAACTTTGAACAGCCGGGCGACGGCACGACGACTGAAATCAACCTGCTGGGGATCAACGACTTCCACGGTCGGATTGATTCAGACACCGTGAATTTTGCCGGCACTATCGAACAGCTCAAGGAGGATGCCCCCGACGGGCAGACGGCCCTGCTCTCGGCCGGGGACAACATCGGCGCGTCGGTGTTTGCCTCCTCCAGCCAGGGCGACCGACCGACGCTGGACGTGCTCAATGCCCTGGGCATGAAGGCATCGGCCGTGGGCAACCACGAATTCGATAAGGGATGGCCGGACCTGCGGGACCGGGTCGGCGAGCTGGCCGACTTCCCGTATTTGGGAGCCAACGTGTATGCGGCCGGCACCACCGACCCGGTGATGGATGAGTACGCCATTATCGACCTCAACGGAGTGAAGGTCGCCGTCATCGGAGCGGTCACCCAGGAAACCCCCAGCCTGGTGAGCCCCGGCGGGATTGCCGACCTTGACTTCGGTGATCCGGTTGAGGCGGTGAACCGCGTGGCCCAGCAGATCGAGGAGCAGGATCTGGCTGACGTCACGGTCGCCCTCTACCACGAGGGTGCCCCGGCCGGGATGCCCGACGGCACCACCCTGGAGGAGCAGGTCGCAGCCGGCGGTGCCTTCGCCAGCATCATCACCGAAACCAGCCCGTTGGTTGACGCGATGTTCACCGGGCACACCCACCAGCAGTACGCGTGGGATGCGCCGGTTCCCGGATCGGCCAATGAGACCCGGCCGGTGGTGCAGACCGGCAGCTACGGGGAGTTCATCGGCCAGATCCAGCTAACGGTGGACGCGGCCACCGGCGAGGTTGTCAGCTACGAGGCGGCGAACGTGCCCCGCACGGATGCCGCACCGGAGGACCTGATTGCCACCTACCCGGCGGTGAAAGAGGTAAACGACATCGTCGAGGCTGCCCTCGCCGAAGCGGAAGAGATTGGTTCGCAGCCTGTCGGTGAAGTGACCGCCGATATTACGACGGCGTTCTCCGGAACCGGAGAGAATCGTGTCCGCGATGACCGGGGATCCGAATCCGCGCTGGGACATGTGGTGGCCGATGCGCTGCTTCAGACCCTCAGCGCCGAGGATTTGGGCGGCGCGGAAATCGGGGTCACCAACCCCGGCGGCCTGCGCGCGGAGCTCTGTGACAGCGAGAAAGGTGTTCCAAGCCCCGAGGGCGATCTCTGCGATGGCGGTTCAGACGGTGTGATCACTTACGCCGAGGCGAACGCGGTGCTGCCGTTCGTCAACAACCTCTGGACCACCACGCTGACTGGCGCCCAGGTCAAGACGATGCTGGAGCAGCAGTGGCAGCCCGAGTCCGCTTCGCGTCCGTTCCTGGCACTGGGCCTGTCCGAGAATGTCTCCTACACCTTCGACCCCGACCGGCCGAAGGGCGACCGCATCCTGTCCGTGACGGTCAATGGTGAGCCGTTGGACCCTGAGCGTGGCTACCGCATTGGCACGTTCAGCTTCCTGGCCCAGGGAGGTGACAACTTCACCGTCTTCACCGAGGGGACCAACACCAAGGACTCCGGTCTGATCGACCGCGAAGCGTGGATCGACTACTTGGAGACCAACAGCCCGGTCTCGCCGGACTTCTCGAAGCGGGGCATCATCGTCCGGAACGCGCCCGAGTCGGTCGAGGCCGGCCAGCAGGTCAGCTTCGACGTGTCGAACCTGGACATCGCTTCGCTGGGTGCACCGGAGATCTCCGAGTTGACGGTGGAATACGTCGATTCAACGGGCACCGCGCAGGTCCTCGCCAAGGAACCCGTGTCCAACGGGTCTGCCAGCGTCAGCGTCGATATTCCATCGAACGCTTCAGGCACGGCCACCCTGTTGCTCTCGGCCACCCCGACGGACACCGAGGCGTCGATCCCCCTGGAGGTGACGGCAGGTTCCGGCGGCCAATGTACTGTTCCGGATCCGCCGGACAACTGGTGGAATATCGGGGCCTGGATCAGATACGCAGCTGCGCTTACCGCGTATCTGTCATGTGTATTTGGAGGCTGATGGGCAAATAGCAACTGATGGGCCCGGGTTTTCGTCCGGCGGGGGCGGCACCCGGGCCCATCAACTGTATTCGACGGTCATCGAACAGCCGCCGGCGTCAGTAGCGCGCCGCATGATATCCGCGGCAATATCATCGGCGTCCTTCAGGGTTCGCGCTCCGGATTCGGGGTTTCCGCCGGCCTGTGCCGCAATGGCAGTTCCCCACTGCACCGACGACAGCTGCAAGCCGAGCGCGTAGAGGCCCTCATGGTGCCGGCCGCTCATCATCCGCAGCCGGTAAGGCGGTGCCGTCACATCAAGCCCGCTGGTGGCCACCGGCGTCTCTTCGATGGAGACCATCATTTTGGGCCGGGCCAACCCGTCGTCGAGCAGTTGCCGCAACAGCGGCGAGACGTTCACCGTCACGTTGTTCGCCGGCATCATCGCCTCGACCATCTGGCCGGCGGCGACGGCGCCGCCGCGGACCCAGGGAGAGGAAGCGGTGAATAGCCCGGTCCGTTCATCTATGTGGAATTTGGGGTCGGGACCGATGAAGTGCACCAGCCCGGCGCGGGCCAGGGCGGCGATCTGTTCGATCCGAAGCGCCGGCGGGCCGCTGGCCAGCCCTTCGACGAATGGTTCGAACCATCCACGCAATTCGTTCAACCAGGATGAGTCGGTGAGACCGCCGTCGGCCACCACCGTTTTGACCACCGAACGGGCGGCATTCAGCGCGCCGATGGCCATTTTCAGCGGATCATCCTCCCCCGCCGCGGACCCGGCGGCATCCGCCTCCAGATGCTGGAGTACAGCCGCATCGTGGTCCGCTGGACTTTCAAAGTGCCGCCGCGAGAACGGGTGTGCGAGATGCCGGATGTGCAACTGGTCATCCGGCGCCACGTGCTGGTCGATCAACCGGTCAGCCACCCGCTCCCACGGTTCGGCACCGGCCGTGACTCCGGCGGAAAGGATTTCGTCCAGCTGCGGCATGAAGGTATCCGGGCCCTGCCGGAACGCTGACGGCCGCACCCGCGCCATGGTCTGGTAATACGTCCAGACCGCGTCCCGGTGCATCAGCGGCCACAGGTCGTGGTCGAAGGCCGGCTGGATCCCGCTGGCCGCCAAGCGTCCGGCACGTTCCGGGGTCAAGAACCGCAGCTTCACGCGGCGCGGGATGTAGGTGGTCAGGTTGGCCTTGGCCCGGTACGGCGTGCCGCGCCGGGAGCCGCCATAGAGCACGGGTTCGGCCCCCGACGGCTCATACCTCAGCGCCTGGTCGGGCCCGTCGCCGGATTCGACGAACTTGCCGCCACGACCCACGGTCAGCTGCATCATCATGTCGAAGAAGTTCAGCCCCAGTCCCCGCGCCAGCACCGGTTCCCCTGCGGGGAAGGCCGACCAGTCGACGTCGGCGGGGATGGCCGGCGGACGGTAGCGCAGGCCAAGCCTTGCCGCGGAACTCAGCAGTGCCTGCTGGTCGGGCCGCAACCCCGCCGGCAGGTGCCCCAGGGCCAGCACCACGCTGTCCGCGACCAGGTCCGGGCCGTCGTTCAGCTCGATTTCCAGCCCGCCGGCCGTCTGGTTCACCCGTACCGCCTCGGTGGCATGGACCGTCAGGCTGACGTCGCCGCGGCAGTGTGCCGCCAGGCATTCAAACATCCAGCGCAGGTACCGCCCGTACAGCGCACGGCTGGCGAACCCGGCTGCATCCAGTCCGGCCAGTTCCTTCACATCGTCATCCGAGAGCCCGACCCTCTCGTCCGGGCCGCCCTGTAGCAGCTGCTGCCGCCACTGCTCAAAACTCAGGCCGGCCACGGGAGCCGCATCAAACATCGTCCCCGGGGACAACGTGGGAAACAACGACGGCGTATTCATCAGAAAGTGCCGGGACTGACCCGGGCGCCACACATGCCCGGCACCGGGCGGGTACGGGTCGATCAGGTCGATGTGCAGGCCGACGCCGGGTCCGCGCTGCCGCTGCGCAGCGGCATGGGCCAGCAGCCGTTCCAGAACGGACGTGCCGCGGGGACCAGCGCCGATCAGCGCAATCCTGTGGGTCCGTTCTTTTGCCATGCGTCTAGGCTATCGGCCCTGCGCGGTCCTCCGGCCGCTGGCGGGACCTGTCCGGCCGGCCCCGCCGGCGGTCCCGGCCCGATCAGCCATGGTGGGTTACCCCGGGTGCCGGCACGTGGCAGGATTGGCGTATGGTCTCTGAATCCCGCACTGCCGCCGACCCTGCCCCTGACGCCGCACCCGCCGTCGTCGACCATAACCCGCCCGATGAATTCCAATGGTTGGAAGACATTCACGGCGATGAACAACTCAGCTGGGTCGCCGAGCAGAACGCCCGCACCGATGACATGCTGCACTCGGCCGGCTACGAGGACCTCGAACGCAGCGTGCTGGAAGTGCTCGATTCCAACGACCGGATTCCAATGGTCACCAAGCGCGGCGACTTCTACTACAACTTCTGGCGGGACGAGGAACACCCGCGGGGACTGTGGCGGCGCACCACGTGGCAGAGCTACCAGAGCTCCGACCCGGACTGGGAGGTGCTGCTCGACGTCGACCGGCTCGCCCGCGTCGAAGAGACCGAGTGGGTCTTCGCCGGCGCCAGTCTGCTGCGCCCGGATTATGCGCGGGCCTTGATCTCGCTGTCCCCCGACGGCGGGGACGCGAAGGCGGTGCGGGAGTTCGACGTCGAATCCCGCAGCTTTGTCGAGGGCGGATTCGACCTGCCCAGCGCCAAGACCAGCGTCAGCTGGGTCGACCGGGACACCATTTACGTCGGCACCGACTTCGGGCCCGGGTCCATGACGACGTCGTCCTATCCGCGCACCAACCGCAAGCTGCGCCGCGGCCAGAGCCTGGACGACGCCGAGCTGGTCTTCGAGGTGGAGGACGACCACATGATGGCCATCCTCGTCCGCGATCTCACACCCGGCTACGAACGTGACATTGCCCTGGACATTGTCGATTTCTACAGCCGGCGCAACTACGTGATGACCGACGGCGGATGGCAGCACATCGACGTGCCCGACGACGTCAATGTGGACCTGCACCGCGACTGGATCCTGTTCCGACCGCAGACGACGTGGCAGCTGCAGGGCACCACGCATCCGGCCGGGTCGCTGCTCGCGGCCGGCCTGGACGATTTCCTCGCCGGCGGGCGCGACCTGACCGTGTTGTTCACCCCGGACGAGAACACCGCCCTGCAATCGTGGAGCTGGGCGGCTGATCACCTGCTGCTGAACCTGCTGCAGGACGTCTCGTCGGCGGTCCGCGTGCTGACGCCGGGACCGCACGGCTGGTCCGAGGCAGCACTCGACACCGCGCCGCCGCTGCACGCCGTCGACGCATTCGCGGTCGATGATGAGGATCCGGAGGCCGGCAACGACTACTGGCTGGTGGTCAGCGGCTACCTCACCCCCACCACACTCAGCCGCGGCACCATCGGCGGGTCGGCAACGGAAGTGAAGACCTCGCCGTCGTACTTCAACACCGACGACTACGTGGTGGAACAGCATTTCGCCACCTCCCGGGACGGCACCCGGGTGCCGTACTTCCAGGTCTGTAGCAAGGATCTGGAGCTCGACGAGTCCAACCCGACGCTGCTGTCCGGATATGGCGGGTTCCAGATTCCGCGCACACCTGCCTACAGCGGCGCCACCGGACGCAGCTGGCTGGAACGGCGCACCGCACCCGACGACGACGGGAACCGCCGCGGCGGGGTGTACGTGGTGGCCAACATCCGCGGCGGGGGTGAATACGGCCCCGGATGGCATCGGGCGGCCCTGCAGGAGAACCGGCCCCGCGCCTACGAAGACTTCGCCGCCGTGGCCGAAGACCTGATCGAGAGGGATGTCACCTCCCGGAAGCATCTGGGTTGCGAGGGGCGCAGCAACGGCGGGCTGCTGGTGGGCAACATGCTCACCGGATACCCGCACCTGTTCGGCGCGGTCTCCTGCGGGGTGCCGCTGCTCGACATGCGCCGCTACACGAAGCTGTCTGCCGGTTATTCATGGATTGCCGAGTACGGGGATCCAGACGACGAAGAGCAGTGGCAATTCATCAGCACCTTTTCGCCGTACCATAACCTGCGCGACGGGGTGGATTACCCGTCGGTGTACATCTACACAGCCACCAGCGACGATCGTGTGGGTCCGGTGCAGGCACGGAAGATGACCGGCAGGATGGCGGCGATGGGGATTCCCAACGTGTGGTTCTACGAGTCGACCGAAGGCGGCCACGCCGGGGCAACCGATAATCGGCAGGCGGCACGGCTGCACGCCTCGTCCCACGAATTCCTGTGGAAGGCCACCACGGGTCAGCTGTAGCGGGGCGTTTTGCCCTCACTGGTCATCTCTAGATAGTCTTAGCACGCTGGATGCCAGCGTTGGAGACGTGCCAGAGCGGCCGAATGGGCTTCACTGCTAATGAAGTGTGGGTTCCGCCCACCGAGGGTTCAAATCCCTCCGTCTCCGCCATATGAGACGCCGCGTCATTGTGATTGATGTCCGGCCTCGCCAAACCCCCGGTCTGCGGACCGGGGGTTTTTGCATCTCAGCCTCATCGGTCAGGCGGATTCGGCTTCGTCGTCCTGCGGCAGTGACGCCACGGCGCCCGCAGCAGCGTCGGCCTGTACGTCGACGTCGGCCTCCACCTGTTCCAGTTCAGCAGTCGCCGGAACCAGAATGACGACTCCGGGATAGCTGCGGACCAGCTCGCGCAGCATCACTCTGCCCTCGTGGTCCAGCTCGGCGTCGATCCGGTTCAGCACCAGCAATGGCGGATCCCCCAACGAAGCCCGGGCCACCATCAGGCGCGCACGCTGCGAGATGGTCAAGGGCTCGCCACCGCGCTTCAGGCGCGTCCGCTCGCCGTCGGGAAGGGCTGCTACCGTAGCGGACAATCCCGCCTTGTCGAGCGCCTCGCTGCCTTCTTCCGCGTCCAGCTCAGGGCGGCGGTAGCGAACGGCGCGGGCAATAGTGCCACGCTCCAGCACCATTGACGCGGCCGCGTATCCGACAAGCATTCTCCGGTCACGCCCGGATGCGGCGCACAGGTCCACGCCCGCCACCATGGTCTGCACACCCGGATCGGTTCGCAGCCCCAGCATGCGTTCAACCACGTCGGTCGACTGCGCGGGGTCCGTGGACCGGACCACGATGCGCTCGCGGCGCAGCAGCCGGAGCGGCACCGTGTCATCGCAGGTGCGGCCGGACAAGCCTGAAATCTGGACCAGGCTGTCGCGGGGGCCGATCCGCTCCGGCGGTTCCTGCCGGGGTCTTTCCGCCACCGCACCCGCGGCCAGCGCCGGCCCCAGGATCCGCCGTGCGGCCTTGAAGTTCTGGCGGTACTCAATCACCCGGCCCATGTCCGACACCGGCGCCGCGATAATACCAACGATAGTGAGAGCGCCGGCGACCGTCGCCGTGGGGACTGCCTGCGTGGTTCCGACCACCGCAACGGCAGCGCCGGACAGGGCGGCCGCCGCAGCGGCCGCGCCGCGTATCCACCCTGCGGTAACCGCCCGGTTGACCGCCGCGCTGGCCACGGTCCAACCGATCTTGTTGACCTGCTTGACCTCACGCTCGGCGCCTCCGGCAGAACGGATGGCGCCCGAAGCGGCAACCGTGTCGGCAATATGGGCGGCCAGCTTCCCGCGCTTGCGCCGCAGTGCCCGCGCCCGCCGGTAGGCAGGGCCAGCCAGCAAGGCCAGCGTTGCCGCCATCAGCGCCAGCGGGACGACGACGGCGATGGCCAGCGGCGGTGCCAGCAGCCAGAGCGCAACGGATGTGCCCAGGATCAGCGGAATACCCACCGCCAACGGCGAGATTCCCATCGCAACCCAATTGCGCACACTCGACAGGTCGTTGGTGGTCCGGGCAATGGTGATACCGGCCGATGGACCGCGGTCCCCGACGAGGCCTGCTTCCACCAGCCCGACGCGGATCTGGTGAATGTAGTCCTGGCCGAGCCGCTCGGCCAGGATCCGCTCACCGGCCCGCAAGCCGCCGGTACCAAGCCCGGCCAGCAGCAGTCCGCCCACCGTTACCGGCAGCGGAAACCGGCCCCCCGATCCGAGCATCCAGGTCATCAGCACCGCGCTGATGCCCGCGAGCGCTGCCATTCCGACGCCGGAGAGCACCAACAGGCCCATCAGCTTCCGGCGCCGTCCGGCGAGGAGTTTTGGCAACATGGCTACGCCCGTTCCTGGACCGCCACGGAAGGAACCTCAGCGATCGCAGCTGCGGCAGGCACCGTCGTCGGGCTCCACTCACCCACTGCGGCCACTGGAGCCGTGTGGCGAGCAGGCAGCAAACTGAGTGCCGTAGCGGGCCGGCACAGATCGAAAGTGCTGATGACCGGTGCGGTGAGCACGGCGGAGGCTTCCTGCGCCGCCAGCGGCGAAGCGGTGACCAGCCCGGAAACGGCTGCCACGTGCACGCCAGCCTTGTCGAGCACCTGCAGACCGCCTGCCGCACCCAGGGAGTCGGCAGCCGAGAACACCACATGGTCCACGGCCTGCTGGAACACGGGGTCGCGCAGCAGCCGGGCCGTTTCGCCCTGGTACACGCCGTCGGCGATCTCGATCACCACCGCATCCGTGGTGGTCAGGGTCAGTGCATCGATCATGCTCGTCAGCAACGAACGGACCGTCTCATAGTCGACCTTGAACGTGGTGGGATACCCAAAATCGGTGAAGTCCAGCACGTGAGTGGCGCCGCTGTCCTCGAAGAGCCGAGGGTCGTTCCCGGCGCCGGTGCCGGTTGCCTTGCCCGCCGAGACGTTCAGCCCGGCCGATGTCAGGCCCTTGACCAGACACCCCAGCGTGGTGGACTTGCCGGAGTTCATGGACGTGCCCAGCACCGCGATGACCGGAGGACGGCCGGGCTGCTCCTGCGTGGGCTGGATGCGGTGCGGTGCTGCGTCCCGCAAATTCACCGGACGTCCTTCACGAGCCAACAGACCCACCGGGGAGATCGACGTCGCCGGTTTGATGTCTGCATGCTGCTCCAGCACCAGCGAGGCAAGTCCGCCGCCGGCAACCAGCTGGCAGTCGTCCAGGTTGGAGGGGACGACGGAGTGGAACTGGTCCGGCGCGTAGCGGTCGCCGTAGGCGACGAGGATCTCGTCACCGACGAACATCGTCTGGCGCCGCGACACCGGAGACTCCAGCCGGGTGTGCTGGCCGATCTCGGTCACTCGGGCCAGGACGACGTCTCCGGCCTGCGGCGCGACCTCGGTCAGCAGCTCGAAGTCGTCGGGGTTCTCCTCGATCGTCGCGGAGACGAAGCGGGTGGTGTAAGCCTTCTTGGCTGACAGCAACCGGTCGGGATCGATCGGAGCGGTGCCGGGGGTGGGGAGGTGGTGAACTGCGGGCTGGGTGGGGATGGACATGTGAGACTCCTTTGTTGGTTTCCGTTCACTATCCATAGAACAGAACCAATATGAGTCGATCATGTGCCGAAGATTAGTCCCTTCTCATCTGTCCGTAAGATCCCGTCTGCTTGCGCCTGAAAGCAGCGTCACTGCGGCGATTCCAGGCGATTAACCTGCACCAGCTCGGCCTCGTGTTCCGCGACTGTGAATTCTGCCACTTTTCCGGCCGGGGAGGCCCACACGGCCTTGCCGGCGCCCGTCTCATCGACGCCGACATAGACAGCCACCCTCAGGGACCCGTCTTCGGCGGCGGGGTAGAACAGCAGGTCCCCGGGAAACAGCCCATTAACGGAGTCGACCGACTTACCGAGCTTCAGGTACGTATCCGGAATCTCAGTCGGCTGGTATCCGGCGCTGAGGAGCACGGTCTCGATGAAGGCCGCAGGGTCCAGTGCCTGGCCGACCTGGCTCTGCGCGGCTTCGACGGCGGCCAGCGGATTCACGGTTGGGGGCTCCGAAGCCGTTGACGAGTCCTCCGGTGACGGCTTGGTTGTCGGCTCGTCGGTCGAGTTTGGCGAATCCGTTGTCGGCTCGTTTGTCTCGGCTTCCGCATCCGTATTAGTCGGCTCCGGGGTAGGCTCGTCTGTCGCGGTTGGCGTCTCCGGCAGTTTCGACTCGTCCGTCGGCTGTTCCGACTTGGTCGGCCCATCGTCAGAGGACGCTTCTTCAGTAGACTCCTCGGCCGTTGACTCGTCTGTCGGCTGTTCCTCCGTTGCGGGTGGATCCTCCTCAGTCGGAGTGGTCGTATCAGAGGGGTCTGTCTCGGACTTGTCGGCGGCGGCGCCTTCCTCGACATCGGAGTTGTCGCCGCCCCCCTGGTCGTCAGGATTATCGGCCCCGTCCGTGGGCAGGGCGGGACTCGGCTTCGGGTGCTGTTCCTGGTCCTGTTCCTGGCCCCGGTCGTCCTCACCCGAATCCAAATGGGACTCATTACTCTGCTCCGGCTGCCGGTCTTCGTCCTGCTGAGTGTCGTTCTCACCATGTCGGTCGTGCCGGTCTCCTCCGCCGGTCCGCTCCTGTTCCGGTGCCGGACGGAGACTCGCCTGCGCAGGCGGGTCGTTCCGGGGTGACGTGTCCTTATGCTTCGGAGCGGGCGCACTGTCCCGTTTCGTGCGCGGCTCGTCGTCCCGCTTGGGGGCTGGATCTTTGTCCCGCTTCGGGTCAGACGCGTTGTTCTGGTCCTTGGAGTCCCCGACTGTGGGGGCCTCAGGTGGCCCGCCTTGCTGGGGCGCGGATGCTTGAACCGGAGGCTGCCACGGTGCCGGCAACGAGTCGGGAGACTCTGGACCGGCGGACACGTTGGTGGTGAAGAACCACGACGTACCGGGCGGGCCGACCGAGTGCAAAATCGTGCCCTGCTGAGGATTGAGCGCACTGATCATCATCCCGTTGCCCACGTAGATTCCGACGTGCGCCCAGTGGTTTGGCCCGTCCGGGCGTTGGGTCACCAGATCTCCCGGGGACGGCGTCGTCGTCGGCGTCAAGGCCTCCCACTGGCTGACCCGCGGCAGCGCAATACCGGCCTGCGCGTAGGCCCACTGCACAAACCCCGAGCAGTCCCAGCCGTTGGCGAAGCTGGTGCCTCCCCACACATAGGGATGGCCGAGTCCCGCATACGCGTATTGGACGACGGCGGACAAGTCTCCGTTAACGGCGCTGGCAGGTTGTCCATATCCGCCAACGGAGCCCCAGCCCGACCCGGGAACACCTTCAGCTCCCCAGCCTGACCCGGGAAAGCCCCCGGCGCCCCAGCCCTGCCCGGCGCTGCCGCCGGCCTTCCAGCCTGACCCGGGCTGGGAGAAGAGCGTTGAGGTCCGATCGAAGGAGAGGTGCACCGACGGCGATGCGGTTACTGAGGCCGGTGACACCGTCGTGGCCGCACCCGGTGCCGGCTGATGCTGCACTGGCGGGCCCTGGAACAACAGTCCGGCCCCAAGCAGCACGCCACACGACAGCCCAACTGCCGGAGCGAGTTTCGGCACGCCGGCCAATATCGATGACGACGCCTTGTGCCGGCCCTCGCGGGACGGTGTTACGGACTTTCCGGAAGACGCCGGTTCGAGACTTGATGACATGCAACAGCCCCCTCTGTACACCTGCGTTAATCGTACTGTGACCAGCGACGTACGGCTATAGCAAGGCGGGAGAAATTATCTGCGCATCGGACTTTGAAAATGCCACCAGCCGAATGTCGGCCAGGCTGCTGCCGGGGTGGGACCGCAAGTATTCCCGGATAGTTCCGACGGCGATGTCCGCCGCCTCGTGCTTCGGGTATCCGTACACCCCGGTGGAGATCCCGGGAAAGGCGATGCTGGTTGCGCCCAGTTCGTCGGCCAGGGACAGGCTGTTGCGATAACAGGCGGCCAGTAGGTCAGGTTCGGCGCCGTCGTGCCTGCCGTAGACCGGCCCCACGGTGTGGATCACGTGAGCGGCGGCCAATTGGTAGCCGGCCGTCGCTTTGGCTTCGCCGACGCCGCATCCGCCAAGCGTCCTGCATTCTTCCAGCAGCCCCTGCCCCGCGGCCGAATGGATGGCTCCGTCCACTCCACCGCCGCCGAGCAGCGAGCCGTTCGCCGCGTTGACGATCACATCCACGTCCTGGACGGTGATGTCACCTGTCACTACTTTGAGCCGTTCATCATCCATAGTCATCCATCCCGCCGTGACGGGCCGCAGCAGCGTTCCCCTACAAGGCCGCGGCATTTGGTGTTATATCCGAAGCTCGCACACTCGACTCCGAGCATCAAGAGATGTGCCGGGCGGCCGGAAGCAGCGGAACCGTCGGACGCCTGTGCCTGCTGCCTACCCCTTCACCGCGAGCGCGAAGGGCAGCACAGGTCCGGTCCCTGCGCGTCGCAACGCCCTGCCGGCAACGGTCATGGTCCAGCGGCTGTCCACCTGGTCGTCGACGAGCAGCACCGGCTGTCCTGAATACGCCTGCAGGGATTCGGCGAGACCGTCCCCGACAGTGAACATCTCCCAGACGGCTCCGAGCCGGAAGGCGCTGTTTCCTCCGGGTTCGCCCAGGGGCCCGTCCATTTCCATGGTGAGCGCGCCCAGGTACGGCAATTGTCCGACGCCGGCGAGTCCTCGCGCCAGGGACTCGACTATCTGCGGTTTGCTCCTCGAGGGAATGCTGACCACCGCAACGGGCCGCTCACTCCAATCCCATTGCGCCAGTACGCCAACGCAGGCCTTGAGCATAGCCGCGTCGATGTCACGGTCCGCCGCCCCGGCGGCAAAGACCTCCCGGAGGGAGGTGCCCCAGCCCAGATCGGTGAGCCGGGCCAGCGCGCGGCCGCGTTCCAATCGTTCGCTCTCCGGGATCTTGCCCTTCACATCGATGCTCAGGCGCGGCATGCCCTGCGGCCACATGGCCCGCGGTTCCAGTGCGACGCCGGCCCGCTGCAGGGAGTCGCCGGCCGCCCCGGCCGCGTCTTCACCGATCTGAGTGGGAAACCAGGCGCCGGCGCAGTTGTCACACCGCCCGCATGGCCCGGCCGTATCGTCGTCCAATGCCGTGGTGAGGAACTGCATCCGGCAGCCGTCCATCGCTTCATAGTCGAGCATCGACTGCTGCTCGCGTTCCCTGGCCTCTGCGATGCGCTGGTACCGGGGATGATCGTACGTCCATCCCGCGCCGGTGGATGTCCACCCGCCCGCGGTCCGTTCCACGGCCCCGTCCACGGAGAGCACCTTGAGCAGCAGCTCCAAGGGAGTGCGACGCAGGTTCACCAATGCTTCAAGCGCCGACGACGACAGTGGCTTCGGCGCCTCCTCCAAGGCGCGCAGCACGTGGTTGCTCTTCTCCTCGGAAGGCATGGATGCAGTGGCGAAATAGCGCCAAATGTCGCGGTCTTCGGCACCGGGAAGCAGCAGCACATCCGCGTTGTCGGTGGCCCGTCCCGCGCGGCCCACCTGCTGGTAGTACGCCACCGGCGATGAAGGGGCCCCGAGATGCACGACGAACCCCAGGTCCGGTTTATCGAACCCCATGCCCAGGGCACTGGTCGCCACCAGCGCCTTGACCTCGTTGGCCTTGAGCCGTCGCTCGGCTTCCTCCCGGTCGGCCGGATCTGTCCGGCCGGTGTAGGCCAGCACGTTGTGTCCGGCCTCGGCCAACAACCGGGCGGTGTCTTCGGCCGCAGATACGGTCAGGGTGTAAATGATGCCGGATCCGGTCAGCGACTCCAGGTTGGATAACAGCCATGCCAACCGGTCCTTAGTGGACTGCAGCCGCAATACGCCCAACCGCAGTGAGTCGCGGGCAAGCTGTCCGCGGATGCTCAACGATTCGCCGCCCAGCTGCTCCTCAATGTCGCGCACCACCCTCGAATTGGCCGTCGCCGTCGTCGCGAGCACCGGAACGGATGCCGGCAACCGGTCGATCAGGTCCCTGATTCGGCGGTAATCTGGGCGGAAGTCATGACCCCAGTCGGAAATGCAGTGTGCCTCGTCGATGACCAGCAGACCCATCCGGCCAACCAGGTCGGGCAGCTGTTCGTCCCTGAACCTGGGATTATTGAGCCGTTCGGGAGAAACCAGCAGCACGTCCACCTGGTCGGCCTCGAGCCGCTGGCGGATCTCATCCCACTCGTGTTGGTTGGCCGAGTTGATGGCCATCGCGCGCACGCCGGCCCGTTCGGCAGCCGCCACCTGGTCGCGCATCAGTGCGAGCAGGGGCGAGACAATCAGCGTCGGGCCCGCACCGCGGGCGCGCAGCAACAGGCTGGAAACGAAATAGACAGCTGATTTTCCCCATCCGGTCCGCTGCACCACCAGCGCGCGGCGTCCCTCGGCCACCAGGGCGTGCACCGCCTCGTACTGCCCGGGATGGAATTCCGCTGCGGTGGAACCGACCAGCCGCCGCAGCAGCTCTGTCGCCTCGGCCTGCAATGTCCCTCCATCAGCACCGTCAGTGCCCGCCTCCGCCGTCGTCGTCGCCGCCGCCGTCGTCGGTGCTGCTGGCGTTGTTCCTGTTTCAACCATGCTGCCAGTCTCTCAGCCGCCCCCGGCAAAATTCCTCCCCGGACGGACCGCTGTGGATAACCCCCCAGCGGGGCGGTTTACGGATTAGGCTGGGCTGGTGAGCACAACCAATGACCTTTCTCCGTCTTTCAAGGCCTACGACATCCGGGGCATCGTCGGTGAGACCATCACCGAGGACATCGTGGAGGCTATCGGCGCCGCATTCGTCGAGGTCCTTCAGCTGGCCGGACAGAACGTGCTGGTCGGCGGCGATATGCGCCCCTCCTCCCCCGGCTTCTGCCGCGCCTTCGCCAACGGCGCCGCGGCCCGGGGTGCGGAAGTGCAGCTGCTCGGACAGATTTCCACGGACGAGCTCTACTACGCCTGCGGCGCCCTGAGCGCGGCCGGCGCGACGTTCACCGCCAGCCACAATCCGTCCGAGTACAACGGAATCAAGCTGGCCAAAGCCGGAGCCGTCCCCGTCTCGTCCGAGACCGGGCTGGTCGAAATCCGCGAGCAGGCCGAGGCGTATCTGGCGTCCTCCATCCCGGTGGCGGACACCCCGGGCGGCATCGGGGTCCATGACGTGCTGGGCGACTACGCCGACTACCTCCGTTCACTGGTCGACTTGAGCGACTCCCGCCCGCTCAAGGTGGTGGTCGACGCCGGCAATGGAATGGCCGGATTGACGACGCCGGCGGTGCTGGGGGAAGCCATCCTGGGTCCGCTGCCGCTTCAGATCGTGCCGCTGTATTTCGAGTTGGACGGCTCGTTTCCCAACCATCCGGCCAATCCGCTGGAACCGGAGAATCTGCGGGACCTGCAGGACGCCGTCGTCAAACACGGTGCCGATATTGGGCTGGCGTTCGACGGCGATGCGGACCGCTGCTTCGTGATCGACGAAAACGGCTCTCCGGTCAGCCCCAGCGCCATCACCGCGCTGGTGGCGCTGCGCGAAATCGCCCGCGCCCGGCGGGGCAGCAACCTGCGCCCGCCGGAGGAGACGCCGGTGATCATCCACAACCTCATCACCTCCAAGGCGGTGCCCGAGCTGGTCACCGCTGCAGGCGGGCGCCCGGTGCGGACCAGGGTGGGGCACTCGTTCATTAAGGCGCTGATGGCTGCCGAGGGCGCGGTCTTCGGCGGCGAACACTCCGCGCACTACTACTTCCGGGACTTCTACAACGCCGACACCGGAATGCTGGCCGCCATGCATGTGCTGGCCGCCCTGGGCGAAACTCAGACCCCGCTCTCGGCGCTCGCGGCCGACTATGATCCCTACGTCGCCAGCGGGGAAGTCAATTCCCGCATCGAAGACGTCCCCGCCGCCGTCTCCCGGGTGCGCCAGTCCTATGCCCGGGACGGTGTAGCGGTTAATGAGCTCGACGGGCTGACGTTTATCCGCGAAGATGGCCAATGGTGGTTTAACCTGCGGGCTTCGAACACCGAGCCATACCTGCGGCTGAACGTTGAAGCCGTGGATCAGCCCACGATGGAGAACGTACGCGATGACGTTCTCGGATTGGTACGGAATACGTGAGCTCAGAGCAACCAGAGCCTGCGGCCGACGGCGGAACTGATCCGTCGGCCTGGGTGCAGGAAGACTTGAACAAACTAATGGGCACAGCCCTGGGCATGGCCCAGGAACAACTCGAGGACCAGGGCGCCTTCCTGCCGGCTGCTTTAGTGGTGGGCAACGACGGCGGCATCCGCATGGTCGCTGTCTCACCGGCCAATGACGACGAGGATGTCGACGCCGACATGATGATCAACGACCTGTACAAGGTGCTCGGCGAACAGCGCAGTGAACACCGCGCGGTTGCCGTGGTCTCGGATGTGCATCTGCCCGACGAAGCCACCGATGCGATCTTTGTCGCGACCGAACATTCCCAGGGAGTTGCGGTCGCAGCCGTCCAGGCGTACTCACAGCAGGAAGACAGTTCCTGGACCTTCGCCGAACCGCAGTGGGAAGGCGCGGGACGGCAAGTCTGGGAAGACTGAAATCACTGCGAATACGGCGGTCACACCATGTCCTCCATCAACCTGGCCAGGATGTCGTTCATAGCCAGCAGCCCGACCAGATGATTCCCCTCGACCACGACCAGCCGGTTGAGGTGATAGCGGCTCATCAGCGCCGCGGCCTGGCGCAGCGACAGGTCCGCGCCGACGGTGATAGCCGGGATGGTGGCGGCGTCGTAGACGTTGAGCAGATCCACGTCCCCTTCCTCGGCGACGACGGTGTGGAGCAGTTCGCTGTATGTCAGCAGGCCGTAGGCGTCATGAGGGTGTTGCCCGTCCACCACAAGACTCTTCACCTGGCGGTCCTTCATCGCGGCAATTGCCTCGCGCAGGGTGCTGTACGGCGAGATGGTGACGACCTTTGGAACCATGACGTCTTTGACAGTGAGCATCTCTTTCCTCCTCATAAAGTGCCCGGCCGGCCTGCTTCACTCGTCTTCGCGGCGCAGACGCTCCTCGAATTTACCGACCTGGCGCAAGTCGATGCCGGTCAGGTGCTCGATCGGAATCGCGAATGCCAGCCCCCGGGACTTGCCGCCCTTGGCCAGCAGCGGATGCAGTTCCTTGAGGATTGGAGCGGCCAGGTGCCTGCCCACCACCATCAAAAGCACGGATTGGGTTCCCTCAAAGGTCAGCCCGAGGAATGATTTTTTGGCTTCCCCTCCGATGCCCTTGCCGGCCAGGATCGTCACACCTGTGGCACCGGCCCGTTGAGCGTACTCAATCGCCTTATCTTCATAGTCGTCCGGGGCAATGACAACTATGGCCGTAAATTTCACGACACTTCCTTCCGGAGCCGCGGAAATCTCTCCATCATGATGGCATAGATCATGACGGAGATCACGGGAAATATTGAGGCAAACGCAATCAGTCCGAATCCATCGATCAAGACGTCCCGCCCTTCGATAGCCCTGGCCAACCCGATACCAAGGGCGGTGACCAGCGGGACCGTAACTTCCGACGTCGTGACTCCGCCCAGGTCAAAGGCCAAGGGGACGATGTACTTCGGTGCGAAGATCACCAGCACCATCGCCAGCAGGTAGGCGGACATGATGAAGTAATGGAAGGGTCCTCCCACCAGGATCCGGTAGACCCCGAATGCGATGCCGAGCGCCACTCCCACGGCGACGATGATTCGGATGCCGGATGCGCTGATTTTCCCGGGAGAAGCCTCGTGTGCCTGTTCGCCGATGGCCACAAGTGCGGGTTCGGCCATCGTGGTGGCAAAACCGATGAGCAGGGCAAAGAGCAGGATCAGGACCGGCATGCCTTGTTCGATCAACTGCTCCGCCATGACCCTTCCCAGCGGGAACAGGCCGAGCTTGAGCCCCATGACGAAGGCGTGCAGGCCGACGACGACCATGGCGAACCCGACGACGACTCTGACCGGATGGGACAGTCGCCGCCGCAGCGCCACGAACTGGAAGAACAGCACCACTGCCACGATCGGCAGGACTTCCCGGAACGTTTCGGCCAGGCCAAGGATCACCCCAAGCACAGAGATTCCCGCGCCTCCGCCGGACTCCGCCACGGCCCCCGCACCGGCACCGCCGAAGGTGTAGACCCAGATGCCGTACAGCTGGACTCCAATCATGGGAACCATTACGCACAGCGCCACCAGGCCGAAGCCGTCTGCCAGCAGGCTGCGCCCCCGGATGGAATTGGCCAGCCCCAGACCGATCGCGGCGATCAGCGGAACACTGACGATGTTGGTTGTGACCCCGCCCGAGTCGTAGGCCAGACCGATAATCTCCCGCGGCGCCACGAAACTGAGCAGCAGCGCCAGGGCATATCCGCCGATCAGCAGTTTGTGCACTGCCCACCCTCGCAGCACGCGCAGGATGCCCAGGATCAGGACCAGGCCCACCGAGGTGGCAATCACAAAGCGCAGCACCAGCGAGTCGATCCGGCCGTCGCTGACCAGCTGCGCCTGTTCGGCTACGGCGATCACCGCGGGTTCCGCGATGGAGGCGGCGAACCCGATGGCAAACCCGAAGGGCAGCAACAGGGAGAGCGCACCGCGGCGGACGAACTGATTGGCCAGATTCTTCCCGACCGGGAAAACGCTCAAATCCAGGCCGTAGAGGAACAGTGCGATGCCCACCGCCACGACGAGGAGTCCTACGGCCAGGGTCACTGGATCATCGGGCATCGATTGGAAGACCAGCAGCTGGAACAGCACGACGACGAGCACGATAGGCAGGAGGTTTCTCAGCGCCTTGAGGAGTTCGCGAACGAACCGTCTAAGGTGCTCCATTGCCCTTTCTCCGCGATAGTGGCGTGAGTACGGTGGATTTTTAGTCTGCCCGTTACCCGTAACCGGTGTCCAGTAATCGAACGCGTGCGCCGCGGCCATCGAAGAGGGATTTAAACGCGCAGTGCCCCTCCCGTGGCGGGGAAGGGCACTGCGCTTTGGCCGGTCTCACGTGAGCCGGTGACTAACGGGAGAACCGTTCGTGCAATCCGTCCAGTTGTTGCCTCAACACCGTCGGCAGGGAGTCGCCAAACCGCTCGTACCAGCTTTCAATATCGGCCAGTTCGGCCTGCCATTCGCCGTCGTCGACGGCGCCTGCCGCCTTGACCTGTTCGGGGGTGGTCGACAGGCCAGTCAGCTCCAGCCCATCCGGGGTCGGAACCTGGCCGATCGGGGTCTCAACGGCATCCGCTTTGCCCTCCACCCGGTCGATGACCCACTGGATGACTCGCGAGTTTTCTCCGAATCCGGGCCACAGGAAGCTGTTATCGGAAGCGCGGCGGAACCAGTTGACCAGGAAAATCTTCGGCAGCTTGTTCTCGTCGGTGCGCTCCGGCATCGAGAGCCAGTGCCGCAGGTAGTCGCCGGCGTCATACCCGATGAACGGCAGCATCGCCATCGGATCGCGGCGGACCACGCCCACTTTTCCGGAGGCGGCCGCCGTCGTCTCGGAGGACAGCGTGGATCCCATGAAGACGCCGTTCGTCCAATCCCGTGACTGCGTCACCAGCGGGATGGTTGTCTTGCGACGCCCGCCGAAGAGAATGGCCGACAGCGGTACGCCTTCCGGGTCGTCGTACTCGGGCGCGATCATGTCCAGTTGGTCGATCGGCGTGCAGAACCGCGAGTTGGGATGCGCGGCCGGCTGATCCGATTCCGGAGTCCAGTCGTTTCCCTTCCAATCGATCAGGTGGTCCGGGGTTTCCTCGCTCATCCCCTCCCACCAGACGCCGCCGTCGTCGGTCAGCGCCACATTGGTGAAGATGGAGTTGCCCTTCGCGATGCCGCGCATGGCATTGGGATTGGTGCCCCAGCCGGTGCCCGGTGCCACCCCGAACAGGCCGGTCTCGGGGTTGACCGCACGCAACTGCCCGTCATCGCCGATGCGGAGCCAGCTGATGTCGTCGCCGAGCGTTTCAACTTCCCAGCCGTCGATGGTCGGGTCCAGCAGTGCCAGGTTGGTCTTGCCGCAGGCCGAGGGGAAAGCCGCACAGATGTAATGCGTCTTCCGGTCGGCCGTGCGGGTCATCTTCAGGATGAGCATATGCTCGGCCAGCCAGCCCTCGTCCTTGGCCATGGCCGAGGCGATCCGCAGCGAGAAGCATTTTTTACCCAGCAGGGCGTTGCCGCCATAGCCGGATCCGTACGAGACGATTGAACGCTCCTCCGGAAAGTGCACGATCCACTTGTCCTCGTTGCACGGCCACACCACGTCCTGCTGGCCGGGCTCCAACGGGGCGCCAACGGAGTGCAGCGCCGGAACATATGACGCATCCAGCTCAGTCATCCGGTCCAGCACGTCCTGGCCGATCCTGGCCATGATGCGCATCGAGGCGACCACATAGGCGCTGTCGGTGATTTCGACGCCGAACTTCGGATCCTTGGCATCCAGATGACCCATGACGAACGGAATTACATACATCGTCCGGCCACGCATGGCGCCGTCGAACAGGCTGTTCAACTTCGCCTTCATCTGCGACGGTTCCAACCAATTGTTGGTGAAACCGGAGTCGCGTTCCTGCTCGGAACAGATGAAGGTCTGCTCCTCCACGCGGGCGACATCCTTGGGGTCGGAGAACGCCGCGAACGAGTTGGGGAACGTGTCCGGGTTGAGCCGCGTCAACGTCCCGGCCTCGACCAGCTGATCGGTCAACCGGGCATACTCTTCGGAAGAACCATCGACCCAATAGATGCTGTCCGGCCGGGCCAATTCCGCCACCTCGGCGACCCAGCCAAGCAGCTCTTCATGGGTGGTGGGCGCATTGGTATGCGCGTGCGGTGCGGGCTGCGGCGCGGCAGCCGGGTCGACGGAATCTTCCATCAGAAGTTGACGCGAAGCCTCGGCCATGATTTGTCCCTTCGTTGGTCCCATGAGGTGCTTCAAATGCTATGGGCCGAACGGGCGCTCCAAAGAGGAGTAGTCTGGGGCAGGCGGCAGCTCCGCGGGGTGACTTTCGCACCATGCCGGGGTTGCAGGGCATAAGTACGACATATTTTTGTGATCAAGGTCACGTAGACCGGTATAGTTGCCCAAGGTGCCGGGGCCGGGATTCGCCATGAAAATCGAAACACGCTAGAGTGGTCTACGGCCTTCGATGGCCATGCGCCCGTAGCTCAACGGATAGAGCATCTGACTACGGATCAGAAGGTTGTAGGTTCGAATCCTGTCGGGCGCACGGAACCAGGACAGAACAAGCCGCTTGCCGGTTGGCAGGCGGCTTTTTCCATGCCGGGCCCGGCGCCCGCCATGTCCTACTTCCCTGCGGCCGAACCTTGATCCGGCCCGGCGATCTGGGTCGCAATCTGGCGGCGGACCGGCTCGTAGTGCTCGGCGACGGCCTGGATGAATTCGGGCACGCTGCCGCGTGCGGCGGCCTCAACGATATTCCCGTGCGCTTCGGCGGTCGTCCGCGCATCGGCCGGAGAGGCACCGAGTCTTGGCGCCACGATCGACTGGACGTCCCAGAACGCGCCGGTGAGCTGGGCGATGAGCTGGTTTTCCAAGGGCCCCATCAGGAGCAGATGGAAACGGCGGTCCTGGTCCACGAACGACTCGCCCCGGGCGGCCAGGCCTTTCATCTCTGCCACCTCATCGTTCAGCGCCTCGTGCAGGGCATCGTCAAACGAGCTCACGATCCGGGAAGCCAGACCCTGCTCCAGCATTTGCCGCACATCGATGAGCTCCTCCAACGCCGCCAGGTCGTCCCTGCTGCTTAGCATGGCCCGGAAGGTCAGGCTTTCCACCAGCGCCGACATCGACAGTTCACCCACATAGGTTCCGTGCCCGTGCCGCACCTCGACAATATCCAGCGCATCAAGAGTCTTGACAGCCTCCCGCACGCTGGAGCGACTCACTTCCAGCGCCTTGCATATCTCGGCCTCGGTGGGCAGCAGGTCCCCCGGGCCCAAGTGGTTCTGCAAAATGTAGCTCTTAATCCGGTCAGTCACTGTCGTTCCCTTGGCCAGGGGATCCGGCCCGGACTGGTTGGTGAGTGAAGTTTGGGTCATGGCGACTCTTGCCCTCCTGCAGAAATGTGTTTAGACTCACAGCATACCGCGATCAGACGTCAGATGTCTGATCTCCTTGGATTTTTCCACTCGATCAGGAGTCCAGCCAGATGAAATCGACATTCACATCCTTATCCCGCAGGGATCTGCTCCGCTACGCAGGAATCGGAGGAGCCGGTGCGGCGATCTTCGGAATCACCGGGTGCGGCCCCGGCTCAAGCGGCGGGGGCGGCGGCGATGGGGCCACCATCGAGATCTGGGACTACTACGGCCCGCCGGACAGCATCTACGGCCGCGCCCTTCAAGACCTCTACGAGAGGTATATGAAGGCGAACAAGGGCGTAAAGGTGGATAAGCGCTTTGTCACCTTCGGCGAATTCAACCGGCTGCTGCTGCAGTCCGGTGCCGGCGGCGACCTGCCCGATATCGCCCTGGTCAATGCCTTCGACACCGGCAAATTCGCCCAGGCCGGCGTGGCCCGGGAACTGACCAGCCAGGTGGAGGATTGGGGCAAGTCAGGCAAATACTTCGAGACCAGCTGGGGCTCGACAGTGTACGAAGACAGCAACTATGCCCTGCCCCACGTGGCCGACTGCTACGTCCTCTGGTACAACGTGGACCACTTCAAGGAGGCCGGATTCGAGCCGCCGAAGACCTGGAAAGAGCTGGGCACCATGGCTGAACAACTCTCCCAAGGTGACCGGATCGGCTTCGCCTTCAGCGCCGTCGAAGGCGTCCAGGGGGCCACGGCATGGGTCATCCGGTTCCTCGCCGCCGGCGGCGACATCACCAAGGTCGCGAGTCCGGCCGGTGAAGCCGCCCTGCAGCAGTGGGTCGATTTGGTGAAGTCCGGAGCCACGTCAGCCAGCGTCCTGGAATGGATCGAGGAAGACACCTACAACCGGTTCAAGGCCGGCAGGGCATCCATGATGCTGCAATCCGCCTCCTACGTGAACGTGCTCAAGGAGGAAGCGCCCGACCTCAACTGGAAGGTCGCGCTGCTGCCCAAGGACAAGGTGCGTGCCAGCTTCCTGAGCGCGGAGAACCTGATCATCACCTCCGGGGCTGACGACGTCGACGCCTCCTGGGACTTGATGACTTACATGCAGCACCCCGACGTGCTGAAGAAGTACCTGCCGGAGCGGAATAAGCTCCCGGCGAGGAAGGATCTGGCCCAGGATCCGCTGTGGTCCGAGGATCCGATTTGGAGCGTTTTCGTCGACCAGCTGGCCACGGCCTGGGCGCCCGAGGGCGATGTGGCGGTGAACTCGAACGAAATCTTCACCTACATCCAGGAGGCTATTCAACTGGCGATCAGCGGTTCCGCCTCAGTGAGCGGAGCCCTGAAGCAGACACAGCAGAAGATCGATAAGTTGATGGCGGCCTGAACCAGTGATGGACCAATCCGCTACGGCCACGCCCCGGGACATCCCCGAACGTGGCAGGCAACCCCGCAAACCCGTAGTGAAGCCCGAACGGACACGCCGCCAGTTGAGCGAGAGCCGGCTGGGTAAATACCTCTTCGTATTGCCGGCAGTATTGTTCATCGGCCTGCTGATGATTTACCCGCTGTTCTATAACCTGAATCTCAGCCTGCACGATGTGCATTTGAGTAACTTCCTCGCCGGCGAGCGCCCCTTTGTCGGGCTGCAGAACTACTTCGATGCGTTCAGCCAACCCGCCTTTTGGCATTCATTGTGGATTTCGCTGCTCTACACCGGCGGCTCCATCCTCTTTGCCTTCCTGATTGGCTACGGCCTGGCACTCTTTTTCGACAGGGCGTTTCCCGGCAGCGGCACCATGCGCGCGGTGCTGCTGGTCACCTACGTCCTCCCGTCGGTGGTCAGCGGCACGGTCTGGCGGTGGATGCTGCAGGGCGACAGCGGCATCGTCAACGCCCTGCTGCAAGGAATCGGCATTATCGATGAACCGGTCCACTGGCTGATCCATGGCCCCACGGCAATGATCAGCGTGATCATCTCCACCGTGTGGGTGACCAGTCCGTTCGTGATGATTCTGCTGCTGGCCGGACTGCAGGGTATCCCGCCGGGGCTGTATGAAGCAGCCAAGATCGACGGCACCAACGCCTGGCAACGCTTCCGCCACGTCACGTTGCCGATGATGCGGCCGGTGGCCCTGACAGTCTTGCTGCTCAGCTTTATCTTCACCTTCAAGACATTCGACAACATCTACGTGATGACCAAAGGCGGCCCCGGGGACGCCACCGGAATCATGCCCATTTACGCCTACGACAAGGCGTTCAACTTCTTCGAGTTCAGCGATGGTGCCGTGGCCTCCACGGTGCTGATCATTATCTCCATCGTGATGGCTCTGCTGTATTTCTGGATGACCCGCAAAGAGGAGGCTGCCTGATATGGCAACGCTCGACCAGCAGCCCGACACGGCCGAACAGGGGCAGGACCGCTTCGCCCGGCGCAAGCGGACCACCCAGTACGGGAAGGCCGCCGTCGGACTGTTGATTGTCCTCGTCTATCTCTTTCCGGTGTTCTGGATGGTATCCACGTCCCTGAAGCTGCGGGGCGACGTCTTCAGCATTCCCCCGGAATTGTTCCCCTCACCGGTGGTGTTTGGCTCCTACATCGAATCGGTTTTCCAAAGTCCGCCGGTGCTCCGTGCCCTGCTCAACAGCCTGGTTATCGCCACCGGCACCTTATTCCTGACACTGGTGCTGGGCACCCCGGCGGCCTACGCGTTGGCGCGGCTGCGACTGCGGTTCACCGTGCTGATTTCGCTGGTCCTTTTGCTGGCGCAAATGTTGCCGACCATCAACCTGGCGCTGCCGTTGTTCGTCATCTTCACCGATGTCGGCCTGGTGGACACATATGCCGGACTGATCCTGGCGAATACCGCGCTGGCTCTACCCTTCGCGATTATCATCCTGCGCCCCTTCTTCCTGTCCGTACCCGGTGAACTCATGGACGCCGGGCGGGTCGATGGCTGCACGCCCTTTGCCGTGTTCCGGCGCATCGTGCTGCCGCTGATCCGGCCGGGACTCATCACCGTTGGCGCGCTTGCGTTCGTCACGGCGTGGGGCGAGTTCGTGTTCGGGCTGACCCTGGCCACCAGCGAGGAACTGCAGCCCATTTCGGTGGCGCTGAATCGGTTCATCGGCCAGTACGGCACACGATGGGCCGACCTGATGGCTGTGGCCACTATCGCCGCGCTGCCGGTGATCGTCATTTTCGCCGGGCTCCAGCGCTTCATCGTCGGCGGCCTCACGGCAGGAGCCACGAAGGAATAAAACCGCGCGTGGGGCCGCATCGGCATCACTTTTCTATCGCTTTCTACTGCTTGGAGTAACACCATATGAATCCCGCCCGCCGCTACCAGGGAGTTATCCCGCCAGTCGTCACCCCCCGCACCGCCGAGGGACAGATCGATCTCCCCTCCCTGGAACGGTTGATCGGGCATCTGCTGAATGGCGGAGTCGACGGCCTGTTCGTCCTCGGCTCGTCTGCCGAGGTGCCCTACATGACCAACGACGAACGGGACATGGTCGTGAAGACCGCCGCCGCCGTCAATGCCTCACAGGTGCCGCTGATGGTCGGCGCCAACGAGCAGACCACCAACAGGGTGATCGAAGAGGGCCGGCGAGTCGTGCGCAACGGAGCCGACGCCTTGGTTGTGACATCTCCTTTCTACGCCCTCACCAATGCTGGGGAAACGGAAACCCACTTCCGTACGGTGCACAGCGCCCTCGATCTTCCGGTCTTTGCCTACGACATTCCGGTCCGCACCCACTTTAAGCTGCCCACCGACCTGCTGGTGCAGCTTGGAGCCGATGGGGTGATCGCCGGCGTCAAGGATTCTTCCGGCGACGACGTCGCTTTCCGGCACCTGCTGATGGCCGCCAAGGGGATCGCGCATTTCGACATCTTCACCGGTCACGAGATCGTGGCCGACGGTGCTCTGCTCGCCGGGGCACAGGGAATCGTGCCCGGCCTGGGCAACGTCGATCCGGAGGGCTACAGGCGATTGTTCTCAGCCGCACAGGACGGGGACTGGGCCAAGGCAGCTCACGAGCAAGCCCGGCTGGCCGATCTGTTCAACATCGCCTACACGCCCAAGCCCGGACGGGTATCGGCCGGAGCCGCCGGCCTGGGCGCCTTCAAGACCGCGTTGATGCTGCTGGGGATCATCGACTCCAATGAAATGTCCACCCCCATGCTGGCGCTTGACGACGACGAGACGGACCGGATCAAGCAGATCCTGGTGCGCAATGGCCTGCTCTGAGCATCGAGCAGCCCAGGCACCAACCGCCGGCCGGTGTGTCATCGGCGTGGACCTCGGCGGCACCAAGACGGCTGCCGGAGCGGTCGGGGCGGATGGTCGGGTGCGGTTCATCGAGGAAATCCCCACCCTCAACCGGGCCGGGGGCGAAGCGGTACTGGACGCAACCGCCACCCTGGTCCGCCGCCTGGCCGACCGGCTGGAGGCCGATGGCGGCGGACCGGTTTCCGCCGTCGGGGTGGGTGCGGCCGGGGTGGTCGATGCCGCTTCCGGCGTCGTCATTTCCTCCACTGATGCCATCTCGGACTGGGCGGGAACCAATATCGCCACCGGACTGGCCACCCGCACATCGTTGACGGCTTCGGTCATCAACGATGTGCATGCCCATGCGCTGGGCGAAGCGTGGCAGGGTGCGGGCCGCGATGCCGGCAGCATGCTGCTCGCCTCCATTGGCACGGGAGTCGGTGGATCGCTGATCAACAACGGGATACCGCTGTCCGGAGCCCGGTCCGTTGCCGGACACATCGGGCATATTGCTTCCCCTGACGCCGCCGGCCTGCCCTGCAGCTGCGGGCGGGCCGGCCATGTCGAAGCCATCGCATCAGGGCCGGCGCTGCATCAACACTTCCTGCGCCTCGGCGGTGACGCTTCAATCCGGGACGCACGAGCCGTCTGTGCACTCGCCTCGGAAGCCGGCGCCGCCGGGCAGGACTCCACTGGCCACAGGGCAGCGGTCGACGCCGTCACGACAGCCGCCCGGGCCACCGGCCAGGCGCTCGGCGGCCTGGCCAACGTACTCGATCCGGACGTCATCGTCGTCGGCGGAGGACTGGCAGCCGCCGGCCCACTCTGGTGGGACCCCCTACTCAAGGCCGGCCGGGCGGAATTGATGGATCCGCTTTGCGACATTCCGATCATTGGTGCCCGCCTGGGGCCTGCCTCCGCCATCATCGGCGCCGCCAGGCACGCCTTCAATTCACAGCACACGTCAGATGGGCCCTAATGCTCCGCCTTGAAAAACTCCGCTCGCAGCTCGTCGTCTCCTGCCAGGCCTACCCCGGTGAACCGATGCGGGATCCGAAGACCACTGCCCAGGTTGCACAGTCGGCAGTCATCGGAGGCGCGGCCGCAGTCCGGGTGCAGGGCGTGGCCGACATCGAGTCCGCCCGCTCCGCGGTGGACGTGCCCGTCATCGGGTTATGGAAGGACGGCTGGGACGGGGTCTTCATCACCCCCACCCTGCGCCACGCCCTGGCGGTGGCCGAGGCCGGGGCCCACATCGTGGCACTCGACGGAACCCGGCGCCACCGCCCGGATGGGTTGACCCTGGCGCAAACCGTCGAACGGATCCGGGATGCCTCCCGGGCACTGATTATGGCCGACTGCGGCAGCCTCGACGACGCTCTGGCCGCGGCGGAGGCAGGCGCGGACATCATCGGAACCACCCTGGCCGGTTACACCGGGGCCAGGCCCCCCACCGACGGGCCCGACCTGGAGCTGATTGGCGACATCGTGCGGGCGACCCCCGGGCCACCGGTGATTGCCGAGGGCCGTATCCACACCCCCGCCCAGGCGCGGGCCGCCCTCGACGCCGGGGCATTCGCCGTCGTCGTCGGCACAGCGATTACACACCCGGCGACGATCACCGGCTGGTTCACCGATGCCATGGGAGCCGAGTCGGCCAGGGACTGATCGGTCGGGCTGATCGCCCGGGATGATCCCTTGCCAACGGTTCAGCGGCAGTGGCAGGCTCAACCCATGAGCTCGGAAACCAGGCAACTGTCCACTGACGTCATCGTGATCGGCGCCGGCGCCGTTGGCGAGAACGCCGCCGGCCGCGCAGTGCAGAACGGTCTAAAGGCCGTTCTGGTCGAAGCCGCCTTGATCGGCGGGGAGTGTTCCTACTGGGCATGCATGCCCTCGAAGGCACTGCTCCGTCCCGGCATTGCCCTGCACGGAGCACAGGCGGTGGCCGGATCCCGCGAGGCGGTCACGGACGGGCTGAATGTGCAGTCCGTATTGAAGCGCCGCGATTCATTCACCTCGCACTGGGACGATTCGGGCCAGCAAGAGTGGGTTTCCGGCGCCGGCATCGAACTGCTGCGCGGTGCCGCGCGGATCAGCGGCGAACGCACCGTGGAGGTAACCGCCGACGACGGCACCCTCACCAGCGTCACTGCCGGCCACGCCGTCGTCGTCGCCACCGGCTCCACCCCGGCCAAGCCGCCCATCGACGGGCTGGAGACGATCGAGTATTGGACCACTCCGGAGGCGACATCGGCCCGGGAGGTTCCGCCGCGGCTGGCCGTCATCGGTGGAGGCGTCGCGGGAACGGAACTGGCCCAGGCCTTTGCCCGGCTCGGGTCGGAGGTGACAATGGTTGTCCGGACGAAGCTGCTGGACAAGTTCCCCGCCCCGGCCGGGGAGCTGGTGGCAGATGCCTTGGCGGCCGATGGGATTGACCTGCGGATCGGGGCGGAAGCCGCTACTGTTGCGCGGAACGACGACGGCACGGTGGCGCTGACGCTACGGGACGGCTCTGCGCTGGAAGCCGATCAATTGCTGGTAGCGACGGGCCGGCGTCCTGCCACTGCGGACCTGGGGCTGGAATCTGTCGGCGTCGACGCCGGGAACCTCTCCGTGGATCCCTCGGGCAGGATTTCCGGTGCGGGCGGATGGCTGTATGCCGTCGGCGACGCCGCAGGCAACGCACCGTTGACCCACCAAGGCAAGTACGAGGCGCGCGTGGCCGGTGATGCCATAGCCGCCCGCGCCCACGGCACGCTCGGCGAAGAGGTGGAGCGATGGAGCAAGTATGCGGCCACCGCCGACGAGTCAGCCGTGCCGCAAGTTGTGTTCTCCGACCCGGAAGTGGCAATGGTCGGCCTCACGGAAGACGCTGCCCGGGATCGGGGCCTGAGGGTCTCGACAGTGCAGATGGATATTGCGGTGGCCGGTTCGGCGCTCCACGCGGACGACTACACCGGATGGGTGCAAATGGTGGTGGACGAGGAGCGGACGACCATTGCCGGGATGACCTTCGTGGGCCAGGACGTGGCCGAACTGCTGCACGCGGCGACCGTCGCCGTCGTCGGGCAGGTTCCGCTGCACCGGCTGTGGCACGCGGTTCCGTCCTACCCGACGATCAGTGAGATCTGGCTCCGGCTGCTCGAAGAATACGGTCTGTAGCCGGCCGCGGGTGCGCTCAGCCGCGGGGTGCGGCGAAGCTGGTCAGGGTGCAGTCCCGGTCGTCCAATTCCGCCCATTTGAGGTCGTGCTGCATCACCGCGATTCCGCTGGTCGCATAGTGCAGGGCGACGTCGGTGTAGGCCTCCTGGTCGGAGTCATCCGCTGCCAGCCGCAGCGCCAGCGCCTGCACGGCCGGAAGATGAGTGATCACCAGCAGCGACCGGACAGTCTCCGGCACGTGGTTGACCAGGGTCAGGATCTGTGTCTCCGGCACGTTGTAGAGCCGGTCCTCCAGCTTCGCCGTCGGCGCCTTCTCCCCCAGCTCCTGGCAGATCCACGTGCAGGTCTGGCGGGTCCGCAGCGCCGTGGAACAGAGAATGAAATCCGGCACAGCGTCTTGCTCGACCAGCCACTTGCCGGCCGCCGCGGCATCCCGGTGTCCGCGCTCGGCCAGCGGCCGTTCATGGTCGGCGACATGGCCGGGCATGGAGGCTTTCGAGTGCCGGAGCAGGATCAGCTTCTTCAGGTGGTCTTGGCTCATTCGACCAGTCTGTCACTGCCGCTCTGTCACTGCCGCACCGGCCGCGGCGCTAAATGGAGTATTCCGGGGCGGCCCAGACGACGACCTCGGGGTGCTCGTAGAAACGGTATCCCTGGCCCCGGACGGTGCGGACGGTGTTGGCCAGCCGGCCGAGCTTGGAGCGCAGGCGGCGGATGTGCACGTCGATGGTCCGCTCGTTCGGGACCTCGTCGGAGTTCCTCCACAGTCCGGTGAGCAGCTCCTCGCGGGCAACGGTGCGCTGGCCGTTCTCCACCAGGTAGTTCAACAGCTCGAACTCCTTGAAGGTCAGGTTCAGCGTGTCACCGTCCAGATGCACCTCGCGGCGGGACAGGTCGATCAACACCCCCGTTGGCCGCGGGGCCTGTGGCGGCTGCGGAGTACGGGCCGGCTCGACGCGGACATTGCCGGCGACCGTCGGGTCGCCGAGGGCATTGCGGACGACCTCGATATCGCTGCCGGTGGCGTCAGCCGGGGCCAGCGCGACGGCGGCGTAGCTTTCGGCATCCGGCACCAGCGACTGGGCGTAGGAGCGGATGTCCTGGACAAGCTTTGTCAGTGTCGTACCGTTGGCGGCGGCCGCTTCCTCATCGAGGCCCAGGTAGAGGACGAAACCGCGGGCCACGTTGTCGTTTGAGACCGGACGGACCCCGCTGCCCTGCTGGCCGTTGGCCGCCACCACCTGGGTGGGTGCCGTCATCGGTGCCGGTTCGACGCCGGCATGCGCAGCGGAGTCTTGCGATGGTACTGCCCGCAGGGGGCGATATCCGGCCGGCCGGGCGTAGGCCTGCGCTTCGGGACCTGCCCCATATGCATTCTCGCCGGCCGGCTGCTGCCGGGACTGCGGTCCTGCATTATTGCGGTTGCGGAGGGAAATGTGGACGTATCCAGATGACACTGACATGTTGCTACCTCATTGTGAATGGCCGTCTACGCGGCAGGAATGCTGGTTTTGCCCACACGTGACGGCGGTGGAAGCCCGCCATTGGGCGAAATTTCAAATGCCTGAAAACTTTTTGGGGGTGGAAAAGTTAGGCGTGCATTCGACAACAGCACATGTCCATGCCAGCGGATGAGCTGGGGCGGATAACTGCGGCTGCAGGTGCTGCGGAGGTGGTGTTCACCTCTTGATTTTGCAACGTAACAAACCCAACTCGCAAGTAACATAGTGTCCAGATGTCCACATAATGAGATTTGCAGCGAAAAGGTGATGGCAGTCACGCCGGGCGGAGGTATCCTCAGCGCCTCGCATTTGCTTCGTGTTCAGTCCGCTATCCCGTAGAGCCGGTCGCCGGCGTCGCCAAGTCCCGGGACAATATAGGCGTTCTCATCGAGCCGCTCGTCGATGGAGGCCAGCACCACGGTGACGTTCCGGCCGTCGAGCTCTTCGGTGAGCTTGTCCAGCCCTTCGGGTGCCGCCAGCAGGCAGATGCAGGTGACGTCCGCGGCGCCACGCTCGAACAGGAACTTGATTGCTTCGCGCAGGGTTCCGCCGGTCGCCAGCATTGGGTCCAGCACGAATACCTGCCGGCCGGTGAGGTCGTCCGGCAACCGCTCGGCGTACGTAATCGCTTCAAGAGTTTCTTCGTTGCGCGCCATTCCCAGGAAGCCGACCTCGGCGGTGGGCACGAGCCGGGTCATTCCCTCAAGCATTCCCAGCCCGGCGCGGAGGATGGGGACCACCAGCGGCGTTGGCTTCTTCAGCCCTGTGCCCATGGTCCGTGTCACGGGAGTTTCGATTTCGGTCGGCTCCACGCGCACATCGCGGGTGGCTTCATAGGCCAGCAGCGTCACCAATTCTTCGGTCAGCAGCCGGAACACCGGCGAAGAGGTTTCTTTCTGCCGCAGTACCGTCAACTTGTGGGCCACGAGAGGGTGATCGACTACCAGAACGCGCATGGGTACGAATCTACCAGCCGTTTAACGACCGCAGGGCCGGTCCCATGGATATCCATGGGACCGGCCCTGCGGTGCAAATAAACGCTTACCTGTCCCCTGCGGCGATAGCCATCGGGGACGAAGCGGTGCTTAGAGGGAGCGGATGTTCGCTGCCTGCAGGCCCTTCGGGCCCTGCTGGGTTTCGAACTCGACCTTCTGGTCTTCGCGCAGTTCGCGGTAACCCGAAGCATCGATTGCCGAGTAATGGGCGAAAACGTCGGCGCTGCCATCTTCAGGCGCGATGAAGCCGAAGCCCTTTTCGGAATTGAACCACTTAACGGTGCCTGTAGCCATAACTTTGTACTCCTCTGGAGATTGGATGTTTTGACCCGGTATTTTCCGGACCAAATGCAGCGGTGTTCTTGACCGCCGTTCAGAGAAGCACAAGATCCGCTTGGATGGGATCGTGGTGCCACAAATAAAATGCGTAACACAACTACTACCCGTCCAGCCTACCGCATCCCGCCCGGATCATGCGCATCGGCATGAATCCGCGCTTTTGGCGGGTAGCGTCGCCGCCCATCAGACACTGATCAGGTTTAACGGCTATGATGGAGGTATCTGCAGGGCAATCGCCCGTTTTCGCGGCTGGGAAGTCGGAATCAAACACCCCAGGAACCGTATGAGTATTACTGCACCATCAACACCCCAACCCACCGTCCGCTCCACCACGAGGGCAAGCGCCGCCACCAGCGGCTACGCCAACCTGATGCGGACCGTACGCGACGCCGGACTTCTGCACCGGCGTCGTTCTTTTTATATTTCGCTCTTCATCGGCCTGACGCTGGCCCTCGGAGGCGCCGTCAGCGGATTCGTCCTTCTGGGCGACAGCTGGTTCCAGCTGTTGATCGCCGGTGTGCTGGGGATCCTCTTCACCCAGCTGGCGTTCCTGGCCCACGAAGCCTCCCATCGCCAGGTCTTCGCCTCCGGCCCCGCAAACGACCGGGCCGGCCGGATACTGGCCAATGCCGCCGTCGGCATCAGCTACCAGTGGTGGATGAACAAGCACACCCGCCACCACGCCAAACCCAACACCATCGGCAAGGATCCTGACATCGCGCAGGACACGATTTCCTTCCTGCCTGAAGACGCGGCGAAACAGTCCGGCTTCATGGGGTGGCTGACCCGCCGACAGGGATACCTCTTCTTCCCGCTATTGATGCTCGAGGGCGTGAATCTGCACTTCACCTCCATCCGGTCGCTGTTCGCCAAGGGTGCAGTCAAGGGCCGCAAGCGCGAACTGTATGTGGTCTTCGCCCGGCTTGGCCTGTACGTCGGCGCCATCTTCGTGTTCCTTCCGCTGGGTATGGCCTTTGCATTCCTCGGCGTCCAGCTGGCCGTCTTTGGTGTCTACATGGGGGCGTCCTTTGCTCCCAACCACAAGGGAATGCCCGTGCTGCCCAAGGACAGTAAAGCCGACTTCCTGAGCCGCCAAGTGCTGACCAGCCGCAATATCACCGGTGGCAAGGCCATCGATTCGTTGCTGGGCGGGCTGAACTACCAGGTGGAGCACCACCTGTTCCCCAACATGCCGCGGCCGAATCTGGCCAAGGCGAGCGAGATCGTCCGCGAATACTGTGCCGAGCACAAGATTCCATACACTGAGACGTCATTGCTCAAGTCCTACGGAATTGTGGTCCGCTACCTGAACGACGTCGGGCTCTCCGCCCGCGATCCGTTCGAGTGCCCCATCACCTCCCGGTTCCGCCGCCAGTAGGCTAATGCACCGCGAGGGTATGGACCGCTACACCGGATGGATGGATCTGGCGCTCAATGAAGCGCAGCAGGCGCTCGAAACCGATGACGTTCCCATTGGCGCCGTCGTCGTCGGTCCGGACGGAACCGTGCTGGGCACCGGGCACAATGAGCGCGAAGCTGCGGCTGATCCCACCGCCCACGCCGAGATGATCGCCATCCGGCAGGCGGCCCGGGCGCTGGATCGCTGGATGCTCGACGACTGCACCCTGGCGGTCACCCTGGAGCCCTGCGCCATGTGCGCCGGGGCGGTGGTGCTCTCCCGGATCCCCCGGGTCGTTTTCGGGGCCTGGGACGAGAAGGCAGGGGCCGCCGGCTCCGTGTTCGATATCCTGCGGGAAAGAAGGTTGAACCATTGGGTTGAGGTCTACGCAGGCGTGAAGGAAGAACAATGCGGGACTCTGTTGCGGGAGTTTTTCGCCCGGCACCGGTGACAACGCGCCGGCTTCAGGCGTCTTGATTCCCGCCGTTTTGGGCTGCGGCCTTGCGAACCGGTAACGTAGCCCCAGTTGGTGGCGTGTCCGAGCGGCCGAAGGTGCATCACTCGAAATGATGTGTGGTGAGAGCCACCGTGGGTTCAAATCCCACCGCCACCGCCAACATGGAGCCCCGTTACTTCTGGTTATTCAAGCCGAAGTGGCGGGGCTTTCTGATGTGTCTTCCTTACCCGTAATTCTTACTGCCGGGGCGGGTGTGGAGCCTTTTAGCTTGGGAGAGTATTGAGCCATTGTGTGTGAACGCTCAACTCGACGCTCTCATGTCTTCGCGTCCGCCATCCAGAGGTTCTGGTCGATGAAACGTGGCGGCGCCCGGGGATGGGAACTTCATCACCGGCGAGAGATCAGCGACCGGCGAGCTGCCACTGAGCCTGCACGCTGTATAGTCACGCCCCCCACACACCGGAACGGAAGACAGACACAGCACATCGATCGCCGGATTCCAGCCCCGGGGCGGACGATACGATGAATATTCTTGGTTCTGCCTCGTCGCAGGCTTGGACCAAGACTTTCAGTGAAAGTGCTCGGAGTTCTGGCGGACTCCACAGCTAAGTAGGGAGGACACGATGAAGTCAGTAATCACCTATGCAAACGAACGAACCGCCGACTCCCACCCCGTGGTGCGGGGAGCCACGCAGTTTGCGGTGGGAGCCATAGCAGCGACCCTCATCGCACTGTCGTTGTTGCTCTTCAATCTTGGCGGCGCAAGCGCAGCGTCGGCCAGTGACGGTTGCTATTACGCGAAGCCGTGCGGGGCGCAGCCGAACGACGGACGGCCGCCGCCCAATCCCGAGGTAGCCTCCAACATAATGCAGTGCGGCGGTGCCGCAGGCATCGGCGCACTGTTTGGTGGCGGCTGGGCCGGCGCGGGAGCGGGCGCCGCAGGCTGTGCTTGGTCACAAATTTGGTGACGGAATAGCGCCAGAGATACAGGAACGCCCCGCTCAAACCGGTGAGGGAGTCATTAGCCCTGGCGAGCGGGGCATCTTCTCTGTATATGCAGGAGATACCGTGGGCCGCACAGCAGCACGGTGAGCGTCCACTGAGTAGGTTTCAGACATCTGCTGTTGGGATGCCTGCGATGGTTGACGGGTGACCAAACGTCAATCGACCGGCGGCCGCACCCTCGCGGGTGCCGCCGCCGGTCGGTTGACGCGGGGAGGAAGTACGTTGAAACCGCGGTTACTGAGCCGCTGCGTGCTCCTTTTCATCGGGCGGGGCCGGAGCGTCGAGGCGGCGGATTGCTTCCGCGAACTCAGCTTCGATCTCCGGGTTGCGCTTGTAGGTCAACAGGCTGACCACGACGGTGACAACCATATTGAACACGAAGCCTGGCACAATTTCGTACAACCAGTCGGACGCGCCGGTATTGCCCCAAATGAAGACCGTGGCTGCGCCGACGATCAGCCCGGAGAGCGCACCGGCAGCGGTGAGCTTCTTCCAGTAGAGAGCCAACAGGACGATCGGACCGAAGGAGGCGCCGAATCCTGCCCAGGCGAAGGACACCAAGGAGAGGATCGACTCATTCCTCCCGGCCGCGAGGGCAATGGCTATGATCGAAACGGCTAACACGCCCAGTCGGCCCAGAATGACTCCCTGTTTCGGCGTCAGGTTCTTCTTGGCGATCATGTTGTAGAGGTCCTCCACGAGTGCGGAGGAACTGACGACCAACTGCGAAGAGATGGTGCTCATAATCGCGGCGAGAACCGCCGCCAGCACGATGCCGGCTACGAACGGATGGAAGAAGACGTCAGCAAGAGCCAAGAACACCGCTTCCGGATCTTCCAGCGAAAGCTGCGGGTTCTGCTGGTAATAAGCGATACCAACCAGAGCGGTGAGTACGGCACCGACGACAGTGATAAACATCCAGCTGATCCCAATACGGCGTCCGGTTAGTGCGTCCTTGGGGCTGCGCAGCGCCATGAACCGGACGATGATGTGCGGCTGGCCGAAGTATCCCAGCCCCCAGGCAGCGGCGGAGATTATACCGACGACCGAACCTCCGGTGACAAGCTGCGTCATGGTTGGATCCACCTGGTTGATGGATTCGAACATTCCCCCAAATCCTCCGACCTGGGTCAGGCCGATGATGGGGACCACAATCAGCGCGGTCAGCATGAGCAGTCCCTGGGCGACATCGGTGAACGTCGCCCCCATAAAACCGCCGAAGAGGGTGTAGGCAATTGTCACACCCGCCACGACAACCATGCCGAGGAAGTAGCTCGAGTTGAAGGAAGTATCGAAGAACGTACCGCCGGCGACCATGCCGGACGAGACGTAGAAGGTGAAGAAGGAAAGAATGATGACGCCGGAGACAATCCTCAACAGGCGTGATCTATCCCTTAGCCGGTTCTCCAGGAAGCTCGGAACCGTAATGGAGTTGTTGGAAACCTCCGTGTAGCTGCGCAGCCGCGGCGCGACGAACTTCCAGTTCAGCCAAGCACCAATGGTCAGACCGATGGCCATCCAAGCCCCAATCAGCCCTGAGGTGTAAACAGCACCGGGCAGCCCCATCAGCAGCCAACTTGACATGTCGGACGCGCCGGCACTGAGGGCGGCAGTGCCTGGCCTCAGTCCCCGCCCGGCAAGCATGTAGTCATCGAGGTCACTCGTTTTACTGTATGCGTACCAGCCGATCCCCAGCATGGCGGCCATATAGACCACCATGGCCAGAATCTTGAACGTCTGGTCGTCCATGAAATGTCCTTCCGTATGGAAAAGTGCGTTGAGTGCAGCGGTCTACTATTCCAAGGCCGAGCAGACGATGGCTAATTATGTGTTACCCGTCACAGTGTAGACCTGTTGACAAATATGCACACTACTCATTTTGTATGGAGTGCTTCAGGTAATTCGCTAATTGCGGTCAGCGTCCAGTCCGGGTTCGGAGAAATCCGTGCCGGTCCGATTGACCCAGGCGGTCTGCATACCCGCGCGCGGCGTTGCAAAACCTTCCATCACATGGCGCACGGCGTCGTCCAGCCGGCGGTTCCGCATCTTCGAAATGGGATTTCATAACCGTCATATCGGACTAGCGTCCCGTTCACATCAAAGACGATGACAGTTGGTTTCAGGCTCATATGCGCCTTCCCTCGAAATAGTGCCCGCGTCTCCGTCCGGTTCTACAATCACAGGGCGGCCGATATAACCCTGCAACTGCTTTCGGTATTGGGCCTGCACGAGAGGGCGGGGATATTCAGTGCGCGTATTGGCCCCTCAAATGGGCCGGGCCTCGATAGGGTTGGGGTGGGGTGGCATGACCAGAGGCCCACCGAAAGGACAACGAGCGGATGAAATTGAAACGCAAACAGCCTGCCGGGGATATGCAACGCAATTCCGTAGAGCCGACGGGGGCGGTCAGCCGTTCCCGTCAACGGCCGCCGGTCTCCAGCGTCTGGTCCGACAGCCTGGGGCGGGTGGCAATGCGCACCCTGCAGATTCTGCTCATACTGACGCTGGCCATCGCCGCGATTTTCGCACTGATCCAGCTCAAGCTGGTTGTCATTCCGCTGCTGGTTGCCCTGCTGCTCGCTGCTGCCATCAGCCCGCTGGTGAACTTACTGCGCCGGCACAACGTGCCGAAGGTGCTGGCGACCTGGATAGCCTTGCTGACGTCCGTCGTCATACTGGGCGGAATCATCACTGGCATCGTGTTCGCCGTACGCAGTCAGTGGAACAACCTGATTGCCAACGCGAGCCGGGGTCTCGATCAGCTGCAGGATTTCATCGTCAGCGGTCCGTTGCCGATCAGCGATCAGCAGTTGACCCAGGCCCGCGAAGCGGCAATTGATTTCATTACCAGTACGCAATTCGGCAACAGCGCTATTGCCGGGCTCAGCGTCTTCGCCTCGATTGTCACCGGGCTGCTGCTGACAGTCGTTGTGCTCTTCTTCTTCCTGCAGGACGGGCTGGAAATCTGGGAGTTCTTCCTCAAGCCGTTGCGCGGCGAGCAGCGTAACCGCGCAGAGCGGATCGGTCACAGCTCGATGGTGGTGATGGGCGGCTATGTACGGGGAACGGCAATTATCGCCTTTGTCGACGCGGCAGCCATCGGTATTGCCTTGGCGATCCTCGGCGTTCCGCTGGCGCTGCCGCTGGCTGTCATTGTGTTCCTCGGTGCGTTCGTCCCCATTATTGGAGCCACCATTGCCGGCATCCTGGCCGCACTTGTGGCGCTGGTGACGAACGGGCCGATTGTCGCGCTCATTGTGGTGGCCGTCATCGTGGTCATCCAGCAGTTGGAGGGCAATCTGCTGCAGCCGCTGATCATGAGCCAGACGGTGAAGCTGCACGCGCTGGTGATACTGCTGGCCCTCACCGCCGGAACGATCCTCGGCGGAATCGTCGGCGCCGTGCTCTCCGTCCCGATCACGGCCGTGGCATGGACCATCATTAAGGTGTGGAACGGCCCGCCAGAGCCGGAACCGCCATTGGATAAGGCAACCGCGGACATGATCGGCGACGACAGGAATGTAGAAGCATGAGCATGTGTGGCTGGGGCCGAAACACTCTGATGAGGTCCATTGCAGCGGCTGCATCGGCGGCTGTCCTGATCGGGCTGACCGCTTGCAACCCGGCGTCGGAACCGCCCGACGGCGGGTCAACCGCAACCGAGTCGACAGCCGGCACGCCGACAGCAGGTGAGCCGACAGCGGAAGGATCTCCACCGGCAGATCAGCAGGCGCCCCCGGAGGGATCATCGACGCCGCAGCCGACCAAGGACGAGTCGGCTTCCCAGGACCCGCCGAAGACGGACCGTTCAAACCCGGCCGACGGTCCGACGTCGGGCACCCCGTCTTCGCCAGGCAGGGACGGAACCGCCGGTGGCCAACAGGGCGGTAAGAACACCGGGACCGGTCCTAACAGGCACGACAATGCCCCTTCACTGTGTGATGCTGCGGATATGAAGGGGGCGATCCAACAAATCCGCGGAGGTGGCGCCGCGGGCAGCGTCTACCGCGGGCTGGTATTGACCAACACGTCGGAAGAAGGGTGCGTCCTCAAAGGATACCCGGGCGTTTCCTTCGTCACTGCTGCTGGAGCGCAGATCGGAGCTGCCGCCGACCGGGATCTGTCCACCACGTCCCCGGCGCTCAGCTTGAAGCCCGGCGAGTCCGCAATGGCAACATTGCAGGTGATCCGGGCGGAGAATTATGGTTCCGCGTGCAACCTGACCGAGGCTGCCGGGCTGCGGGTCTATCCGCCGAGCGCCTACGACTCGCTGATCGTCGAACAGGAGATGAGCGCCTGCGCCTCTCCGGGGGTGGCATTGCTGACCATCGGAGCCTTCCAGCCCGTCAAATGACTACCGGAATGACCGCCGGGGAGTACAGCCGAAGGGACACTGCAATATCGTCGGTGCCGTACGGGATGATGGTCTGATGGATGCTCCACTGGAACAGTTCACCGCCGCCACCCGGCAGTGGTTCGAAGGAGCCTTTGCCGCGCCAACCGACTCACAGGTCGGAGCCTGGAACGCGATTACGGCCGATGCCAACACGCTGGTGGTTGCCCCGACCGGGTCCGGCAAGACCCTTGCCGCGTTCCTCTCCGCACTCGATCGATTAATCGCCCACCCGAATGAGGGCAAGCGCGGAACCCGGGTGCTGTACGTTTCGCCGCTTAAGGCGCTCGGCGTCGACGTCGAACGCAACCTGCGCTCCCCGCTGATCGGCATCGCCCAGACCGCGAAGAAGCTGTCAGTGGAACCGCCGCATGTCAGCGTCGGCGTACGCTCCGGCGACACCAGCCAGTCCGAGCGCCGGGCGATGCTGGCACGGCCTCCGGACATTCTAATCACCACACCGGAGTCATTGTTCCTGATGCTCACCTCCCGTGCGCGGTCCACGCTGGCCGACGTCGACACGGTAATCGTCGACGAGGTGCATGCGGTGGCCGGCACCAAGCGCGGAGCGCACCTGGCCCTGACGCTGGAACGGCTCGACGCCATGCTGTCCCGGCCGGCGCAGCGGATCGGTTTGTCCGCCACGGTGGAACCTCACGACACGGTGGCCCGTTTCCTGGGCGGCAATTCGCCGGTGACCATCGTTGCACCCGAGGCGCAGAAGAACTGGGATGTCACAGTCTCGGTCCCGGTGCCGGATATGACCGAGTTGCCAGCCGCTGCCGCGGACGACGACGACGGCACGGCACCGCAAGCTTCCATCTGGCCCCATGTGGAAGAACGGATTGCGGATCTGGTCGCGGCCAGGCAATCCAGCATTGTCTTCGCCAACTCGCGACGGCTGGCCGAACGGCTGACGTCGCGGCTCAATGAGATCCACGCGAACCGGCTGGCCTGGGCCGACACCTCGGTGCGGGATGTTCCCGACGGCCCGCGGCCGGCTTCCGGAAATGGTTCGAAGCCGCCGGCCGAAATCATGGCCCAGGCCGGCTCCACGTCCGGCGCCGGGCAGGGCGACGGTTCCGGAGGGCTAAGGCGAAGCGGCGAGGGGCCCGCCCCGAGCGTGCGAGGGGAGGGGGCCGCTGAAGACGCAGTGCTGGCCCGGGCGCATCATGGTTCGGTCAGCAAGGAGGCCCGGGCCCTGATCGAGGACGACCTCAAGTCCGGACGGCTGCGGTGCGTGGTCGCCACCAGCAGCCTGGAACTCGGCATCGATATGGGCGCCGTCGACTTGGTGGTCCAGGTTGAGTCCCCGCCGTCGGTCGCCAGCGGGCTGCAGCGCGTCGGCCGCGCCGGGCACCAGGTGGGCGAGATTTCCGAGGGGGTCTTCTTTCCCAAGCACCGCGGGGACCTGGTGCATTCTGCGATCACGGTTGAACGCATGCTCGCCGGGCGGATCGAACCGCTGTCCATACCGTCCAATCCGCTGGACGTGCTGGCCCAGCAGACCGTGGCGGCGTGCGCGCTGGACAGCATCGACGTCGAGGAATGGTTCGACGTCGTCCGCCGCTCGGCGCCCTTCGCCTCCCTCCCCCGGTCGGCGTTTGAAGCCACGCTGGACCTGATGGCCGGCCGATATCCCTCCGACGAGTTCGCCGGGCTGCGGCCGCGAATCGTGTGGGACCGGGTGGCCGAAACGATTACCGGCCGTCCCGGGGCGCAGCGCCTCGCCGTCACCTCCGGCGGTACCATCCCCGACCGCGGGCTGTTTGGTGTCTATCTGGTCAGCGGACAGGACACCGACACGTCGAAGGCGCCCGGCGGCCGCCGGGTGGGCGAGCTGGACGAGGAGATGGTCTACGAGTCCCGGGTGGGCGACGTCTTCGCGCTCGGGGCCACCAGCTGGCGGATCGAGGACATCACCCACGACCGAGTGCTGGTCACCCCCGCCTACGGCCAGCCCGGCAAGCTGCCCTTCTGGAAGGGGGACAGCCCCGGCCGGCCGGTGGAACTGGGCCGCGCGCTGGGCACCTTCATCCGGGAACTGTCCAACACCGACGCCGACACCGCCAGGAAGCGCTGCCTCGACTGCGGGCTCGACGACTGGGCGGTCGACAACCTGCTCGCGTATCTAACCGAACAGGCCACGGCCACCGGCCAGGTGCCTGACGACCGGGCACTCGTCGTCGAACGTTTCCAGGACGAGCTGGGCGACTGGCGGGTGGTGCTCCATTCCCCGTTCGGCATGCCCGTGCACGCCCCCTGGGCGCTGGCGGTGGGCGCCCGGCTGGAGCAGCGTTACGGGATGGACGGGTCAGCCATGGCCTCCGACGACGGCATCGTGCTGCGGGTGCCGATGATGGACGACGAGCCGCCCGGCGCCGACCTGTTCCTGTTCGATCCGGCCGAACTCGAAACCATCGTCACCGCCGAAGTGGGCGGATCCGCCCTGTTCGCCTCCCGGTTCAGGGAGTGTGCGGCACGGGCGCTGCTGCTGCCCCGGCAGAACCCTGGCAAGCGCTCCCCGCTCTGGCAGCAGCGGCAACGGTCCGCGCAGCTGCTGGACGTGGCGCGCAAGTACCCGACGTTCCCCATCGTGCTGGAAACGGTGCGCGAGTGCCTGCAGGACGTCTACGATGTGCCGGCGCTGCAGGACATTGCCGGGCAGATTGAACGCCGCGAGCTCCGGGTACTGGAGACCACCACCGGCCAGCCGTCCCCGTTCGCGCGCTCGCTGTTGTTCGGCTACGTCGCGTCCTTCCTCTACGAGGGCGACAGCCCACTGGCCGAGCGCCGTGCGGCGGCCTTGTCGTTGGATCCGTCGATGCTGGCCGAGCTGCTCGGCCGGGCGGAGCTGCGGGAATTGCTCGACGCCGAGGTTATCGCCCGTACGGAGGCGGAGCTCCAGCGGCTGGCACCGGACCGGAGGGTGCACGGGATTGAAGGGGTCGCGGACCTGCTGCGGCTGCTGGGTCCGCTGACGACGTCGGAGGTCGCCGCCCGGCTGGACTCAGGTGAGCGGAACGGCCCGAACGGCGCCGTACCAGCGGGCAGCGCGAGTGGAACCGGCAGCGCCGGCAGTGCGGGCAGCGCGGGTGGAACCGGCAGTGCGGGCAGCGCGGGTGGAACCGGCAGTGCGGGCAGCGCGGGTGGAACCGGCAGCGCGAGTGGAACCGGCAGCGCTGGCAGTGCCGGCGGCGCCGCTGCCCGTACATCCGCCGAGGTAGCTACTTCGCCGTCAGGTAGCCCGTTGCAAGGGGCTACCTCGCGGGTAAGGGACTACCTCAGTGGGGACGACGGCGGATATCCTCTCCGGGACTCCAACTGGCACCAGGGCGGCGACTACCCCGAAGGCAACCAGGGCGGCGACTACCCCGGAGGTAACCAGGGCGAGGACCCCGGAGGCAGCCCGGGCGGACACGAGGCGGCGCTGCTGCACTTGGAGAACCTGGTCAAGACGAACCGCGCGCTGCGTGTGAACATCGCAGGCATCGAACAGTGGGCGCCCATCGAAGATGCCGCCCGGTTGCGCGATGCGCTCGGAACACCGCTGCCCATGGGGGTGCCGCTGGCCTTCGTCGAACCGGTCGCTGACCCGCTCGGAGACCTGATCGGCCGGTATGCCCGCACGCACGGACCGTTCACCAGCGCCGAGACGGCCGGCCGGCTGGGACTCGGCACCGCCGTCGTCGAGTCCACCCTGCGCAGGCTTGCCGACGAGTCCCGGGTGGTCGAAGGGGAATTCCGACCCGCCGAATCCGGCCCCGCAGCCGACGATGCTGCGCTGGCCGGCCTCACCGTCGATCACGCTCCGGCCGGTTCCGAATGGTGCGACACCGACGTGCTGCGCAAACTGCGCCGGCGCTCGCTGGCCGCGTTGCGCCACGACGTCGAACCTGTCGATCCCGCAACCTACGGGCGGTTCCTTCCTTCGTGGCAGAACGTGATCGGCTCTCCAGGCTCCACCAGTTTGCGCGGACTGGAAGGCGTGGCTTCGGTCATCGACCAGCTCGCCGGCGTCCCCATCCCGGCATCGGCCTGGGAGCCACTGGTGTTGTCCGCGCGGGTGTCCGACTACTCGCCGTCGATGCTCGATGAACTCATGGCCAGCGGAGAGGTACTGTGGGCCGGTGCCGGATCCGTAGCCGGCAATGACGGGTGGATCAGCCTGCATCTGGCCGACAGCGCGCCGTTGACCTTGAACCCGTCGGACTCCTTCGAGCCCTCCCGCATGCAGCAGCGGATCATGGACTACCTCGAAAACGGTGGAGCTTACTTCTTCCGCCAGTTGGCGGACGTGGCCCTGGCCGGCACGGAAGCAGACGCCGCACCGGCCACACCTGCGGCCGAAGGCACCGGCGACGAGGCGGTCATCGACGCGCTGTGGGACCTGGCGTGGGAGGGCAGGATCAGCAACGACACCTTCACCCCGGTGCGGTCACTGCTGGCGGGAGGCCGCACCGCCCACAAGCAACGTGCCACCACTCCGCGGGTGCGTTCCATGCGGCACAGCAGGCGCGGTTCCCTGCCCGGGCGAGGCTTGGGGGCGCGCGGCATGGCGGGTTCCGCTGCGGGCGGGAGCTCCGGCGGGCCTCGCAGCTCTCCGCCGATCGTGGCCGGACGATGGTCGCTGTTGCCGGCCACGGAACGGGACACCACCGTGTACGCCCATGCCACCGCGGAGTTGCTGCTGGACCGCTATGGCATCCTCACCCGCGGCGCCGTGTCCGCCGAGGGAATCCCGGGAGGTTTCGCACTGCAATACAAGGTGTTGACCGGCCTCGAAGACATGGGCCGGTGCCGCCGCGGATACTTCATCGAGTCCCTGGGCGCTGCCCAGTTCGCGCTTCCCTCCACCGTCGACCGGGTCCGTTCGTTCAACGATGACGCGCAGCTACAGAAACGGGACCCCAATGCGGTGGCGCTGGCGGCAACAGACCCGGCCAACCCCTACGGCGCGGCCCTGCCATGGCCCGGCAGCGAGACCGGACACCGCCCGGGCAGGAAGGCCGGGGCCATGGTGATCCTGGTTGACGGGGAGCTCTCGTTGTACGTGGAAAGAGGCGGCAAAACTCTGTTGGCGTTCACGGACGACGACGGGATCCTCGCCCCGGCGGCCCGGGCACTGGCCGGCACAGTGCGCCGCGGCGCTGTCGACAAACTCGCCGTCGAGAAGGTCAACGGCACCGAAATCCTGGGCTCGCCGATGGGCCAGGCGCTGGAGGAGGCCGGCTTCTACACCACTCCGCGCGGCCTGCGTATCAGGAAATAGGAGCGCCGTGCCTGAAGGCGACACCGTCAGTGCGACCGCGAATCGCCTCCACCGTGCCCTGGCCGGCCGGGAGCTGATCCGCAGCGATTTCCGGGTTCCGCGGTACGCCACCGTGGATTTGTCCGGCAGCACTGTCACCGAGGTGGTGGCTCGCGGCAAGCACCTGCTGGTCCGCATCGACGCGGACACCCCGGTGACGGTGCACTCGCATCTGAAGATGGAGGGCACGTGGCATGTCTACCGCCCGGGTCAAAAATGGCGCCGTCCTGCCTTTACCGCACGCGTCGTGCTGACCACCCCCGACTCGGTCGCAGTCGGGTATTCTCTCGGGATTCTCGACGTGATCCCCACCGCCTCTGAACCGGGCGCCGTCGGACGCCTTGGTCCGGATCTGCTGGGCCCGGATTGGGATCTTCACGAGGCTCTCCGCCGGCTGCTGCGGAACCCGGATCGGGCCATTGGGCTGGCCCTGCTGGACCAGCGCAACCTCGCGGGTATCGGCAATATCCACCGCAATGAGGCGTGCTTCCTGGCCCGGGTGCACCCGGGCACCGCCGTGTCCGAGGTGCCACGGCTCGAGCGCATGGTCGCGACCGCCCGGCGGCTGCTGCAAGTGAATCGGGACCGGAAGCTCCGCACGGCGGCCGGCGCTGCATCAGCCGGCTCCGGATTGTGGGTCCACCGACGTCACGGCCGGCCGTGCCATCGGTGCGGGACGCTGGTGCGGCGGGGCCGGCTGGGGGATCCGACGACGGCGGCGCGCGACATCTACTATTGTCCTTTCTGCCAGCGGCCAGGTAATCAGGACGTGTTGGACACCTCCGGCATCGAGTGAAACTATAGGTGCTACCTCCGGCCCCGCCGCTGGAGGTTCCGTAGAGCGTTATGGCCCAGCGAAGGACGGATTCCATGAACCAGCAGCCCGACGCCAGCAACACCGGGACAAGCAACACCATCAAGGTGGAACTGAACGAGACGGAGAGCCGCTACGACATTATGGTCGGCGGCCAATTGGCAGGCTTCACCGAATTCCGCGAAACAGACACTGAAATAGCTTTCACCCACACAGAGACCTTCGACGAGTTCGCAGGCCAGGGTCTGGGGCGCGAGCTGGTTGCAGGAGCCCTGTCGGATGCGGTCACCCACGGTAAAACCCTTGTGCCGTACTGCCCCTTCGTGGCCAAATACATCCGCCGGCATCCCGAAACCGCCCCGGATGTGCGATGGCCGGACTCGCCACGGCTCAGCTGACGATCCAGGCGCCTACAGCCCCCGGCGGCCGGAAATAATTTGACCGCCCTTTCTGTTCCGTGTGTAGATGCAAACGCATGCACTGACGGAAGGGGTCCTGGAAGTGGCCGATATAAAGCGAATCGCAGTGATTACGGCGGGGTTGAGCGAACCGTCGTCGTCGAGGATGCTCGCCGACCAGCTGGCCGCGGATGCCCGCCGGCATCTGGAAGACGCGGGCGTGCAGGTGGAAGTGGACGTCTTCGAACTGCGCGATTCCGCCGTCGACATCGCAAACAACTTCGTCGCCGGGTTCGCCCCTCCACGGCTCACCGCCGTCATCGATACGGTCCTGGCTGCAGACGGCGTCGTCGCGGTCAGCCCCATCTTCTCCGCTTCCTACAGCGGGCTGTTCAAGTCGTTCTTCGACGTCATCGAAAACAAGGCACTCGTGGGCAAGCCGATCATTCTGGGCGCCACCGGCGGTTCCGCGCGCCATTCCCTGGCACTGGAGTATGCGCTCCGGCCGCTGTTCCAGTACCTGCGGGCAACTGTTACCCCGACGTCGGTCTATGCCGGACCAGCCGACTGGGGCAACGGGGACGACACCGTCGACGGGCTCGCCGACCGCACTGATCGCGCTGGCAGCGAACTGGCCTCATTGATCCTGCAGCAGCGCCCGGCCCAGCGTTCGGCAGCCGGGGACGAGCTGTCGTTCGAGCAAATGCTGGCTCAAACCACATCCTGATCACGCCGGGGCGGAACCGGCTGAACGTAGCGCTTGTTGTCCCGGTAGACGGCGGCGACCGCCAGCACGTTGGCCAGCGTGATCACCGCGATGGCCACCACCTCAAGCAGCGTCAGCGTTTCGGCCAGCAGCACCAATCCGGCCAGCGCGGCCAGGGCCGGGTGGATGCTGACCATCAGCGAGTACAACCCCGGCGGGATCCGCCGCAGCACAAAAAGATCGGCGGCGTAGGGCACAGCCGAGGACAGCACCCCGGCCAGGATCCCGATGAGGATGACCTGCGTCGTCACGCCGGACAGGTCAACGGTGAAAGCCGCCACCGGCACGAACATCACCACCGAAGTGACCGCCGCCATGGCCGAAGCCTGCAGTCCCGGCAGTCGGGCGCCGGCCGCACGATTGGTCAGGATGTAGCCCGCCCAGCAGGCGCCTGCGCTTAAACCGAGCAGGATCCCGACCAGATCGTTGCTGGTTTGCGGACCGGCGAGGATGTAGACGCCGGAGGCCGCGGCGAGGGCACAGACCACGTTGATCAGCCGCTTCGATGACAGCAGTGCCAGTGTCAGCGGCCCCAGGAACTCGAGGGTCACAGCCAGCCCCAGCCCGATCCGGTCGATCGCCAGGTAAAGGGTCAGGTTCATCATCCCCATCACCACCCCCAGTCCGATCCCCAGCATGAGCTGACCCCGGGTCATGGACAACACCGGCGGCCGCCCCAAGGGCAGGTGCACGGCCGCCATCACCACTTGCCGCACCGCAACCACGCCGACCGGCCCCAGCACTGGAAAAAGACTCGCCCCGACGGCGGCGCCGAACTGCTGGGATGAGGCACCGACGACCAACATGCCAAGGCCCGACGACGCCTGGCCGGGAGTCTTCCTGCCGCGGAACAACGTCCTCATAGTCACAGTTAACGCTCTGCATCCCCCACACGGAAAATCTGCCGGTCCGCGACGGTAGAGTGGGGTGGCGTGATGACCTCCCCGCTGCCCGTCCGCAACGGCGTCAACGCAACCCGCCTGCGGCTGCCCGACGAAGGTCACTGGACCACTGCCATGGAATACGTGCTGCAGCGCTTCAACCATGTGGACCCCGACGGCATCGTCGAGCGCTTCGAGCGCGGCGAGGTGGTGGGGGTCGGCGGGGTGCCGCTGACCCCTCAGACACCGCTCGGCGAGCACACCTTCATCTGGTACTACCGGCAGCTTCCGGATGAACGCCGGATCCCCGTTGAGCTGGATATCCTTCACCGCGACGACAACCTGCTGGTGGTGGATAAGCCGCACTTCCTGCCCACCACTCCCGGCGGCATGTTCGTCACCGAGTCGGCGCTGGTGCGGTTGCGGGTGTTGCTTGATATGCCGGATCTGGCCCCCATCCACCGGCTGGACCGGATGACGGCCGGAGTGCTGCTCTTCGCCACCAATCCGCAGACCCGGGGCAAGTACCAGGTGTTGTTCGAGCGCCGGAAGGTGCGCAAAACCTATGAGGCAGTCGCCCCGGTGGACCCCGCCCTGGAGCTGCCGGCCACTTTCCGCAGCCGGATGTACAAGTCCCGCGACTACCTGCTCACCCAGGAACTCCCCGGAGAGCCCAACGCCGAGACCCGGGTCGAGCTGGTGCAATCGCACGCCGGGCTCGGCCGGTACCGGCTGGAGCCGCACACCGGCAAGACCCACCAGCTGCGGGTGCACATGGCATCCGCCGGGATCGGCATCCTCAACGACCGCTTCTACCCGACGTTGCAGCCCGAAGCGGAAGATGATCACAGCAAGCCGCTGCAGCTGCTGGCCCGATCGATCGAGTTCACGGATCCGCTGACCGGGGCGCCGGCCAAGTTCACCAGCCGGTTACAACTGGATGAATTCGTCTCCAAGCTAAACAGACACCCATAGCTTTTCCCCACCTCCCCGGGCTAGATTTGACTCGTGGATTTTATGAGCCTGGGCACCTGGAATCCGGCTTTCTACCTTCTGATCGTTCCCTTAGTGGCATTGGACGCAGCCGTCCCCGCCGTGCCTTCCGAAGTATTCGTCGTGACCACCGGAGCGCTCGGAGCGGGCGGGCACCTGCACGTTGCCATCGCCATTCTGGTGGCGGCTATCGGCGCCTGGCTGGGCGACACCATGGTCTACTACCTCTTCAAGCGGAAGCTGTCCCGGTTTCTGGACCGCTTCCGCTGGGGCCGCTGGCTGCACCGCGCCACGTTGAAGGCCTGCCACAAAGGCGGCAATTCCTCCACCTACGCAGCGATCATCGCCGGCCGGTTCATACCGGCCGGGCGCACGGCAACGATGGCGGCAGCGGGGATGGCCCATGTGCCCACCCGGGGCTTCTTGCTGGCCAGCGCCGTCGGCTCGCTGATGTGGGCGTGCTGGCTGGTCGGACTGGGCTTCCTCACCGGTGCCGCAACGGACCTGCCGTGGTGGGGCAGCGCATTGATCGGGGTCGGGGTCGGTCTGGCCGTCGGTGCTGTCATCGCCGCATTGATTTCGATGAGGTCCGCCTGGCTGCGTCGGTACGCCCCTCACGAGGCGGAGCCTGCTCCTGAGGCGCGGACGCCTGCGGCCAGCACCACCGCGCCCTGACCTGCGGGGATCGCTGGAGCATCCAGGATTCGGCGGGAGCATGCGGGGATCGCCGCGGCATCCGGGAATCGCCGCGACTCCCTTCACGCCTTGGTCTTTATATACTCCGCGTGGATAGCTTCCCAGGCCGGATAGAAATCGTGCCACCAATGCGGCCAATCCATGACCTTACCGTCCAGCGCCTCCCGCAAGTGGTCCAGATGGGCATGCCAGCCCGCGGCACTCATCAGCGCGGTTTCGCCCACCGCGTTGACCACATTGCTGAACTTCAAGCGACAGCGACGCCCGCCGTCGTCGGCGTCCAATTCCCAGCGCAGCAAGCCGTGGGCGGAATTCGTGTACACCAGCAGGCGGGGCGGTTCGATCTGCAGGATCCGGCCGTTCCACCATTGACGATCAGCGTCGGCGACGTTGAGCCAGCGCAGGTCGAAGTGGCCGCCGACCTTCAGGCTGGCATCGGATTGGGCCAGCCACGCAATGGTGCCTTCAGCGGTGGTCAACGCCGCCCACACATCCTGAACAGGGTGCGGGTAGGACCGTTCAAAATTGAGGGCTGTCCGTTCATCGTCAATCTGCTCGACGGCGCCGAGCCCGTATCTGCCCAGCTCCTTGTTCAGGTTTGCGTTGCCCACGCGGGCCACCTTTCGACGTCGGACTTTAGGCCGGACTTTAATCCCGACTTTACGCTCCCGGTCCGCGGCGGGATTTGTTCAGGGCACCACAGGGCGTCAGACTTAAACAATGCCTGGCGAACAACAGCAGCCGTCCGAGACCGAGTGGGCCGAGTGGCACGCCGCCCGCGAGGAGGCCCTCGCGGACCGGTCCGGATGGCTCACCCTTACCTCCTTCCAATGGCTTCCCGACGAACCCGGCGGGCTTGACCTGATTCCCGGCTTGTGGAGCAGCAGCGAAACGACGGCGGCGGTCACCACCGACGGCGGCGACGGATTCCGCATCGACGAACCGGCCCCCGGCTCGGCACAGGTTCCGGGCCAGCACGTCAGCGGCACCATCACCGCCCGGCTCTCGAACGGGGACTCGCTGATGTGGCTGCGTCACGAAGACGTGGTGGTGGAACTGGCGATGCGCTCCGACCGCTATGCCATCCGGACCCGGGACGCGGATGCTTCCACGCTGGCCAATTTCGACGGCGTCCCCACCTTCGATTACTCGCCGGGGTGGGTGCTGACCGGGCAGTTCCTTCCCTATCCGGAGCCGCGGCACGAGGAGGTGGCGTCCGCACGGGAAGACGTCACCATCGGTGTGATGGCCGCCGGTGAGGTGGAGTTTGAGTACGACGGCGGCACGCACCGGCTCGCTGCCACGTCCTCGGCGTCGGGCTCCCTGGTGTTGAACTTCCATGACGACACCAACGGCGACACCACCGCGGACTGGCGGTTCGTGCAAATCCCGGCACCCGACGACGACGGCACCATGGTGATCGACTTCAACCGGACGATCAATTACCCGTTCAGCTTCACCGACTTCGGAGCGTGCCCGGCACCGGTGGAGAAGAACCGGCTCGAATTCGCGGTTGACGCCGGCGAAATGGCGCCCCGTGACGGCGGGCTGGCTAAATGATCGCCGAAACGCCCGTGATGTCCCGCCCCGCAATGAGCGTATTGATTTCCCGGCTGCCCTCATAGGTGTAGATCGCCTCGGCGTCGGAAAACACCTTCGCCATGCCGTAGTCGGTGACGATTCCGTTGCCGCCGAGAATCCCCCGGCCCAGCGCCACAGTTTCCCGCATCCGCGCTGAGGTATACGACTTGGCCAAGGCCGCCTGCGGCATGTCCACCCGGCCGGGCTCCTCCGGGCTGCCGTAATCAGCCTGCTGCAGCTGGGCAACCCGGGTCATCATTGACATGCTGGCCACCGCGTTGCCCAGCATCTGCACCAGCTGTTCCTGGATCAGCTGGAATCCAGCGAGCGGCTTGCCGAACTGGTAACGCTCCACGGCGTAGCGGCGGGCGATGTCGAAGGCCGCCAGCTGCTGCCCCACGGCCTGCCACCCCACCTGGATCCGTGAGGCGCGGAGCAGGTGCTTGGTGTCATCGAAGCTGAAAATGCCGGCGAACCTGTCGGATTCGTCCACCCGGACGCCGTCCAGCACGATATCGGCGTTCTGCACCGTTCGCAGGGCGATCTTGTTTTCGATCTTGGTGCGGTGCACGCCGGGCAATGTGGCGTCGAGGATGAAGCCCCGGATTTCGCCCGTGTCCGCGTCAGCGGCCCACATCAGCATGTAGTCGCAGAAGGTGCCATTACCGATCCACCGCTTCGCGCCGTTGAGGATCCAGCTGTCCCCGTCGCGGGTGGCGGTGGTGGCCATCCCGCCGGCGACATCGGAGCCATGGTCGGGCTCGGTCAGGGCGAAGGCGCCGGTGGTGCGCAGGTTCATCGCGTCGTCGAGCAGCCTGTCCTGCTGCTCCGCCGATCCAAACCGGTGCAGGGCGTCGACGAAGAGGTCGTGATGGACCATGAAGAATGTGGCGATGGAGGTGTCGCACCGCGTCATTTCGGCGATCACCATCCCGGCGAACAGGTGGCCGTACCCCTGCTGGACCGGAGTGCTCAGGCCGAGCCCGCCGAGCTTGGGCAGCAACTCGTACGGGAACCGGTCCTGGTTCCACCAGTTGCCGGCCTCGGGCGCCACCTCCTTGTCCAGGAAATCACGCAATTGCGCCAGCTTGTCTCGTTCAGCATCGCTGAGCAGTTCTTCGAAGGAGAAATAGTCGGCCGAGGGCAAGTCCTCGAGGTTCATGTGGCGTCCTTAGGGAATCGGGGAAGCTTATTTCGGCGCCATGCGGATTGCGCCGTCGAGCCGGATCGTTTCGCCGTTCAGCATTGGGTTTTCCACGATATGGGCAGCGAGCGCAGCATATTCGTCCGGCTTGCCCAGGCGGGACGGATGCGGCACCTGCGCCCCAAGGGAATCCTGCGCCTCTTGTGGAAGTCCGGCCATCATCGGCGTCTCGAAAATCCCGGGGGCAATTGCCATCACCCTCACCTGTGAACGGGCGAATTCCCGCGCCAGCGGCAGCGTCATCGCGGCCACGGCGCCCTTGGACGCGGCATAGGCTGGCTGGCCGATCTGCCCATCGAAAGCAGCCACCGAAGCGGTATTGACGACAACGCCACGTTCGGGCCCGCCGTCGCCGTCGACCGGTTCAGTCTGCACCATGGCCGCGGCAGCCAGGCGGGTGACATTGAAGGTGCCGATCAGGTTGATTTGGACGACTTGCTGGAACTTCTCCAGCGGCAGCACGCCCTCGCGGCCCAGCACCTTGCCCGGTGTCGCCACCCCGGCGCAATTGACCACCATGCGCAGCGGGCCGCGTTCGACGGCGGCATCCACCGCCGCCTGGACCTGCTCCTCACGTGTGACGTCGGCAGGCACAAATGCCGCCCGCTCCCCCAGCTCGGCCGCATACTCGCTGCCGCGGGACTGGGGCAGATCCACGATCACCACGGAAGCGCCGCCGTCGTACAACTTTTTGGCAGTGGCAGCGCCGAGACCGGATGCTCCGCCGGTGATCAGCGCGACTCCGCTTGAGATGTCCATTCATCCTCCTTGATGAGCTGGCATGGCCTTGGAAAGCCCGGCGCCGCGGGATGCGGCACCGGGCGAGGTTCTCCCTCGAGCTTAGCCGCTCCGTTGGAGGCACCGCACAGCACGGTATCGGGAGCGGGTCGGGCAGCGCGGCCACCTCCGTACCGGGTCGCCGGGGCGCCGGGCCGAAGGCACCTTCCCGCTCGAAGGCACCTTCCCGCTCGATGGCACCTTCCCGCTCGATGGCACCTTCCCCACTCGAAGGCACCTTCCCGCGCGATGGCACCTTCCTGCGACGACCTTGCACGGGCCGGGAGTAATTCCGGCCCTTCCAGGTACAAACCGCTCTTTTTCCGCCTGACTTACTCCCCGGCGGAACAGGTTCCACAACGCGCTCCTAGGGTGCTAGCATATTAGCCATGACGGAAGGAACCGCCGCCAAGGCACAGTTCAATGTGTACCTGCCCCCGGAGCTGATCAAACGGGTCAAGCACCGGAGCATCGACGAAGGCACGAGTCTCTCCGCCCTGGTGGAGCGGGCCTTGACCGACTACTTGGAGGAGAAGTAAATGCTGCGCGTACGCCCCATCCACTTCACGTCCCGGATGGCCGACTACCGGAAACTGCTGACCGGCCTCGGGCTCAGCGTCAGCGTCGACAATGACGGTTACACCGAGTTCGACGCCGGCAGCGGGCGGATGGCGATCCATCTCGCCGAATCCGGTGCCGCCGACGACGGCACCACCGCGCTGGGCTTCGAGATCCGCGACCTCGACGAATTCATCCGCCGCACCAACGAGGCGGGGACGACGGCGAAGGTCTACGAGGCGGGGCACGGCACTGCGGCGAAAATCACCGCTGCCGACGGACTGGTGTTCCTGTGCGACCCCGTCCCGGCGAACACCTTCCCGGAAGCGGGCCAGGGAGCCGCCCCGGGGGCCAGCCCGGACGCCCTGCACAATCCGGGCACCGGCCCGGACACCCTGCACAACCCGGAAACCGCCCCGGACGCCCTGCACAACCCGGAAACCGCCCCGGACCCCGCCCTGTCGGTGCTGCCCCTGTGGATGACACCCGACGTCGACGGCGCCCGGAAAGTCCTCGACAACATCGGAGCAAAGCCCCGGATCATCGCCGATGCCGGCACCTGGGTCGACCACCGGGCCAAAAATGGCGGACTGGTCGCGGCCCACCAGGATGCTGAAGTCGAAGTCCTGATGGCCTTCGAATACGACGGTGCCCTCGAGACGTTGCAGTCCCGGCTGGCCGACGTCTCGATTGAAGCCACGATTATCGACGAGAACTACGGCAAGAGCCTGCGCCTGCCGGATCCCGATGGCGGCGAAATCTGGGTCAACCAGAAACAGTCGGACCTGCACGGTTACACGCGCGCCGAATAGCCGTCGGCGGCAGAATTCGATACAACATAGAGAATGAGTTCTGTGCGCACTCCCGATCCTTACCCCGGCTGGCTCTCCGAAGCAGACCTGCATGAAGCCCGCCAGCGGTTGCCCCTGGTGTACGTCGAGGCCGTCCCGGTCCGTCTTGATCCGCTGGGGTGCGTCACGGACGTGGGGCTGCTGTTGCAGCCGTCGGACGAAGGCACCATGGTGCGCACGCTGGTGTCGGGGCGCGTGCTGTACCGGGAAACTGTCCGGGCCGCGCTGCTGCGCCATCTGGAAAAGGACCTGGGACCGATGGCGTTGCCGCAGCTGCCGGTCTCCCCCGTCCCGTTCACGGTGGCCGAGTTTTTCCCCTCGCCGTCGCAGACCGGGCTGACCGATGAACGGCAGCACGCCGTCGCACTGGCCTATGTGGTGCCGGTCACCGGTGAATGCGAGCCCCGCCAGGACGCCCTGCAGTTGAGTTGGCTCACACCCGCCGAGGTGCTGTCCGAGCAGGTGTTGTCCGAGTTCCCGGGCGGCCGCGGCGACTTGGTGCGGCAGGCCCTGGCCTACGCCGGCTGGGGCCGCTGACCGACGTCGGCCGGGGCGCTGACCGCCGTCGGCATACGTCCCGCCACCTGCTGTAAGGTCGTCTCAGACCCCATTTCATCTGCCTTACGGCGGACACGCACGCAGTGCCCGATATTGGCCGGTACTGCTGCGGAAACTTCCTATACTTGTCTGTAGTTGGGCAAATAGATCAAGGAGTTGTGCATGACCGGCAGCGAGCAGCCAGAATCACCGGCCGGAGCCGCCGGCGCGGTGATTCCTCCTGCCCCGAAACGCCGCCCCGCGCCGTCGGGAACTGCAGAGGCGGTGGTCGCGCAGGCGGCGCAGGCCCACCCCAATCATGCCGCGTTGCAGCGCATCGCCAAGCGTCTGTCCAAGGGGCTGAACGCCAAATCCGGCAGCAGCCTGTCGGATGTGAAGGACATGGCCCAGCTGTTGTTCATCGACCTGGGCGATTCCACGAATGCCATGCCCGTGTGCCAGCTGATTACCGAGTTACCCTATGACGGCGCCCACGGCCGCTGGATCGGAATCGAAGGATGCCTGGCAATCGCCTCCTACATCGCGGCCGAAAACGGTGAAGAGAAGCTCTCCGCGGACTACGCCCACAAATTGCGGGCACCGGACCGGGAGAGCATGGACGACTTCCGGGACAAGATCAATGCCCGTGTCCGGCAGCGCCAGCTCAACGAGCCCAACCTCTATGACCGCGAAATCGCCCGCGCAGCGGCCGCCGTCGACAAGAAGACCGAACTGGACTGGCGCAAGCTCCGCGTGCAGTCCCTGCTGTACTTGCTGGCGCACGAGGGTTCGGAAACCTACAGCGGCGAGGAACTGGAGCGGTTGACCAGCAACGAGCTGGGGGCCATCCGGACGCTGGTGGGCGACGGCAAATAAGCTGTTCCGCCCGTCATGGTTCGGGAGTATGGTCGAAGCATGGCGGGAATCACTGAACAGCGTGATCTGAGTGTCCACATCTATGCGGACGCCGCCCAGGTGTGGGTGATGCTCCGCGAGCCCTCCAAAGTGGCGCAATGGCACGGCTGGGATTACGAGGAACTCGACGACGAGATCAAGCAGATCTACTTCACCAATGATGTCGAGGACGAACAGCACAGCGTCCTCACCGTAAATGGCGGCGACCGTTTTGTGCTGGCCCCCGTCGGTGATGGCACTCAGGTGACGCTGGAACGGGCACCACGCGATTCCATCACATCGGCGGCCGATTACGACGTCGTCACCGAAGGCTGGATCACGTTCCTGCAGCAGTTGCGGTTCGCGCTGGAACGTCACCCGAAGGCGAATCGGCGCACCATATTCCTGGCCGGCACCCCGCGCAGTTCCGATCCGGTTGCGGGGCAACTGGGACTGACCGGCCTGCCCGAACCCGGCGACGAGTACTCGGTGCAGGCTGCCACTGGCGAGGACCTGAGCGGCAAGGTCTGGTTCCGTTCCGAACACCAGCTCGGCCTCACCGTGAACCATTATGCCGACCACGGCCGCGGGCTATTGATCGTCGCCGACACTCCCCCGACAGAGGACAGGCCCGACGGCGGGGCGATGGTGATCGCCTCGACGTACGAACTCGGGGCAAGGGACCTCCAGGCCATCCGCTCCCGCTGGGACAGTTGGAGGCAACAGAACCTGTCCGACTCCGACCCGCTGCTTTAGCGGCCGACGGTCTCCGGGCCCTTCAGCGAGGCGGCCCGTTCACGCATCAGCACGACGACGGCGACGCCCACCAAGGCGCCGATCACCGTCTCCAGCGTCCGGTCCACCAGCAGATCCGCGGGGTCTGGCTGCGTCACCAGGAACGACATCAGCAGGGCCAGGGGCGTGATAAAGAATAGTGCCACGGTGTAATGGCGCTGCACAAACATCTCGGCGAGGAATTGCAGCACCACCAGCAGCAGCACGATGTGCCAGGGAAGCAGCGGCAGCGCGAGGATGGCCGCGGTCACTGCGACGCCGCCCAGCGTGCCGACGATCCGGTGCACGGCCCGGGCCAGCCGGCCGGCCAGGGTGGGAGCCGCAATCGGGACGACGGCGGCCACCATCGCCCAGTAGCTGTGGCCGATATCGGCGAACGTGGCAAGGCCGCCGGCGATGGCGGCGGCAACGGCGTAACGCAGCGCGTGCACCATCAGCGCTGACCAGTCCACGGGTTGTTGCGGGGCCGGCCCGATGGGGGCTGGACCGGACAGGTCCGGCCGGATCTGCGCGGGGGCGGGACGCTCCGAAGCTGGCAGCCGCGCACCGATATCGCCTGATCTCCGCAGTTTTCGAACGACGGCGGGCACGGCGCCGAGGAACAGGCACCACAACACGCTCGCAGTTCCTACCGTCAGCGCCTGCCACCACGGCGGCACTTCGGGCAGGGACGCGACCGCCGCAAAGGCGAAGACAAAGAACAAGGAACCCGGAGGCTTCAGACGCCAGTAGTCCGCGGCGACAGATCCGGCTCCGGCGACCACCGCCGTCGTTATCACTATGGCCCATGGCGACGCGCCGATCGACGCATATGCGCCTCCCAGCCCGAGGCAGGCCACCAGGATGAAGCCGGCGATCGACTGGTGCTGGAATCTCCGGCCGGCAATCTCTGCCTTGGCGTAGATCCCGCTGAACGCACCAAACGCGGCGAAAATGGTCAGGTCGATGCGCCCGATGGCCAGTACCACCAGCAGCGGCACGGCAATACCCAGTGCGATACGGGCTGCCGGATAGTGGTCCCTCTGGGATGGAGCCATGGTGAAGAAATCGCGCACATGGTTCATTAGAGGGTCCGGCGCCGTCCTGTCAGGTGGTGGTGAACGACGGCGGCTCTGGCATCGATACGAGGAAAGGGCGCTTCCAGTTTATCGCAGTCAGTATTCCTCTCCCGCGATGTCCACCATCCAGGAGGTGCCAAAGCGGTCCGTGCACATGCCGAATGTGTCACCCCAGGGGGCCTTTTCCAGCGGCAGGGTGACCGTCCCGCCGTCGGACAATTTCTCCCAATACCCGCGCAGCAGCGCCTCATCGTCCCCGCTCAATGAGAGCGAGTGGGCGCTTCCGGGCTTGTATTCCATGCCATTGGGAGTATCCGCGGCCATCAACTTATGCCCCTGGTCGGTTGTCAGCACGGAATGCATGATCTTGTCCTGCTCGGACGGATCCTCGCTGGCCTGAAACTCAGCGAAGGTGTTCAGCTCCAGCTGCCCGCCGAACACCGAGTGGTAATACTGCATCGCTTCGCGGGTGGTGTCGCGGAAATTGAGATACGAATTCATCATCACGCTCATGGCGTCTACCTCTGTCGTAGGGATGTATGCAGTTGATTATCGTCCAGCCCGGGACGGAGCGGAAGGCCCGGTTTGCTCAGAACTGGCAAAATAGTCTGGTGCCCCAAACCGATTTCTCATTCTCCGTCGGCAAACGCCTGTCCGAAACCGCTCCCGGGCGGCATCTGCCGTCCGGGGGTGCTGACCCCTCCGGCAGGCATACCGGCAGCGCCGGGAACTTTCACGGCCGCACCGGCACCATCACCACGCCGCACGGGGAGATCCGGACCCCTGCTTTCGTCGCCGTCGGGACGAAAGCGACCGTCAAGGCGGTGCTTCCCGAATCGGTGGAGCAGCTCGGCGCGCAGTCCGTGCTGGCCAACGCCTACCACCTGTTCCTGCAGCCCGGGCCCGATGTGGTCGATGAAGCCGGTGGCCTCGGGAAATTCATGAACTGGGACGGGCCGACCTTTACCGACAGCGGCGGCTTCCAGGTGATGTCGCTGGGCGCAGGGTTCAAGAAGGTCATCAGCATGGAGTCGCAAACGCCGGGCAGCGAACTGCACGACCACGTCGTCGCCGCGGGCAAGACTCGGCTGGCCCATGTCGACGAGGACGGGGTCACGTTCAAATCCCACCTCAGCGGAGATATCCATCGCTTCACCCCGGAAGTGTCCATGCAGGTGCAGCACCAGCTCGGCGCGGACATCATGTTCGCCTTCGACGAGCTGACCACGCTGATGAACTCGCGCGGTTACCAGGAAGAGTCCCTGGAACGAACTCGCCGCTGGGCGGAGCGGTGCATCACCGAGCATCAGCGACTCACCGTCGAACGCAGCCACCGGCCGTACCAGGCGCTGTTCGGCGTCATCCAAGGCGCACAGTACGAGGACTTGCGGCGCAAGGCCTGCCAGGATCTCGGGGCGATGGATTTCGACGGGTATGGCATTGGCGGGGCGCTGGAGAAAGCCAATCTGGGGACCATCGTCGGCTGGTGCAGCGAGGAACTGCCCGAGGACAAGCCCCGGCACCTGCTGGGCATTTCCGAACCGGACGATATCTTCACTGCCATCGAGAACGGCGCGGACACCTTCGACTGCGTCTCGCCCACCCGGGTGGCACGCACCTCCGCCGTCTATACCCGCGACGGCCGGGTCAACATCTCCGGCGCGCGATACAAGCGCGACTTCACGCCCATCATGGACGACTGCGACTGCTACACCTGCGGCCACTACACCCGGGCATACCTGCACCACCTGTTCAAGGCCAAGGAGATGGTGGCTGCCACGCTCGCGTCCATCCACAACGAACGGTTCGTGGTGAAGATGGTCGACGACGCCCGCCACGCTATCGACGACGGAACGTTCTTCGAGTTGCGCGACGACGTCATCGGCCGCTACTACTCGAAGTAGCCGGGATCCCGCGCCTTCCCGGCCCCGCCCATGCCGGAACCGCCCACCTGCACAAAGCCACCGGCACCGCCTCCGTCCAGCCACCGGGGCTCCGGCACCGCCTCCGCCCAGCCACCGGGCACCGTCCACGCCGGGGTCCCACCGCCTCTGCCCAGCCACCGGGCACCGTCCACGCCGGGGTCCCACCGCCACGCACCCGCCGAGGTAGCGCCCCGCCCGTCAGGTAGCCCGTTGCAACCCGCTACTTCGGGGGTAAGCCACTACCTCGACGGGGGTTTGGACGGGTGCGGGGTTTGGCCGGAGACGGGGTTGGGCTTGGACGAGAAAGCCCGACATGGCCGGTGGATGTGAAACCGGGTACGGAATGCGCCGCGTGCGCCGCCGACAGTTATCCACAACGGTCGCGCCCGCACTATTCGCGCAGACCTCAAATGCTGAAGACTCTCCTCTGTGATGACTCTTCAAACTGCCGAATCCTTGCTGGAGCGCGCGCCGTCCGCAACGGGAGGCCCTTGGACAACCGTCGAACTATTGAACGCCGGCCTCACTGATCGCTCGATCCAGACTTTGGTCAGAGGGCGCAAGCTGGTCCGCCTGCGGAGAGGTTCCTACATCGAGACCAAGGCGTGGAAGGAATTGACCGCGGAAGAGCGGTCCCTCCAGCATGTTTTGGCATACGAACGGAATTCGCCAAAGTCCGGCTTCACTGTCTATAGCCACACCACAGCCGCATTGCTCCATGGCCTCTTCCTGCTGGATACGCCAAACACCGTCCATATCTCCCGGCGCGCCCGCACTTCGACGAAAAAGGTACCTGCCGATGTGCGGAGGCACGTAAGAACGTTGCCGCAAAAGGACATCATCACGTTACGTTCGCGGCCGGTCACGACCCTCGAGCGGACGCTCGTCGATTGCGCGGCAATTATGGATTATCAGCATGCAATGGTCATCGGCGACCATGCCGCCCGGCTTGGTGCTTCCCCCGACCGGGTCCGGCAGATCGTCGAGTCAATGTCCGGGCATCGCGGGATTCGTAACATCCGGAGGGTGGTGGAAGGCATCAATCCGCTTTCGGAATCACCGGGCGAAACCATCACCCGCATTCTGCTTAAGGCCCTCGATGTACCGATGCCCGAATTGCAAGTACCGGTCAGGACAAGGAACGGCCGCCACCGGCTCGATTTCGCGTGGTCGGAGCTGAAGGTCGCACTGGAGTTCGATGGCGATTCCAAGTATTTCGATTATCGGCCTACAAAGGAGGCGCTGGTGGCCGAGCGCAAACGCGAACGGGAACTGATGGAAGAGGGATGGATTTTCGTACGCCTGGAGTGGAAAGACCTGTTCCATCCCAGAGAAGTAGAGGCGAGAATCAAGTCCGCATTCGCTAGAGCTGCCCGCCTCCAGGCGCACCCGTGATGCACGCTGTCCGACGAAGTAGCGCCCTGCCGGCCACGTAGCCCATTGCTACCCACTACCTCGTGGCCAAGGTGCTATCTCGCCATCCGGCGGGATTTCCGTTCGCGTCCCGGTCCACGCCGGCGCACGGTCCGTCCGGGCCGGCCAGCGCTCGGGCCGGTCCACGCCGGAAGCCGGCGTGCTTGAGTCAACCCCTACGCGGCCACACCGTAGCTGGGCTCGCGCTTCTTCACCCAGCGGATCACCAGGGTCGTCACGGGCAGGAACAGCACCTCGACGGCGGTCTTGTACAGGAAACCGACCAGGACATAGTTGATGAAATCCCCGGCGCTCGTGATGCCAATGACCGAGGCTGCAATGGAGCAGAAGATCAGCGTGTCGGCGAATTCCCCCACACCGGTTGAGCCCATCAAACGAGCCCACAGATGCCGCTCGCGGGTACGGTCTTTTATCCGCACCAGCACCCAGGAATTCAACGTCTGGCCGGCGACGAAGCCCAGCAGGCTGGCCAGCACGATCAGCGGCACCGGCATCAGCACCGAGGCGAGCGCATCCTGGTTGGTGTAGAAATCGGCCGCGGGCAGCGCGACTATAACCCAGAAGGTCAGGGCCGCCAGCGCAGCGGTGACGAAGCCGGTGATGATGGCGCGGCGGGCTGCCCGGAAGCCGTAGACCTCGCTGAGCACGTCCCCAATGATGTAGGCAATGGGGAACAGGAAGAACCCGCCGTCGGTAATGATGGGACCAAACGCAACCCCCTTGGAGGCGCCGACGTTGGACAGGATCAGCACCACGCAGAACAGTGCGAGCAGGATGTCGAAATGGGAACTGCCACGGGAAGCGAACTTCGCCTCGACCTGATCGGCCAGCTGGGTCATCGGTATCTCATTCTTTGAAGTGGTTGACGGATTTCTCCGCTGTATTAGCACTTACGCGGCCTCGAATCTCTGCCGCGGCGGTGATTCGGGCACCCCAATTGTTTCATGCCGGAGGCTCACAACTGAACGGGTGGAATCTGATCGGGGCAACAATGGAAAATAGGTACTATGTCCATCACTGCAGAAACCACAGAACGCCCGGCCGTCACCCTCACCATTGCCGGTTCGGAAGCCACCGGGGGTGCAGGCGCGCAGGCTGACCTGAAGACGTTCCAGCAACTTGGCGCCTTCGGCATTACCGCGCTGACGTGCATCGTCGCTTTCGATCCCAAGGATAACTGGAACCACCGGTTCACCCCGGTCGAGCCGCAGGTCATCGCCGACCAGCTCGAAGCCATCCAGACCGCCTACGAGCTGGATACGGTCAAGCTCGGGATGATGGGCAGCCCCGCGACCATCGACACGGTTGCCACCGCGTTGAAGACACAGCAGTGGAAGAACATCGTGCTCGACCCGGTACTGATCTGCAAGGGCCAGGAGCCCGGCCATGCGTTGGACACCGATGAGGCGCTCAAGGCCACAATGCTCCCGCTGGCCACCTTCATCACTCCGAACCATTTCGAGTCGCTGTCACTGTCCGGGATGGAGACGATCGAGTCCGAAGCGGATCTGGTGGAAGCAGCCAAGAGAATCCATGCCAACAGCGGTGCCGCTGTGCTGGTCAAGGGCGGCGTCCGGCTGGACGGCGAGGACGCCATCGATGTCTACTACGACGGCGAGTCGCTCGAGGTGCTGCGTGCGCCGAAGATCGGCGACGTCGCGGTGAGCGGCGCCGGCTGCTCGCTGGCCGCCGCCATCACTGCGGAGCTGGCCAAGGGTGCGGCACCATTGGAAGCAGCGCGCACCGCCAAGGACTTCGTCACGGCCGGCATCAGGGCCAGGATCCCCTCGAACGCGCCCTTCGACGCCCTATGGCAGGGCGGGGCAGTCCGGGGCTGACACCGGGCGAACAGCCACACATGAGCCGACAACAGGCGCGGCATCCGCCACGGTGCCGCGCCTGAGGTGTGTCGGGGCCACAGTTTCATCCCTCGCGTGCGGTCTGCGGGGCCGCACCTCCCGTCCCTCGCTTGCCGTCGGCGTGGCCCCGCCGCCGGATCTTAATTGCCTGGATCCGCCGCCGCCCGGTGTCGAGAGCGAATTTTCCACCACGCCGGTTCTCACGTCAAGGGGTGGGAGCGAATTCTGAGTGAATTAGCCGCAAATGCTTGACAGACGCTCAGCCACCCCGAAGGCTGTACATGGTGGTCCGGCCTATCGGGGGCCGGGCTCCGACCATTGGGGGTCCTCTTGGCGGCGCTTCGACGGCCGTGTGCTGGGTGGGGAGCCCCGGTGGTGAATGTTTGCATTGCAAATGGCACCGCCGGAACAGCAGGCTCACCGATGAACCGGCCACTGTCCGGGCCGTGCCAGCTCAATGAGGAGAAGAATGAATAAGAAACTCCCCCACAAGGCCGGGGCACGCATCCTGGCATCTATGGCGGGCATGGCACTGGCCACAAGCCTTTGTGCTCCTGCCATGGCTGATGAATCAGGCACCACCGAGAATCGCTCCACCCATGCAAACCCGTTCCTGGAGATCTCTCCGCAGAAACAGGACAAACTCGGCGGCGACTTGGCCAACGAGACCGGAATCGTCGCCGTCTACGTGCAGTTCGAAGGCAACGGTGCCTACGAACAAACGCAGCCGGCCATGGTCGAGAAAGGCCTGAAGAAGCCGGTCAACAGGACCGCCGAAGTCAAAAAAATCCGAAAGAACATCAAGGCAAAAGCCAGGGGCGTCGTCGACGACGTCAACGGCAGAAAGCTGTACGTCACCACCAACACGCTGCCCGGCGTCGCGGTCGCTGCCGAGGCCAAGGTCCTGCGGAAACTTGCCAAGCGGGACGACGTCGTCCAAGTCACCCCAATCGTCCCCAAGAAACCGGGGAACAAGGGCACCGTGATCGACACGGAGGCACTGAACACCTGGACCAAACGGGACGTGACCGGCGAGGGAGTCAAAATCGCCGTGCTCGACACCGGCGTCGACTACACCCATGCTTCCTTCGGTGGACCGGGCACGGTCGAAGCCTACAAGGAAGCCCAGGCCAGCGAGCAGCTCCCTTCCGATGATTCCGGACTGTTGGATCCGGACAAGTTCGTCGGCGGCTGGGACCTGGTGGGCGATTCCTACAATGCCAACCCGAATATGGACAGCTACCAGCCGGTTCCCCACCCGGACCCGAATCCACTGGACTGCGAGACAGCGGGACACGGTTCCCATGTGGCCGGCACCGCGGCGGGCTACGGCGTCAATGCCGACGGCAGCACCTTCGAAGGCGACTACTCCGAGCTGAGCGCTGACGAAGTCAACGAAATGCGGATCGGCCCCGGCTCGGCCCCCGAGGCCCAGCTGGTCGGCATCCGGGTCTTCGGCTGCGAAGGTTCCAGCGCCGTCGTCGGACAGGCTCTCGACTATGTGCTGGACCCTAATGGCGACGGCGACTTCAGCGACCGCGCCGATGTGGTCAACATGTCGCTGGGCTCGGACTTCACCCCCACCGACGATCCGGAAAATGACATCGTCAACGAGCTGACCAAACTGGGGATCCTCTCCGTCGTCGCCTCCGGCAATGCGGCAGACGTGTACGACGTCGGCGGGGCGCCGGGCAACGCTCGCTCGGCTTTGACCGTGGCCAACAGCGTCGGCTCCCGGATCACCCTGGACCGGGTGGACGTACTGGCGCCCGAAGATCTGGCAGGCCAGGCCGCCGGCCAGTACAGCGTCAACTTCGACTACGCCGCTGCCACCGAGGAAGAACTCACCGGCGACGTCGTGATGGCCCCTGAGGCCAACCGGTTCGGCTGTGAGGCCTTCTCGGATGAAGCAGCCGCCAGGATGGACGGAAAATGGGTCTGGATCCAATGGGAGGAGAACGGCGAGTTCCCCTGTGGCTCCGCTCAGCGTTTCAATAACGCCGAAGCGGCAGGTGCCACAGGCGTCGTGCTTGATTCGCCCCGTTCCGTATTCTCCGCCGGGATTGCCGGCAACTCCACCATCCCCGGAGTGCAGCTGAACAACGCAGGCTCGGACAAGCTGCGCCCGGCCGCCGAAGCCGGAACGCTGACCCTCAAGCTCAGCCCGGACTACCTCGGAGGCATCTCGGCTCCATCCGACGCGAAAGACACGCTGAATGCCAGCTCGTCCCGCGGAGTGCATGGTTCCAATGGCGTCGTGAAGCCCGACGTCGCGGCTCCCGGCACGCTGATCGGTTCCGTGGCCGTGGCCTCGGGAGACGGCGTGGCCGTCAAGTCCGGCACCTCGATGGCCACTCCGATGGTGGCTGGAATTGCGGCTCTGGTCTACAGCACCGGCATCGAGAATGCGCTGACGGTGAAGTCCATGGTAATGAACACCGCCGTCCATGACATCCTCTCGTCCGACGGAGTTCCGTTTGGCCCCAACCGGGTCGGTTCCGGCCGGGTGGATGCCCTCGCTGCGGTCGACACAGATGTGTACGCCTACGCCACCAAGGCAGAAGACCTGGTCTCACTGGCGTTCGGCATTGTGGAAGCCGGTTCTGATCCGGTTTCCGTCACCAAATCGGTCACGGTGCAGAACACGGGATCAACGGCCCGCACCTACAACGTGGAGTACGTGCCCGCAGTCGATACCCCGGGAGTCAGCTACAGCACTCCGGGAACCGTCACGGTGCCCGCCCAGGGCTCGGCAACTGTGGACGTGACCATGAACATCAACGATCCGACTGCGCTGCGGCACACGCTGGCTCCAACCATGGAAGAGTTCCAGTTGGATCTGCGGCGGGCGTATTTGTCGGAGGAATCGGGCAGATTGCAGTTGAGCGCTCCAAGCGCTCCCACCCTCCGGGTTCCTGTTCATTCCGCTCCCAAGCCCGTCGCTGATATGAGTGCCGGAGATGAGTTGGATTTCGGCACCAGCCTCAGCACCAACGTCGAGTTTGAAGGACGCGACCTGCTCCAGGGCTCGTTTGCCGACGGCACGCTGTACAACTCGCTTGTCGGCGCTTTCGAATTGGGAGCGCAAAGCGGAAAGATCCCCAGCGGCAGCCTGGCAGTTCCCAGCTCCCGGCGGGTCGACCTGCAATATGTCGGCGCAGCTTCGAACATTCCCGCTCTTCGGGCAGCGAACGCGCCGATGACGAACGCAACCATCAACTTCGGTGTCAGCACTTGGCAGAACTGGGCGGCCATGACACCGTCCACCAACATCAGTGTGGAGATCGACGTCGACGACGACGGCGCCGCGGATTATCTCGCGCGCACTGGCATGGCTGCCGGGCTGGACCTGGTTTTGGTCTTCCTCTATGACGCGGATACCGGAGCGCAAGTGGGTCTGCAGGCCATGAACGGCATGCTGGGTAACCAAGCGTTCCAGACAGAGAAGACCAATCCGTTTGACACCAATGTGATGACATTGCCGGTTTCGGTCTCTGCCTTGGGCCTGGATCCCGGCGATGCCAAGGACATCAGCTACCGCGTAGTGACCAACAGTTACTACAGCGCTGATGATGAGGGTAATTCAGTGCCGGTGGACTCCACGGACTGGATCTCCTACAACCCGGTCACTCCGGATTTGTGGTTCGGTCCCGGCAAGTTCGATGCGGCCGGTGATCTGTTGTTCGACGACTTTGAAGGCAACGGGGTCACCGCACACAGGGCCGAAGGCGTCACGGATGCAAAGGCTCTGTTCCTGCACCTGCACAACAACACCGGCGTGATTGCGGACAGTACGAATCTGTACCAGTCCAACGCGTTGGAATCCGCCGGTGGTCGCGATGGTGGAAAGGCCGAGGTGCTGCCTGTTTCCGCTGAAGACGAACCGGTGGACGAGACAGTCGATGTTCGCGCCAATGCCAAGTCGCAAGGTGTCAACGGGACAGTGCATATCGCCGTCCATGCGGTAAACCAGGAGGACGTTCCGGTGGATATCCGCTTCGTCACCGACTACGGTCAGCGTAAGTTCTCGAATGTCGAACCCGGTGCCGCTGTCTACCAGCAGTTCGACACAGGCAAGACATCGGTGCCGGCCGGGGAAGCACAGGTCAATGCCTACAAGCGGGTGGACGGACAGGGCTACTACAGCTCTTACGACGTCGCTTACCAGGCCTTGAACCTCGAACCGGATTTCACCCCGAAGCCGGCGGACCGCAAGGACCTGAAGAAGGACACCGAAATCGACCTGGGCCTGGACAAGGAAAAGTTCCCGCGCGGGGCCTCCGAAGTCACCCTGGAAAACCTCGAGGCCGGCGAATGGGTCTACATCCACCTCAATGACACCGGACTGGGCTGGCACCAGGCATCAGGGGATGGCACCGTCACGGTGACCACTCCGGAGGGCACTAAGCCGGGCAACAACAAGATCGTTGTCTTTGACGGCGAGGGCGAACTCCTCGGTTGGGACAGGATCAAGGTCGTTGGCGGCCCACCTGCCAGGTTGAAGGACAAGTAGCACTACCCGCTTCGAGGCACGAACGACCTCGGCCTCGATAGCGTGAGGGCCCGGACGGAATCTCCGTCCGGGCCTTCTTCATGTCCACTCACGTACAAGAACCAGGGGAAATAGAAACATTTCAAACTGATTTCTGTACCGCCCCCATGGAATAATTCACCGCGGTTAGTCTGTGCTCATGGTCACAGCGGAGCCCCACTTGGCGTCGGCGCACCCTCGGGAAGCCGAGGTCGTCAAAACCTTTCGGAATAAGGGCGCTGTCACGCGCGCCCAGATTACCGATATCACCGGGCTGAGCCGTTCCACAGTCTCCGCCGTCATCGGACGTCTAGTTGACGAAGGAGTCGTAGTCGTCGCCAGCTACGACGAGCAACCCGGCCGCGGACGTCCCACCGAACGGGTCGAGATCGATCGCACCGTCGTCCGTTCCATCGGTGTGGACCTGGCGCACGGCATGGTGCGTGCGGTAGGGCTGAGCCTGCTTGGCGACCAGCTCGCCCTGTCCGCAAGGGAGCATGACGACACGATCGATTGGGACCAGCGCCGCGCCATCGTGCAGGAAGTGGTCGGCGCCTTGGACTTGCCGGCCACGCTGCCGGCTCTGCGCGGAATCGGCCTGGGTATCTCCGGTCCCGTCCCGCTGCCTCAGTTCGACGTCGAAACATGGGAGCCGATCGTCGCCGACCTCGGCCGGTCATTCAGCGTGGAAGTTCAGGTGGACAACACAACCCGCTATGCCGCCTTTGCCGAGCACACGGCGGCCTCGAACCCGGCCGACATCACCCTGCACCTGAGGTGCTTTCAAGGCGTCGGCGGCGCCGTCGTGCGGGCCGAAGAACTCGATCGAGGGGCCACGGGCATGGCCGGGGAGCTGGGCCACGTGCAAGTTGACCCCGAGGGTGCTCCGTGCCGCTGCGGCAAACGCGGTTGCCTGGAGACCATCGCGTCGACACCGGCAGTCCTCGACGAGTGCCGCAATCGCGAACCAGGCATCGTGACCCTGGCAGATCTGCACCAAGCCCTGGCCGAGGATCGTAAACGCCTCGGCCCGCTCCTGGACCGAGTAGCCCAGGCCATAGCACATGTCCTGGTCATCGCATCCACCCTCATCGACCCGGATGAAATCATTCTCTCCGGCGACCTGCTCGACGCCGACGACTCGCTACTGGCAGCCGTCGAACACCTCTACACGCGCAGCATGGGAGAGCGCTTCCGAGCCGCCTCAGTGCGACGCAGCGGGCTCGACGGCACCGCAGGGGTCCTCGGGGCGGCACTCACCTTCACACACTCACATCCACGTCCGTGACGACCCATTTACATGGATCACGACACGAAAGGCAATGATCTTATGCCCGGGGAATCCGATCACCTATCCGTATCGACGACGCCGACTCAGGCGCCTCCCGCTGATGCGAGTCCCCCCGTCCCACCACAGGCACGTCGACACGCCATAGGGGCGGCGACCGCGGCGTCCATTTCGGGCCTCATGTTCGGCTGGGACGCGATGTCGTTGAACGTCGTCAAGAGCGCGCTGGGCTTCCACACTGGTGCGGGCCCCGGCATGCTCGGGTTCGCCATCGCCTTCGGCGTCCTCTCTGCCGTGCTGGGCGCGTTCCTGTCCGGACGGCTGTCCGACCGCGTCGGCCGTCGGACCATCATGGTGGTTGCCGCGGTGCTGTTCATCGTCTCGTCGGTGGGCACGGCCTTCATCGGTTCGTCGATGGCGATGTTCTTATTCTGGCGGCTCTTCTCCGGAATGGCTATGGGCGCCGCGATGACCATCGCGCCGGCATACATCTCCGAGACCTCCCCGGCTCAGATGCGGGGGATGCTCGTTTCCCTCCGGCAGTTCATGCTGATCATCGGGCTGTTCGTGTGCGGGCTCCTCGGCGAGGCGATGCTCGGCGCGGCGCCGGATCCCGGCGGTGATCGGCCACTGTCGACGTCGCAGCTGCCCATGCTGGGGCTGAGTCTCGAGGTATGGCAGTGGGCGTTTTTGTCCGTGGCGGTCGGCGGCGTGATCTACCTGGTCGCCTCCCTGCTCATCCCGGAATCACCGCGCTACCTCATCGCGCACGGACGCATCGAACGCGCCCGTGAGGTACTCGCCCGCACCGTCGGAGAGCACGCTGTCGATGACCGGATCGGCGAGATCTCGCAGTCCCTAAAGTCTGGCGCGAAGGGTGGCGGTTTCAAGTCGCTTCTGAGCCGCAGCGGTTCCCGAATTCAGCGCATCGTGTGGATCGGAATCGGCCTGGCCGCGCTGCAGCAACTGGTCGGCATCAACGCGATCTTCTACTACGCCACCACCATCTTTTCCACCCTCGGGTTCGACGCACAGGACGCGCTGCAGAAGACACTGATCCTTACCGCGGTGAAGATCGCCGCGATCGTCACCGGAATGCTGCTGATCGACCGCATCGGCCGGCGCCCGCTGCTGATGTGGGGCTCGATCTTCATGTTCGCCGCCCTGGTGGTCACGGCGCTGACGATGCTCACCGCGCCGCAGGTCGACGGCGCCCCCGACTTGGCGAACTCGCCGATCCGCGCCGTCCTCGCGCTGGTGGCCCTGTGCCTTTACGTCTTCGCCTATGCCGGCACCTGGGGCCCTATCATGTGGGTGCTGATCGGCGAGATGTTCCCCAATCGGATGCGCGGCGCCGCCACGTCGGTCGCCGGCGGTGTCGAATGGATGTCCAATTTCGCAGTGACGTTGACGTTCCCGGTGCTCGCCGTATGGTCCATTGGCTCCACTTACAGCATCTACGCCGCCGTCGCGCTGCTGTCCATCTTCTTCGTGTGGAAACTCGTACCCGAAACCAAGGGGCTCGAGCTGGAACAGATGGACAAATTTGCCGACTGATCCCCGCCGCCCAGCCAGGCCCGCACCCGACGACGTCAGCACCGACGACATCTTTTGAGCCGTCGTCGGGGCACGCCAAAGACCCTTTGAAAGAGCAGGTAACACATGAGCGAGGACGCACGTCCGCAGGCCGGCCACCCCACCGGCGTATCCAACACTCAGCGGAAGAACATGCTGATGCTGATGACCGATCAACATCGCGTGGACACGCTGGGCTGCTATGGCAGCACGATCTGCCGGACCCCGAACCTTGATGCCTTGGCGGCCAGCGGCACCCGGTTCGACTCGTGGTTCACGCCCACCGCAATCTGCACACCCGCCCGCGCATCGCTGTTCACCGGCGCGGCACCATTCCGGCACAAGCTGCTTGCCAACCACGAACGCAACGTCGGCTACATGGAGGATCTGCCCGACGAGCAGTGGACCCTGCCGGAGGAGCTGCGTGCCAATGGGTATAACTGCGGTCTCGTTGGCAAGTGGCATGTTGGGGAAAATCGCACCGCGGCGGATTTCGGGTTCGATGCCGAGCATTATCCGGGGTGGCATAACCCTGTCGACCACCCGGATTATCTGCGCTACCTGGAGGAACACGGTTACCCGCCGTATCGGATCACTAATCAGATGCGCGGAACATTTCCCAACGGCGAGAAGTCGAACCTGCTGGCGGCCCGGTTGCAACAACCAACGGAAGCAACTTTCGAGCACTACCTGGCTGATCGTACGATTGAGATGCTCACCCGCTATGTCGACGACATAGATGCGACACAGGCCCCGTTCTTTCTCGTCTCGAGCTTCTCCGGACCGCATCTGCCCTACATCGTCCCGGATGAGTACTTCGACATGTACCATCCCGCCGACGTAGTACTGCCGCCCTCGGTTGCCGAGAACTTCGCGGACAAGCCGCCCGTGCAGCAGAACTATTCCCGGCACTGGGCGTTCGACTCCATGACCGAGGAAGAGTCCCGCAAACTCATCGCAGTGTACTGGGGGTACGTAACGATGATCGACGAGGAGTTCGGACGCATTCTGCGAGCCTTGGACGAACTGGGCCTGGCGGATACCACCGCTGTGGCCTTCAGCTCCGATCACGGAGAATTCACCGGTTCGCACCGCCTGCACGACAAGGGGCCGGCAATGTACGACGACATCTATCGTACCGGCGGCATTATCCGGGTACCCGGTTGCACCCCGCAGGTACGCGACGAATTCGTCACCCTGCAGGACCTGACCGCGACCTACCTGGACTTGGCGGGACTCAACACGGAACCGGCCGTGGATTCGCGGTCACTGCTTCCGCTGGTGCGCGGCGAGGACGTTGCCTGGGACGACCACGTGGTGTGCGAGTTCCACGGGCACCACTTCCCGATCGCGCAGCGCATGCTGCGGGGGCGCCGTTACAAGCTGATCGTCAATCCCGAGTCGGTCAATGAGTTCTATGACCTGCAGACCGACCCGGACGAGTTACAGAATCGGAATGACGACCCGCTGCTGACGGACACCCGGAACGCGATGCTTGCCGACCTGTATGAACGGCTGCGTGCCCGGGGCGACAACTTCTATCACTGGATGTCGTCGATGTATGAGATCGGGGACCTCGATTACGACCCGACGATGTCCGGTTTGGACGAGTCCAGCTACTGTGTTGCGGCCACCGGGGACGCATGAGGGGTCGGTAAACCGTGGAACTCACGTACGCCGCCCGCGTACTGACGAACGGCAGCAGCCCCCGCTGAGCCGCTTACAACCCGCGCTGGTCACGGCGGATGGGATGGTCCACGGGGACTTCGACCAGCACAATCCGCACGCCATCGGGATCGGCGATCCACATTTCGACCAGTCCCCACGGTTCCGTCTGCGGACCGCGCAGTACCGTCACACCGGCTTCGTCCAACCGCCGGTGCTCCGCGGCCACGTCCCTGACCTGGACCCACAGTTCAAGGTGACCCGGACCGCCGTCGTTGTTGCCCGCGTTATCCCTTTGTCCGGAGACCTCGAGCAAGCCGTTGCCCATGAAGAACACCAGCCCCGGGGCATTCGGGTCGCCAAACTCCCGGGAAATGGCCAGACCCAGAACATCACGATAGAAAGCCTGGCTCTGCTGAAGGTCCGACGGGCGTAGAATCACGCGGCTGCTCAAGGGGTCCATGCCCTGATCATCGTCCAGTAATCGAGCGGCGGTCAACTGCGCCCTCGGCCATGACTTGAGCCACTCACACTCAACTTTTCCTCGAAGTTGGAATATACTCGGACATGAAGCGTTAACTTTAGTGACATCCGCTCAATATTCTTTATGGAGGAACTAGATGCCATCGTTCTTTGGATCCGCAGCTTCCGACAGCGGCTCATTCGACGAATTCCTGGCCCGCTACCTGCAGGGCCAAGGTGCTGCCCGTTCGCAGCGCCCCATCGACATCACCCGTCTGCTCAGTCGGCGCTCACATGAGGTGCTCAGCCAGGCGGCCCGTTTCGCCGTCGAGCACGGTCATGCCGAAATCGATGCGCTGCACATCCTGCGTGTGATGCTCGGCCAGGAACCGGCCAACGAGGCCATCCGCCACACCGGCGGCGACCCGGCGGCCATCGCTCGCGATGCGGAACAGCGGCTGCCGGAAAAGACCAACGAAACCATCGACACTGCGCCGTCGCTGACGTCCCCGGCACAGCGCGCCCTGCTGGACGCTTATCAGGTTGCCCGCTCGTTCGGCTCAACCTATATCGACCCGGAGCACATGTTCTTCGCATTCGTGCTGAACCAGGACGCTCCGGCCGGACAGGTCCTCGCTGCCCACGGCGTGACGCCGCAGTCGCTGCAACAGGCCGCAGGCCAGGAAGCAGCGCAGGGGCAGCCCGGAGCATCGACCCGGCAAGGCGGATCGAACAGCGAGACGCCGATGCTTGACCAGTTCGGCACTGACCTGACGGCCCTCGCCGGCGACAAGGGCCTGGACCCGGTGATCGGCCGTGCTGACGAGATTGAACAAACCGTGGAAATCCTCGCCCGACGCACCAAGAACAACCCGGTGCTGATCGGTGAGGCCGGCGTCGGCAAGACCGCCATCGTTGAAGGGCTGGCCCAGGCGATCGTCGACGGCGGTGTCCCCGCCCAGCTGCACGGCAAGCGCGTGATCTCCCTCGACCTGCCCGCCATGCTCTCCGGCACCCGCTACCGCGGCGACTTCGAAGAGCGCCTGACCAAGACCATGGACGAGATCAGCTCGCACGAGGGCGAAGTCATCGTCTTCATCGACGAGCTGCATACCGTGATGGGCGCAGGCGGCTCAGGCGAAGGCGGCATGGACGCCTCCAACATCCTCAAGCCGCGGCTGGCCCGGGGCGAACTGCACATGGTCGGCGCCACCACCCTGGCCGAGTACCGGAAGGTGGAAAAGGACGCCGCCCTGGAGCGCCGCTTCCAGCCGGTGATGATCGGCGAACCGAGCAGCGAGGACACCGTCCGGATCCTGGCCGGACTGAAGGACCGTTACGAGGAGCACCATGGCGTGCAGTACACGGACGATGCCGTGCGCGCCGCCGTCGACATGTCCTCCCGGTACATCACCGACCGTTTCCTGCCGGACAAGGCGATCGACCTGATCGACCAGGCCGGTGCCCGGCTTAGCCTCAAGCGCGGCCCCAAGGTCGACGTGGAGGCGCTGCGCGAGCAGGTCACCTCGCTCGAGTCTGCCAAGGGTGCGGCGGTCTCCGGAGAAAACTACGAGGAGGCCTCCCGGCTGCGCGACGAAATCGAGTCGGTGAAGCAGAAGCTGGCCGCCGCTGAACAGACGGGCGGCACAGCAAGCGGCGCAGAGGGACTGCAGCACGACGTCGGCCAGTCCGCCGTCGACTCCGTGGTCGATGAAGCCCATATTGCCGAAATCATCTCCCGCGCCACCGGCATCCCGGCGGCCCGACTCACCGAAGGCGACCGCGAGCGCCTCGGCCGGCTCGAGGACGACCTGCACCAGCGGGTCATCGGACAGGACGACGCCGTGACAACCATTGCGAAGTCGGTGCGCCGCAACCGGACCGGCATGGGCGACGAAAACCGGCCCGTGGGCAGCTTCCTGTTCCTCGGACCGACCGGCGTTGGCAAGACCGAGCTAGCCCGCGCGCTGGCCGAGTCGCTGTTCGGCGACGAAAACGCGATGCTGCGATTCGACATGAGTGAATTCGGCGAACGGCACACCGTCAGCCGGCTGGTCGGCGCTCCCCCGGGCTACGTCGGCTACGACGAGGCCGGCCAGCTGACCGAACGAGTGCGCCGTAATCCGTACTCGGTGGTGCTGCTGGACGAGGTCGAAAAGGCCCACCCGGACGTGTTCAACCTGCTGCTGCAGGTGCTCGACGACGGCCGCCTCACCGATGGCCAGGGCCGCACAGTGGACTTCCGGAACACCGTGGTGATCATGACCTCGAACGTCGGCTCCGAGTTCCTGGCCAGCCGGATCGGTGCCATGGGCTTTACCCCGAACAGCGACGCCGGCGACGGCTTCGGCTCGGACAAGGCCATGCGGGACCGAGTGATGGGCCGGCTGCGCGAGACCATGCGGCCCGAGTTCATCAACCGGATCGACGACATCCTGCTGTTCCGCAAGCTGGAGAAGGATCAGCTGCGCGAGATCGTGAGGGTGCAATTGCAGCGCACCGAGGCACGACTGCAGTCGCAGGGCATCGGGCTGAGTATCAGCGACGAGGCCGTGGACTGGATCGCCGAGGCCGGGTACGAGCCCGAGTACGGCGCCAGGCCGCTGCGCCGGGTCATCCAGCGCGAGCTCGACGACCGGATTGCCGACCTGCTGGTCGCCTCCGAGCTGGACGACGGCGGCCACGTCAGCGTCACGCTCGACGGCGACAGCCTCCGGGTCGACGTCGGCGTGGTCGAAGGTGCCATGGCCGCGTAACCAAGCGGTGGTCGACCAAGCGAGGAACGAGCGTATCGAGACCCGCGTGAAGACCTGTCCGACGCCGGCACTCAACAAGGGGTGCCGGCGTCGGCATTTAATCCAACTCATTTCCGTTCCGGGAACCTGCTATCACCGGCACGGGCATCCGCCGGGCCGTACCGGGACCATCGATTGGTCACTATCCACCTTTTCGTGCCGAGGAGTCAGTATTTGCCGGAACTTCCCCTTCCTATACGGCAGATCCCGCCCAATGGATGGTGAGGACAGTCGAATGTGCGCCACCGGTGCGGGGCAGAAGAATTAAACCGTAACGTTCATGCTTCGCTTAGGGGCCGCCGGTGCTAGCCTGCCAGCATGAAAGCACCTCAGGCGACAATTCCCGTCCTGGATATGAGCACTGCCCGGCTGGCCGACGGCAACTTCAATCCGGAGTTCATCGACCAGCTGCGCGATGCGGCCCATCGGGTCGGCTTCTTCCAAATCACCGGCTACGGCGCCGCGGAGGGACAGGTCTCCGGACTCCTCGATTCGATGAAACGCTTCTTCGACCTGCCCTTGGAGGAACGGCTCGAACTGGACAACCGGAACTCACCGCATTTCCGCGGCTACACCCGGATGGGCACCGAAGTCACCCAGGGCCGGACGGACGCTCGCGAACAGTTGGACTACTCGCCGGAGAGTGCACCTGTCACCGATTACCCGCAGGATCAGCAGTATTGGCTGCTCCGTGGCCCCAATCAGTGGCCGGACGAGGTGCAGCCGGACCTGCGGGAAAATGCCATGGCCTGGGCCGAATTGATGTCGTACGTTGGCCAGGAGCTACTCTCGGCCATCGGCGTGGGACTCGGGCTGCCGGAGGATTACTTCGACGAACCGTTCGCCGACACTCCGCACTGGATGGGGAAGCTGGTGCACTACGTCGGCGGCGTCGTGGAGGATGCAGGCGACCAGGGCGTGGGAGTCCACGCGGACTATGGCTTCGTCACGCTGCTGCTTCAGGACATGATCGGCGGGCTCGAGGTGCGACCGCCGGAATCTGACGAATGGCTGCCGGTTGAGCCAATAGAGGGCGCGCTGGTGGTCAATCTCGGCGAGATGCTCGAAGTCGCCACCGACGGCTACATCACGGCCACGGTCCACCGGGTCACCGCGCCGCCGCCCGGCGTCGACCGCTACTCGGTGCCCTTCTTCTGGGCTCCCCGCCTGGACGCGGTCATCGACCCGGTTCCACTCCCCGACCAGCTTCAATCGGCCTCGCGTGGCCGCACCGACGATCCCTCAAACCCGATGCTCTCGAGCTTCGGCGCCAACATGCTCAAGGGCCGGGCACGCGCCCATCCGGACGTCACCGAAAAGTTCCACCCGCAGCTGCTTCCCAGCTAGGGCGTTCGCAGCTGCTTCCAAATAGGCAGTGGGACACATGTGCTGAGCACTACAGCTGCGACAGGCAGGAGGGCCGGGTCATCCCGGCCCTCCTTTTTGTGCCCCCGAATTTGATTTCTCTATGCCCCCGACTGCCCGATCGAACCTCGTGAAACCAATATCCCAACGAAGCGTTGACATTGACGTCACGTCAACCCCTAATGTGAATTTCGGATGTTCTTCGAGACGAAAGGTGGGCGGCCATGAACACCGGTCCCCGACTGGATTGGAAGCCTGCGGACGTGCCCGGAGAGGTGGACTGGCCCATCCAGGACATCGCCCGGATGACCGGCACCACCAGCAGGACATTGCGCCACTATGAGCACATCGGCCTGTTGGCACCGAGCCGCACCGGGTTCAACGGCTATAGGCACTACGACGCCGATGCGCTGGTGCGGCTGCAACGGATCCTGCTGCTGCGCGAACTCGGCTTGGGGCTGCCGGCCATCAAGGATGTGCTGGACCGCAGTGGCGGTGACGCGACAGGGGCATTGCGCACCCATCTGGGGTGGCTGCGGGCCGAGCAGGAGCGCATCGGGCGACAGATCACGTCAGTAACGAACACCTTGGAGAAACTGGAAGGAGGTGAACAACTCATGGCAGAAGATATGTTCAACGGCTTCGACCACACCCAATACAAGGAGGAGGTCGAGCAGCGCTGGGGTGCCAATGCCTACGCCGAAGGCGACAAGTGGTGGCGCTCCATGAGCGACGACGAGAAGTCGGAATGGCAGCGGAATATGCAGCAACTGTGCTCGGACTGGAGCGCGGCCGCGGACCGCGGCGTCGACCCGGATTCGGGCGAGGCTCAGCAGCTGGCGCAACGTCAGTTCGACTGGCTGGCCGGCATCCCCGGCACGCCCGGCGCTTCGCGGGGCGGCCCGACGAAGGAGTACTTCGTGGGCCTCGGCGAGGTGTACGTCGCCGATCCACGCTTCGCGGCCAATTATGGCGGCCAGGCGGGCGCGGAATTCGTCCGCGACGCGATAACCGTCTACGCCGAGCGCAACCTGTAGGAGCGGCCGGTTGCGGCGGGCGGTCTGGATCCGCCACCCGCCGTCCCCGGTCAGCTGCCGAGGTCTTCGCCGGTCAGCAGGACAGCAGCGCGTTCGGCGATCATAATGGTTGGCGCGTTGGTGTTGCCGGTGGTCACCCGCGGCATGATCGAAGCATCGGCGACGCGCACCCCGTCGAGACCGTGGACCTTGAGCGTGCGTGGGTCGACCACCGCATCCACGTCCTGGCCCATCCGGCACGTGCCGGCCTGATGGTGGTACGTCACCACCGAGTCGCGCACGTACCGCTCCAGATCCTCGTCGCTGTCCGAAACTTCCCGTCCCGGGTGGATCTCTTCGGCTTCCCATACCGACAGAGCAGAGCTCCGTCCGATTTCCCGGCACTGCCGCACCGACGCGACCAGGGCGTCGACGTCGGCCCGCTCGGACAGTGCGCCAAGATCGATCCGGATGGGATCGTCCGCGCCGGGACCGCTCAGGGTGATTTCGCCGCGGCTCTGCGGCCGCACCAGCCCGCCGAGCATGGAGAAGCCATTCTCCGGACCGGTCATCTCCCCCGGTCCGTAACCTTGCGAATACATCGGCACCGAGAAGAAAATCGGCTGGGTGTCGGGGACCGGCAGGTCCGGCCGGCTCTTGGCAAACAAATGCACCTCGGCCGGAGCCACCTCCGGCGCGGGCACGGGCGTGCTGCTGCCCGTGGCGAATATGACGGGAGAGAGCAGGTGGTCCTGCAGGTTCTTCCCGACACCGGGCAGGTCGTGCACCGGCCGCACTCCGGCGGCCTCAAGCTCGCCTGCGGGCCCGATTCCGGACCGCAGCAGCAGCTCAGGCGAGTTGATCGCCCCGGCACAGAGAATGGTCTCGGGGGCCATCAATGTCCTGGTTTCTCCGTCGTGCTCGAATTCGACGCCGGCGACCACCCCGCCCTCGACCACCAGCCGGCGGACATGCGCCCCCGTCAGCAGGGTGAGGTCGGGATTTAAAGCCTCTGGCTTCAGGTACGCATGCCACGTGTTGAAACGCTTGCCGTCACGAACGTTGAGCTGCATCCGCGATACACCCTCGACATCGCCGGAGTTGTAGTCCTCATTCAGCTTCACCCCGGTTTCGACGCTGCCTTCCAGCATCGCTTCCTGCACCGGATTGCGCGGATAGTCTTCGGCTACATCAAGCAGACCCGCCGCTCCCCGTGATTCGGAAGCGCCGCCGTCGTATTTCTCAATAGCTTTGAAGACCGGCAGCACCTCATCCCACGACCAACCAGGACAGCCCAGATAGGCCCAGGTGTCGTAGTCCTGCCTGGCACCGCGGACCCAGATGGTGGCGTTCAGCGCATGCGAGCCGCCCATCACCTTGCCGCGGGGCACGTCAAGGCTCCGCCCGGAGCACCCCTGCTGTTCGGTGGTCTGGTAGTCCCAGTCCTGCGGGCTGTGCCAAAGGGCGCCGAGGTTATACAGGTGCTCGATGTTGGGGTTGGTGTCATCGTCGCCGGCCTCAAGGACAGCGACGCGCTTGCCGGCGTCGAGCAACCGGCGGCCAATAACGTTGCCCGCCGACCCGGCCCCGACCACGATGTAGTCGATATCGGTGCTCATCTGGTCGACACTCCTTGCTCCACCGCTCACTGGCTGATCACCCGCGGGACACCGAGGGCCTTGAGGCCGGCGACACCGAACTCGAGCCCATAGCCGGACTCCTTGATGCCGCCGAAGGGGATCCGCGGATCAACTGCACCATGTTTGTTGATCCACACCGTGCCCGCCTCCACCCGGGCGGCGACTTCCCTGGCCCGGGCCGGGTCGGAGGACCAGACCGAGGCGCCCAATCCGACGTCGAGCCCGTTGGCCATCTTCACCGCCTCGTCCACATCCGAGTAGCGGATGATCGGCAACGCCGGCCCGAACTGCTCCTCGGCCACCAGCGGATTGTTGTTGTCGATATCGGCAACCAGCGTCGTCGGGTAGAAGTAACCGGTGGCGTTGCTGTCCGGGTTGCCGCCCACCAGCACGCGGGCGCCGCCTTCCCTGGCCGCCTCCACGAGCCTGGCGACGATGTCGAACTGGGCCTGGTTCTGCAGCGGGCCCAGCACATTATTCTCGTCCAGACCGTTGCCCATCGGCATCTGCCCGGCGACTTCGACCAACGCGTCGCAGACCTGGTCGTAGAGGGAATCCGGGACGTAGAGGCGCTTCATCGCCGCACAGGTCTGGCCGGTGTTGATGAACGCGCCCCAGAACAGGTCCTGGGCAATCGCCTTTGGATCGACGTCGTCCAGCAGAATGCCGGCGTCGTTGCCACCTAGCTCCATGGTCACGCGCTTGACCGTGTCCGCCGAGGAGCGAATGATCGCCTTTCCTGTGGCGGTCGAGCCGGTGAACATGACCTTGTCGATGGCCGGATGGGCCGAGAGTGCTTCGCCGACCTCGCGTCCGCCGGACACGACATGCAACACGTCCTTCGGCAACACCTGGCTCAGCACGGCGCCCAGCGCCAGCACGGACAGCGGGGTGTATTCGCTCGGCTTGAGCACCACGGTGTTGCCCATGCGCAACGACGGGGCGATCTGCCAGACGGAAATCATCATCGGCCAGTTCCACGGGCCGATTGCGCCAACCACGCCGATCGGCCGGTAGTGCACCTCGGCGTGGGTCTCGCCGTCGTCGACCACCACTTCCGGTTCCATCTCGAACGATGCCGTGGCGCGCAGCCAGGCCGAGCAGGCTCCCACCTCGAAGCGGGCGTTCGGCCCGTTCAGCGGCTTGCCCTGCTCGCGGGAGAGCAGTTCGGCGAGCGCTTCGGCGGAGGCTTCGACGGCATCTGCCGCGCGATTCAGGTACTCGCTGCGCTCGGCATGGGAAAGCGCACCCCAAGTCGGCTGTGCAGCACGGGCGGCGACGACGGCGGCATCCAGGTCGGTCGCAGTGTGCACCGGGGCATTGGCGACCTTTTCGCCAGTGGCCGGATCCTTGATCTCACGCGAATCGCCACTTGGTGCTATGGCGGAGAGCAGGTCCCGGTAGGTGCCCAATTGGTTATCAAGTTCGGTGGTCATGTCCATCTCCTGTTCCCCCGTGCAGCGGACGCGCGGGCCGACTGTGTCACTTGCATCAACTGTGCCCCGGAACACATCGGCTTGTCTTGTCTTTCCCGGCAGCGCATTTGTCACCCAGTGCGCGTTTGTCGAAGCTCAGGCGCGGGTGCCGACGAGGTTAGGTGGGTCGTTGACCACCACGCCATAAACTATGCCCTTGCCTGAGAACTCGCCGGTTCCTAGCGGCGACTCCTTGGGTAAGGCCGCATTCTGTCCAGGAGAGCGGCGAATCCTTGGCGAACGGCATCACGTCCGTCCGCTCACGCGGCGGCGAGCCCCTGCACCTTGCGGTACTGGGAGGGCGAAGCACCAAAAGCGCCTCGAAACGCCCGGCTGAAGTGCGCGGCGTCGACCAACCCCCACCGTGCTCCGATGGCGCTGACCGGGACGCCGGCGTGGAGCGGATCGATCAGATCCCGGCGGCACCGCTCCAGCCGACGTTCCCTAATCCACCCCCCCACGGTGTGCCCGCTGTCGGCGAAGAGCTGATGCAGGGTGCGGGTGGAGATGTAATGCGCGGCCGCTATCGCCGGAGGCGTCAGGGACGGATCGGCGAGGTTGGCATCGATGTGGTGTTGAACCCGGCGCAGCAATCGGACGTTCCCGTCTGCGGCTTGATCCGGGCGGGTGTATATTTCATCCGCCAACAGCGTGGACAGCAGGTCGACGACGTTCATCGCCAAGCGGTTGCCGATGGGCCCGTCCAGGGTGGGCAGCATGTGGCCGATCTGGCTCACGAACGGGACGATGGCGTCGCCGAGCCGCTGCCCCTTGCCCATCCGCACCGCGGTGAGTTCGGCGACGTCCTCCGGCGACAGTCCAAGCAAGTGCTGCGGGAACATCAACACCAGCGTGCGGAAGTCCTGGTCAAAGGTCAGCGTGTAAGGGCGCTGGGTGTCGTAGATGGCCAGATCGCCCGGCCGCATCACGGTTTCGCGACCATCCTGCAATAACAGTGCGTGACCATCGACCTGCAGATTGAGCTTGTAATGCCCGGCACCGCCAGCAGCGATCAGTTCAGGGGTGCGGACCACGGTGTGGGCGGAGGCGTCCACCTGCATCATGCCGAAGTCCTGCAGCCGACGCCCCCCGATACGCCCGCCGAACCGCCCGGCACGGACAGGTTCAGCATTCAGCGGCACAAAGGAGTTCGAGATCAACCGGCGCCAGCCGGCAAACGAATCCGCGTCGTCAATCTGATACATGGTGTCCTCCCAATGCGTTCCTAGTCCCCTCAACGCATATGGAAGCCAATGTATCCCAGTTCACGGCAAGACCCAATGGGCCCCCGCGCCTGCATCGTGGCAAGCTGGGAGTATGGCAGCTTCAGACCGCCCACCCCCACGCACCGGCCCGCGCGATCCCGGAGACGCCTGGGTGGAAGGCCCCGACGGAACACGGATGTGGGGGCGGTTCGGTTCGGCCGGGTTGGTGGCTTTCGACCCGGACCGCGGCATCCTGTTGCAACACCGGGCAGTGTGGAGCCATTTCGGCGGCACCTGGGGGATCCCGGGTGGCGCGCGGCATCAAGGTGAGGCCGCCGTCGATGCCGCATTGCGGGAGGCGCACGAGGAAGCCGGAGTTCCGGTCGATGCCCTGACACCTTTGTTCAGCAGCGTCCGGGACCTGGGTTTTTGGAGTTACACCACAGTTGCCGCACGCACCGTGCGTCCCTTCGAACCGAGCATGAACGACGCCGAGAGCCTGGACTTGGCGTGGGTTCCGCCAGCCGACGTCGAGCATCTGCCGTTGCACCCGCACTTCGCCGAAGACTGGCCGCGGCTGCGCGCCCTGTTGGAGCACCCGGCGGTGCTGATCGTCGACGCCGCCAACGTAGTCGGTTCCCGCCCGGACGGTTGGTGGCGCGACCGTGCCGGTGCCGCCGGCCGGCTGTTGTCGAACCTGGCGGCAGCAGCCGACGACGGGTTTGCCGCCGACATGTTCGAGGTCAATGCCGGGAGCATCTGGCCGCGGACCGCCGTCGTGCTCGAAGGGGCCGCGAAAGCAGCGGCAGCCGCCGGCCGCTACACCTTGGACGGCGGCCGGTCTGCCCGAGCAGGGCCCGACACATCCCATGGCCGGAACCGCGATCCGCTGTGGATTGTCCATGCCGCCGGCTCCGGCGACGACGAGATTGTTAACCAGGCCGGGTCCTTCCTGGCCGAGGACCCGGACGCTCCAATTACCGTCGTGACTTCCGACCGTGGCCTGCGCGGAAGGGTCACCGGCCTGGGTGCCAGGGTCGTCGGCGCGGGTTCCCTGCTGGATCGCCTGCCGCCCGGGCGCTGAATTTCGTCAGGATGCGACGACTATCTGCCATTTCAGTTTCCGGGCTGTATTAGCTGCCATCGTCATGACGTCACTGTGATCAAGACTGCGGGAGAACTGCGGGGCGACGGGGAATGCAGTCCCTGCGCGCGAGTAAAGCACGACCACAGCGCCTCCGGTCATGGTGGAAGGCACGAGCAGACCGTCAATGCTCGTGCCGAATTGCTCCCGGATTGCGTTCGCCCACGCCCGGCACGTTTTCTTCGGCGACTGAGGCAGGGATGCGGACGCATGGTTCCGCACAGCCCAATCACTATTGAGGATGTCGAGCAGCTCCAAGGGCCGTGAGGGCGTCCAGCCGGAGAGGGTCTTATCCGAAGTCAGGGTGATTAGACGGTCCCGCTGGAACACTTCGGCAAACACAGTCGCGTAGTCCTGTGCAGTGTATGACACCCCAACCAGCGGATGCAGCTGCGTCGGCACAGGGTGAGGATCCCATCGGAACGCCGGGAGCGGCCCGTAGCGGCGCAGATCATTCCATGCTGCAGGATGCGCTCCAGCCGTTGTATGGATACGCCACAGCGGCCCTGTATATCGAACGACCTCGGCCGGGTCCAGCGAAAGGGGGAGTGAAGGGGACCGTGGATTCTTCGGCTTCCCTGAACTCACTCGTATCCCAATTCGTCAACCAGCTGCTCGACCGCATCAACGTCCCCGCCGGATGTCAAAAACTCGACGGGTGAAAGCCCGCCCAGGGCCTCGTTGGGGGAGGTCATGAATCGCTCGATGGACTGCGGGTGGAAATAGCGGGGGAATAGCGGCAGGAGGCGGCGCAGGCCGGGAACCACGTGCCCTTCTTCGGTGAACTGCCACCGGGGGAACCGGAGGGTGCTTTCTGCGACGCCAGTGCCCGGGGAATATAGGTCGCCGCTTAGACGTGACCGCCGCACGTTCGACTCAAGCCGTCCCAGCAGCTGCGCAACCTCAGCAGTAGTCAGCGAGTTGGCCTCTATCGACTCGTCAGCAGTGATGCGCCCCTTTAGCGCCTTCATTCGTGAGGCCGTGCGGGCTTCGTCAGTCAGGCCGGTCTCGGTCAAGTCTGTGTGCCCCAGAATGAATTCGCGCTCTCCGGCGGATAGAGCTTCGGACTGGCCACCGCCAATCTCCTGGAGGATGGCGAGGAAATCCTGGGGACTCATGGGATCCCCCCGCCGATGGAGTGCTTCATGAAGTTCCGCAACATAGTTCGAAGTTGGCGTGCTCATACTCAATGATACAGCCTGATACGGGGTGTCGCCATATTCAGGCCGTGGATGCTGCGTTAAGGATTATGACCGGCGGAAATTGTCGTTGGAGGCCCGCATAGGGTCAAATAGAGACTGTAACCATCCCGAGCGGCCGAGAGACCTGGATCGTTGACGCCGCAGCAACCAAGTCGTGTCTGACACGAAAAAGGTGCTACCGCCAGGACCGATGGAGAAACATCAGCTTTGCGTTTTTCTCCCGCGATCACCCGCGCGGAGATATGCGGCAGGATGTGCATTCCATGGGCCGATTCGAAGGAGCCCCTGCGATGACAACGAACGACAACACCGGCCGGCACATCCGTTTCAATGCCTTTGACATGAACTGCGTCGGGCATCAGTCACCGGGACTGTGGCGCCACCCTGACGACCGGTCCGCCGATTACACCGACATCCGTTACTGGGCTGAGCTGGCCAAGACCCTGGAGAAAGGGTTCTTCGACGGTATCTTCATCGCCGACGTCCTGGGGACCTACGATGCGTTCGGCGGCAACCGTGACGCGGCGGTGCGATCCGCCTCCCAGACACCGGTCAACGATCCCGCGCTGCTTGTCTCTGCCATGGCCCTGGTCACCGAACACCTCGGCTTCGGCATCACCGCCGGCACCGCCTACGAACATCCGTACCCGTTCGCCCGCCGGCTCTCGACCCTTGACCACATCACCAATGGCCGGGTCGGCTGGAACGTGGTGACCGGATACCTGCCGTCGGCGGCCCAGAACCTGGGCGCGAAGGACCAGCTGGAGCATGACGAACGCTACGATCACGCCGATGAATACCTTGAAGTCATCTACAAACTACTGGAGGGCTCCTGGGAGGACGACGCCGTCGTCCGCGACAGCGAAACCGGTGTCTTCACCGACCCGGACAAAGTTCACGACATCGGCCACGAGGGCAAATACTTCAATGTCCCGCTGAGCCACATCAGCGAGCCCTCCCCGCAGCGCACTCCGGTGATCTACCAGGCCGGCGCCTCCCCGCGCGGCATCGAATTCGCTGCCGGAAACGCCGAGGCAATCTTCGTCGGCTCCCCCACCAAGACCCGGCTGAAAGAAACCGTGAAAAAGATCCGCGACGCCGTCGAGGCCGCCGGACGCGACCGGCATTCAGTGCGCATCTACACCCTGATGACCATCATCACGGACGAGACTTCGGAAAAGGCTGAGGCAAAGCACCAGGACTACCAGTCCTACATCAGCAACGAGGGGGCGCTGGCGCTGATGTCCGGATGGATGGGCGTTGACCTGTCCGGCCATGAGCTCGATGAGCCGATCGGCAACGTGGACTCGAACGCCATCCAGTCCGCCGTGACGAACTTCCAAAAGGTCAACGACGACGGCACGCCCTGGACGCTGCGCGATATCGCCGAAACGGCCGGCATCGGCGGCCTCGGGCCCCGTATGGTGGGTTCCGGTATCGAAATCGCCGACCAGCTGCAGGAATGGGTGGAGGAGACCGACGTCGACGGCTTCAATCTCGCCTACGCGATCACACCGGGCACCTTCGAGGACGTTATTGAGTTCGTGGTGCCGGAGCTGCAAAAGCGCGGCGCCTACCCCACCGAATACGTCCAAGGCACCCTGCGGAACAAGCTGTTCAACCAGGGGGACAAGTTGCCCGAGGAGCACAAAGGTAGCCGCTACCGGATTGGCGCTGCCGCGCTGGCGGGGTAGGGGTCGACCGGGCCATTGTTGGGCCGACGCCCCCTTGCTACGGTCAAAGCATGCGCATCGGAATTGTGGGAGCCACCGGCAACATCGGCACGGCGCTGTTGCGGCGCCTCAAACGCGCAGCAGCAGAGTACGACGGCGGGGTGCAGCTGGTCGGGATAGCCCGGCGGTTGCCGGACGACTCGGCGGAACCGTACGACGGCGTCACCTGGGTCAGCCACGACGTCGCTTCCGGCCATCATGCGGAGCTGGTTGAGGCGCTCAAGGGGTGCGATGCCGTCGTACATCTTGCCTGGGTGCTGCAGCCGAACCGGGACGAAGCAGCGATGCGTCGGATCAATGTCGACGGCACCGCCCACGTCTTGGCCGCGGCAGCCGACGCCGGGGTATCCCAGGTGGTGTGCGCCACCTCGCTGGGTGCCTACTCTCCCGGGCCGAAAGACAGATTGGTGGATGAGGACTGGCCGACCGGCGGCATCGGATCGTCCCACTACAGCCGCTTCAAGGGTGAGCAGGAAACACTGCTGGATGATTTCGAGGCCGCCCATCCAGACATCACGGTCTCCAGGATCCGGCAGGCCCTGAGTTTCCAGCCCGACGCCGGCAGCCAGATCGCCCGGTATTTCATTGGGTGGCTGCCCACGCCTGCCATCCACACGTTGCGGATCCCGCTGCTGCCATTCCCCGCCGAATTCATTTTCCAAGCCGTCCATGCCGACGATCTGGCGGACGCGTACTGGCGGGTGCTGGACCGACGCTCCGCCGGAGCCTTCAACATTGCCGCAGAGCCGGTGCTGGGCCCGCACGCCGTCGCTACATTAGTCGGAGCCAGACGCTGGCTACCGATCCCAGTGCCGCTGGTGCGCGCCCTGGTTGATATCGCCTGGCGGCTTCGCCTGGTGGCGCTGGATCCGGGATGGGTGGATATGGCCCGGCAGACCCCTCCGATGGACACCACCCGGGCACGGACCGAACTGGGATGGTCCCCGACGGTGGACAGCCTCTCGGCAGTCCGCGAACTGCTGGAGGGGATGGGCACCGGACGGGCGATTGATGCGTCGCCGAGCATGGGACCGCGATCCTGAGCGCTAAAGCTCCATTCCTGCACGCGCTCTCATTTCTCCCCGACCGTTAGTCCTCGCCTCGTGATTGACCTTCCCACCGCTCCACGTACTCCGACAGCAGTCTTTCCAACCGCTCCGCGATGAAGACGTAGTAGTCGGCCATGTCCTGCAGCCGCCGCTGCTGCACCGCCGGAAGGTCGGCCCCCTTCTGCTGGGCATCCCGGGCGAAAGTCAGGAGCTGGGTCGTTGCCTCCACCTGATGTTGCAGACACCCGATCCATGCGTCAGGCCGCCATTGAAAGACGAACTGCCGCTGGCCGGGTTCCTTGAACCGCTCCACGACGCCGTTGACCATCAGCAGCCGCGTCGTCTCCGACACCGAACCCTTACTGGCCTCGAGAGCATCCTGGAGCTGCGCCAGCGTCAGCGGTGACTCGCTGAGCATGAGCACGCCGGCGGCCCGCCCCGCCATCGGCGGCCATCCCATGGCACCGCCGATACGGACGCCGAAGTCCTCAATCAGCGCATGTTCCAGACCGTTCTCATCGGTACTGGTTGGCACAGACACGGGCTACTCCTAAAAGTTCACGTTGAATTGAATATTCATTCTTGACTGAACGTGTGAGGTGACGCATAGTAAACATTGTGGCCATCGCAACCGGCCCAATGCCATCAGTTACTTGAGTTTATGCAAGGGAGAAGCAACATGACGAACGAGAGCTGGGACGTCATCGTAGTCGGAGCCGGTTCGTCTGGTTCGGCCTTTGCTGTCCGTTCCGCCGAGAAGGGTAAACGCGTCCTGTTGCTCGAAGCCGGCAGCGACTACCGCTCCGCCGACATGCACGAGGCATGGCGGTCGCCCAACCCGGTCGTGGCGCTGATGGATCCCACAGCCGTCGATGGCATGGTGTGGACGGGCCTGGATGCCACCCGCACTGGCAAGCAGCCGGCCGCGCCATACTGGCGCGGCCGGGGCGTGGGCGGCAGTTCGTCGGTCAACGGGCAAATCGCAATCCGCCCTCCGATGGCCGACTTCGCAGTCTGGGCAGAGGCGGGTTGCAGCGGGTGGGCACCCGAGGACGTGCTCCCCTACTTCGCCAAGCTGGAGGACGACGAGGAGTTCGGTGACGAGTCGTATCACGGCCGGGGCGGGCCGACCCCGATCTTCCGCATGCCCCAGGACCGGTGGGGATCCGTCGACGCCGCGCTGTCGGCATCTGCCTTGGCCTCCGGTTTTCAGCGGTCACCCGATGTGAACGCTCCGGACGGCACGGGCGTTTCTCCGTATCCGATCAATTCCCGGGACGGTCGGCGGGTTTCCACCAATGACGCATATCTTGAGGACGCCCGTGATCTTTCCAATCTCACCATCCGGGGCGACGCCTTGGTGGACAAGGTCATTTTCGAAGGCGGCCGCGCGGTCGGCGTCCGTTACCTCGTTGACGGGAAGGAAGTAGTCGAGCGCGCCGAGACCGTGGTCCTCAGCGCGGGCGTGATCCATTCACCGGCCATTCTCATGCGTTCCGGCATTGGGCCGGAGCGGCAGCTGCGCTCCCTCGGCATTGAGACACGAGCCGACCTCCCTGTCGGACAGGGCCTGCAGGACCACCCGATGGCCATGCTGTCCCTTCCGCTGGCCAAGGAAGCCGCCAACAAGACACCCCATGACCGGCACACCAACGTGTGTGTCCGCTGGACCAGCGGCCCGGAGGCACACGTCAACGACCTGATGTTCGTCTCGATGAACCAGAGCGTGCTGGCCATGGCAACTGCCAACACCGGTGCCGAGTTCGGCGCTTACGGCGTCTGGCTCAACCAGAACTATTCGCGCGGGGAGCTGACTCTGACCTCGGCAGACCCGGCCGCCCAGCCGGAGGTCAACTTGCGCATGCTATCGGATGAGCGGGATCTTTCCCGCTTGCGCCATGGGGTGCGGACGTTGGTTCGGCTGGCGGGCAACGAGGCCACTGGATCGATCCTCGACGGCTCCATCGAGCGGGAAAACCAGGCGCTGTTCGCGGCGTTGGACAATGACGGCGAACTCGATGACTATTTGCTGGCCACCGCGGGGGATGCGCAACACGGCACCAGCACCTGCCGAATGGGCGCCTCCGACGACGCCGACTCCGTGGTGGACCCGGCGTGCAGGGTTCTCGACGTCGAGGGCCTCCACGTCATCGATGCTTCCATCTTCCCGTCCGTTCCGCGGGCCAACACGAACTTGACCGCCATCATGGCCGGCGAACTCATGGCAGACCGTCTCGCCTGACCCCCTGCCCTGATCCCGATTCCGGTCCCGGCCACCCGGCCCCAAAAGCGGCGCCAGCGCCCAACCCCTCATTAGGAGTGCTTACTCATGAAGACCCTGCAACACCACATCGGCGGCTCCTGGACGGATTCGCGCAGCGAAACGTTCCTCGATCTCGTCAACCCTGCCACCGAAGAGACCATTGGACGGCTCCCGGCCGGATGCGCTGACGACGTCGACGACGCCGTTGGCGCGGCAGTTGCCGCCCAGACGTCCTGGAGTTCACTGTCCGTGGCCGATCGCACCGCCCGGATCGAGTCGTGGGCTGATCGAATCGCCGAGCATGCCGGCGAACTTGCCGAGCTGGAGTGCCGGGAGATGGGCAAACCGGTCGGGCTGGGACGCTCCTTCATCGAAGCCGGCACCGCAGGGCTCAAGGCCGCTGCGAGCCAGGCGCTGTCCTATCCATTCGAGAAGACCGTCGATTTGCCCGGCGGGAGCCAAACCCGGATTATCCGCCGGCCGCTCGGGGTCGCCGCCGTCGTCATTCCCTGGAACTTCCCCGTGCCGATGGTTCTCGGTGCGCTCGGGCCTCTGCTGGCGGCGGGGAACACCGTCGTCGTCAAGCCCTCGGAGCGCACGCCGCTGGCAACCGCCCGCCTGTTCGAACTGCTCGACCTGCCGGATGGCGTAGTGAATCTCGTCCTCGGCGACGCCCGCTCCGGTCAACCGCTGGTCGCGCACGGGCAGGTGGAGCTCGTCCACTTCACCGGATCCGTCACCACCGGTCAGCAGGTCGGGGCCGAGACGGGCCGGCTGCTCCATCGCTCCATCCTCGAACTCGGCGGCAAGGACCCGGTCATCGTCGACGCCGATGTGGACGTCGCGGCCACGGCCGGAGCCGTCGCCTTCGGTGCCTTCGTCAATACCGGGCAGATTTGCACCTCGATGGAACGGATCTATGTCCACCAGGACGTTGCGGATGAGTTCATCGACGCCCTGGCCGCGGCAGCGGAGACATACACCATGGGTAATGGTTTCGACGACGGCACCATGCTGGGGCCGCTGGTCAATGAGCAGCAGCGGCAGATCGTCCACGACCACGTCACCGACGCCCTCGCCGGCGGGGCAAGCCTCCGTACGGGTGGCCAATTGCCGGACGGTACGGGCTTCTTCTATCCGGCCACCGTGCTCACTGACGTCGACGACTCGATGCTGGTGATGACTGAGGAGACCTTCGGCCCGGTCGCCCCGGTGAGCGTCGTTTCCTCCTTCGACGAGGGACTCGAGCGTGCCTCGAACTCCACGTACGGGCTCGCGGCAACCGTCTACAGCAACGACCCCGAACACATTGCCGCGGCTTCCCGCATCCCGGCTGGCGTGGTCTGGGTCAACCAGTGGCAGGGCGGAGGTCCGGAAAGCATCTACGAACCGGCCCGCTCCAGCGGCATGGGTGCCACCGGGTCCACCGCCTCCTTCGACGCCGCCACTCGTCCGGTGTCCGTTCACATCGCTCCGCCGCCCGACACTCCAGCGGAGGCGCCGACGTCATCGGCCACGGAGCCGGCCACCGCGAGTTCGGCGCAGTGATGGCGGCCAGGACAACATTGGCCCAGTCACCGGTGGCCCCGTCGACGGTGAGGTCCGACATCGAATCGCGCATCCGGAACGCCTCAAACGACCTCGTCGACCTGTCCCATCGAATCCACGCCCACCCGGAACTGGCCTTCGAAGAGGTGCAGGCAAGCACATGGGTAGCGGAAGCACTCGGAGATGCCGGATTCGAGGTGAAGCACGGCTGCTACGGGCTGCCGACGGCGGTACGCGCCTCGATCGGTTCGGGTCCCGTGCACGTCGGCATCTGTGCCGAATATGATGCTCTGCCCGACATCGGGCATGCGTGCGGCCACAACGTAATCGCCGCCGCCGCAGTCGGCGCGGGACTGGGGCTGGCCGAATTCGCCGATGAGCTGGGCCTGACCGTCACCGTGTTCGGCACGCCTGGCGAGGAAGGTGGCGGCGGCAAGGTGCTCATGCTCGAACGCGGCGCGTTCGACGGTCTCGACGCGGCGATGATGGTTCACCCCGCCACGGCCGAGATGACCGCCATGCCCGGAACTGCCGTCACCCAGCTCAACGTGTCATACGCCGGAAAACCCGCCCACGCCGGCGCACACCCTGAGCTTGGCATCAATGCCGCCGACGCGATGACCATCGCCCAGGTTGCCATCGGACTGCTGCGCCAACAGACCAGCAAGGACGACAGAGTCGCCGGCGTCGTCTCCGATGCCGGAAGCGCGGCAAACATCATCCCCGATCACAGCAGCGGCCACTGGGTCCTCCGGTCCGATACGGCTGAAGCCCTGGCCGCGTTGAAGGAACGCGTGCTCCGTTGCTTCGAAGCAGGGGCCACGGCGACCGGCTGCGAGCTCTCGGCCACGACCACCGGTCCGGACTACGCGGATCTGCGCCCCGACGCCGGATTGCTGGAACTCTACCGCGCCAATGCCGAAACCCTCGGGCGCGTATTCCCTCCCGTCCCCTCCGATTTCGCCGGTGCGGCCACCGACATGGGCAACGTCTCCCACGTCGTACCGACCATTCACCCCATGCTCGATCTCGGCTGCAGCCCCGCGGTGAATCACCAACCCGATTTCACGGCCGCCTGCATCACAGAAACGGCCGACCGCGCCGTCGTCGACGGCGCCATCGCGATGGCGTGGACAGCCGCTGACCTTGCGATGCGATCCGATCTCAGAAGTGTTTGACCTCGGGCGCAGGCAGGCGTTGGGCGCACGGAATAAGTTGTTCCTTCAATTGATTCCACCTATTGGAGACTCATAACCGCAGCTCCCAGGGTCGCCCCTGCCCACGAAAGGAGTTTCAATGAAGATCGGAATTATCGGAGCAACAGGCAACGCCGGAAGCGCCCTTTTCGCCGAAGCGGCCAAGCGTGGCCATCAGACCACCGCTATAGCCCGTAACCCGGCCAGGGCCGCAGAGGTACTCGGTGACGATGCCGCGATCCTGGAACGTGATGCGTTTGACCTCACTGCAGAAGACCTGGCGGGGTTCGACGTCGTCGTCAATGCCTTCGGTGCCGCGCCCGACCAGGCGCATCTGCACGTCGACCTGACGCAGTCCCTGGTTGACCAGGGACGCGGCGAACACGCTCCCCGACTCGTCTTTATCCTCGGTGCCGGCAGCCTCACCACAGGCGGGGATAACCACCTGTTCGTCGAAGACCTCCGTAACCTCCCCGGGGCCGAGGCGTGGGTCTCCATTCCCGAGAACCAGCTCAAGCAACTCGAGCAACTGCGCACCGTCACCGAGGTTGATTGGGTCGGTGTGTCACCATCTGCGCAATTCACCCCCGGCGAGGCCACCAAGCCCACGCTCGGCGGCGACGCACTCCTGTACGCGCCCGATGGCGAATCGCACACCACCACCGGCACGATGGCCGTGGCCATCCTCGACGAGATCGAGGAGCCGGCCCACCGCCTGACCCGCTTCACCGTCAGCGACAGCTGAGAACCCGCATCCAACACCTTGGGGTTAGCGGCAACCCATGCGTTCCTGTCGCTAATCCACGTGTTGATGCATGATGAACGCATGACTTCGATCGAAACGCCGTTGACCTTTGCCGCCGGCGAGGAGACCGTATCCGGCATCTACGCCCGGCCCGACTCCCCGTTCGCCACGGTCGTGGTGGCGCATGGGGCAGGAGCCGGCATGGAACATCCCTTCATGTCCGGTTTTTCGCGGGCCATGAACGACGCCGGTGCGGCCACCTTGCGCTTCAACTTCCCGTACCGGGAAGCAGGCAAGAAGTTTCCCGACCGTCCGCCCAAGGCTATCGCCACCTGGCGGGCGGCGATGGCCGAAGCAGCGTCCCGGTCCGGCGGCGAGCCGCTGTGGGCTGCTGGCAAATCCTTTGGCGGAAGGATGGCATCGATGGCGGTGGCCGAGGGAATGGAAGCGGGCGGCCTCGTCTATCTCGGCTACCCCCTGCACCCTCCGGGCAAACCCGACAAGGTCCGCGACGAACACCTCTACGGTCTCACCCTGCCCATGCTGTTCCTGCAAGGAACCCGGGATACCTTCGCCACCACCGACAAACTCGAAGCAGTGGTGGATGCGATTGGGCAGTCGGCAGTCCTTCAGTGGATTGACGGCGGTGACCACTCCTTCAATGTTGCCGGCAACAAGCGGCCCGCAGAGGAAGTCGGCGCTTCGCTGTCCGGGCGGGTCGCCGCATTCATCCAAGCAAACAGCTGACCTTCAACTTCACCAGTCATCCGACACAACTCCATGTCGTTCGCTCAGCCCAAGTCCAACTGCCCGGATGACTCCGGCGACGTCCGGAACGTCAGTCCGAGTTGTCGGAACATCGTAAAAGGACTCGCGCACGAGGCGCCAACGGCCTGGGCGGCGTTGGGCATCTTTACGCGCTTCTTGGATCGTGGATCTGAAACCTCACGCGTCACCAACAGCGCCTGGCTGGCTCGTGCTTCGGCAACGAGCCGAAGATCCGCAGACGCCTCGAATTCGGCCAAGGCGGCGTCGGTAAACTGACTTTCGGAGTCAGCCCAGGCAACACAGTCCCGAATAGCGGTCACAGTCGCTGCTGTTTCGGTTATCCAGAACGAGCTTTTCCGGCGCCGGACCCAGTCCGCAAGCCAATCGCCGCCGCCAAGTTCGTTTTTGACAGCCGGGACTGAATAGATACTCCCGGCGTCGTTCATGTGCGTCAGCCAGTCCCAAAATGACGGCGCAATGTCATGGGCGTAATAGAAGCGATGGGCTTCGACGAGAACATTGGTATCGACAATATACTTCACGCGATTCCCAACTCTTCCGCGTACCGGTCAAACTGCTCCAGGTGTTTGAATCCCAGTAGCCGAATTGCATCGGGCAGCGGCGTCCCACCCTCCAGCCCATCCTGGATAATTGCCTTAGAGAGTGTCTCACCAACACGCAGAGGTTGATTCGCATAGAATGTGCCGCCCGAACGGGCTTGATCCTCAGACGCATGAGCCAGTGCATTGACCCGTGCGAGTTCATGTTCGTATATGTCGCTAAAGCCATCAGCCGCAACCAGACCTGCAGATCTCAGCCGCAACAGGATCACGAGCGTGCTGCACCGGTATCGCTGCGCCAATTCTTCTAAGGTATCGATGAGCTCGTGTTCGTCCGCGCTCGAGGGCAGACTGTCGATGGGCACGAGCACTTCAGCAGCCACGGAATTACACCAGCGTTCGACGGCATCGTCGGTGAGGTTCTCAGGCCCCTGATCATCGACGCCGGACTGCCCAAGCCACAGATGGGCGAATTCATGGATGAACGTGAAGATCTGACCGTTCTTGGTATCCGCCGAATTTATAAAGATGAACGGGGCGATGACGTCCGCGAGCGAAAAACCACGGAACTCATGCGGATCCAGCATCCTGTGAGTGTTGTTGGCAACCATGGATGTGGCTACGACAAGGATACCCAGCTCTTCGGCGGCACGGATCAAGTGTTTCCGTACCTCAGACATGATCCGGAGGCGCTGGCGATCTTGCACGGAAAAGCCCAACTGTCTACGGATTTCCGCCGCGACCTGGCGGGAATCGGCAGACACCGTTGCAGACCCCACAAACGTGCGTTCCTCTTCACCATCTCGGACGGCGAAATCGCGGTACCATGCTTGGCGGCGCTGAGACTGGTAAAGGACGTCGAGCAGGTCCTGGCTCGGCATGGCGGCGTCGTTTGAGCGTCCCGAGCGAAAGTCTGCAATGGGAAGCCGAACGTCGGGCGCTTCGTCCATAAAGAAAACACCAAAGGGTACGTGCGTGGCGTCCGCCAATTTTTCGACTTCATTGATCGTTGGTGCGGAGATCCCTTCCAGCCATTGGAACCAGTCATCGAAATGTCCGGCAAAGTACGAATCGTCGCGGCCGGAGCGTGCTTGCGCCCAACGCAGGACATCAGGAGATACGGGCACTGTAGCCGTCGTCATACTGTCCTCCGTTCTTTATTCCGAGACCTCATACTTCATTGTCATCGGCTGGTGCGCTACGCGTCTATTCCATCCTCCACCCTGTGGATCCAATCCAGTGGGAACACAACGTCATCAGCCAGCGCCAGACCACACCTGCTTTACCGCCCCGCATGAGCTTCCAGGAACCGGTACACCTCGGTCTCGTCCACTCCCGGGAAGGCGCCCTGCGGCATTGCCGCCAGCAGGTGGGTGTTGGCGCGGGCCGCCGGCCAGGCTTGCCCGCCCCATTCGGCCGAGAGACTCTCCGGTGGGCGGCGGCAGCACGTCTCGTCCGGGCATTTCGACTTGGACCGCTCGGTGGTGTCCCGGCCGCGGAACCACTTCACGTCCTTGTACGGGATGCCGATACTCAACGAGTACATCCCGGACGAGTGCCGTTCGGTCCGCGCGGTGCACCAGAATGTGCCGACCTTGGTGTCGGTGTACTGGTCGTAGGCGCGGAATTTGTCCGGCACGTCGAACACCTCCCGCGAGGTCCAGTAGCGGCAGATGGTCTGGCCCTCGATGGCTCCGGTGTGGTCGGCGGGGAAGTTGACGCCGTCGTTCTCATAGGCCTTGTGGATGATGCCGGATTCGTGCACCTTCTGGAAGTGGCAGGTGATGCCCAGGTGCTCGGTGGCCAGGTTGGTGAACCGGTGCGCCGCGGATTCATAGGAGACGGCAAACGCATCGCGCAGGTCCTCGATGGCCAGTTCCTTGGCGTTCTTGGCCTCCTGCAGGAACGCGACGGTGTCCTTTTCGGGCATCAGCAGGGCCGCCGCGAAGTAGTTGGTGTAGACGCGCTGACGCAGGAAATCGCTGTAGTCCACCGGCGTCTCGTGTCCCAGCACGTAGTGGCCGAGCGCCTGCAGCAGCACCGAGCGAGGATCATGGTCGGCGGCCGAACTCTGCGTCAGGTAGATGATGCGGTTCTTCAAGTCCGTCACCGACCGGGTGGAGTGCGGCAAGTCCCCCACGAACCGCAGCCCGAACCCAAGATGTTCTGCGATATCGGCGGCGACATGGTGGGACAGCGGGCCGGAGACATGCCCGACGGCGGTGAGCAGTTCCTGTGCCTGCCGCTCGATTTCGGGGTAATAGTTGTTGCGGCTGCGCATTTCGTCGCGCAGTTCGGTGTTCGCCCGGCGTGCCTCCTCGGGAGTGGCCGCCTGCTCGTCCAGACGCCGTTCCAGTTCGTTCTGCAAGCCGACCAGCGACTCGAGGACATCCATGGGAAGCCTCGAGGAAACCCGCACGGTTGGCAGTCCCAGGGATTGGTACAGCGGTCCACGCTGGGCCCGTTCCAGCTCGATCTCCAGCGCGGCCCGGCGGCTCGGCGGCTCCGCTCCCAGCAGCTCATCGATGCCGACCCCGAAGGCGGCAGCCAGTGCCTTGATCATCCCGAGTTTCGGTTCGCGCTTGCCGTTTTCAATCAGCGACAACTGACTCGGCGCCGTAGCGACCGCCTCCCCGAGCGCATCGAGGGTCATGCCCGCCGTCTTGCGCAGATGACGCACCCGGCGGCCGAGCGAGATGACGTCGATTCCGTCGTCGGCCGCTGTTCCTATCCCGGAACGCTGCGGCCGGGGACTATTCCAGCTTGATGTATGCATTTCTTGATAATACGCAAAGAATTGCAAATCTTTCCAGAGATTACCCCTAGCCAGCCCTTGAAGAGTGCCGAAAAGTGGATATCACGAAGAAATTTCGTCCCAACCGGACCGGCCCACCAGCCGGTCCCGCAACACAAGGAGAGAGCAATGACGGACCACCAGAGCCCCGAAGCCCGCGCAGAAGCCGTGGAACTGGAATGGCAGGCCAACCCCCGCTGGGAGAACGTCACCAGGGACTACTCGGCCGCCGACGTCGTCAAGCTCTCCGGCCGGGTACAGGAAGAGCACACGCTGGCACGCCGCGGCGCTGCGAAGCTGTGGGAACAACTCACCGAAGAAGCGGCCGCCGGCAAGTACACCAATGCGCTCGGGGCGCTCACCGGCAACCAGGCGGTGCAGCAGGTCAAGGCCGGGCTGCGGGCCATCTACCTCTCCGGCTGGCAGGTCGCCGCCGACGCGAACCTGGCGGGAGAGACCTACCCGGACCAGTCGCTGTACCCGGCCAACTCCGTGCCGCAGGTGGTCCGCCGGATCAACAACGCACTGCTGCGGTCCGATGAGATTGAGTTCTCCGAGGGCATCCAGAGCGTCGAGGACTGGCTGGTCCCGATCGTGGCTGACGCCGAAGCCGGATTCGGCGGGCCGCTGAACGCCTTCGAGTTGATGAAGTCGATGATCGCCGCCGGCGCTTCGGGGGTGCACTGGGAGGACCAGCTCGCCTCGGAAAAGAAGTGCGGGCACCTGGGCGGCAAGGTGTTGATCCCCACCTCGCAGCACGTCCGCACGCTCAACGCCGCCCGGCTCGCTTCCGACGTCGCCGGGGCCGGGTCGGTCATTGTGGCCCGCACCGATGCCGAAGCCGCAACGCTGATCACCTCCGACGCCGACGAGCGGGACCACGAGTTCCTGATCCGCGAAGGATCAGAGCCAGTGCGCACCGCGGAGGGTTTCTACAAGGTGCGCAACGGCATCGAACCCTGCATCGCCCGGGCCAAGGCCTACGCCCCGTATTCCGACCTGATCTGGATGGAGACCGGCACGCCGGATCTCGCCGTCGCCCGCCGGTTCGCCGAGGCGGTCAAGGCCGAACATCCGGACCAGATGCTGGCCTACAACTGCTCGCCGTCGTTCAACTGGTCCAAGCACCTGGACGCGGAGACCATCGCCAAGTTCCAGCGCGAGCTCGGCGCGATGGGCTTCACCTTCCAGTTCATTACGCTGGCCGGCTTCCACGCGCTGAACTACTCGATGTTCGACCTGGCCCACGGTTACGCACGGGACGGGATGAGCGCCTACGTGGACCTGCAGGAACGCGAATTCGCCTCCGAGGACCGCGGCTACACCGCCACCAAGCACCAGCGCGAAGTGGGCACCGGCTACTTCGACCTGGTCTCCACCGCACTCAACCCCTCCGGCAGCACCCTCGCGCTGGCCGGCTCCACCGAAGAATCCCAGTTCTAATCCGCGCACGCTCCGCCCGAGAGCCCGCACTGTCCCGAAGGAGGACACCATGCACCAGACATCAACACCGACGATCACGCTGACCGCCCCGCCCATCGACCGCCAGGACGAAGTGCTGACTGACGAGGCGCTGGACTTCATCGCCCGGCTGCATCACGCCACCAGCAGCCGTCGCCAGGAACTGCTGCAGGACCGGCAGGCACGACGGCGGCAGATCGCCAATGGCGCCGACCCCAAGTTCCGTACCGATACAGCCCACATCCGCAACGACGACTCCTGGCGGGTCGCCCCCGCGGCGCCCGGGCTGGAGGACCGGCGGGTGGAGATCACCGGCCCGGTCGACCGGAAGATGACCATCAATGCCCTCAATTCCGGGGCCAAGGTGTGGCTGGCGGACATGGAAGACTCCTCCACCCCATGGTGGTCGAACGTCATCAACGGGCAGTTGAACCTGACGGACGTGTTGGAAGGCCGGATCGACTTCACCTCGCCCGAGGGCAAGGAGTACCGGCTGCGCCACCAGCAGTTGACCGATATGCCCACCATCGTCGTCCGTCCCCGGGGCTGGCACCTGCCGGAGAAGCACATGCTGATCGACGGCACCCCCGTCGCCGGCGCGCTGGTCGACTTCGGGCTCTACTTCTTCCACAACGCCCGCCGGCTGCTGGACGCCGGACGCGGCCCGTACTTCTACCTGCCGAAGATCGAGAACCATCTGGAAGCGCGGCTGTGGAACGACATCTTCATCCTGGCTCAGGACTTGCTCGGCATTGAGCAGGGCACCATCCGGGCGACGGTGCTGATCGAGACCATCACGGCAGCTTTCGAAATGGAGGAAATCCTGTACGAACTGCGGGACCACGCATCCGGGTTGAACGCCGGACGCTGGGACTACATCTTCTCGGTGATCAAGAACTTCCGCACCCGCGGACCGCGGTTCGTGCTGCCGGACCGCCATCTGGTCACCATGACAGCACCGTTCATGCGCTCCTACACCGAGCAACTCGTCCGTGCCTGCCACCGCCGCGGCGCCCACGCCATCGGCGGAATGGCAGCCTTCATCCCCAACCGGCGGGACGCGGACGCCAACTCGCAGGCGCTGCAGAAAGTCCGCCAGGACAAGACCCGCGAGGCCTCCGACGGCTTCGACGGCTCGTGGGTCGCCCACCCGGACCTGGTCCCGGTGGCCATGGAGGTCTTCGACGGCACTCTCGGCGAGCGCCCGAACCAGATTGACCGGCTGCGCGAGGACGTCCCCGTCAGCGCCAGGGACTTGTTGAACATCGCCGGCACCGAAGGTGCCATCACCGAGACCGGCATCCGAGGCAACATCGAAGTCGGCATCCGCTACATCGAGTCCTGGCTGCGCGGGAACGGGGCGGCTGCCATCAATAATCTGATGGAAGACGCCGCCACGGCCGAGATTTCCCGCTCGCAGATCTGGCAGTGGATCAGCGCGGAGGCAATCACCGACGACGGCGAAATCATCACGACCGATTGGGTGGAGCAACTGGTGGAGGAGGAATTCGCTTCGCTGGAACGGTTCGATGGCGACAGGTTCGACCACGCCCGCGGCATCTTCGAGGAAGTCGCCCTCGGCGAGGAGTTCCCCACCTTCCTGACCGTGCCGGCCTACGCCCGGTACCTGTGCAGGCAGGAAGCACTCGCCGCCGCCGCGTAAGGCCGGTGCGGCGGCATTCATGCCGAAACCTGCTGACTTAGCCCCTGAGCCGTGAGGTAGCCCCTTGCAACGGGCTATCTCACGGCTCAGGGGCTACCTCGGCGTGCCCGGCAGGGTGGGAGCCCCTAAATGTCGTCCTCGTAGGCCGGACCGCCTTCGCCTTCCCAGGTCTCGAGGCGGCGGACCTTCGAGGTATTGAACTTCCGGCGGACCCCGTAGCCACCCTGATCGTCGTCGGCGATGAAGTCCACGCCGTGTTCCTCCAGGGCACGGCGCAGGCGCACCTTCTGCTCGGCGGTCAACGTCCGGTTGCCCTTCTCGAAGTCCCTGACCTGTTGCTTCTCCAACCCGGCGGCCAGTCCGATGACCTTCGCCGAGACTTGGGTCAGTGCCCGGGCCGAACGGGCGAGATCGTGGGTCAGGATCGTTGATGAGTTCGTCATAGTCCGATCGTGCCAGAGTTCCACCGCGAGTCCAGCCGGCCGCCGTAGACGGTGGCATCGATCGTCACCCTGGGCGGGCAGCGCCCGTTCAATCCACCGAGATAGCGGCTTGCCCGTCACGTAGCCCGTTGCAACCCGCTAACTCACGGCTGACCCGCTAACTCGGCGGTCGGAGCCGCTATCCCTGCGGCCAAGGAATGTTCCTCCCGACTGCGGCGTTGTGCCGGTTGTGAAGGTTAAGATCTGGTCCGATATCGCCTGCCCATGGTGCTTCATCGGCAAACGCCGCTTCGAGTCCGCCCTCGTATCCTTCGAACACCGCGACGAGGTCCAGGTGCACTGGCGCAGCTACCAGCTGGACCCTTCCCTGCCGGAACACTTCGACGGAAACGAAACTGAATACCTGAGCCAAATGAAGGGAATGCCGCCGGCCCAGGTCCGGCAGATGTTCGACCACGTGATGGAACAGGCCGCCGGCGAAGGGCTCAGCTACGATTTCGATTCACTCGTAGTGGCCAACAGCTTCACCGCCCACAGATTCCTCCACTTGGCCAAGCAGCACGGCTCAATGGATCAGGCAAAAGAGACCTTGCTGTCCGGACACTTCGAACACGGCGAAGACATCGGCAGCACCGAGTACCTCGTAAGGGTCGGCACCGGCTTGGGCATGGCAGCAGACGAAATCCGCACCACCTTGGACAGCGAACGCTTCGCAGCGGACGTCCGCGCCGATGTCGATGAAGCCAGAGCCTTGGGCGTGACAGGGGTTCCGTTCTTCGTCCTCGACAGGAAGTACGGCATCTCCGGCGCCCAGCCGGTGGAGACCTTCACCCGCGCCCTCGAACAGGCATGGCCAGAATCGCACCCGCTGGTCATGGCCAACGACGACGGCGGCAGCGGTGACGCAGCGTGCGGGCCGGACGGCTGCGCTGTCTAACCGTGCTCCGCAGTCGGCTCCGCAGACTCCCCGCCGGAAGCCGTCCCGGTCCCCGTCGTCGTCGGCGATGGGCTGAGCCGCGGGCAGGACAACTGCCCGGCCGACTCGTCCACCTTCTCCGCCGGCACCAACCCGCTGAACCCACGGCCGAGGATGACGTCGATGGAATCGTCCTGGCGGTCATCGGCCACGTACTCCGTGCCCTTGATGTTCTGCTGCAGGTTGTAGGCGCCGGCCCGTCCCGCCTCGCCGGAGACAATCACAGCCGTGCCCGAGTTGTTGTTCAGGCTCCTATTGCCGATCTGGCCGACGGTGTATCCGCGCTTCCGCAATTTGTCGGCGGTGCCACTGGCCAACCCGCCTTGATTGGTGCTGTTGTAGACGCTGATGTTGACGTTTTCGTTGGCCGGGTAGCTGAAGACCGCCGTCGGGCAGGCCACCGGCTCCGCTGCCTCGGTTTGCAGGAACGGAACCTTCAACTCGCCGCGGGCGATGGCCAGCGCCAGCAGCACCGCGGTGATCAGGGCGGCAACGAGGACGGTCAGCACCACGCCGTGCACCAGCCGGCGCCGGTAACCGGGCAGATACTCAGCTTCACCGCCGTCGTCGAATACTTCACGCAGCTCTTCGCCGGTGACAATCTTTTGGCCGTGCAGGGTGTCCGGCTCCTTGGGCCGACGCTTAAACAGCCCCCGCTTTCGCCCCGAATTATTCATCTATGACCAACACCCGGGCATGCAGGATAGTCCGCTGGTGCAAAGCCGTGCGGACGGCACGATGCAGCCCATCCTCGAGATACAAGGTGTCCTTCCACTGCACCACGTGCGGAAACAAGTCGCCGAAGAACGTCGAGTCCTCCGCCAGCAGCGCTTCCAGGTCAAGGGTCCCCTTGGTGGTCACGAGCTCGTCCAGACGCACCTGGCGGGGAGGCACCGATGCCCAGTCCTTGGGGCTCTGGTATCCATGGTCCGGGTACGGGCGTCCCTCGCCCACAGCTTTGAAGATCACCCATCCAGACTAAAGAACGTCGGGGACAAATTGAATTTACGCCCCCCGCTCTGGGCGCGGCGGACGCTCTGGACGCGGGGGATGACCTGTCACCCCCTGCCGTGTCCGGCGCCGGCGGCGCATACTTAAAGCATGGCGGATCTGCTGGCCCCGCAGCGGCGACTGCTGCGCACGACGTTCACCGGTCAGGCCGATGGTCTGCCCGGCTGGGTGCAGGCGTTGGCCGACGGGGACGACGCCGGTTACTTCAGTCCCGGTTCGGCAGCCTGGGCGGTGCATGGCTCGACGGCGAGCACCGTGGCCGGCATCCGCGCGCTGCTGATGCAGACACTTCACCCCGGGGCGATGGCCGGCGTGTATGACCATTCACGGTTCCGGCACGACCCCCTGGGCAGGCTGGCCGGCACCATCCGGTGGATTTTCACGGTCACCTACGGGAGCACCACCGCTGCCCGGGATGCTTCCGATTGGGTGCTGGACCTGCACCGGAAAGTCTCCGGCAGCTACGTCGACGCCGGCGGGCGGCAGCGGCCCTACAGTGCCAACGATCCGGAGCTGCTCGGCTGGGTTCACCTCGCCTTCACCGATTCCTTCTTAAGGACGCATCAGGCCTGGGGCGGACGGATCCCCGGCGGCCCTGATGCCTACGTCCGTGAATGGTCGACGGCGGGCCGCCTGATGCAGGTGCCGGATCCGCCGACGTCTGAGGCGCAGTTGCGGCGGCAGTTGGACAGCCATTACGACGCCGGCACCCTCACCCACAGTCCCCAGGTCGCCGAAGCCGTCCGCTTCATCCGCGATCCGCCGCTGCATCCGAGGCTCAAGATCGGGTACCGGATGCTCTTCGCCGGGGCGGTATCGACCATTGAACCGAAATACCGCCGCCTGCTGGGCCTGAAACCTGCGGCGCTGGGACCCGTGCCGCTTCCGGCCTCGGCCGCGGCCGGGGCGGCGCTGGCCGGAATGCGCCTGGTGCTGGGCCGCGTGGGACCGAGCGAACAAGCAGCCCGCAGACGGCTGGAACGGGTGCTGCGGCGTTCGGCTGCGGAGTAAAAACGCGGTCCGCAGGTACAAGGTGCCCAATATCGGGCGAAGTTACTCCTGGCCCGAACACCGGCAGGCTGCACACGCGACAGCACCCCGATCCGAAGACCGGGGTGCTGTCTGTGCCGCGACTCATCAGAACGATATTCGAGTCAAGACAATGGCGGAGGATGAGGGATTCGAACCCTCGAGGGCGTTACCCCAACACGCGTTCCAGGCGTGCGCCATAGGCCGCTAGGCGAATCCTCCTCGTTTGAGCAGACTCCAGAATACCTGAAGCATTTCTGTGAGCCGAATCGAGGCTCCGAGCCGGCGCCGCATGGATCGGCAACTACTCCCAATACGCATTCCTCAGCCGTGGAACCGGCCACTTCAAACCGAACGACCGCCGGTTTCCGCCTGAACTTCGCCGTCAGGTAGACTATTGGCTGGCCCCTCACGTGGCGTCATCCTGTGAACTCCCCCAGGACCGGAAGGTAGCAAGGGTAAGCGGGCTCTGGCGGGTGCGTGAGGGGTCTTCTCATTCGACTCCGGCGTCTGCCGTGCGCAGCGGAAGAGATATCAACAGCTGCACACCTGCGCGGGTGCACTCCGCCGCCAGGTGCCGATAGGGTTTTACTGTGACTGGAGGAATGCCGTGAACTCTGCTGATATCCAAGCAGCCGATGACGTTTCCGTGGCCAGTGGCGCCCAGTCCGCCGCCCCATCCAACGTAGCCTTGTACCGCCGCTACCGGCCGGACACGTTTGCCGACGTCATTGGCCAGGAGCATGTCACCGACCCGTTGCGCGTTGCCCTGCGCAAGAACCGGGTCCACCATGCTTACCTCTTCTCCGGGCCGCGCGGGTGCGGAAAAACGACGTCGGCGCGCATCCTGGCGCGTTGCCTGAACTGCGCCGAGGGCCCCACCGATGTGCCGTGCGGGGTGTGCGACAGTTGTGTGGAACTCTCCCGCGACGGCAGCGGCAGCCTGGACGTCATCGAGATCGACGCTGCAAGTCACGGCGGGGTCGACGACGCCCGCGACTTGCGGGAACGGGCCACCTTCGCTCCGGTGCGGGACCGCTACAAGATCTTCGTCATCGATGAGGCGCACATGGTGACCTCGGCCGGCTTCAACGCATTGTTGAAGATCGTCGAGGAACCGCCCGAACACATCAAGTTCGTATTCGCCACCACGGAGCCGGACAAGGTCATTGGGACCATCCGCTCGCGGACCCACCACTACCCCTTCCGGCTGGTCCCGCCGGAACCCCTGCTGGGATACCTGGAACGGTTGTGCCAGAGCGAGTCTGTTCCGGTGGCTCCCGGCGTGCTGTCCCTCGTTGTCCGCGCCGGCGGCGGGTCGGTGCGGGATTCGCTGTCCGTGCTCGACCAGTTGATGGCCGGGGCAGCCGATCAGGGTCTCGACTACGAAATGGCCGTCGCCCTGCTCGGCTACACCCACGCCTCCTTGCTCGACGACGTCGTCGACGCCATCTCGGCAGCGGACGCGGCCACTGTCTTCCGGGCGGTGGACCGGGTAATCCAGACCGGGCACGACCCGCGCCGTTTCGTGGAGGACCTGCTCGAACGCTTCCGGGACCTGATCATCGTCAATGCGATGCCGGACAGCGCCCATGCGATTTTGCGGGGCATGCCCGAGGACCAGATCTCGCGGATGCGCAATCAGGCCAGCCATCTGGGGGCGGCCGAACTGTCCCGGGCAGCCGACATCACCAACACCGCGCTGACCGAGATGACCGGCGCCACCTCGCCGCGGCTGCATCTGGAGCTGTTGTGCGCGCGGATCCTGCTGCCCGGCGCGGAAGAGGGCGAACGCGGCCTCGCCGCCCGGGTGGACCGGATCGAACGCCGCCTGCAATACGGAGGCACCCCGGCCGCAGCGCCTCCGGCCGAGCCCGCCGAACAGCAGAGCGCACCGGCAGACGCGCCCCAATCCAACGCGTCTGCAGCGCCTGCGGCCGAGCCCGAAGCTCCTCCAGCGCCGGCATCCGATCCAGCGGTATCCGGTCCCGCCGCGTCGAGCCCCGTATCCTCCGTGCCCGAGGCATCCGGTCCTGCCACGCCCACAGCTGCGACATCCGAACCTGCGGCCTCCGCCCAGGAGCAATCCGCCCAGGAGCAATCCGCCCCGCCTGCCCGGCCCGAAGCGCCGGCACGTCCCGCCCCGTTGGAAGAACCGGAGCAAGCGGCCGAACCACACGGCCCTGACTCCGACGACGGGACACCGCCAGCCGGATCGGGCCCGGCCTCTGACTGGGCCAATACATCCACCGCCGCCCCGTCGGATCCCGCGCCGGAAGCTGCCGCAGCCAGCCCGGCCCGGGCGGCAGATTCAACCAACGGAGGCGCCGGAAGTGTTGAAATGATCCGGCGGGCCTGGCCCGAGATCATGGATACCCTGTCCGGTATCCGCAAGGTTTCCTGGATGATGGTCAAGGACTATGCCGCGGTGAAATCCTTCGACGGCACCACAGTTGAGCTGTCCTTCGATTCCCCGGGCCGCGCGGCAGGATTCAATCGCCAGGACCATTTGGACAATATGAGCCAGGCCATTAATCAGGTCCTGGGTGTGAAGTGCGCGATCCGTCCGGTTCACGACGACCCGTCAGCGGGTGAGCCAGACCCAAAAGCCTCTAGCCGGCCAACGCCGGCGGCGAGCGCAGGGGAATCCTGGGCAGCACCGCAATCGGCACCAGACCCACAAGATGACGGCGCTGCCTCTGGCGCTGACCGGAACGGCAACGGCGCTGCCCCGGCTTCTGGCTGGAGCACTAACGGCAGCGCCCCGACCTCGGACTGGGATGACGACCAGGACGAAGAAGGCCAGGCTGATTGGGGTCCGGAGCCAGTACCGGACGATAGTTGGGACGCCAGCAATATCCCGACGTCGGATACCGCCGACGATGTCTCCTGGCCGGAACCCGTTGCCACGGGCAGCCCCGGCGATAGCCCTGCACAGCCACAGGACCAACCGCCGGAACGCCGTCTCAGCCGCTACGAGGAAATGTCGCGGAGCGCCGCAGCCCAGCCTCCGGATGAGCCGGAAGAGACCAGCCGTGGCGTAGAATTGGACACGATCGAGGACATTCCCAGCGCCGACGACGAGACCATAGAGGAGTCGGGGCTGGTCGGTCGGGCCGCCGTCGAACGCATCCTGGGTGGCAGGCTCATCGAGGAGCGCAATGTCGACGGCTCTGGCTGAGCTGCTTCCAACTACAAGATTGAGGTCGTGTGTACGAAGGTGCCGTTCAAGAGCTGATTGACGAGCTCGGACGACTGCCCGGAGTAGGGCCCAAATCGGCTCAACGCATCGCCTTCCACATTCTGGAAGCGGATCCGGAAGACATGAAGCGACTCGCCACGTCCATCACGACGGTCAAGGAACGCGTCCAGTTTTGCGAGATCTGCGGCAATGTCACCGAAGAGGCCACCTGCAGCATTTGCCGGGACACACGGCGCGATCCAAGCGTCATTTGCGTGGTCGAGGAATCCAAGGATGTCATTGCCGTCGAACGTACGCGATCATTCAAGGGCCGCTACCACGTGCTCGGCGGGTCGATTAATCCCATTGCCGGAATCGGTCCTGAGCAACTCCGCATCCGGGAACTGATGACCCGGCTGTCCGATGAGCAGATCCAGGAGATCATCATCGCCACGGATCCGAATCTGGAAGGAGAGGCAACGGCAACCTATCTGGGCCGGCTGCTGCAGAGCATCGGTGTCACCGTCAGCCGGCTGGCATCGGGACTTCCCGTCGGCGGCGACTTGGAGTACGCCGATGAAGTGACCCTGGGCCGGGCGTTTGAGGGGCGGCGCAGCGTCAGCTCCTGACCGACGACGACGGCGGCAGCCGCTGCCGCACAGCATCAACCTGCTGCTTGCCCCTCCATCAACCCCGTGCGCGCCTACGCTAATGATGCGAGAGTGGCTCAAGCGCGATTGCGCTCGTCTGATGCGGCTCCCCGACTGTTTCCACGTCCAGAGCACCCGGTTCCAGCCCTGTCAGCCGGGCCACCGCCTCGTCCATCAGGGCCGCCACTGCTGCCACTCCGGTTTCAACATCACCGGCGCGGATTGCTTCAAGAATCGTCTCGTGGGATGCGGCAACATTCCTGCGTACGACAAATCCTTCGGGGACACTGAAGCTGGCAATCCTGGTCTCGAGCACCAACGTAGACATGTAACGGCGCAAACGCTGACTGCCCGCGGCATCCACCAACGCCCAGTGAAAATCGAGATCCGAGTCGCCAATAGAATGGGGGTCGCGGCCCCGGCTGGCGTTGACCAGCTCCTCGAGCGCTGACTCGACGCCGGCGATCGCCTCCTCGTCGTCATGGTTGATCAATAGCCGGACCGCTTCGGACTCCACGGCGGTCCGGGCAACATACAGGTCATTGACCTGTTCGCCTCTGATGGTGCTGACCCGCAAGCCACGCCCCGGCGTGGCGGTCAACAGGCCTTCCTGCACCAGGCGCTGCGCGGCTTCCCGCAGCGGGCTTCGGCTGACGCCCAGCTGCTGGGCGATCTCCTTTTCCCCGAGCTGGGTTCCAACGGCCAAGGCTCCGGAATAGATCGCATTCCGCAATTCCCGTGCGATCAAATCCACGGTTGACGCACGAGGCACCCGGAATACTGCCGGAACTCCGTTCTGCGACATGTGCTGGGCCATGCGCCCTCCCGACACCTTGGCCGCTCCGTGGCGCGAGGCGGCTGAATGACAAATCAGCGTCAATCGTAACTAAACCGTGATCTACGGTGAAAACCACGTCCAAACCATCAAACTTAATCGTTTTGTGCTGGCGATCACGCGGAAAAAGGTCTATATGTTGTAGTTGTAGACAATACTACATACAGTTTTCCGGATTGTATGTGGGGGAATTATTTGCCTACCGTAGACAAAGATCCATGACCGTATTTCGGGTCGGGTCGGCTGGGGTTGCCACCTTGGGGGGCAGACTCGGTGGCTTCGTCCCTTCGCAATGACCGAAAGAGGAACATGATGAAATCACGATTCAACTCCGCCGGACGCATTGGCGTCGCGGCCACGAGTGTTCTGGCGCTGGGGCTCCTCGCGGGCTGCGGCGGTGGCAGTGGCGACGATTCCGGCGGCGATGGCGGCGGTGGAGAAACCGGCGGTGGTTCTGCGAACACGCTGCAGAAGATCAAGGATGCGGGCAGCGTCAAGGTCGCTATCGCCGGCGAGGCACCGTACTCCTTCCTGGATGACGGTGAGCTCAAGGGCGGCTCCGTTGCCATCATCAAGGAAGTATTTGGCAGCATGGGAGTGGAGAACGTCGAGGCCGAAAAGGTCGACTGGGGCGCCCAGATCCCGGGCCTGAACGCCGGACGCTTCGATGTGGTCGCTTCCGGTATGTCCATCCTTCCGGAGCGTTGCGCGAATGCCGACTTCAGCCACCCCACGATCATGTACACCACAGCGCTGATGGTCCAGGAAGGCAACCCCAAGGGATTGAGCGACCTGAAGTCAGTCAAGAAGGCCGACGACGTCAAGCTCGCCGTGCTGGCCGGTGGCATTGAGGCCGGTTACGCCGAAGATATGGGCATTTCCGGTGTCACGTCAGTTCCGGATGCGCAAACCGGCATGGACACTGTCGCCAATGGACGCGCCGATGCCTTCGCCATGACGGCCATTTCGCTGAACTACATGGCGGATAACAACCCGAATGTGCCAATTGAGGTCACCGAAGCCTTCACCGCCGTGATTGACGGCGAGAAGCAGATCGGCTCCGGCGCAACCGTGTTCCGCGCGGGCGATGACAAACTGCGCAAGGCCTATAACGAAGCCCTCGAAAAGAACGTCCTTGCCGACAAGGAAACGTACCTGAACGTGGTCGGAGACTACGGCTTCACCGCCGAAAACCTCCCGCCGAAGGACCTCACCACTAAGGAATTGTGTGCCGGAGAAGTAGGCTAAGCCCTTCCCCATGACATATTTCCAAGAGCTAGCGGAGGCGCTGCCGCGCATCATGAACGGGGTCTGGGTGACCCTGGGACTGACGCTCGGCGGCGCCGCCCTGGCGATGATCATCGCCGTCACGCTGGGCCTGATGGCCCGGCAACCGAATACGCTGATACGCGGAATTGCCCGGGCCATTATCGAGTTCTTCCGCGGCACTTCCCTTGTCGTGCAACTCCTGTGGTTGTATTTCATTTTGCCGGGGCTCGGCATCAATCTGAATGTGATCTTCGTCGGGGTCATGGCACTCGGGCTGAACTATGGCGCCTACAGTGCCGAGGTGGTACGGGGTTCTATCAACTCGGTGCAGTCCGGGCAGTGGGAAGCCTCGACGGCACTGAGCATGTCCCGCGTTCATCGGATGCGCCGGATCATCTTCCCGCAGGCCTGGGCACTGATGATCCCGTCCTTGACGAATCTGTTGATCCACATGCTTAAGGGCAGCGCCGTAGTCAGCTTCATCACGATCTATGATTTGACCTTCCGCGTCGACCAGTTGCGACTCGATACCGGTACGTGGTTCGCCTATGGGCTTGTCGGCCTCGGCTCGTATTTCATCATCGCCTACATTTTGACGCTGATCATGAACATGCTCGAGGTGAGGGCCAAGCACCGTTTGGGCCGCGGCGAATCGTTGCGTGAGATGCTGAGCCTGAAGCCAGCCCGTCCAAGTGCGGAAACGGGGGTGCTGCCATGACCGAGTTTGAATGGAATTGGGCCACGGTATGGGATGTGCTCCCCACCTTGTTGGGTGCATTCTTCCAGGTCACGCTGGTGGTCACTGTGGTCAGCACTGCCATCGCCGCAGTGCTTGGCCTGATTATTGCTATGCTGCGACGGTCGGTCCCCAAGCCGGTGGATGCTGTGATTAAATTCGCCGTGGACTTCATCCGGATGACACCGATCGTGGTGCAGCTGTTGCTCGTCTATTACACCTTCACGAATCTGAGCGCGATGGTTTGCGGCATCATTGTCTTCGGCATTCACTACTCCACCTACATGGCGGAGGTTTACCGTGCCGGGATTGATTCGGTACCTGCGGGACAATGGGAAGCCACAACGGCGCTCTCCATGTCCAAGGGCCGCACATGGAGGGCAGTGGTCATCCCTCAAGCTTTGCGGGCCACCGTACCGGCCTTGGGCAACTACGCAATCTCCATGTTCAAAGACACTCCTTTCCTGATCATCATCGGTTTGGTGGAACTCGTAAACGCCGGTCGCATCTATGGTGCAAACACGTTCAACTACACCGAGCCCTTAACCCTGGTTGGCATCATTTTCCTCGCCGCCAGTTATCCCACCGCTTTGCTTGTTGGAAGATTGGAAAAGCGCCTTGCCTTCAGCTACTGATAACAATCCGGCCATCCTCTTCGAGGACGTGGAGAAACGATTCGGCGACAATGTCGTCCTGAAAGACCTGAACTTCTCGGTTGCAAAGGGCGACCGAGTGACGTTGATTGGGCCCAGCGGTTCGGGTAAGACGACGATTCTCCGTTTGGTGATGACCTTGGAGGAATTGAGCGGCGGATACATTTACATTGAGGACGACCCGTTGGCGTATGAGAAGCGTGACGGCAAGCGGGTCGCGCTAAGGGAGAAGCATCGTAACGAAATCCGCAAGCGGATCGGCATGGTGTTCCAGCAGTTCAATCTCTTCCCCAACATGACGGTGATGGAGAACATCATCGAAGCCCCCGTGCACGTTCTGGGAATGTCCAAGGCCGATGCAAAGGCCAAGGCCCAAGGACTCCTGGATCAGGTCGGCCTGGCCGACAAGGCCAACCAGCATCCGCTGCAACTATCCGGCGGACAGCAGCAGCGCGTTGCCATCGCCCGCGCCCTGGCGATGGATCCCGACATCCTGCTGCTTGACGAGGTCACCTCGGCGTTGGACCCGGAGATCGTTGGCGAGGTCCTGGCCGTGCTGCGGCAGGTGGCGGAGACGACCGACATCACCATGCTGATCGTCACTCACGAGATGCAGTTCGCCAAGGACGTCTCCAACCGTGTGATGATGTTCGATGGCGGTCACATCGTGGAGGAAAACACTCCCGAGGAAATGTTCAGCAACCCCCAAGAGGAGCGCACTAAACAGTTCCTGCACGCCATCGTGTGAACGCTTGGAACGCTGGCGCGGCGGCGGATGCGGAACCCGCCGCCGCGCCAAGGTTAAGTACCGCAATTCCTGTGCATCCGTTGTCGCGGCTAGAATTAGTGTTCAACGCCGCGCGCGGCGCCACTGCTACCACCGTCTATCCCAGTGAGTTATGCATCTATGAGTTTGATTGTCCAGAAGTTCGGCGGCTCCTCCGTGTCCGATGCCGACGGCATTAAGCGGGTCGCGGAGCGGATCGTCGAAACCCAGCAAGCCGGCAACCAGGTAGTGGCCGTGGTATCCGCCATGGGCGACACCACCGATGAACTGCTGGATCTGGCCTCACAGGTCACGTCCGGGCCGCCGGCGAGGGAACTCGACATGCTGCTCACTTCCGGGGAGCGGATTTCAATGTCGCTGCTGGCGATGGCCATCGACTCGATGGGGTCCACCGCCCAGTCCTTCACCGGCAGCCAGGCCGGCCTGATGACAGACGCCATCCACGGCAAGGCCCGCCTGGTGGAAGTCGACCCGCACCGCGTGCAGCACGTCCTCGACAAAGACCACATCGCCATTGTCGCCGGCTTCCAGGGCATGAGCCGCGAGACCAACGACATCACCACCATGGGCCGAGGCGGCTCGGACACCACCGCCGTCGCACTTGCAGCCGCCCTGGAGGCTGATGTCTGCGAGATTTATACCGACGTCGACGGCATCTACACTGCCGATCCGCGGATCGTGGCCAACGCCCAGAAAATAGACGAAATCACCAGCGAGGAAATGCTGGAAATGGCGGCCGCCGGCGCGAAGGTGCTGCACCTGCGCTCGGTGGAATATGCCCGCCGTTTCGGGCTGCCGCTGCACGTCCGCTCATCATTCAGCCGGCATGAAGGCACATGGGTTATGCCCAGCCCCGGCGACAAAATCACCATCTCAGAGGGAGTTGCCTTGGAACAGCCCATCATTTCCGGCGTAGCGCACGACCGTTCCGAAGCAAAGGTCACAATCGTCGGCGTGCCCGACATTCCGGGCAAGGCCGCGGAGATCTTCGGCGTCATCGCCGGCGCGCACACCAACATCGACATGATCGTGCAGAACGTGTCCACCAAGGGCACCGGGCGCACCGACATATCGTTCACCTTGCCCATGACCGAAGGCGCCACGGCGCTGGGCGCGCTGGAAGCTGCCCAGCCCGGCATCGGTTTCGACTCCGTTCAGTACGACGACAACGTCGGCAAGCTGTCATTGATTGGCGCAGGTATGCGTTCGCACCCCGGGGTCTCACACAGGTTCTTCGAGGCACTCTCGGCGGCGGGCATCAATATTGACCTGATCTCCACTTCCGAGATCCGCATTTCCGTTGTCACCCGCGCTGACCTGCTCGATTCAGCCGTCGCGGCCGTCCACCAGGCATTCGATCTGGACAGCGACAGTGAAGCGACCGTTTACGGCGGCACCGGACGCTAATTCGAAGGTACCTGACCGCAGTTACCTGAGGTTGGATCCGTCGGACGGGTCCTTGGCCACCAGGTAGCTCTGGCCATTGGGCAGCCGCTCGACCGTGAATTGCGCCATGTGCTGTTCATGGTCACGGCGCTGCGCTTCCGTCGGTTCCTTGACCGGTTCATCCAGGCTGCCGGTGGCGGCAGGGCCAAAAATGTGCCGCAGCTTGCCGGTGAAACGCATCATCCGCGCTGCGAATGCCTCGCCCCTGCTCATGGCTGCCCCTTTCAGTACCGTGTTGACGCTTCAATGGTACCCTAACAATTAGTGCACTAACTAATTGTGTGCACACCCCGCCCGCAACCAGAATTGCCTTATGTCCTCCACCGATTCCGTCCCGGCAGCTGAGCAGGAAACAGCTCCCGCCGACGATGACCTGTTGCTCGAGCGACAGCTCTGTTTTGCCCTCAGCGCCGCCTCACGCTCGGTCATCGCTGCCTATCGTCCGGTGCTGGCCCCGATGGGCATTACCCACCCGCAGTATCTGGTGATGCTGGCGCTATGGGAACGCAGCCCGCGTTCGGTCAAGGACATCAGTGCCGCCGTCATGCTGGAAAATGCCACCATCTCCCCGCTGCTCAAACGCCTGGAAGCCGCGGAGCTGGTCACCCGGCACCGGCAGCCGGGCAACCAACGCTCCATGAACATCGAGCTGACGGACAAGGGCAAGGAACTGCGCGAGGAAGCAAGGCAGGTTCCTTCGATCATGGCTGAACGGCTGGGGCTGGAGATGGAGGACGCGGTGCGGCTGAACACGATGATGCAGCGCCTCATTGCCGCCGCCCACCGTCCCGCAGAAGGCGACGCCGGAGCAAACGACGCCGCGGCAGACGACTCCGCAACCTCCGAGTGATGGACCCGGCACGAACGGACCCGGCACCATCAGTGACGATCCTGTCCGAAGCACAGTGGCGCCAACGCGAAGAGGACCACCGGCGCCGGGTTGAGCCGTTCACCGAACCGTACCTGCGGCGCCGCTCGGCCGGACAGAAGCACCCGGTGGAAGACTTCCTCTTCACGTACTACAGCCACAAACCGGGCCAGCTGCGCCGCTGGCACCCGGGGCCCGGCGTCGTGCTGACCGGCGAAGCCGCCGCCGAACGCGCATCGTGGAAGTTCCACCGCCAACTCGATGCCGGCGAAGTGGCCGGCCTGGGATTGGAGGTAGGCACGACGGCGGTGGCCCTGGATCTGCCAAAGTTCGCCGCCGAGCGGGCGTCGGCCGTCGATTTCAGTCGGATCATCCTGGGACGGACCAAGGACCGCAGCCCGCATTTCGGATGCTTCGGGTTGCATGAATGGGCAATGGTCTACCGGGTGGAGCCCGACGACGTGCGCCATGAGTATCTGCCGCTCCGGCTGGGCAGCAGCGGCACCGACCACGTGGTCGAGCAGAGCAGGATCAAGTGCTCGCACATCGACGCCTTCCGGTTTTTCACTGACGAGGCCGCACCCCGCAATGAGCTGCAACCGACCCGTCAAACCCAGCGCGACCTGGAACAGCCCGGCTGCCTGCACGCCAATATGGACCTGTACAAATGGGCGTACAAGCTGTCCCCGGCAATACCCAGCGAGCTGCTGATGGACTGCTTCGAACTGTCGTGGCGGATCCGCCGGATGGACATGCAGGCATCCCCCTACGACCTGTCCGACTGGGGGTACGAACCGATCCGGATCGAGACCCCGGACGGCAAGGCACAGTACGCCAAGGGCCAGCGTGAATTCGCCGCAGAGGCCCAAATCTTGCGCGCATCGTTATGCAAAGTGGTCGATGATCTGACCCTTTCTGGCTAGGCTCGACAGTGGGGCCGGACGGAAGGCAGCAGATGAGACGGACAAGTGATGCGTTTGCCCGCTTCCTGTTGCCTGCATGCGCGTCGCTGTTGCTGTTGACCGCCTGCGCGGACTCAGGCAGCACGGAACCAGGGACCAAGAGCCCGACGGCGACACCACCCGACAGCACAGCCCCGACACCGCCTGGAACCTCTGCGTCGGCGCCGCCTGAGACCTCAGCATCGGCAACGCCGGGCAGCAGTGACAGCACCGGACCTGCACCGGACGAGGGCCATTACAACGTCGAACTGCGCATCACGGTCACCCCGGAACCCGGAGCGGAGCCACAGAAGTACCTCCTGCAGTGCGACGGAACCACTCCGAGCGAGGCCTCCAACGTACCCAAGCCGGAGGCTGCCTGCGCCCTGGTTGAAAAGTCGGCTCGTGCGCTGTTCTTCACCAAGCCCGACCCCACGATGCAGTGCACCCAGCAGTACGGCGGCCCTCAGACAGCAACCGTCAAGGGCACCGTCAACGGACGGCCTGTGCAGGCCGAGTTTGCCCGCACGGACGGTTGCGAGATTTCCCGGTGGAACGCCATGGAACCAATTCTCGGCGCCGGTGGTGTGATGTAGCCATACCCGCCGCTCTCCCGCTGTCACGATTCAGCCCCGGCTCCGCGTGGCCGGTAGACTGGTGGCGCACCAGGGGCTCGGCATGCGCCGGCCCCGATGACATTTACCCCGCAGGAGTGAGGCATATGCCCCGAATCGTTGTCGACGTCATGCCCAAGCCTGAGATCCTGGATCCCCAGGGCAAGGCGATCGCCGGGGCATTGCCCCGGATAGGTCTCAACGGCTTCAGCGAAGTGCGGCAAGGCAAACGATTTGAGCTTGCGGTCGACGGCGACATCACCGACGAGGTGCTGGAGCAGGCCCGAACGGCCGCCACCACCCTGCTGTCCAACCCGGTGATTGAGGACGTCACCCGCGTGGAGGTCATCGACGATGGCTCCGCTTGAGGGCGATGCCGCCGGTGCGCGCATCGGCGTTGTCACGTTCCCCGGCACCTTGGACGACCGCGATGCCGCCCGCGCCGTCCGCCTCGCGGGAGCCACGCCGGTCAACCTGTGGCACGGTGACGGCTCGCTCCAGGATGTCGATGCCGTGGTGCTGCCGGGCGGCTTCTCCTACGGCGACTACCTGCGCGCCGGTGCCATCTCCCGTTTCGCCCCATTGATGGGCAAGGTCACCGCGGCGGCCGAGGCTCCCGGCTCGCCGCTGCCGGTGCTGGGCATCTGCAACGGATTCCAGGTGCTCACCGAGGCGCACCTGCTTCCCGGCTCCATGGTCAAGAACGAGAACCTGCATTTCATGTGCCGGGACCAGAAACTCACCGTGGAGAATGCCTCGACGTCATGGACAAACCAGTTCACGGCAGGGGAGCAGATTGTGATTCCGCTGAAGAACCAGGACGGGCAGTTCATCGCCGACGAGCACACTCTGGACCAGTTGGAGGGCGACGGCCGCGTAGTGTTCCGCTACGCGGAGTCAAACCCCAACGGATCCCGCCGGTCCATCGCGGGCATCTCCAACGCGGCGGGCAACGTCGTCGGCCTCATGCCCCACCCCGAACATGCCGTTGAGCCCGGCTTCGGACCTGACTCATCCGGCGCTGACCGCCGCTTCGGCGACACCCCGCTGGCCTCGGGCACCGACGGCCTGTCGCTGTTCACCTCCGTCCTTAATACACTGCTGGTTGCGTAAGGGAAGCATGACTGAAGAGTTCAACCTGGACACCGTCGAGCACGCGTCGCGCACTCCTGATTCGGAGCTGCCGTGGGCCGATCTGGGGCTGAGGGAAAACGAGTTCGAGGACATCCAGACGATCCTTGGCCGCCGCCCCACCGCTGCCGAGCTGGCGATGTACTCGGTGATGTGGTCCGAGCACTGCTCCTACAAGTCCTCAAAGGTCCATCTGCGCCAGTTCGGGGACAAGGTCTCCGAGGCGATGAAGCAGCACCTGCTGGTCGGCATCGGCGAGAATGCCGGTGTCGTCGACATTGGCGAAGGCTGGTCGGTGACCTTCAAGATCGAGTCGCACAACTCCCCCTCCATGGTCGAGCCGTTCCAAGGTGCGGCAACCGGCGTCGGCGGCATTGTCCGTGACATCATTTCGATGGGTGCCCGCCCGGTCGCGGTGATGGATGCGCTGCGCTTCGGCGGCATCGACCATCCGGACAGCCAGCGGCTGGTGCACGGGATCGTCTCCGGCATCGGCAGCTACGGCAACTCGCTCGGGCTGCCCAATGTCGGCGGCGAAGTGGTCTTCGATCCGGCCTACCAGGGTAATCCGCTGGTCAATGCGCTGGCCGTGGGCGTAATGCGCCATGAGGACATCCGGCTGGCCAACGCCTCGGGCGTGGGCAACAAGGTGGTGCTCTTCGGCGCCCGGACCGGCGGCGACGGCATCGGCGGCGCCTCGGTGCTGGCATCCGAGTCCTTCGACTCTTCGAAACCCTCCAAGCGCCCGGCCGTCCAGGTCGGCGACCCGTTTGCCGAGAAGGTGCTGATCGAGTGCTGCCTGGAGTTGTTCGCCGCCTCCGTGGTGGAAGGCATCCAGGACCTCGGGGCCGCAGGCATCTCCTGCGCCACCTCCGAGCTGGCATCCAACGGCGACGGCGGCATGCATGTGGAGCTGACCAACGTGCTGCTGCGCGATCCCACCCTGACCCCGGGCGAGATCCTGATGTCCGAGTCCCAGGAACGCATGATGGCGGTGGTGACCCCGGAAAACGCGGCGGCCTTCGAAGCCATCATGGACAAGTGGAACGTCGAATACTCCTGGCTCGGCGAGGTCACCGACACCGAACGGCTGGTCATCGAATGGGACGGCGAGGAGATCGTCAACGTCGACCCGAAGACCGTCGCCCACGAAGGGCCGGTATACGACCGCCCCTATCACCGCCCCGACTGGCTGGACGAGCTGCAGAAGTCTTCCTTCCGCGCGAGCAAGCAGCACCAGGAGCGCCCCCAGTCCGGACCCGAACTCGCGGCCGCGGTGCTGGAGCTGATGTCTTCGCCCAATATGTGCTCCAAGGACTGGGTGACCAATCAGTACGACCGCTACGTGCAGGGCAACACCGCGTTGGCGATGCCTGATGACGCCGGCGTCATCCGCGTCGACGAAGAGAGCGGCCTCGGCATCGCGGTGTCCACCGATGCCAACGGCCGCTACAGCTACCTGAATCCCTACGACGGCGCCCGGCTGGCGCTGGCCGAGGCCTACCGGAACGTAGCCACCTCCGGAGCGAAGCCGATGGCCGTGACCGACTGCCTGAACTTCGGCTCCCCCGAGGACCCGGAAATCATGTGGCAGTTCGCCGAATCCATCCGCGGGCTGGCGGACGCGTGCCAGGAACTCGGCGTCCCGGTCACCGGCGGCAACGTTTCCCTCTACAACCAGACCTCCGGTGTGGCTATCCCCCCGACTCCCGTGGTGGGCGTGCTGGGATTGTTCGACGACGTCGGTCGCCGCACCCCCTCGGGATGGCGCGACGACGGGCAGGCCCTTTACCTGCTCGGCACCACCGCCGACGAGCTGGACGGCTCCGAATGGGCCAACCTGCGCGGACACCTGGGCGGCCAGCCACCCGCCGTCGACCTGTCCATCGAAAAGCAGCTGGGCGAGATCCTGATTAATGCTTCGAGGGACGGGATGATCGACGCCGCACACGACGTCTCCGAAGGTGGACTGGCAGCGACCTTGTCCGAGATGGCGCTGAGGTTTGGCGTCGGCGCCCGGGTCGGGATCGATGAACTCTGCGAGCGCGACGGCATCGACGCGTTCACCGCCCTGTTCAGCGAGACCCAGGGCCGCGCCGTCGTCTCGGTGGCCCGCACGGAGGAAGTGCGGTTCACCGACATGTGCACGGCCCGCGGTTTCGCCCACCTGCGCATCGGCGTCGTCGACAACCCTCCGGGATCTCCACGCGGCGCGGAGCGCCTTGGTCGATCACCGGTGGTCGACCAAGCGAGCGCCAGCGAGCGCGCGGAGACCCAGCCGGAACCCGCCCTGGACGTGCAGGGGCACTTCACGTTGCCGCTGGCCTCACTGCGGGAGGCCCATGAGGGGACGCTGCCCGCCTACTTCGGCTAGCGTCGACGCTACGCGTCCCGCTTCCGGTCGGTGATGGCCCATCTCAGCTCCATCAGCTCTTCGGTCACCTGCGGGTCTTCGGGGTCGTTGGCTTCGAGCTCTTCCTGGATCTGAAGGGCGTCCTCGTACCGTCCGATGGTGCGCAGCGACCGTGCCACTGTCCACTGCGTGACGTGCCGCTGCGCGTCGGTGCCGCACTCGTCGGCCGAGATCTTGGCCAGCCGGAAGTGGTGCAGCGCGCCCCAATGGTCGCCGGCTTCGTCGAAGTGCCACCCCAGGAAGTTGTGCAGCGTGATCGCCCATTGCGCCGTCCGCGGGTCTTCGGCCTGCTCGGCCATTTCCAGCGCCTTCAGGGTCCACGCCTCGGTATGCCCGGTGTCGGCGACAGCCAACATGTAGAGGGAATCCACCCCCAGGAACAGCAACCCGTGCTCGGCGGCCTGATTCGCGGCGCGTTCGAGCACCGAGATCGCCAGCGCCTTGTGCCCGGTCGAGGTCAGGATGCGGCCACGTTCCAGCAGCACCCGCGCCCACACCGCCGGATGCTGGCTGGCATGGGACTCGGAAACTTCGGCCAGCGCCTCCTTGGCTTCCTCGAACCTCTCCTGCAGCGCCATCGCTCGGGCGACCTGCGTGGCCAGCTCGGCCTGCTCGACGTCGTCGTACTGCCCGCCGAGCAGCGCCTGCCGCAACCGCTCCTCAGAGTCCGCCGGGTCGGAGAAGTCCCACAGAATGTCCAGCAGCTCGGGAGTCAGCATGATCCTCCGGCCGCCAGTCCGCTCCACTTGAGCGCTTCACGGTCTTTGCGCGGAAGGGACTCCACCACGAGGTCGTACGAGTCTTCAATCATGTCCCGGATCATATCTGCCGGCAGGGCACCGTCGCAGCGCACGCCATTCCAGTGCGTCTTGTTCATGTGATACGCGCCGGTGATTTCGGTGTGTGCGGCGCGCAACTGTTCGGCCAGCGCCGGCTCGCACTTGAGGCTGACGCTCAACTCTGCGGAGTCCAGATCGGCCAGCGCGAACATCTTGGCCTTTCCCCCGGGGCCGCGCACCTTGAACACCGACGCCTCGGGCCCAAACGGGAAATCTTCGAATGTGCCCGGCAGAGCCAGGCATGCGCTTTTCAGTTCTGCTGCCTGCATGTTCTACAGCATAGTGGCGAGAGCCTGCCCCGCCGGCCGTTTCACCGGCGGGCTCGCCCACGACAGCCGACGGCGACCGGCTCACAGTCCCAGCCGCGGCGCCTCGATTGCCGGACAGGTGTCCATCACGACGTCGAGCCCGGCTGCTGCTGCCCGCGCCGCAGCGTCCTCATCGATCACCCCGAGTTGCAGCCACACAGCCTTCGCCCCCGCTTCGATCGCCTGGTCCACCACCGCGCCGACACGCTGCGAATTGACGAAACAGTCCACCACGTCGATCTGCCCGTCAATGTCGGCCAGTTTCCGGCAGCCGGTGGCACCGTGCACGCCTTCGCCCTTGAGATTGACCGGGATAATCTCCATCCCCAGCCGCTGCTGGATGAACTGCCCGACCCCATACGCCGGGCGGGCGGTATTGGTGGAGAGCCCGACGACGGCCCACCGGCCCTGGGTGGTCAGCAGCCGTTTGACGGTGTCCGGGTCGTTTACATGGGCCATGTGGCGCCTTTCTGTGCTGCCGACACCGGCTCCGCTGCCGGCATCGCGTCGATATGTTACAAACCGGATTTGTCGGCCTGTCGCTGCATCCAGTTTAGTTGGTGGCAGTATCCTGTCGTCAGTGACGGGCGAGACCCAACCGATGCTGAGACCAATCAGGGAGCACCATGTCCAACAAGGTCGCACCACACTTCCATCCTGCCCTGCCCGTCTCATTCAACGCGCTACACCGCAGCTCCGGGACCGGCGCTGACCGGCAGGCGATACTGCGGGACATCAATCTGGATGTCAACGCCGGTGAGTTCGTCGCCATCGTCGGACCTGCCGGGTGCGGCAAATCGACGCTGCTGCGGGCCACGGGAGGCCTGGACACCAGCGGCGGCGGAACCATCACCATCGGCGACACCCCGGTGGCCGCAGTGGACAATCGGTGCGCCGTGACTTCCGGACCGAGCCAGCTGTCCACCGAACACACCATCCAGGCCAACGTGGCGATGGGCCTGCCGATCGGTACCAGCGCCAAGCATGGCAAGGCCAAGGTCGCCGAATTGTTGAACCTGCTGGGCCTGGAGCAGTTCGCCAAGCTCTGGCCGAGCGACCTGCCCGCCGGACTGGCCGAGCGCGTCGCACTGGCGAAGGCGCTGGCCCGCAACCCCGGCGTGCTGCTGCTCGACGAACCGTTCAGCACCCTCGATGCCAGGACCCGCGCAAAGACGCAGGAACTGCTGCTCGATATCCACCGGGTGGCTCGCACCACGGTGCTGATGGTCACCGACGCCGTCGACGAAGCCCTGCAGCTGGCCGACCGGATCATTGTCCTCGGCTCCTCGAAGACCAACACCGACGATGGTGAGGCCGTCACCGACGACGCCGACGTCGTCCAGGGCCGGATCCTGAAACACGACACGCAGGACAGCGGCAGCGGCACGTCCAAGGACGGCGGCGGACCGAGCATCGGCTCCAGCATCGTCCAGGTGCTCGATGCTCTCCCCCTGCGCCCCCGCGATATCAACTCCACCTCGCTGGCGCGCGTGCGCGATTCCCTGCTGGCCGCCGTCGGCGTCGGCAACAAATCCAAGTAGCCTCGACAAACCCAGGAAAGGTACCGCCGGCGCCGGGCGTATAGCTTATGACCCACTACGCCGGTAGCATCCCCGCAAGGCAGTTTCAGGCGAATCTCCACTGGTAGGAGGCGGCGGCGTCAACATTGCCTCAGGCTTGCCCTGCGAGCATCACTCCGGTCGCAGCGCGGCGAAACCGTCCGCGGTGCGCATGTACAGAGTGCCGTGGGAAATCACCGGATGCTGCATCCAAGAGCGTGGATCGACCGGATGGCTCCAGACCTTGTGTCCATCGCTGGTGCGATACGCATAGAGATGGGATTCGGAGCCGCCTTCGCTGACTCTGAGGTAGACGAGCCCGCCGGCGACCACCGGATCACCCATGTCGGCCCCCTCGGGTAGCCTCGTCCGCCATGACAACCGACCGGAATCCTGCTCCCAGGAACGCAGGGCCGACACGTTCAGATCATCGTTGGTTTCGGCCAGGTAGATGTGTGAGTCATTGACTGCTGCCGTGGCTTCGCTTGCGAACCACGGTGTCTCCTTTTCCCAGAAGATATTGCCGGTGGTCGTATCGATCGACATAGCCCGATGGTGGATGACCCCAATGTCCTCCATGGCCAGCACGTGGCCGGTAAAGGGTAGGGTTGTCCGCGGCTGGAGCGGGCGGTCGATGTGCCCCTGGTTCAGCCCCGTCTGCAGCGATACGGCCACTGTCTCGTGCTTCGGCGACCACTTGTTCCACGGGCGCAAGTAGATTCTGCCAGATGGATCGACCATCGGGGACTTGGGCGCAATTTCGGCGTCGTCGCGGGTCCACGCCAGCGAGCCATCCGATCGAAAAACTTCCACGCGGTGCGGGCCGCCGCCACGTGCAGAGCCGGATACCGCGACCCGACCGTTAGCGGCGAGCAGCTGATCAAAGTGGATATCACGGGCGCTATTCGACCATTGACGGTCCCCGTCGGCCTCGATGGCGTACAGGGTGGAGGTTTCGCCGAGGCTGCCGGTGGATAAATAGACCATGCCCTGCGAGAAGGCGATATCCGTCGGCGTTGAGTCCAGCCGGATCTTCCACAGCACGTCGCCGTCGTCGGTGTCATAGGCGGCGACGCCGCTCTCGTGCAGCTGGTAGACGCGACCTCCCGCGACGATCGGTTCACCGACAGGCTTCAGAGGGGTGGTGACGTGATATGCGGGGGAGAGTTGATCAACCGTGTCGACCGTGATGTGGAACTCGGCTCGGTTCCAGAACCGGTTGTCCGGTCCGCCTCCGTTGGACGTCCAGTCTCCGAATCCGGCCAATTCCTTGCGATGGTGGGTTCGGTCCCCGTCGGCTTTGCTGTGGTCCGCCGCCGTTGCCGGCGCGGCGGCAGTCAGTGTCGCGGCGGTCGCCAGCAGCGACCCGGCCATAGCGATGGCACGGGCAAGTCGTGGGGTTCGGCGGTGTTGAGGTGTCGGCATGGCTGTTCGCCTCCTTGCCCCTACCCTACGAAACGCACGCCAAATGGGGAACAGTGCTGCCGCCGGGCCCCCTCAGGCAGGTGAACGGGGTGCAGGCACTGAACTGAGTTGAAGCCGCGGCCAATCCTCCGTGTCCCGCAGTAGCTGGCGATCGTGGGAGGCCAGCACCACACAAGCTTCGGTGGCACCGAAGGCGTCGGTCAGCTCGTCCACGAGAGCAATCGAGAGGTGGTTTGTCGGCTCGTCGAGCAGCAAGACGTGCGGTCGGGAGGCGAGCACCATAGCAAGGTCCAGACGGCGCTGTTGTCCCATGGACAATTCCCGGGCCGGCTTGTCGAGATCCGCCGCCGACAGCAGTCCCAACTGTGACAGGGGTATCGCTTCGTCCTCCTTCAACGTTCCAGAGCTGACCAGTCTGCCCATGTGGCTTCCAAACACGTCCTCCGGCCCTCCCCGCGCAAAGCCGACCGATTCCTGGGGCAGCAGTCCCACGCGGGCGTTGCGGGCTTGCCGCACGGTGCCGTTCGTAGGTTCGAGCCGACCGGACAGCACGGAGAGCAACGTTGTCTTGCCCGAACCGTTCGGCCCGGTCACCACCAGCCGCGAACCTGACGCCAGGCCGACGTCGACGGCGTCATGCAGCCTGTCCGCGACCCGTACGCCGTCTGCGGTGACCAAGGCGACGCCTGGATGGGCAGGCAGTTCCGGCATCCGGAACCGCAGCGGCGGCACCGGAGCCGTGATGGCGTGCTGCTGCAACTCGTCACGGCGGCGGTTCACCGAACGAACAATGCCCGGAGCCCTGCTCTGCCGTTGGTGCTTGCCCGTGCCCTTATCCGGACGCCACCCGGAGCTGAGCCGGTTCCGGGCTTCGGCCAGATCATGGGTAAGCCGAGCATGATCCGACTGTTGCCGTTCGTACTCCGATTCCCAACGTTGCAGTTCGGCCTCGCGCCCCTGGCGGTAGCCGTCGAATCCGTCTCCGTACACCCGCGGCAGCCCGTCGCGGCTCTGGTCAAGGTCGAGTATTGTCGTCACGACGTCGGACAGCAGGGCCCGATCATGGCTGACGACGACGACACCTCCGGCATGTTCGCGGAGTTTTGCCGTCAGGAAGTCGAGTCCTGCCGCATCCAAGTGATTGGTCGGTTCGTCCAGCAGCAGGAAGTCGACTTCCGCGCCGAGCAGGCATGCCAGACGCACCCGGTACCGCTGGCCGACCGACAGTTCGGCCAGCAACCGGCTCCGGTCCGCCACCGCATCCAGACGGTCCAGCGCGAGATCGATGCGGCGGTCGGCGTCCCAGGCGTCGAGCGCCTCGGCCGCTTCCAGCGCGGCAGTGTATTCGTGCTCGGCACCCGGACTGCCCTCGGCCAGGGCAGCCGCACCTTCGTCGAGTGCAGCCAGTGCCGCACGTGCGTCGGCAATCTGTTCATCGATGAATTGGCCAATCGTCCTGTTGCCGTGCGATGCCATCTCCTGGTCAGCCACGCCGACAGTGCCAATCCGCTGCACCCGGCCCTCATCGGGTGTCAATGTGCCCGCAAGGACCTGTATCAGTGTCGATTTTCCCCGGCCGTTCTCCCCGACCACGCCCCACCGGGAACCGGGCGATACGGTCATTTCAACCTGTGAGAGGACGCGTCGGCCACCGCGGTTAACGCAGAGGCCGGATGTCATCAGTTGCGCCCGCGCACGAGCGGGCAGTATAAGAGTGCTCTTCATTTTTCCTCTAACTCCAGACACACGCGTCCCCTCGCCAGGGGAGGTGTGTTAAATCAACGGACACGCGGCCGTGCACCGGCCATGTCAAAACGCCCGCAAGCTCAGTGGCTGAGGCGGGCCGTCCGGAGTCCGATTAGAGGTAAAGAAGAGTTTGCACCCGACTATCCTATCAACTTGATTTCATATTATGACTCCCCGGCTTGAAACCGACGGGCTGTATCGCGTTTAGTTGGAAGTTGCCCATCCCGAGCGGCTAAGAGACCTGGATCGACGACGCCGCAGCAACCCCTTGATCTTCGACACGTGTCGCCCCGGCGACAGAGACAGCATCAGGACAGTGCTACCGCCAGGACCGATGGAGATTGATATGACTCTCGACCTCGCCTCCGGCCGACACCCTTCGACAGGTGGAGGCTCCCGTGACGCGTCCGCTTCCGAAACCGCACGCATTGCATTCTGGGAAGAAGCAGCCAACAAACTCGACTGGGCCGCGCCCTGGCACACCGCCCACACCTTCGAACCGGCCGCACCGCTGAGCGGTCTCGACTACGACGACGCGCTGGCCGCCGAAGGCGACGACCTGGCTCTCAGCGTGCCCGCGATTGAGTGGTTCGCCGGCGGCACACTCAACGTTGCCTATAACTGCGTGGACCGCCACGTGGAGGCCGGCCGCGGCAACAAGGTGGCACTGCATTTCGAAGGCGAACCCGGAGACCGCCGCACCGTCACCTACGCCCAGCTGCAGAAGGAAGTTTCCAAGGCGGCCAACGCGCTGACGAAACTCGGCGTGGGCAAGGGCGACCGCGTGGTCATCTACCTGCCCGTGCTGGTCGAAACCATCGTCGTCACGCTCGCCTGCGCCCGGATCGGCGCCATACACTCCCTGGTGTTCGGCGGCTTCTCTGCCGAGGCGCTGCGGTTCCGCGTCGAGGACACCGGGGCTAAACTGCTCGTCACCACCGACGGCCAGTTCCGCCGCGGCAAGGCTGTTGCGGTCAAGGAGAACGCTGACGCCGCCGTCGCCGGAGACAACAACATCGAGCACGTGCTGGTCATCCGCCGCACCTCCAAAAGCGGATCCCGCAGCTCGGGCAAGGGCAAACGCTCCAACCAGGAACTGTCCGTCCCGTGGACCCGCGGCCGCGATGTCTGGTGGCACGACGTCGTCGACCCTGCCTCCGAGCACCACGTGCCTAAGGCCTTCGACGCCGAGACGCCTCTGTTCATCATGTACACTTCCGGAACCACCGGCAGGCCGAAGGGCTTGGTGCACACCTCCGGCGGCTACCTCACCCAGGCGGCCTACAGCCACGAACTGTTGTTCAGCCACCCGGATCCGGAGCGGCGCAGTGCCGACGTGCACTGGTGCACCGCGGACCTCGCCTGGGTCACCGCCCACACCTACGAGATCTACGGGCCGCTGGCCAACGGCGTCACGCAGGTGATTTTCGAGGGTACGCCTGACACTCCGCACGCCGGCCGGCATCTGGAGATCATCGAACGCTACGGCGTCACCAGCTACTACACCGCGCCAACTCTGGTCCGGTCGCTGATGGGCTGGTTCCCGGACGGCGTGCCGGAGCACTACAACCTCTCGTCGCTGCGTGTGCTCGGCACCGTCGGCGAGGCGATCAACCCGGCTGCGTGGCACTGGTTCCGGGACCAGTTCGGCCATGGCGAGCTGCCCGTCGTCGACACCTGGTGGCAGTCCGAAACCGGCGCCACCATCCTCTCCCCGCGCCCCACGGATTCCGGGTTCAAACCGGGATGCGCCAGCCGGGCGCTGCCCGGCGTCAGCACTAGAATCGTCGACGACGACGGCGCCGAGGTGGCTGCCAACGAGCAGGGCTTCATCGTCGTGGACAAGACCGGGCCGGCGATGGCCCGCACCGTCTGGGACGCCCCGCAGCGGTACCTGGATTCGTACTGGCGCAAGTACGCCCTGCGGGGCTGGTTCCTGGCCGGAGATGGCGCGAAGTATGACGACGACGGCGATACCTGGATCCTGGGCCGCACCGACGACGTGATCAACGTGTCCGGGCACCGACTGTCCACGATCGAGATCGAGTCCGCCCTGGTGTCCCACCCGTCCGTGGTCGAGGCCGGCGTCGCCCCGATTGCCGACCCGAAGACCGGCCACGCCATCGCCGCGTTCGTGGTGTTGAGCGACGGTCTGGCCTCCGGTGATGAACTCCGGCGCCACGTGGCCAGGGAGATCGGGCCGATCGCGAAGCCGGCCGCCGTCGTCGTCGTTCCCGACATCCCCAAGACCAGATCCGGCAAGATCATGCGCCGGCTGCTCACCCAGCTGTACGAAGGCACCGAGCTCGGCGACACCACGTCCCTGCAAAACGAACCCTGCATCGGCGACATCCAACAAGTACTAGCCGAACGGTAGCTCGCGCGCAACCGGGCGCAACATTGTTTGGAATCACCGGCGCCGGCCTGCCAGACTGAAACTTGACCATCCCGAGCGGCTGAGAGATCTGGCTCCGCGACGCCGCAGCAACCCGGTCCGCAAGGACATCCGGGTGCTACCGCCAGGACCGATGGAGTAGGAGCCTCCCCATGACCGAACCTTCCTTCGGATTCCGCACCCGCGCCCTGCACGCCGGCGGCACCCCGGATGCCACCCATGGTTCCCGGGCCGTGCCGATCTACCAGTCGACGTCGTTCGTCTTCAAGGACACCAACGACGCCGCCAACCTGTTCGCGCTGCAGAAGTACGGCAACATCTATTCCCGCATCGGCAACCCCACTGTGGCGGCGTTCGAGGAGCGCATCGCCTCGCTGGAAGGCGGCATCGGGGCGGTGGCGACGGCGTCGGGCATGAGCTCCGAGTTCATCACCTTTGCCGCATTGGCCGGCGTCGGGGACCACATTGTGGCGGCCTCAGCCCTCTATGGCGGCACGGTGACCCAGCTCGACGTAACGCTGCGCCGCTTCGGGATCGAGACCAGCTTTGTCCCGGGCACCGACCCGGCCGACTACGCCGCCGCGGTCCAGGAGAACACCAAGGCGGTCTACGCCGAGGTCATCGCCAACCCCTCGGGCGAGGTCGCGGACATCGCCGGGTTGGCCAAGGTGGCGCACGACGCCGGGGTCCCGCTGATCATCGACGCCACGTTGTCGACGCCTTACCTGGTGCGGCCGATCGAGCACGGCGCCGACATCGTCATCCACTCCGCCACCAAGTTCATTGGCGGGCACGGCACCACGTTGGGCGGCGTCGTCGTCGAATCCGGCCGCTTCAACTGGGGCAACGGCAACTTCCCGTCGATGACCGAGCCGGTTGCCTCGTACGGCAACGTCAGCTGGTGGGACAACTTCGGCGAATACGGTTTCCTTACCAAGCTGCGCTCCGAGCAGCTGCGTGACATCGGACCCTCGCTCTCCGCCCAGGCCGCGTTCCAGTTGCTGCAGGGTGTGGAGACGCTGCCGCAGCGGATGGACGAGCACCTGAAGAACGCTCAGGCAGTTGCGGAATGGCTCGACGCTGACGACCGGATCGAGTATGTCAGCTACGCCGGCCTGCCCTCGCATGTGCACTTCGAGCGGGCGCAGCAGTACCTGCCCAAGGGACCGGGTTCCGTCTTCAGCTTCGGTATTAAGGGCGGGCGCGACGCCGGACAAAAGTTCATCGAATCGCTGCAACTGGCCAGCCACCTGGCCAATGTCGGCGACGCCCGGACGCTGGTGATCCACCCCGGGTCCACCACGCACCAGCAGCTGAACGCGGAACAACTCGAGGCCGCCGGAATTCCGGAGGACCTGGTGCGGATTTCGGTGGGTCTGGAGGACCTGGAGGACATCCTCTGGGACCTCGACCAGGCACTGACCGCCGCCGTCCCCACCGGTGGTCGAGTAAGCGAGGAACGAGCGCACCGAGACCCGCATCGAGACTTTGAAGGAGCCAATCAGTGAGCACCGAAACTCCGGCAACCCCGTGGGTGGCCCCGTCGGCCCCGGACCGCTTGCGAATCCTGCGCAACACCGGCTCCATCGCCATCGTCGGCGCCTCCAACAAGCCCTCGCGGGCCTCGTACTTCGTGGCGACCTACCTGCAGTCCTCGTCGCCCTACCGGCTCTATTTCGTCAATCCCGTGGTCGACGAGATCCTCGGACAAAGGACGTATCCGTCGCTGGCGGACCTGCCGGAAACACCGGACCTGGTGGACGTGTTCCGCAAGCATGACGACCTGCCGGCCGTGCTGGAGGAAACCCTCGACGTCGGCGCGAAAACGCTGTGGCTGCAGCTCGGATCGTGGCATGAAGAGGTTGCCCGCAAGGCGGAGGCCTCCGGTCTCAACGTGGTGATGGATCGCTGCGTGAAGATTGAGCACGCACGGTTCCACGGCGGCCTGAACCTCGCTGGTTTCAATACCGGGGTGATTTCTTCCAAGCGGCAGGTCACGGCCTAACGGGGAAATACGCCCGAGCCCGGTTTCGGCCGCTACTCTGTCCGGGCCCGCCTGTCTCCGCGCGCCCCGCGCACCGGAACATGCAATTGGTCCCGCGCCTCCCAGACCAACAATCCCGACCCGGCGATGATCGCCGCATTCAGCGGCACATAGTCCGGATGTCCATTGGCGAAATTGGTGAAAGCGGCACCGATCATGATGATGATCAGCAGGATTCCGCCGAACGGCCGGGTGCGCGGGATGAGCAAGGCGATGGATCCGATGATTTCGCCAATCCCGGTTAAGTAGATGGTCCACGTTGGCCAGCCGAATTCTTCAAACGGTTCCAGGGCTGCAGGTACCCCCAGGAATTTCTGCACTGCTGCCCGGATGACGACGGCGGCGACCAGCGCGGCCAGTAACGCCCACAGCACGGTAATCGCAATCTGCATGCCGCGGCTCCGCTCTGCAGTCCGCATGACGAGCCCTCCTCGTCTTCGTTGACGAAACACCCCAAAGGTTGATCTTTCCATCATCCCACCGGCAGGGCGCACCGTCCGTTATTGATACACAAGCGTTATCCACTCGGTACCCATTCAGTCCTCCGGCAGCTTGGCAATGGGCAACCGGCTGAGGGCAACAACGATGAATGAAACCAGCAGGATGAACGCGGCGAGCACGCCGGCATAAATCAACACCGTCCGATAACCGCCCACCAAATCCGGGTTGAGGAAAAAATAGGGATACCAGCCTGCCAGGCGCCCGCGAATCAGGGTATAAACCGTCCAAATGAGCGGGAAGATCATCGACAACCAGCCGATGCTCCAGTGCAAGCGGTGACGGGCCGGCACCAACAGGAAATCCAGCACCGCATACGCCGGCAGCACGAAATGCAGCACTTTGGAGGACAGCGGAACCAGGAACAGGTGATTGAGCAGGTCGGCATTGACCAGCAGCACGCCGAAGGTAGTACCGGAGACGATCATGTACGTAGTTGTCAGGGCCCGGGCAGCGGTGAGCCACTCCGGCTCGTGAATGGACGAAGCACCGTAATACATGGCAATCATCAGCACCAGGACCAGCATGATGTTGCTGTGGATGGTGAAGTAGCTGAACAGGTTCGCGGCCAGGCACGTACCGGTGGCGAACACGCAGTCTGCGCGCCACATCAACGCCCACAAACCGGTCACCAGCGCGGCGACGCGGACAATCAGGAACAGCATCCGCATATCGCGCGCACCCCTTTGGTTCACCGGTGCCGCACTGGTCGCGGCACGATGTCGCATTTGCCCGGCCCCGACACTGGGCAGTGCCGTTCCCGCCTGCCCATAGAATACGTGCCCGGCGCCGGGGCCGGAGCCACCGCTGGCCGCTCAATGTACAGCACGCGTAGGGTGTTTCCTATAAGGTCCGGTGTCTGTATGGAGAGGTGGCAACCGGTGAACAGCCAGACCGTCGGAGACGTTTTGCCAGCGCCGGCTATTCGTCATCGGCGTTCCCGCCGCCGCTGGACGGCAGCGTGCGCGCTGGCCGCCGCCGTCGTACTCACCGGCTGCACAGATGAACCCTCCGATCCTGAAACCAGCGAGCCGTCGCAACCGCCCTCATCGGAACAGACGACCGGCTCCAGCCCTTCACCGTCGCCGGAGTCCTCGGAAGCCTCACCCGACGCCACCTCCACGGCTTCCGGGAAATGGGGCAGGTACAACTCCCGTTCCGGGGCTTGCACCGCCGTCGCTGCCAACGTCGTCGCCGTCGCTGTACTGCCCATGAGCCTCAACCTCAGCGGTGACGCTCGGGAAATCGACAATGCCGAAGACGAAATTGCGAAGATGAAACGTTCCGCACCTGAGGCTCTGAAGGCTGATTTCGCCCGCGTGCAGCTGCTGATCGATACATTCGGCGAACGCGTCGCCGCCGGCGAGCGGGCCGGGGGCAAAGATTCACCCGTGGAGAGCAAAACTGAAGATGGCAGCGGCGACGGCGGCAGCGGCGCCGATGACGGCACGGTCCAGGTCCCGTCCCCTGACGCCTCGGATGGTTCGGAGAACCCTGAGTTCAACAGCGAGGCACTGCAGGACGCCCTCGACCCGGTGAAGCAATGGCTGACAGAGAACTGCGACGAGTCAGCCCGTAGTTGATATGTAGCCCCATCCCGGACCGGCCCCACGTGAGGGCCTCCGTCTTGTCCTCCACACAGGGCCGGCCGACCGGCCCCCTCCACATCGGAATAGTCCGGACTACCGGGTTAAGGCGGTGCCCGGAAGGGTGGCTTCAGTACACGTTCATCCTGAAGCCTTGGAGGATCCTTGCTGTCGAGCCGCCATTCCATCACGCCCCGGCCTCGCCTCACGTCTGGAAGACCACGGCGCGGAACACCGACTGCCCACTGGACGGGTCGCGCGGCGGCAGTCATCGCGCTGATGCTGTGCAGTTGGCTGTTCGTCCCCGGATCAGTTGACCCGGCCACCGCAGGTCAGCATGAGTGGAACAAAGGTGCAGGAATCCGAGGCACCAACCATTTCGTTGGCCAGTACGTCAACGACAATGGCCGGACGGCGTACTGCACTGACTTCGACAAGCTGGCCCCGCGGTATGCACAGGATTACGACGGCGGCCACCAGGGCCGATTTATCCGCAGCGATGGTCACGCGCTGACTCCGGACGAAAACGCCGCACTGGCCTACGTGTTGAACCGTTGGGGCAGCACCTCAAAGAAACACACGGCGGCAGCCGTACAATTGTCGGTCTGGGCGATGACCTCGCCCGGCATGGCGTGGGACTCCGCCAAGATGGCAACGTTCATCCAGCAGGAGAACTTGCCTGCCGGAATCGTCGAATCCGCGAAGTCCATGACGATGACAGCGCTGGATAATGCAGGTCCCTACTCCATCCGGATCATTATGGGAGACGACTCTGAGTCGGGGCTGGTCAGCGAAGCCGCAATTGCGGTCCTCGGCGCGGACAACACCCCGGTCGGGGGTTTAAGGGTCATGGCCGAGGTGACAGGTGCCTTCACCTTCACGGATGGCACCACCAGGACCAGCTGGACCAGCCAAACCAGCCAAACCAGCCAAACCAGCCAAAGAATGCTGCAACTGGACCGAACCACCCTCGGCACCGGAACGCTGAGAGTTGAGGTGCCCGCAACTCCCTCTGATGCTGTCCGTTGGCTGGCACCGAACCGGGAGTCCGCGCAACGACTGCTCACGGCCCCGGTGCTGACGACCGAGGAAACCGTGGCAAAAGTCGCTGCATTACCTGCATTCCAGCCTGGAGTCACTACGCAAACTTCCCGCGAGCGGGCGGATCCGGGCAGCCGGGTGCACGACATTCTGACAGTGTCGGCGGCGGACACCGGACAGGATTCCCCGAATCGATGGCTGCATCAGCCCACTACCGGCAAACCGCTGTCGGTAGCAGTGAAATCCACGCTCTGGGGCCCGCTCGACCAGAAGCCGGAATTGAGCGGGACTGTCCCTACCGGCACACCAAAAGTTGGAACGGTAACCACCAGAGTCCACGGTCCCGGCACCTACGAGACGCCGTCCCTGAAAGTGGCAGATCCGGGCTACTACGTATGGACCGGAACGATTGATCCGGTGAGCACCAAGCCTGAACAGGCGGCGCAGTTTGTCAAACCCTGGCAGAGCAAGTTCGGTGTCGCCCACGAAACCACCTTGGTCCCATGGCACGCGGAGGTCAAGACCAAACTATCCCGGCGCGAGGCAGTTGTGGGCGACACGGCCACCGATATGGTGACAGTGGGTGGTTTGCCGGACGACATGCCCGAAGACGCCCGGATCCGGCTGACCATGTACGGTCCTTTGGAAGAGGCACCACGCCAACGGGCAACAGTGCCGAAGGAGGCACCGGTATTCACGAAAATGACCATACCCGCTGGCAACGGACAACATCGCAGCCGGACCTTTGGTCCTTTTCCAGGTCCCGGGTGCTATACCGTTGTGGCTTCTTTGCCGGGTAGCGCACGGACATTGCCCTACACGTCGTCGTACGGCATCCCCGAAGAAACAGTGTGCGTTGCTCCAGCGGCAACACCGGAAACGGAAGCCGCAGCGCCGGAACACGCCACACCGGCAACGCCTGAAGAGTCTCCGAGACCGACGCAGCACGACTCGGCCACGCAGGCCGCTGAGCTCCGAAGCAATGAACCGGCCACTCCCACCACCCCTCGTCCCGGGGGCCAAGTGCCTTCGGGACATCAGCCGGCGACAGTGTCCGGCCGCCCGCAGCTGGCACAGACAGGTGCGGGCCTGAACCTCATGGCCGCTGGAGGAATCATGGCCACCGGGTTGGGTTTGTCGTGCGGCATACTGAATTGGCGGCGCCGGAGTTGATCGTTCAGTGACTCTCGACGATGGTTGGAGATGTTTCCAGCCGCCGGTTCTTCAGCACCGGGAGGAACTCACGGACCTCGTCGATCCGCCGCTTGGTCACATCCACCGTGACGAGCCCCTCCGGCTCGTCGTTGAGGTACCCATGGGGAACACCCATCGGATCGAGGATGACTGAGTGGCCGATGCAGTGATCGCTGGACGTTCCGGCCGCCGCCACCCATACCGTGTTCTCGATGGCGCGCACCTTCAGCAGTGACTCCCAATGTTCAACCTTGTGATCGCCCTTGAACCAGGCCGCAGCGACGGCGATCAGATCGACCTCGGCGTCCGCCATCACCCGGGCCAGTTCCGGGAAGCGGATGTCGTAGCAGGTCATAATGCCAACGTTGAGGCCGCCGATATTGACCGTCTTGATGCCGGTGTCGCCGGGCTTGATCCGCTTTGACTCCTGGTAAGAGAACGCGTCGTAGAGGTGCAGTTTGCGGTAGGTGTCGACTATCCGGCCTTCGTCGTCAACCACCACCAAGGTGTTATACGGCCGCTCCTCGCCGCTGGACTCATAGCCGCCTGCCACAATCGCGATTTGCACTTCGCTGGCGACAAACGACAGTTGCTGGACGAACTTGGACCAGTTTTCATCCACTGCCGCGATGAAGTCGCCCTCCACCAAACCGACAGTAAACATCGATTCTTCCGGGAAGATCACCAGCGACGCACCATCGGCTTTGGCTTCCACCGCGAGACGGCGCATAGTGGCGATGTTCTCGTCCATCACCCCACCGGGGTGAAATTGGCCAACACTGACTTTCATTCCGAGCCCTCTTCACTGCAGATGGTCCATGGGCTTTAAAGCCTACAAGGCCCAACTCGGAAGGGGCGAGGGAGAGCAGGCGGGTCACTGACAGCAGGGAACGGAAGTTATCAACTTTAGGCCACTTTATAAGAGTGCGATAAAGTTAACTAAATGGAGTAAAATGGCCACATGGACCCAGTGAAAAACCCTTACACCCCTAATGCGGGGGCCACACCAGAGATCGTCAGCGGTCGTGATGAGTACATACAAGACTTCCTGGTCCTGTTGGGTCGACTCGATCGAGGCCGAACCAACCAATCCATGATCATCGCCGGACTTCGAGGCGTGGGAAAAACAGTACTGCTCGGTGAGTTTCGACAAGTTGCCGAGGAGCATAAATGGCGAGTCTTGGAGCTGGAGGCCAGCAAACACGACGATGAACGCTTTCGGCAAACCATATATGCACAGCTACGTACGGCGCTCTATCAAATATCCCCAACGGCTAAATGGGGAGACAAGGCCAAAGCGGCCGCCCAAGCCCTTCGGTCCTTTAGCCTATCGATCGAACCAGCGTCGGGAGCCCCTATTCTGTCACTGGACATTCCACCGGCCGAAGGTATCGCAGATCATGGCGACTTGGTATTGGATCTTACCGACGTTCTGATTTCCATAGGGGAGGCAGCTAAGGAGCACGGAACTGGCCTTGTGCTATTGGTTGATGAGGTTCAATTTCTCAACCGATCGCAGCTGGAAGCAATCATCCAAGCTATACATAAGACCGTGCAAAAGAAGTTGCCGTTAACTTTTGTCGGCGCAGGGCTGCCACAAATTGAAGAGCTGGCAGGCGACGCAAAATCATACGCAGAGCGGCTGTTCAAGTTCCCAAATATCGGATCTCTTTCGTTTGACGATGCAAGAACCGCTCTGGTCGCGTCGGCAGAGCTTGAAGGCGTCGAATTCCAAAACGAGGCCATATATCGCGCGTTCGAGCTAACCGAAGGGTATCCCTACTTTATCCAGGAACTTGGATACCAAGTCTGGGCAGTAGCCGAGGGGAACACTATAACCTTGGAGGACGTCGAAGATGCCAAAGACGCATACGAAGCCAAGCTCGACTCATCTTTCTTCAGGGTGCGCTTGGATAGGGCTACACCACTTCAAATCGCTTACATGCGAGCTATGGCACAGCTTGGGCCCGAATCCCAAAAAGCTGCGGACGTTGCCGGGATAATGGAGCGGGAGTCAACCCAGTTGGCACCGACTCGCTCCGAATTGATCAGCATGGGGTTGCTTTACACTCCTTCACATGGCTATGCCGGATTCACAGTTCCGCACTTTGATCGTTTTATGCTCAGAGCCGTTCCAGACTTGGAAATACCTCCGGCGCAAAAAAGACGGACACGAGGAACAACTGAATCCTGAGCCCCAATAACCTTGGCCCGTTGGTGGAATAATCCAGGAGTTGAGCCAATCAACCTACCCTGTAATCAGATCATGCAACACGATGGTCTGCTCCCGGTCCGGGCCGACGCCGATCGCGGAGAATCGGGTGCCGGACAGCTTCTCCAGCGCGCGGATGTAGGACTGCGCATTGCCCGGCAGGTCTTCGAAAGTCCTCGCCTTGGTGATGTCCTCGGTCCACCCGTCGAAGTACTCGAAGATCGGTTCGGCATGGTGGAAGTCGGTCTGGGTGATCGGCATTTCGTCGTGGCGGATGCCGTCGACGTCGTAAGCCACGCAGACCGGGATGCGGTCGAGACCGGTGAGCACGTCGAGCTTGGTGAGGAAGTAGTCGGTGAATCCGTTGACCCGGCTGGCGTACCGCGCCAGTACGGAGTCGTACCAGCCACAGCGGCGGGGACGGCCGGTGTTGACCCCGAATTCCCCGCCGGTCTTCTGCAGGTATTCGCCCATGTCGTCGAACAGCTCGGTGGGGAACGGGCCGGCGCCCACCCTGGTGGTGTACGCCTTGACGATGCCCACCACCCGGCTGATCCGGGTCGGGCCGATGCCGGATCCAACGCTGGCGCCTCCCGCTGTCGGGTTCGATGACGTCACGAATGGGTAGGTGCCGTGGTCGACGTCGAGGAAGGTCGCCTGCCCGCCTTCGAGCAGCACCACCTTGTTCTCGTCCAGCGCGTCGTTGAGAAGCAGTGAGGAATCGACAATCATCGGGCGCAGCCGCTCAGCAAAGCTGAGAAAGTAGTCCACGATCTCGTCGACGCCGATGTCGCGGCGGTTGTAGACCTTGACCAGCAGTTCGTTCTTCTGCCGCAGCGAGCCTTCGACCTTCTGCCGCAGGATGGACTCGTCGAACAGGTCCTGGGCGCGGATGCCGAGTCGGGCCACCTTGTCCATGTACGCCGGTCCGATCCCCCGGCCGGTGGTGCCAATGGCGCGCTTGCCCAGGAACCGCTCGGTGACCTTGTCCATCACCTGGTGGTACGGCGCCACCAAGTGGGAGTTCGCCGAAATCCGCAGCTGCGAGGTATCGGCGCCGCGGGCATTGAGGCCGTCGATCTCGTCGAACAGCGCCTCCAGATTGACCACCACGCCGTTGCCGATGACGGGAACCACGTTGGGGCTGAGGATGCCGGCGGGGAGGAGTTTCAGTTCATACTTTTCACCGCCGACGACGACGGTGTGGCCGGCGTTGTTGCCGCCGTTTGGTTTGACCACGTAGTCAACGCGCCCGCCGAGTAGGTCGGTCGCTTTGCCCTTACCTTCGTCGCCCCACTGGGCACCGACAATCACGATTGCGGGCATGGAAACTCCTGCCTTCCGGTCCGGCGTCCGCCGATGAGCCCTACATCAAACAGAGCATGAAAACGCCCCTTGTGCATCTTACGCCGGGCTCGTTCTGCGCCGTCGACAGGTAAGAGGAAAGGGGCTCTTACCAGCCAAGTCTAGCTGAGAAGCGCCATGCTTTTCGAGTTGCAGGTCACAGTTGAGTCAAGCGTTGCAGGCCGGCTCAACGGCGCCCGGGGACGTAACCGCGCTGCTTGTCGACCACGTTGGCCAGTTCGCCGCCGTCGAGCCACCTTGAGGCGTTCTCCTTGAACTGCCCGCCAAGGGTTTCCCGCCACCCGACGACGTCGCCGGCCATGTGCGCGGAAATGTGGACGGACGGGATGGTCCACAGCGGGCTGGACTCATCCAGCGGCTCCTGCTCGAACACATCCAGCGACGCTTGAGCGATGGAACCGGAGGTCAGCGCCTCAATCAACGCGGCCTCGTCGACCAATTGTCCACGCCCCACGTTGACCAGATGCGCTGACGGTTTCATCGCGGCCAGCACGTCGGCGTTGATCATCCCGCGAGTCTGCTCGGTCAGTGGCGCAATGGTAATGACGTGGTCGGCCCAGCCGATGTGGTCGACGAGTTCGGAGGTGGCCAGCACGGCGCCAAAGTCGTCGTCCTGCCGCTCGGTCCTGCCGGCGCCGCGCACCTCGAGCCCGGCCGCGCGGAGCAGCCGGGCCGTCTCCCGTCCAATGCCACCGGTGCCAATAACCAGCGCCTTGGACCCGGTCACCAGCCGCGTTTCGCGGTGCTGCCAGGTCTTCTCGCGCTGCAGGTCGTGGCTGCGGTACAGGTCCTTGTCGGCCGCGAGGATGGTGGCCAGCACATATTCGGCGATCGGCCGGTCGAAGGTGCCATGGGCGTTGGTGATGACGACGTCGGATCCGGCCAGTTCGTCGAAGAGAATCGCGTCCACCCCGGCGGCCGCCACGTGCACCCAGCGCAGGCTGTCGGCGTGCGGCCAGGAGTCCTTCAACGCCGAGGAAAAGAAGTCCCACAGCAGCAGCGCATCGGCGCCCGGAAGCGCGTCGGCCAACCCGTCAGCGTCCACGTAATGCACGTGAGCGCGCTGCTCAATTGGCTCCATGCCCGCGGGCTTGGGATGATCGGCGCCGCCGAGGACGACGAGTTTTGGTTTCTGCTGTTCCGCGGACATGATCCTGACTCTAGGAAGCGGCGTTGAACGTGTCAATGTGGATTGTTGACAATCCGGCCAGTTGCCCCGACGATGGAGCCATGACCGACGTGACCCACGCCGCAAGGCAACACACGGAAAGGCAGGTCGCAGACCGCCAATGGGACCATTGACCACCACTGGCGGCACCCTGGCTGAACTTGAGGCTGCGGGCTTGCATGTCGATACCAGCACGCGTCGCCTGTCGGAGTACTCCTACGACGCTTCGAACTACCGGATCCAACCTGTCGGCGTCGTCTTTCCGCGCCATGCCGACGACGTCGTCGCCACCGTACGCTACTGCCACCGCAATGGCATCGCATTGATTTCCCGCGGCGGCGGCACGTCGATGGCGGGTAATGGCATCGGTCCCGGCGTGGTGATGGATATGTCGCGGTACATGAATACAGTCACTGCCATCGACGAGGAAAACCTCACGGCCGACGCCGAACCGGGCATCGTGCTGACCACGTTCCAGCGGGTGGTCCAGGAGGCCACCGGCGGGGCCCTGACCTTCGCCCCGGATCCGTCCAGCAAGAGCCGCGCCACCCTCGGCGGGGCCATCGGCAACGACGCCTGCGGGAACCACTCGGTCCGTTACGGTCGCACCACCGACCATGTGATCAGCCTGGATCTGGTCACTGCCGACGGGCTGCGGCTGACCGCGACCCGCACCGGGCTGGAAGCCACCGATCCGCAGGACACCGAGGCGTCCGGCCGGGCAGAGAGCATCACAGCCGAACTCAAGCGGCTCGCGGCGGACAACCTCGCCGAATTCCGGCTCCAGCTCGACCAGATTCCGCGCCAGGTCTCCGGTTACCACCTGGCGCACCTGCTGCCCGAGAACCACTGCGATGTGGCCCGGGCGCTGGTGGGCAGTGAGGGGACCTGCGCCGTCGTCGTCTCCGCCACCGTCAAGCTGGTCACCACCCCCACGGCGCCGCTGCTGGTCAGCCTGGGCTACAAGGACGTGGTGGATGCGGCCGCCGACGTGATGACGATTCTCGAGTTCAAGCCGTCGGCGATCGAGGGGATCGACGAGAAGATCGTCAAGACCCTGCGCGCGCGCCGGGGAAAAGACGCCGTGCAGGGCCTGCCGGACGGCCAGGCCTGGCTGTACGTGGGGCTCGACGGCGAGGACGCCGACGCGGTGGCGGCCGAAGCGGACGAGCTGCTGGACCGGCTGCGGCAGAACGGCCGGCTGGTCGAAGGGCGCCCGGTTCCGGATGCGGCAGAACGCGCCTCGCTGTGGCGGGTCCGCGAGGAGGGCGCGGGGCTGGCCACCCGGCTGTACTCCGGCGGCGAATCGTGGGGCGGCTGGGAAGATGCCGCCGTCGCCCCCGAGCACTTGGCCGATTATCTGGCCGACCTGCTCGCCCTGCTCGACGAGTACAACCTCAACGGAGTGCTCTACGGCCACTTCGGAGCCGGCTGCATGCATGTGCGGATCACCTTCGACCAGCGCACCGACCACGGCAGGAAGGTGATGGCCAGCTTCCTGCGCGCGGCGGCACAGACGGTGGTCCGGCACGGCGGTTCGCTCTCCGGTGAGCATGGCGACGGCCGGGCCAGGTCCGAGCTGCTGCCGATCATGTACTCGCCGCAGATCCTGTCAGCCTTCGCCAGGTTCAAGCAGATCTGGGATCCGGCCAACCGGCTCAATCCGGGCTCGCTGGTGGACCCGGACAGCATGATGGACAACCTCTGGATGGAAGGCGTCCCCGACCGCCAGTGGCGGACCAGCTTCGATCTGACGCCCGTGCAGCCCTCGGGCGACGGGCAGAAGCGCGTCGACCCGTTCGTCGACTCGATCCAGCGATGCGTGGGGGTGGGCAAGTGCCGCTCGGATACCAGCGGCGTGATGTGCCCCAGCTACCGTGCCACCCGCGACGAGAAGGATTCCACCCGCGGCCGCGCCCGGGTGCTGCAGGATATGGTCCGCGGGGCGAAAACCGTTGAGGAAGGCTGGCGGTCCGACGACGCGCGCGAGGTGCTTGACCTGTGCCTGTCCTGCAAAGCCTGCGCCACGGACTGCCCGGTAGGCGTGGATATGGCCACCTACAAGTCGGAGTTCTACGACCACTACTACGCCGGCCGTCGTCGTCCCCTCTCCCACTATTCGCTGGGCTGGCTGCCCCGCTGGCTGAAACTCACCACCAGGATGGCACCGCTGGTGAACCTGCTGCTGGCCACCCCGCTGCGTCATCTCGCGGTCCGGCTGGGAGGGGTCACACCCCACCGAGTGCTGCCCAGATTCACGACGGCGGCAGCACTGCGGCGGGCGCTGGGGGCCGGTAGCGGGAAGGACGCCGACGCCGGCTCCAAGACCTCCGACGTCGTGTTGTTCATCGATACCTTCACCCGCGGCTTCCGCCCCGAAGTCGCCGGGTCAGCCCAACGCGTGCTGAACGATGCCGACAAGACGGTGCAGTGCAATGCCGAATCGTGCTGCGCCCTGACGTGGATCTCCACCGGGCAGCTCGGCACGGCCAAAAAGATCCTGAACAAGACAGCCGGCACCCTCGACGACGGCACCGACCGGCCGATCGTCGTCGTCGAACCCAGTTGCGCCGCCGCGCTCAAGGAAGACCTGCCCAAGCTGGTCCCCACCGACGCCGCACACCGCGTCGCAGACAGAGTCACCAGCTTTGCCTCGGCGGTGACGGAACTGGCCGCCGGAGGCTGGACGCCGCAATGGCGCGATGGCCAGGCTCCGGAGGCCGTCACGGTGCAGACCCACTGCCACGAGTACTCCGTGTTCGGCGAATCCACCCAGCGGGCAGCGCTGAAGGCGGCAGGGGTCACAGAGGTCCGGGAGGCGACCGGATGCTGCGGAGTTGCCGGCAACTTCGGTTTCGAGGCCGAGCATTATGACGTGAGCATGCAGGTCGCAGAACAGGCGCTGATACCGGCGCTGCAGGCCACCGACGACTCCGTGCCGGTGCTCACCGACGGGTTCAGTTGCCTGATGCAGGTCAACCAGCTGGAACCGGACCGCACCTCGCTCCATCTGGCCCAGCTGCTCGACGGCGGCACGGGCAGCGACGGCAGCACCGACGTCAGCACCCCCGCCGACAGCAGCACCAACCAACAACAACCGGGAGGATCACCATGACCGACGTAAAAGACCTGATAGCCGGCATCCACACCGGATTGTTCATCGATGGCAAGTGGCAGGATGCCGAGGGCGGATCCACCATGAACGTGGAGAATCCGGCCACCGGCGAGGTGATTGCCGCGGTGGCAGACGGCAGCAGCGCCGACGCCCGCCGGGCCATCGAAACCGCCGGCGACACCCAGGCCGATTGGGCCAGGACCCCGCCGCGGACCCGCAGCGAGATCCTGCGCAGGGCCTACGACATCATCATGGACCGGGCCGAAGAACTGGCCCTGATCATGACCTCGGAAATGGGCAAGCCCTTGGCCGAGGCGCGGGGCGAAGTGGCCTACGGCGCCGAGTTCTTCCGCTGGTTCTCCGAAGAGGCAGTACGGGTCGGCGGCGACCAGACCACCACAGGCGACGGCAAGAACCGCATCCTGGTCAGCAAGCAGCCGGTGGGTCCGTGCGTGCTGGTCACCCCCTGGAACTTCCCGCTGGCCATGGGAACCCGGAAAATCGGTCCGGCCATCGCCGCCGGGTGCACGATGGTGTTCAAGCCCGCTGGGGTGACTCCCCTGACCTCGCTGGCGCTGGTGGACATCCTGGTCGAAGCGGGCCTGCCGCCCGGTGTGTTGAATGTGGTCACCACGTCCAGCTCCAGCAGCGTGGTCGGCACCTGGATGAACTCCGGTATTGCCCGCAAGGTCAGCTTCACTGGCTCCACTGAGGTGGGCAAGATCCTGATCGGCCAGTCCGCGGACAATGTGATGCGCACGTCCATGGAACTGGGCGGCAATGCGCCGTTCGTTGTCTGCCGCGATGCGGACCTGGACAAGGCGGTCGATGGCGCGATGATGGCGAAGCTGCGGAACATGGGCGAGGCCTGCACGGCCGCCAACCGGTTCTTCGTGCACCGCTCGATTGCCTCCGACTTCACCTCGAAACTGGCCGAGCGGATGGCCGCCCGCACGGTGGGCAACGGCACTGAGGACGGGGTCGACGTCGGCCCGCTCATCGATGCCGATGGCGTGGCCAAGGTCGAGGCCTTGGTCAGCGACGCCGTCGGCCGTGGCGCCACCGTGGTGACCGGCGGAACGAAGCAGGACGGGCCGGGGTATTTCTATCCGCCGACGGTGTTGGCGGATGTGAACCCGGAATCGGATCTGATGGACACCGAGATCTTCGGTCCGGTGGCACCGGTGATCACTTTCGACGACGAAGACGAGGCCCTCCGGCTGGCCAATGCCACCCCGTGGGGCCTGGTCGGCTACCTGTTCACCCAGGACGTGGACCTGGCGCTTCGGCTCGGCGACGAGATGGAAGTGGGAATGGTGGGGCTGAACACCGGCCTGGTGTCCAACCCGGCTGCGCCGTTCGGCGGCATCAAGCAGTCGGGGCTGGGACGAGAAGGGGGAAAGGTCGGGATAGAGGAGTTCCTCGAGTACAAGTACCTGGCCATCCCCAAAACCTGATCCGGCGCCCTCGCCGGTGGCCCGCCGGTACGGGGCGGCACCGCCCGGTCCGGCACCGGCCCGCCTGGTGTGGTGCATCGGCGGGAACGGCCCCGGTGTCGAGAATGGCCCCCCGGTGTCAACAGTGGCCGTGCGGACAAGCGTTTTGGGCGGGGAAGGCCGTTCTCGGTCCCGCGTCGGCGGGCGGCAGGCGGCAGGCGGCAGCCAGATGGTTCAAAAATACCCGCGTGTCTCTTGTTGACGACGTGGTAACGGACGTAGCGTGATAATTGTTGACAATCTGTGAAGGGACGGTGTTCGGCGGTGGATTTTTCCGATCTGGATTTTTCTGCACAAGAGTATGCTGAACGGCTTACCGGGGTACGGGACCGCATGTCGGCCCAGGGGCTCTCCGCCCTGCTCATTGCCGATCCGGCGAACATCAACTATCTGACCGGATACAACGCCTGGTCGTTCTACACCCCGCAGATTCTATTCGTCCCCGCCGAGGGCGACATGTTGTTCTTCGCCCGGGAAATGGATGCGCGGCCCGGCTTCCGCACGTCCTGGATGCCGATGGACCAGATCATCGGTTATCCGGAACGGTACATCCACCGGCCCCATATCCATCCCTTCGACTGGGTGTCCTTCATGCTCCGCGAGCGCGGCGTCGTGGCCGAATGTGCCGACGGCTACATCGGGATGGAAATGGATGCCCATTTCTTCTCGCCCAAGGGATACCGGGCCTTCGTCAATGCCATCCCGGAATGGGACTTTGTCGACTGCTACGAACTGGTCAACTGGGTCCGGCTGATCAAGTCGGACCGCGAAATTGAGCTGATGCGCAAGGCAGCCACCGTCGCCACCGCGGCCATGAGCGTCGCGCTGGACGTGATCCGCCCCGGCGCCCGGCAATGTGATGTGGTCGGCGAAGTCAGCCGGGCCCAGATCTCCGGGACCGAGGAAGTGGGCGGCGACTATCCCGCGATTGTTCCCATGATGCCAACTGGCGAAGCCTCCGACGCCCCGCACCTGACGTGGACCGAAGACCGCTTTGAAGAAGGCCAGGCGGTGGTGCTGGAACTCGCAGGAGCCTACAAGCGGTACCACACCCCGCTGGCCCGTTCAGTGATTCTGGGGCAGCCCTCCGACGAGCTGGTACGGGTTTCCTCAACCGCCGACGAAGGCATCAACGCTGTCATGGACGCCATTAAGCCGGGGTTGCCGGTGCGCGAGCTGGCCAGGATCTGGAACGAGGTGCTGTGGGCCCAGGGTCTGGAGAAACCATCCCGTCTTGGCTACTCCATCGGGCTGGGATACCCGCCGGATTGGGGCGAACGTACCGTGAGTATCCGCACCGAGGACGACACCATCCTCGAAGAGAATATGACCTTCCACCTGATCGGCGGGATGTGGATGAAGGGTTACGGCTATGAACTGTCCGAACCGTTCAGGGTGTCCGCCAACGGCGTCGAGGCTTTCACCAGTTTCCCCCGTCAGCTGAAACAGATAAGGAGTTGAGAATGAATACGCAGACCCTGCCCCTCGCACGGCGTGCCGATCAGCTTGTGGGGTCCATTATTGACTCCAGCACGTCCCTGTTGGCACAGCAAAAGCACGACATTGTCCGATTTGCCATGGGAGCGCCGGCCAATGAGGCCGTCCCGACGGACGTCTTCCGGGAGATCGCCGGCAGTATTTTCGACAGCGAGTCCTTCACCTATGGAGCCAGCGAGGGTGAGCCCCGGCTGTTGAATCAGCTGGTGGACTACCTCGCCACCACTGCCGAACCGACACCGGCCGAGCGGATCACCATCACTGCCGGCGGGATGCAGGGCCTGGACCTGGCCTGCAAGATCTTCGTCGATCCCGGAGACCTGGTGGCAATCGAAAGCCCCACCTACACCAACGGCAGTGCCACGGCCCTGAGTTACGGAGCGGAGCTGCTGGAAGTCCCCATGGACGAAGACGGCATGGTCGTCGAGGCACTACCGGACTTGGTCAACGAGGCCGGCCGGACCCCCAAGGCCATTTACGTCATCCCCAACTTCCAGAATCCGTCAGGAACAACGCTGTCGGTCGCCCGCAGGAAGCGGCTGCTGGAGCTGGCCCACGAGTGGAACAGCGTGATTATCGACGATGATCCGTATGGCCTGTTGCGTTTCGCCGGCGAAGACGTCGGCGGATTCCACTCCATCAGCCCGGAAGATCCGCTGCTGTTTTCGGTGCGGACCTTCTCCAAGATCCTGGCTCCGGGGCTGCGGGTTGGCTGGGTCAACACGGATCCATCACTGCGGCCGTTGGTCATCAGTGCCAAGCAGGCGATGGACACCTGCACCAATGTGCCAAACCAGCACATTGTCGCCGAGTTCATCCGCCGTGGCGGGCTGGACGAACACCTCACCGGCCTCCGCACGGAGTACCTGAAACGCAAGCAGGCGATGCAGGCATCCCTGGACCGGCACTTAGGGGACCGCATCCGGTCCACCGACCCCGAAGGCGGTTTCTTCCTTTGGGTGACCCTGCAAGGCGAGGATGCGCAAATCTCCGCCCAATCGCTGTTCGAAACGGGGCTGGCCGAAGGAGTGGCCTTCATTCCGGGGCCGGCTTTGTCGCCGTCGGGCAAGTTCGACGACGCGTTGCGGCTGTGCTTCGCATCCTCCAGCCCGGAGCGGATTGAGGAAGGCGTGCAGCGCCTCGCCAATGCCATGGACAAGGAACTTGCCGCTGTGCAGGGAGCCCGTTGACGTCGCCGCTCACCGCCGCCGAACAGCACGTCCTCGACCAGGTCGACGAGGACGAACTCGTCGACCTGACGTCGAAGCTGATTGCCGCCGCCAGCGAGAATCCCGGCGGCACCGAAGCGGCGGCGGTTGAGGTGCTGCGCCAGGCCTGCGAAGACTACGGGCTACAGACGGAAGTGGCCGAAGCCGCGCCCGGCAGGCCCAATCTGGTGGCGACCCTGCCGGGTGGTTCCGGTCCCGGTGCAGCACCGGTCATTTTCCTGGGCCACTCGGATGTGGTGCCCGCAGGGGCCGGTTGGAGCCGCGACCCGTTTACTCCTGTGCTCAAGGCCGGCAGGTTGTACGGGCGCGGGTCAACCGACATGAAAGGTGGTCTGGCCGCCGTCGTCGTTGCCATGGGCGCGCTGGCGCGGGCCGGGACCGAGCTGCCGGCCCCGGTGCAGCTGGTGTGTGCCGTGGACGAGGAGGAACATGGTCTGGGCATCCGGGCATTTGCCCGGCAGGCCGCCGCCGTGCATAACGACGTCCCCACAACGGCCGGCGCGGACCGGTCTGCAGGTCCGGGCGCATACGCGGCCTGCATCGTCGCCGAGCCCACCGACCTCGAAACCGTCATCGGTTGCCGCGGCGACAGCTATTTCGAACTGACCGTCACCGGAATCGCCGCCCATTCCGGCAATCCGACCGACGGCCGGAACGCCATCGACGCCGCCTCCCGTGTGCTGGAGCTGATCCGGCACGACGGTGAGCGCTTGGCGACCGACCCCGATCCGCTGCTGGGACACGGCACCTGGAACGTCGGCCGGATCGAAGGCGGGCACGGCACCTCGATTGTTGCCGCCGGTTGCACTGTCTCCCTGGACCGGCGATTAATGCCAGACGAGGACCCGGAACAACTCGCCGCCGCCTTGCGGAAGCAGATCGGCGAAGCCGGTATCGACACGGACGGAATCTCCGTCCAACTCGACGTCACCATGGAAATGCCCGGCTTCCGCACCAGCGCCGACAGCCCGGTGGTATCCGCGGCAGTGGAAGCCCTTGCCGACGCCGGTGGCGGGCAGAGCCCGGTCGGTGGTTGGACAGCCGCGTGTGACGGCGGTTTCATCGCCCGTGACTTTTCAGTTGACACCATCGTCCTTGGCCCGGGCGGGCTGAACGACCAGGCCCATCAGCCTGACGAATCTGTCAGTGTTACCGAAATGACGACGGCGGCGCGCGTATATGCACTAATGTGTATGAGAATCACTTCCGGTCAGCTGGAGTAACTCCAGCCGGTTGCCTCGCACCAATGCACGCTGTTCCCTTCGAGAAGTAAGGCAACGATGACAACGGAGAACCAGGGGGCCCCTGTGCCCCCACCCAGCGAAACTCCTGAATATTACCCGAGCCGGAAAACCGTCAAGGACATGGATCCGGCCGAACGCAAGACCTTGCACAGGGCAATTGCAGGCTCCGCCCTCGGCAACGCCGTCGAATGGTTTGATTACGCGGTGTACGGATACCTGGCCATCTATATGGGCCAGCTATTCCTGGGCGGCAGCGGAGATGGAAGCGGGCTGGGCGTGTTCTACGCCTTCCTCATCCTGGCAATATCCTTCTTCTTCCGTCCGCTCGGCGGTATCGTCCTCGGCCCGCTGGGCGACAAGATCGGGCGGCAAAAGGTGCTGGTTTTGACCATCACCATGATGACCGGCGCGACGGCGGCCATCGGCTTGCTGCCTCCCACTGCGGTGGCTGGCATGCTGGGGCCCACATTGCTGATCCTGCTGCGCATCATCCAGGGCTTCTCGGCCGGTGGCGAGTACGGCGGAGCGGCTGTATTCATGGCTGAGTCCGCTCCGGACAAGCAGCGCGGTTTCTATGGTTCGTTCCTGGAACTGGGCACGCTGGCCGGGACAACTGCCGGGGCTGCGCTGTGCACGGTGATGATCCTCCTCGTGGGCGATGATGGCATGCTGGCCGGTTGGTGGCGGCTGCCTTTCCTTGTCACCCTGCCGCTGGGACTGGTTGCCCTCTGGTTGCGGGTGCGGCTGACTGAGCCTGAGGTGTTCTCCGAAGCCGCAGCAAAGCACGAGACGACGAAGCGCCCTTTGCGGGACCTATTGCGCAAGTACTGGCGGCAGATCCTCGTCCTGATGGGCTTCGTGGTGCTGCTCAACATCGCGTACTACTTGATCCTCACCTACATGCCTGCATACCTGAGCAGCGCTCTTGGACTGACCACGGCCCAAGGCAACTTCATGCTGGTGGCCGTGATGATCGTGATGATGATCGTCATTACGCCGATGGGTGCGCTGACCGACCGCGTTGGCCGGAAACCGCTGCTGCTGACGGCCGCCGCCGGCTACATTTTGCTATCCGTCCCGTCATTCATGTTGATCAATTCGGACAGTGTCTTCTTCCAGTTCACCGGCTTGGGGGTCCTGGGACTGTTGCTGGTCATCCTGATCGCTTCGGTCTCTTCGACCCTGCCTGCGATCTTCCCGACCCAAGTGCGATACTCCGGATTCGCCATCGGCTACAACATCTCGACGGCGATCTTCGGCGGCACCGCTGCAACCGTCAATGAAGGCCTGATCAACGTGACCGGCAACAATCTGGTTCCGGGGTTCTACCTGATGGCCGCCGGGGTCGTTGGGCTCATTTCCATCATCCTGATGCGGGAAACCGCCGGACGCTCCCTGCGCGGTGACGAACTCCCTGGTTCCCACGATGCCGACCTGAAGGACGCCGGGTTCGACCTGATCGGTTACAACAAGAAGCCGGTCACCAGCCTGTCCAAGTAGAACGGGCCTGGCTTACAACAGGTCGCGGGCAGACTGACAACAAGTGGCCGCGAGAGGTGCCTTACAAGAGCCCGGGGGCCCCTGAGAGCAGCCGGGTGACGGCGTCGTCCATATGTGCCTGTAACAGCTCATGGGCGGCGCCGGTCTCCCCCGCCCGCACGGTCTCGGCAATCTCGGTATGCTCAGCCACCCGGCCGTCCGGCTCCGGGTAGGTCTCCTGCAACGCGGTGATGCACATGCGGGTCTGGGTCAGCAGGGTGGTATGCATCCGGGACAGCCGAGGGCTTGACGCGAGCTCCACAAGTGCCTCGTGGAACGAAATATCCGCCTCCCCCACCCCGGCGGCATCGTGGTTGGCCGAGGCACGGTCCATCTCCGCGACCGGTTCCAGCAGGCGCTCAGCCGCGGCAGCGTTGTCGCCGGCCATCACCCGGCCCAGGGCGGCCATTTCCACGGCCGTGCGGGCGAAGTAGATATCCCGCACATCGTCCTCCCCGAGTGACGCGACGAACAAGCCCCTGTTGCGGATGCTGGTCAGCAGCCCTTCCTGGGTCAGCCGCTGCATGGCCTCACGCAGCGGCCCCCGGCTCACCCCGAGCTGTTGGGCAAGGTCGGCTTCACCCAGCCGGGTGCCGGGTGTGAGCTCGCCATAGCCGATGGCGTGCCGCAGCTTGCCGGCGATAATTGCCGGCGTCGACTCCTGCACCAATGTTTCGATGGTGCGGCCCTGTGCCATTCGTTCCCCTCGCTTGACGTCGTTTTGTCAACAACTCTACTTTGTCAACAATTCTACAAGGGGTTGGCCCGTATGGGGGTTTGGGTACTGTTATTTACTCAATTCCGCGGCTGCGTCCGGGTCCGAATCGTTGAGGAATTTGGCAATCCGGTCGGCCTCTTCCACCTCATTAATCGCGCCGGCCGCACGCCCCAGCGCATACAGCGACCGGAGGAATCCACGGTTGGGCTCGTGTGAGAACGGCACCGGACCGTGGCCCTTCCAGCCGGAACCGCGCAACGCATCCAGGCCGCGGTGATACCCCACCCGGGCGTAGGCATAGGACTCGATGATGCTGCCCTCGGCGTACGCGTCATTGGCCAGCAAGGCCCACACCAGCGACGACGACGGGAACCTGGCGGCCAGATCAACCGGTTCGTCGCCGGCCTCCAGGCGTTCGATGACCTCAGGCTCGGCCGGCAGCAGCGTCGGTTCGGGACCGTCGAGCAGGCTTTTACCTTGCAATCCTGACATCCAGTACCCCTAAAGCTTCTTGCCGGCGGAGCCGAGGGACTGTGCCGCCTCGACGATACGTGCGGCCATGTTCTTTTCGGCAGCGGCGCCCCACACGCGGGGGTCGTACATCTTCTTGTTGCCGACATCGCCGTCCACCTTGAGCACGCCGTCGTAATTGGCCAGCATGTGTCCGGCGACCGGACGGGTGAACGCATACTGGGTGTCGGTGTCGATATTCATCTTGATCACTCCGTAGGAGACCGCATCGGCGATTTCCTGCTGGCTGGAGCCGGATCCGCCGTGGAACACCAGGTCGAACGGGCGCTCCTTGCTGATCTTCCGGCCCACCTCGTCCTGGATCTCCTTGAGGATCTCCGGACGCAGTTTCACGTTGCCGGGTTTGTAGACACCATGGACATTGCCGAACGTCAACGCGGTGATGTAACGGCCCTTGTCGCCGGAGCCGAGGGCCTCGATGGTCTTCATGCCATCCTCGACCGTGGTGTAGAGCTTGTCATTGATCTCGTTGGCCACGCCGTCTTCCTCGCCACCGACGGTGCCGATCTCAACCTCGAGGATCATCTTCGCGGCCGAGGTACGCGCCAGCAGATCCTCGGCAATGCGGAGGTTCTGCTCGACAGTTTCGGCCGACCCGTCCCACATGTGGGAGTTGAAAACCGGGTCTTCTCCCCGCTTCACCGCGGCCTCCGAAGCTTCCAGCAGGGGAATGACGAAGTCATCGAGCTTGTCCTGCGGGCAGTGGTCGGTATGCAGTGCGACATTCACGTCGTACTTCCTGGCCACTTCCTTGGCGAATGCGGCGAACCCGAGGGACCCGGCGACCATGTCTTTGACTGAAGAGCCGGACCAGTAACCGGCACCGCCTGTTGAAACCTGGATGATGCCGTCAGAACCGGCATCGACGAACCCCTGCAGTGCGGCGTTCAATGTCTGCGAAGAAGTGACGTTCACTGCCGGGTAAGCAAAACCGCCCTCCTTCGCGCGGTCGATCATCTCGGTGTAAATCTCTGGTGTCGCGATGGGCATGGGAACTCCTCGTAACTCGAAATGGAGATGTTGCAGGGGCTGAGTCCATCCTAACGAGTCCCAAGCCGTTACGGAGAGTGTGAACTTTTGAGCCCTCGGCCTATGGCCCCGACGGTGGTGTCCCAACCAGTTCTGCCGGGATCCGGGCGGCGTCGCGGACGTCGTCCAGCAGCACCGGATCGATAAGCTCGCCGCGCCGCATGACGGAGACAGCACCGGTGGATTCCAGAATCACACACGCGATTTCCGACGTCGTCCGCACTCCCGCCTGCCGCAGCTTGGCATGAAGTTCATCGACGACCATGTGCGCGCGTTGCAGGTTTTCGGTCATCACATCACGTCCTGCCATCAGCAGCAGGGGGCGGTTGCTGACCAGGGCCGAGCCACGGCGGCTTTGTCTGATTCTGCCCGTGATGGCTTGCATCGCCAGCAGCGTCCCCACGCCGATCACGCCGGCAGTCAAGGTCGGGGTGTAGCCCAGGATCGAACGGCCCGCCACAGCCCCGAGCGCGATAATCGCCGCCAAGTCGAAACTGGACATGCTCGCCAGAACACGCTGCCCGAGCAACCGGATCAGGATAAGGAAGGTGAAATACATGCCGATCGCGGAGACGGCCACCATAGCCGCTTCCACCGGACTGACGCCCAGGTTTTCCCACACAACAATTCCTCCTGTTATTGAACGCTCTGACCGAAAGCATGCCGACGCATCCAGGCGTGCATGGCGATCGCTGCCGCCGCCGACGCATTGATGGACCGGGTGGAGCCAAACTGGGCAATGGATAACGTGCTGTCGGCCGCCGCATGAACCTCGGGGGTCAAACCCGTACCCTCCTGCCCCAGCACGAGGACGCAATTGGCAGGAAAATCATACGTCTCCAACGGGACGGAATCCGGGAAATTGTCGATTCCCACAACCCGCAATCCCTCTCCGTGGGCCCACTCGGTGAACTCTTCAACAGTTGGGTGATGGCGGACATGCTGGTATCGGTCGGTGACCATCGCACCGCGCCGGTTCCACCGCCGGCGTCCGATAATGTGCACTTCCTTGGCCAGGAATGCATTGGCCGTGCGGACAACCGAGCCGATGTTCAGATCGTGCTGCCAGTTTTCAATCGCGATATGGAACGAGTGCCGCCGGGAGTCCAAGTCGGCCACGATAGCGTCATGCTTCCAGTAGCGGTACTCGTCCACCACGTTCCGGGTGTCACCCCCGGCGAGCAGTTCGGGGTCGTATTGGCCGCCCTCCGGCCACGGGCCGTCCCACGGGCCGACGCCGACTTTCGGCCGGGCGGGCGCCGATTCTGCTGCGGCCGGGTCTCGCTGCCCAGGCACCGTCGCACCCCCTTTAGTGCGGGGCTCTGGGTATGATGCGGAAGTGGGGCGATGCCCGGCGTCGTTGTCCTTCACGCTTTAACCCTAAGGTGCAAGACTTGATGCGGACGCCCAAGCTAGCGAAGGGACCTTGGATGCGGAAGAACGAGCACATTGAATGCTGGCTGACGGACATGGATGGCGTGCTGGTGCACGAAAACCAGGCCATTGCGGGCGCATCCGAGCTGATTGAACGGTGGGTCGACACGTCCAAGCGGTTCCTCGTGTTGACCAACAATTCCATTTTCACGCCACGCGATCTGCGTGCCAGGCTGAGCGGCTCGGGGCTTGACATCCCGGAGGAGAACATTTGGACCTCCGCGCTGGCCACTGCGCAATTCCTGAAGCAGCAGTTGCCGGGCGGCAGAGCTTATGTCATCGGCGAATCCGGGCTGACGACAGCACTGCATGAGGCGGGGTTCGTCCTCACCGACGAGGCCCCGGACTTTGTTGTCCTCGGTGAAACCCGCACCTACTCGTTCGAAGCCATCACGAAGGCTATCCGGTTGATCATCGAAGGTGCCCGGTTCATCGCCACCAACCCGGATGCCACCGGCCCCTCGAAAGACGGCCCACTGCCGGCTACAGGATCGATAGCCGCGCTGATCACCACCGCCACTAAACGGCACCCATACATCGTAGGCAAGCCCAATCCGATGATGTTCCGTTCGGCTATGAATCAGATCGAAGCTCATTCGGAGACGACGGCGATGGTCGGCGACCGGATGGACACCGACATTATTGCGGGGATGGAAGCGGGCCTTCACACGGTGTTGGTTTTGTCCGGAATCACTCAGGAAGAGGACATCGAGGCATTCCCGTTCAGGCCAAATCAGGTCCTCGGTTCGGTCGCGGACCTGTTCGAACAGATTTAGGTTGCGCCAGGCGGGATTTAGACATGTGGCACCGGGCCGTCTCAGCGGCGTCACGCTCAGTTCAGTCGCCGCCCGCTCCGTGGCGCGGTGGCTCGTGCTTTCGCGACATCATGGCCACCGTTACCGTGCCCTCTTTTGTGGGTTGCCGTCCCACTTCGGTGAATCCAAGCCGGCCGTGGAATTTCAACGATCCAGGATTCGGCGGGTCGATGTTCACCTCGCAGGTGACCTGCTCGACTCCGTTGGCCAAGGCGTGCTCAAAAACAGCGTCGTAGAGGAGCACGCCGACGTTCCGCCCACGCATTCCACCCGCGACCACGATCCTGTCCACATAAAAATGTGGCTCGCCGCGCTGCTCGAACCAGCGGAAGTTTTCGCTGTCGTAAGCAGCACCAGCCGGCACGCCAAGCACGAATCCCACGACACGGGACGTCTCGTCCTCCGGCACCGCGACCAAGCTCAAACCCGACACCTGGATTAGATCCGCGATCCCCCGCTCGTCGGTGTACGGGACCGCAGGTACAACCGAGTTATTGATCTCCGACACGGCCCGGATGTCCGTGTCCGCGAGCTCCCTCAGGACGATTTTCCCGCTCAACGATTCCTCCCGCGCCCCGTCACACTACGGTTGTCATTCCCACGACTGGCCGTCCAACGTCTGTTAGTCCGTGCCAGGTCAGCCAACAGTTGCTAGTCAACGTCCAGTTCGTCTTTGCCGAATGCGTACAGGTACGGAACACCGGCTTCCTCCTCGATGCGGTCACCGGCGCCGGTGTTCCGATCCACAATGACAGCAACAGCGACGACGTCGGCACCTGCTTTGCGCAGCGCTTCGACCGCAGTCAGCGCCGAACCGCCCGTGGTCGACGTATCCTCCAACGCGATGACCTTCCGTCCTGCGACGTCCGGACCCTCGACCTGGCGGCCCATACCGTAGGATTTTTGCGCCTTACGGACCACGAAGGAATCGATTCCCCGGCCTGCATCACCGGCAGCGTGCATGATGGCCGTTGCCACGGGGTCTGCCCCCATAGTCAGACCGCCCACCGACTGGATACCGTCGAATCCGGCCTTGTCCATCAGGTCGAGCATTACTTGCCCCACCAACTTTGATGCCTCATGGTGCAGGGTAATACGACGCAGATCAATGTAATAGTTAGCTTCCTCGCCGCTGGAGAGTGTTACACGTCCGCGGACGACTGCCAATTCGTTGATAAGGCTCAATAGTCGGTCGCGGGCAACAACTGTGTCTTGAGGAACGGAAACCATAGACCCAGCATATATTCCGACAACCCGCCGCTTGTCATCTGTCCGCTGCGGGGAAGGGTATACCCACTTGTCGGGCAGGGCATCTGCATTGTCACATCAGGACCTCGTCGCTCGTTCAAGATGTGGCTGCGCGCCGGGCCTTTGTCGCTATATGCCGGATGGCGGTGGTCGTCGTCGCGGCTCAACCAGTGTTTAGAAAGGTGGCGGCTCGTCCGGGTCGTTCGCCGGTGTGCGGCCATTCTCGTTAGTGGTGTCGCTGGCACCGCTGCCTTCATGGTCGGCATCGGCTGTTTCGTTGCCCGTGCCGCGCTCGTGGTTGCCGACGCCGCAACCGCTGGAACCCTTGGCCTGCTTGGCCTGCTTTGCCGGTTTTGCCGGTGTCTTTTCCGCCCTGCCGGCGCTTTCTGCCTGGTGTTTGGCTTTGTTGAGCAGGGTGGCGATGTCGGGTACTGCCCGCATTTCGGGTAGTGGGCCTTCGGG
>NZ_AUMN01000008.1 GCF_000430705.1 Arthrobacter castelli DSM 16402
CGCCCTACTACCACCCCGGGGCCGACGCGCCCGAAATCAAATACCTCACCGAACGCCGCCACAAACTCGGCGGCTACGTCCCCGAACGCCGCGAAGCAGCATCGCGCGACGGGAGCGCCGCCGGGGACGAGGGCAAGGGTTCGGGTAAAGACGCAGGCTCGATCATTCATTTGCCCGAGGCGAAGTCGTATGAAGCCGCCTGGCGTGGATCGGGCAAGCAGCAGGCCGCGACGACCATGGCGTTCGTGCGGCTGCTCAAGGACCTGATGCGGGACAAGGAATTCGGCAAACGCGTGGTGCCTATCGTCCCCGATGAGTCGAGGACGTTTGGCATGGACGCCTTTTTCCCGACGGCGAAGATTTACAACCCGAAGGGGCAGGACTATCTGTCGGTGGACCGGGAGCTGGTGCTGGCCTACAAGGAATCCGTGCAGGGCCAGATTCTCCATGCCGGGATCAATGAGGCGGGTTCCGTGGCCGCCTTTACCGCCGCCGGTACGTCCTACGCCACTCATGGTGAACCGCTGATTCCGATCTATGTCTTCTACTCGATGTTCGGATTCCAGCGCACCGGCGACTCCTTCTGGGCGGCGGCCGACCAGCTCACTCGAGGCTTCATCATTGGTGCCACGGCGGGGCGAACCACGCTGACCGGTGAGGGTTTGCAGCATGCCGACGGGCACTCGCCGGTCCTGGCGTCCACCAACCCCGCCGTCGTCAGCCACGACCCCGCCTACGGGTATGAACTGGGGCTGATTATGAAGGACGGGCTTGAGCGGATGTATGGTCCGGACTCGGAAGACCGGAACCTGATGTACTACCTGACGGTTTATAACGAACCGATCGTCCAGCCCAAGCTTCCGGAGAACCTGGACGAGCAGGGCGTGCTGGGCGGCATCTACAAGCTGGCGCCGGCCCCGGACGAGGTCCAGGGCCCCAAGGCGCAGCTGCTGGCCTCCGGCGTCGCCGTGCCCTGGGCATTGGAGGCACAGCAGCTGCTCGCCGACCACTGGGGAGTTTCAGCCGATGTCTGGTCGGTGACTTCATGGACCGAACTGCGCCGCGACGGACTGGCCGCCGAGGAAGAAGCCTTCCTCGACCCCCAGGCCCGGTCCCGTACGCCGTTCGTCACCCGGCAGATGGCCGGCGCGGACGGTCCCATCGTGGCCGCTACCGATTTCATGAAGGCCGTCCCGGACCAGATCCGCCAGTTCCTGCCCAATGAATTCGCCACCCTCGGCGCCGACGGATTCGGCTTTGCCGACACCCGCGCCGCCGCCCGCCGCTACTTCAAAATCGATAGCCATTCCATGGTCGTCCGCGCCCTGGAGATGCTGGCCAAGCAGGGAGAGGTCGACGCCGGCACACCGGCGGCAGCGATGGACAAGTACCAGCTGCTCGACGTCAACGCCGGAACCTCCGGAGCCGTCGGCGGAGCCGAATAACCGCGCCCCGGTAAAAGCGGATCAGCTGCTGGAGACCCATACCAGCAGCTGATCCGTTGGCGTGAAGAATTCCCTCAAGCCACGTTCGAAATGCGAGAGGATGGTGGCAGACAGTTCATCGGGAATGGAGGACGCATGGACCAACCAACAGCCGAGGACGCCCTGAGAAGGCTCGAACCCCTCGTCGGCGAATGGAGCCTGGAAGCTGGTCCGCCGGACGGTCCTCCATGGCCGGGTAACGCACGCGACACGATCGAGTGACACGACTCGGGCGCCCACATGGTCGAGCGATCCACAATCGATGGGCTGCGACGCGGCGAACGACACTTACATACGACTTCACTCCGACGAGCGCGGCATCTGCCGCATCTACCAGATGAGCATCGACGAGCGCGAGTGGAAGCTCTGGCGTGAGGGAGAGCCGTTCCCGCAGCGCTTCACCGCGACGATCAGTGAGGACGGCAACACGATCACCGGCCGCTGGGAGAAGGCGCCCGACGGTCAAACGTGGCAGATCGACTTCAACTCTCGTCCACCACAGGGTCACGCAGTGGCGTTAGCGCGCAGTTCGTAGACGCGGGCCGCGAAGCGCGTTAGAGATGGTGGCAACGTCGTTCATCTCTCCCACGGTGACGGCTATGACGAAATCGTAGGCTTCGTCGTTGGAGAGCGTCAGGCGGAATCCGTTTATGTCGAGGAAGGCGATAGTGGCGGCGAGCGCGAGCCTCTTATTTGCCATCGTCCGGCGTATGGTTGCGCGCAAGCGAATGGAGCAAGGCGGCCGCTTTCTCCTCCAGACCGGCATAACGCGGCAGGTTCTCGTCCAGCACCTGATCGAGCAGTTCGGACCTGCTGTGATTCTCCACGTCTGTCATTTGCCGGAAGCCCATTCCAGCAGCCGATCCAACGGCCAGGTGGTGATGATCCGCTCCGCCGGCACGCCGTTTTGGTCCGCACGCTGGGCGCCATACTGCAGGAAGTCCAGCTGGCCCGGCGCGTGTGCGTCGCTGTCGATGCTGAACAGGCAGCCCGCATCCAGGGCCAGCTGGATGAGTTCGTCCGGCGGGTCCTGGCGCTCCGGCCGGGAATTGATTTCGACGGCGACGTTCTGGTCGGCGCAGGCGGCAAAGACCCGTTCGGCGTCGAAGTCCGACGGCGGACGCTGGCCCCGGCCTCCCTGCACCAGGCGGCCGGTGCAGTGGCCGAGGATATTGGTGTGTGGATCGTGGATACCGCCGAGCATCCGCTGAGTCATGGTGCGCCGGTCCGCCCGGAGTTTGGAGTGCACGCTGGACACCACGATCTCCAGCTGCCCGAGGATCGCCGGGGACTGGTCGAGGGTGCCGTCTTCGAGGATGTCCACCTCGATGCCGCGCAGCAGGCGGAAGCGGCCGCCGCCGCCGCCGTCGTCGTTGATCCGCTCCACCAGCTCCAGCTGGCTGGATAACCGGTCGGCACTGAGTCCGTTGGCCACCGTGAGGTTGGGGGAGTGGTCCGTCATGGCCAGATACTCGTGCCCCAGCGACCGCGCGGCGTCGACCATGAGTTCGACGGGACTGCCGCCGTCGGACCAGCTGCTGTGGCAGTGCAAATCCCCGCGCAAGGCTGCACGCAACCCGCTGCCGCTGTCGGCCAAAGGAGTTGACGAGCGTTCGCGCAGATCCGCGAGGTATTCCGGCACTCCGCCCTCGAGTGTCTGGGTAATGACCTCGAAGGAGCGGGAGCCGATGCCCTTCATCTTCTTCAGCCTGCCGTCTGAGGCGCGGCTGAGCAGTGCGTCGCGGCTTAATCCCTCGATGGCGACGGCCGCCCGGCGGAAGGCCTGGATCTTGAAGGTCGGCGCCAGTTCACGTTCGAGCCAGAAGGCGATTTCATTCAGCGCGGCGACGGCATCCATGTCTACATCTTCCCCGGCCCGTCAACACCGGTACCGGCGTTACGCTCCCGGCTGTCCCGGGTATCCGTACGACGAGTAGCCCTGCGGGCCCTGGCCGTACGGGCCGTATCCGTATTGCTGCGGCGGGTACTCATCAAAACGTGCTCCATCAGGGCTGCTCGGCAACAGCATGAAGACAAAGATGGCGAGTTGCCCGAAAAAGGGAACGAGGACCAGCAGGTACAAGAGGCCGCTGTATCCTGCGTCGTGCAGGCGGCGCACACTCACGGCAATGCCGGGAATGATGATGGCCAGGCTATAGAGCATGAGCAGTGCGAGTGGCAGCATGAAGCCGGCTCCAGGTTCTCCCGTGACCGGATCGATGCCGGCCACTGCGATGACCACGGCGGCGATGTAGAGGATGGTCTCAATGACGCCGTTGAACAGGAACGACCACCAGTATTCGCTGCGGCTCGCCCGACCGGAGAAGGTGGCGTACTTCTGGAAGAAGCGTTTGATCCCCGCGCCAAACGAGGCGCCATACAGCGGCTGGCTCAGTGGAACGTCTGCGGCATAACCGCTCGGGGGAGTCATGCTGGGGTAGGTCACGGCGGGCCCTTTCAGAAATAACGATGCGACTACTCCCAAAGGTATGCGACGCCCCCGTTTTCCCGCCAGTTGCGGGGATGGGGAGTTCTACCCGGAAGCGGATCGATACAATGAAGAGGTGAGCGATGACCAGCTCCACATCCGTCTCCTCGGAGGTTTCTCAGTCAATGTCGGGGACCGGTTCATTGACGAGGGGCAATGGCGGCTGAGGCGTGCTGCCCAGCTGGTGAAAATGCTGGCTCTTGCCCCACGGCACCAACTGTCCCGTGAGATGGTCATTGAGGCCATGTGGCCGGGCGCCGAACCGGGCCAGGGCATGATTAACGTCCGTAAGACAGCTTTCCACGCCCGCCGTGTACTGGGCATGCAGGATGGGATCATGCTGGACGATGGCATGGTCAAGCTGGCCCCGGGACATACGGTCGGCACCGATGTGGATGCTTTTACGACGGCGGCACACCAGGCACTGATTGAGGACAGTGCGGAGGGATGCCGCGATGCTGCCGCCTTGTACGGCGGGGACCTGTTGCCATCGGACCTGTATGCCCAGTGGTGCGCCGCTGAGCGGGACCACTTGCGCTCTTTGTTTCGTGACGTGCTGGCCGGCGGACAGATGTGGGGCCGGCTCGTCAGGGACGAGCCGACCCATGAGCTGGCGCACCGCGAAATCCTGCGTGCCCAACTGGCCGCGGGTGACCGTGCGGCGGCGATCCGCCAGTTTGAGCAGCTGAGGACCTCACTCCGGGAGGAGTTGGGCGTCTCTCCCGAGCCAGAGACTGTGGCTCTGTACGAGCAGGTGCTGAGTATGGACGGCCGTGAGTCGCCGACGCCGGCGGACAGGGCGCGGGCCCTTCTCGCCTGGGGAATGGTTCACTGGCGCCGCGCTGACCTCGACGAAGCGGCCCGTACCGCCGACGAAGTGCGTGCCCTGGCCATCGATGCCCAGTTGCCGCGCGAACTGAGTGAAGCCAGCGAGTTGATGGGACTGGTTTCCTACGCCCAGGGAACGTGGCAGGCAATGTTCCCCCGCATTTTCCTGGAGAGCGTGACCCACACACCGGCGCTGGCTCCGTTTATCTTCGACGCCAACATGTGCATGAGCGAGTTTGCGCTCTGCGAGAGGACTGGCACCGCCGACGTCGACAAGCTGGCACGCGAGATGCTCCGGGCTGGTGCCGGGTTGGAGTCAACGCAAGCCCAGGCGTTGGGCCATCTGCTCAGGGGAGAGGCAGCGCTATTGGCCGGGAAAGACGTTGACCATGTCCGCCAGGACCTGTTGGTGGCCGCCCGGCTCCATGAAGCGGGGGCATCGGTGACAGGTTGGGCGCTGGCCGTCGAGCGGCTGGCCCAGCTCGACGCCGTCGAGCAACGCCGGCGCGATGCGGATCATGGGCACCGGGAGGCACTGCGGATAGCGGAAAGGACCTCGGTGCCGGAGCATCTGCTGCCCTGTATCTATGGCGGCATGATCTCGAATGAGGACGACGACGTCGCACTGCAGATTATTGCCGAGGCGGAAGCTGCAACCGAACATCTCACGGTCTGCGACCCGTGTTCCATGGGCTTCCGGGTCAGCGCCTCTATGGTGTGCTCCCGCACCGGGGAGACGGACCGGGCCCGCGGGTATCTGGCGGAAGCTTCACGGGTCGCCGAAATGTGGAACGGCGGACCCTGGCATGCGGCGGTCGATGAAGCCTCCGCAGCCTTGGAACAAGCGCACGGTGCCCCGGCAACTGTTGTCTCTGAGCGTCTGCAGCAGGCCGGTGCCGGGTTCCTGGCGGCGAACCGGCCACGCGATGCGGCACGCTGCCGCGCAGCAGCCGCGGCGCTTCAATAGTGACGGAACGGCTGCGGAACGCCCGCTTCCTAATGTGGCAGATAGGGGTGAAAGTCATCCCCCAACAGCTCAAGGAGCATGTCATGCCGTTATTTATGGATGTCCACCACAGCGTTCCCGAAGGTGCCGATGCTACAGCAGTGGCGGGCGCACATGAGGCGGATTTGCGGGTGCAGGAGAAGTACAACACGCGCTATATCAACTACTGGCTCGACGTTGAGGCGGGTAGGATCTTCTGCCTGGTTGAGGCCCCGGACGCCGAATCGGCCCACTCGGTCCATCGGGAGGCGCATGGTCTGGTGGCAGACGAGATCTTTGCCGTCGAACAAGGCTGAAAGGCAGGCAAGATGGCCCATACCTGCAACGTTGGGGAAGGAGGAATGCCCCGCTGGGCGGCGGACTGCCCTAAGGCAGGAGAGCCGCCGCCGTCAGCGGCGGATGAGCCGGAGCAACATGCTTGGCAGGGTGGAAATCCTGTCCCGGTAGGACGTGCGTGCGGAATCGGACGCCGCGGGAAAGTGGAAATCCGGGTCCGCGACGCCGCTGCCGTAGCAAATCGGTGCTGTGGACCGGCTGGCCTTGGAATCTGTTGCAGTCACCACAACCGCCTCCTTCAATTGTCAGTACTTTTTATCGGTTTCAGGATACGGAATAATTATATTGCTATATGAAAAGCATAAGATGGCCGCGGGGTGGGGTCAAGGGTTTCCGGGTGGCAGTTAAAGAATTCTGCCGTACTGTTGACATCAGCTGTGTGATCAGGCTTACAATGATTGCGAAATAAAAATTCCACCATACAGAAACATCGAGTCAAGTCGGATGCGTCCGAGGGTAAGGGTGTTCAGCGTCTGAGGTGGATGAAGCACGACCGAAAGCTGACACCCATGACCCTGAAGTCTTTCAACGAAGCCACCGACGACGAAGCGCGACAGATGCTGCGCCCTTGTGCGGACATTCCCCGCTGGATCAACGAGATCACCGCCGTCCGCCCCTTCGACAGCGAAGCCGCCCTGCTGCAGTATGCCGAGCAGGCGGCCCCCGACTGGACCGCCACGGAAATCGACGGGGCGCTGGCCCACCATCCGCGGATCGGCGAGCGTGCCGAGGGCGCCAGCGCCGAGGCATCGCATTCCCGCCGCGAGCAGGCCGGCGTTTCCTCCTCGGACGAAACAGCGCAGCAGCTCATCGCTGGAAACCACGCGTATGAGGAGAAGTTCGGTCGGGTCTTCCTGATTCGTGCCGCCGGCCGCAGCGCCGAAGACATCCTGGCCGCCCTGCAACAGCGGCTGGAAAACACCCCTGAACAAGAATTGCCGATCATCGCGGGACAACTGCGCGAGATTGCGGTTCGGAGACTGGAAGGAGTCCTGGCCGAATGAGAAGCCACATCACCACCCACGTGCTCGACACAGGCACCGGCAAACCGGCTGCCGGAGTTTCAGCCAGCCTGGAAGTTTCGACGGCGGAGGGCTGGCAGCAGATTGCCGACGGCGCCACCGACGGCGACGGCCGGATCAGCAGTTTCGGCCCGGAGCAGCTCCAGGCGGGAACCTACCGGATCGAATACGAGAGTGGTGAATACTTCGCCCGAACGAATACTGACACCTTCTTCCCTACGGTGACGTTGACGTTCTCGCTCGACGATCCGTCGCAGCACTACCACGTGCCGCTGTTGCTCAGTCCATTCGCCTATTCCACCTACCGAGGAAGTTGAAATGACCACCATGACACCCGAAGAGACATCGCAGACCGGAACCGGCCGCATCGTCCTGGGCCAGAACCAGTACGGCAAGGCCGAAGTCCGCCTGGTGAAGATCACCCGCGACACCGACCGCCACGAAATCGAGGACCTCAACGTCACCTCGCAGCTGCACGGTGACTTCACGGCAGCCCACAGAGATGGGGACAACTCACGCGTCGTCGCCACTGATACCCAAAAGAACACAGTTTACGGCCTGGCGCGGGACGGCGTCGGCTCGCCGGAAGCGTTCCTGCTCCGGCTCGCGGACCACTTCACCACCAGTTTCGACTGGATCAGCGGCGGCCGCTGGGAAGCGGAACAGTACAACTGGAACCGCATTAACGACCACGACCACGCCTTTTCGAAAGACCCGTCGGAAGTGCGCACTGCGGTGCTGCTGGTCGATGGCGACGAGAAGCAGATCGTCGCCGGGCTGCAGGACCTGACGGTGTTGAAGTCGACCGGCTCGGAATTCCACGGTTTTCCCCGCGACCGCTACACCACGCTGAAAGAAACCACCGACCGGATCCTCGCCACCGATGTCACCGCGCGCTGGCGTTACAACCGTGCCGACGTGGACTTCAACGGCGTCTATGCCAGTGTCCGCAACATCCTCCTCGATGCCTTCGCCAATACGCATTCCCTCGCCCTGCAGCAGTCCATGTTCCAGATGGGCAAGCAGGTGCTCCAGGCGCATCCCGAGATCGAGGAAATCAAGATGTCGCTGCCGAACAAGCACCACTTCCTGGTCGACCTGGAACCGTTCGGGCAGGACAACCCCAACGAAGTGTTCTTCGCGGCCGACCGGCCATACGGGCTGATCGAAGCGACCGTGGAGCGCGAACGCCCGGCGGAGGCAGCCGGCGATACCGCAGCGAAAATCTGGGACAACACCCCGGGCTTCTGCTAACAGGCTCCTGCTAACAGGCCGGTGTTCAACAAAGAATGACGGCCGGGACGCCGGCACGCGTCCCGGCCGCGCTTAGCCGACGTGGAGGTCAGCTAATGAACGCAGCAAGCGCTACGAACAACAATTCTAAGCCACAACGGGCACAGCGGCAGCAGCAGCGGCCCGAGGACGAGCGGCTGCCCGTAGGCAAAACGTTCGCCTATGGACTGCAGCATGTCCTGACCATGTATGGCGGCATCATCGCTCCGCCGCTGATTATCGGTTCCGCGGCGGGAATGGGATCAGCCGAGCTCGGCGTGCTGATTGCCTCATGCCTCTTCGTCGGGGGCGTGGCAACTGTCCTGCAAACCGTGGGGATCAAGTTCTTCGGCTGCCAGCTTCCGCTGGTGCAGGGGACATCCTTCGCCACCGTTGCCACCATGCTGGCCATCGTCCAAGGCGACGGCGGTATCCGGGCGGTGTTCGGAGCGGTACTTGGCGCCGCCGTCATCGGCCTGGCGATCGCCCCGTTCTTCGCCAAGATCGTCCGCTTCTTCCCTCCGGTGGTGACCGGCGTCGTCATCACCACGATTGGCTTGACCCTGATGCCGGTGGCGGCCGACTGGGCGATGGGCGGCGATGCCGAGGCCGACGGCTACGGGAGCATGGCCAACATCGGCCTTGCCGCCATTACGCTGGCCATTGTGCTGCTGCTGAGCAAAGTCGGCAACGCGGCCATTTCGCGACTGTCCATCCTGATCGCACTGGTGCTCGGCACATTGATCGCCGTCGCGTTGGGTATGGCGGACTTCTCCGACGTGCCGGAGGGCCCGATCTTCGCATTCCCGCAGCCCTTCGCCTTTGGTTTTCCGGTCTTCGATGTCGCCGGCATCATTTCGATGACCATTGTGATGCTGGTGATCCTGACGGAGACGACGGCGGACATCCTCGCCGTGGGCGAGATCGCCGGCACTAAGGTCAACTCCCGCCGGATTGCCAACGGCCTCCGCGCCGACATGCTTTCCAGCGCGATCGCCCCGATCTTCAACACCTTCTCCCAGAGCGCCTTTGCCCAGAACGTGGGCCTGGTGGCCATCACCGGAATCAAGAGCCGCTTCGTGGTCACCGCCGGTGGGCTCATCCTGGTGACGCTGGGTCTGCTTCCGGTCCTCGGCCGGGTCGTGGCGGCCGTGCCGATGCCGGTGCTTGGCGGTGCGGGGGTGGTGCTGTTCGGCACGGTGGCTGCCAGCGGTATCCGCACGTTGTCCAAGGTTCAGTACAAGGACAATATGAACCTGATCATCGTCGCTGCGTCGCTGGGTTTTGGCCTGATTCCGGTCGTGGCCCCGGCTTTCTACGATTCCTTCCCGGCCTGGTTCTCCACCATCTTCCACTCCGGCATCAGCTCGGCGGCGGTGATGGCGGTGCTGCTGAATCTGCTGTTCAACCACCTGAAGAGGGGCAACAGCAAGGACTCATCGGTGTTTGTGGCCAGTCCGGAGCGGGTGGTCCTCGATGCGGAACTGAAGTGCCTGAAGGAAGGCGACCGGTTCGAGGATGGAAAGCTGATCGACTGCGACGGCGTCGAGGTCCCGATTGTCAGCGCGGAAGAAGCCAAATCGGAACCGGTCGGGACTGTTCAGGAAGAGCCCGGGCGTGCACGGGGCCGGGAACCGGCCCGGTAAACGCTCCGGATGGAGCCCGGCCTCGGATGCGCCCCGGCCGAGGACCTCCGAGCGAGAATGCTCCGCTTTGGGACAATTTGCCGCCGGCGCCGGTGGCAGGATGTCCCAAAGCGGAGCATTCTCCGCCCTCGTGGCCCGGAGGATGTCCATCTGCTGCGTTTCGGGACTTTGTATCCAGCGCGCCGTGGATGACAAGTCCCCGTTGGAAGCGGACAGGGCAGTCACCATTCTGCGCCGCGCCTATCAGGGGCGCGGGCCCGCGTGGTGGAACCGGAGGGTGACCAGCTGGAACGGCCGCAACCGCAATGTCAGGGTTTCCGCCTCCAACCAATCGGCGTCGATGGTGCGTTCCAGCAGGTCCGTGGCGGACACGGAGCCGTAGTCGAAATTGGGGGAGACCATCGCTTCGGCGCGGCCGCCGTGCGCTTCGTACAACCGGACGACGACGTCGCCGCTGCGGTCTTCGGCGAGCTTCACCGCTTCGACCACGACGGCAAGATTATCCACGTGGATAAGCGGTTCCAGCCCGGGCGGGTCCAGCTCGGGCGCTCCGACATTCGATATCTGGCGCAGCGGAAGGTTGAGCCTGTAGCCGTCGCTAATCGCGTCCGCAATACCTGCCGCGGGCCGCACCGAGAACCGGAAGTGGTGCAGGCCCTGGTCTGATCCCGGATCCGGAAAGAGCGGGGCACGCAGCAGGGACAGACGCACGGTGGTGCAGGTGCCGCCGTCGTGCGCATCCCGGCTGATGTCGTAACCATAGGTGGAATCATTCGCCACGGCCACTCCGAATCCCGGTTCAGTCACGTGCACCCAGCGGTGCGCGACCGTTTCAAAGCGGGCCTCATCCCAGGACGTGTTCGCGTGAGTGGGCCGGTGGATGTGCCCGAACTGGATCTCCGACGTGGCCCGGTCCGCATGGACATCGAGCGGGAACGCCAGTTTCAGCATCTTCTGCCGCTCGTGCCAGTCCACGTCCACGGAGAGGTCGACGGCGGATCCGTCCGGGCTGAGGCCAATCCATTCGGTGAAGCTGGAGCTACCGAAGGACCGTTCGATACGCAGTCGCTGCCCTTCCTGGACCACTGAACACTGTCCGCTGAGGTCCCGGACGTTGAACTTGTAGTGTGCGTCGATGTCCCAGGCGTCCCACTGGTTGGGGGTGTCGCGGAACAATTGGAACAGGTTTCCGGGCTGGCCGGCAGGTATGGTTTCCCGGCCCGTGACCCGGTCGATGAGGGAGGTGAACTGCCCTGCGTCATTGATAGTCAGGCTGAGTTTTGCACTTGAAAGCTGCCACCCGTCATCGGTCCGGGCCAAGGTGTTGTTTGCAAAGTCGGGGTGGCCGGCGCCCATGGCCGGAACGCCGTCGAGCATGTACGGGCCGGCGTTCAGCATGGCGGCTCCGGTTCCGGATCCGAGCACAGCGCGGACTGACCGTTCGATGATGGTCTCAAGCCGGGCTGCGACGTCGGCGTAGTTCCGCTCCGCCTCCTGATGGACCCAGGCGATCGATGTCCCGGGCAGGATGTCGTGGAATTGCTGCAGTAGCACGGTCTGCCAGGTGCGCTCCAGTTCCGCATACGGGTACTCGGCCCCGCACCGCACGGCCGCCGTCGTCGCCCATAATTCCGCCTCCCGCAGCAGGTGTTCGCTGCGCCGGTTGCCCCGCTTGGTCCTCGCCTGGCTGGTGTACGTGCCGCGGTGGAACTCGAGGTAGAGTTCGCCGGACCAGACCGGCGCCTGCGGGTATTCGGCCTCGGCGGTGGAGAAGAACCGTTGAGGACTGGACAGTTCGACGGCGGGGGAGCCTTCCAGCGATCGGGTCCGGGCGGCCGCAGCCAGCATTTCCCGGGTCGGTCCGCCGCCGCCATCGCCCCAGCCGAAGGGCACCAGCGACGTGTTTGCGAAGCCCTTTTCGCGATACTGCCGTTGGGCCAGGGCCAGTTCGGCGCCGGACAGCTGCGCGTTGTAGGTGTCCACCGGCGGGAAATGGGTGAAGACCCGGGTGCCGTCGATGCCTTCCCAGCGGAAGGTGTGATGCGGCATCACGTTGGTCTCGTTCCAGGAAATCTTCTGGGTCAGGAACCAGCGGGACCCGGCCGCGGCCACGATCTGCGGCAGCGCGGCCGAATAACCGAAGGAGTCCGGCAGCCACACGTCCAGCGGCTCGACACCGAAATTCTCCAGGAAGAACCGCTTGCCGTGCACGAACTGCCGCGCCAGCGCTTCGCCGCCGGGCAGGTTCGTGTCCGACTCGACCCACATGCCGCCGGCGGGGACGAACTGACCGGTCCGGACCTTTTCGGCGACCCGGGCGAAGATATCGGGATAGCACTCCTTCAGCCACGCATACTGCTGGGCGGACGACGCCGCGAAGACGAAGTCCGGATCGCTGTCCATCAGGTCGACCACATTGGAAAACGTGCGCGCCACCTTGCGGACCGTTTCGCGCACCGGCCAGAGCCAGGCGCTGTCGATATGGGCGTGCCCGACGGCGTGCATCCGGTGGCCGCTGGTGTATGCGGGGGAGGCGAGGACACCCGAGAGGCAGTCACGCCCGGCCGCAGCGGTTCCGGACACGTCGTCGGGATCCACCGCGTTGACCGCCCGCTCGAGTGCGCGCAGGATTTCGTGCCGGCGCGGCAGCTCCACCGGCAGCTCATGCATCAGCCCATTCAGGGTCCGGAAGTCCTGCACCAGGTCCCACACCGGCACATCAAGCAGGGCGATGTCCGCGCTGCGGAACGTGTACAGCGGGTCATTCCCCGCCGTGGCCTTGTCGCCCAGTGGCGTGGGCGCGAAGGAGAAATCCTTGATCACGTCCGGGTTGGAGGCCGCCTCCAAAAAGAGTTCGAATGGCTCCCCGGGGCCGGCGTCGAGCGGAATCCACTGATTGCGCGGCTCCAGGGCTTTGAGGACCGTTCCGTCGGACCGGTACACCATGCCCTCTGCCTGGAAGCCCGGTGTGCCGGCGGTGAATCCCGGGTCCAGCACCACCTCAGGCCGGCTGCCGCCGCCGGCGTCGTTCCACTGCGGCACGGTGCCGGTGATTCTGAACCACACCGTGCCCCACGGAGCACCCCACGGTTCACCGGTCTTGAAGGGCCGGAAATCCTGCCCGGATGCCTCCGCGAACGGCACCGGTTCGCCCGGGCAGTCCCAGGCGGCCAACGTCAGCGGCTGCGGATCCCGCCAGATGTTCGGGGCGAGACGCTCGGCCATGAAACGGTCGATCCGGGCTTCGACCAGGTTCCGATTGTCATGCATGGTTATCCCTTCATCGCCCCGCCCGGGCGACTGGACTTTCCTGCATCATACGCAGAGGTCGGAAAATCATAGCCAAACAGAGTTGTTAGTGACTAACATATTGGCATGAGCAAGTCCCGCCGCACCCGGGCAACAATACAGTCAGCCGCCCTCGATCTGTTTCTGGAAGAGGGGTATAACGCCACCACGGTGGAACGCATTTCGGTCGCTGCCGGGGTCTCCCACATGACCTTCTTCCGCTACTTCCGGTCCAAGGACGGCGTCCTGCTCGACGATCCCTACGACCCTGCCATCGGCGCCGCAGTGGAAGAACAACCAGGGGAGATGGTTCCGCTCGAAAGGGCATGTCGGGGCATCCTTTCGGCCTGGTCCGACGTCGCCGAAGAAGATCTGGGCGACGTGCGCAAGCGGATGAGCATTGCCGTCGGGCATCCGCAATTGCGGGCGCGGATGTGGGAAAACAACCTGGCAACGCAGCACGTGATCGCCGAAGCCTTGCGGACCACCGGCGTGGCACGGCTGGAGGCTGAGGTTGCCGCGGGCGCGTGTATGGGAGCGCTGTTGGTGGCCCTCATTGATTGGGCAACGGCCGGCGAAGGCGGGATAGGGGAGCGGATTCAGCTTGCCATGTCCCAGCTGATCCCGGATTCCGACGTCAGCGGCCGGGTCACCCGCGGAATCGCGCAGGAGCTGCCATGAACCCGGCAGCGGATCCAGTGGTGCAATGCATCAACGTGGGCAAGCACTTCGGATCTATTCCTGTCCTGGAAGACATCAACCTGGACGTCCTCGGCGGCAAAATCCACGCCTTGGTGGGTCTGAACGGGGCGGGAAAGACCACGCTCATGCGGCTGCTGCTGGGAATGAGCGGTGCTGACCAGGGCAGTGTCAGCATCGATGGCCGGGACCCCCGCACGATGCCGGCTCGTCACTGGAGCAATACCGGTCATCTGGTGGACGCGCCGCTGGCCTACCCGGAACTGACAGTCATGCAGAACCTGCAGTTGGCGGCCCGGTTGGCAGGGCATCCGCGCCGGGAAGCGAACGCCGCCTCCCGCGAACTGGCCGGCGCCCTGGCACTGACGCAGTGGGCTGCGACGCCTGCCCGGAGACTCTCCTCGGGCAACCGGCAACGCCTTGGCCTGGCGGCTGCACTGATCGGCCGGCCCCGGCTTCTCATCCTGGACGAGCCCACTACTGCGCTTGACCCCGCGGGCGTGATGCTTGTGCGCAAGCTGCTGCTGCATCGGGTGCGCGCAGAGGGGGCGGCCGTCTTCGTGTCGAGCCATCATCTCGATGAAGTGGCAAGATTGGCGGACCGGATCAGCATCATGAATGGTGGACGTTTGATTGGCACCTTGGACCCGTCGGCCACGGACCTTGAGAGGCAGTTCTTCAATGCCGTATACGCCGATCAGGTACGGCAATGAGCCCGTGGGAGCAGCTGCGCGCAGCCTTGGCGGTCGAATGGCTGAAGTTCCGCAACAGCCGTCCGGTGTGGGTCAGCTGCATCTTCCTGGTGCTTGGGGTGACCGGCATGTCGGTGCTGACGCTTGGCGCCATTGCCGGGAGCAACCCTCTGCTGGCCGCAAAGGCGCAGGCAATCGCAGGTCCGGGCGGCTGGGCCGGACTCTTTGCCGCGGCCAACACTATCGTCTCGGTTGGCGGACTGCTCGGATTCGGAGTGGTCGCCGGTTGGAGCTTTGGCCGTGAATTTACTGACCGGACCATCGCCGGCCTCTCGGCCCGCCCGGTATCACGGGTCGCGGTCGCTGCAGCCAAGCTGGTGATCCTGACGGTCTGGCCGGTATTCGTCGCGGCGCTGCTGGTCCCGGTGCTGCTCGCCGCGGGAGTCCTATTGGGGATGGGAGGGATCAACGCCGTGGTGCTGGCGATGGCGGGGAAGGCTGCGGTGATCACCGTTCTGTCGGGGCTGCTGGCCCTGCCCTGCGCGTGGGCGGCAATCCTGGGCCGCGGTTATCTCGCCGCAATCGGCACGATCATTGCCATCGTCCTCGCCGCGCAAATGGCTGTTATGGCGGGCGCCGGTGGTTGGTTCCCCTTTTCGACGCCGGGGCTGTGGGCGGCACGGATGGATGCCGGCGTCGGCCCCGTCATGACGGTGCAGTTGCTGCTGGTTCTGCCCCTTGCAGCGCTGGCGGCAGTGTTGACCTTGCGCTCATGGCAGAGGCTTGATCTGTCAAGATGACGACGACGGCAGGCGGCACACAGCCAGCCGCCCGCCGTCATCGTGCTCGACTGCGTCGTTATGCCTCCAAATCGCGGTTCCGGAAGGCCAGCGTTCCGGCGGCGGTCAGCGCGATGGCCACCACGGACATCCACACCAGCGGCGCCGCCTCAAGCTCAGCCCCGGGAACCTGCGGGACCAGCCCGAACGGTTCGGCGTCGAGCACGGCCTCTGGAAGGTTGAGGACCGGCCCGTACAGGCCAATCAGGATGGACCCGACGAGGAGGATCCAGACCCACCAGACCCCGGCCCGGAGCACGCCATAGGCCAGCACGGCGAGGCCGGCAAAGCAAAGCACAATCGGCCAGTAGGCCAGCGATGCAACCGTGAAGTCCCATGCCAGTGACATTTCACCGATTGAAGCACCCGCGCCGAGGCCGAGTCCAAAGCCGGAAACCAGCAGTAAGACAGCGGAGCTGACCGCGGTCACCGCAAACGTGCTCAGCAGCCAGTGCGGCCGGGTTATGTCGGTGGCCAGCACGGCGCCGGTTCGCCCTTCGGTTTCCTCCTTGCGCATCCGATTCACGGACACGACCGCGAAGACGGCAACGCCCATAGCGAAGAAGCCCAGGAACGACGCCATCGTCTGGCGCAACAGGTCCCCGCCGCTGCCGCCGCCAAAGACCTCGGCCAGCTGCGGCTGGGATTCGAAGCTGTCCACTATTCCTTGCCCCAGGGACCCGGTCAGCAGACCGGTGAGGAACAGTCCCACGGCCCAGCCAAGGATGCTTCCGCGTTCCATCCGCAGCGCCAGCCCGGCCGGATGCACCAGAGCCGGAGTCGCATTCGCCCGGCCCCGCTTCGCGGCCATCAGCCCGGCTCCGACGTCGCGCCTGCCGGCGAGCAGGAATGCAGCAACCAACAGGACGGCCGTCAGCGCGATGCACAACAGCAGCGGCCACCAGCGCAGGTCCACGAACGCCCGCGTTTGCTGCGTCCATCCGATGGGGGAGAGCCAGGACAGGAAGCTTCCGCCGATCTCCTGTGCATCGCCAACACCGCGCAGCACATAGGCCAGCCCCAACACAGCCCCGGCCATTCCCGACGCGGCGCGGGCGTGCTCGCTCAGCTGGGCCGTCACCGCGGCGACGGCGCCGAACACCAGTCCGGCCAGCCCGACGCCGGCTCCGATGGCCAGCGAGTCGGCCACTGCCAGATCGTTGGCTATCAGCGCCGCCGACAGCAGCGCCCCCATGGCGATGTTGGCCACGGCCAGCGTGATGAGGGCCGCGGTCAGTGGCGCGTGGCGGCCGACGACGTTTGCCCTGATCAACTCGGCGCGGCCCGTCTCCTCTTCATCCCGCGTATGGCGGGTGACCAGGAAAATGGACATCAGCGCCGAGGCCACGGCAAGCCAGCCGAGCAGTTCGTTGGAGACCATGGCGCCGAACGTGTAATTGTCCAGCCCGTATCCGGGACCGGCCATCATGGCTCCGGCCGGTTCTTTCATGATGGCCGCGCGCGTCTGCAGGGCCGCTGGATCCGGATAGGCGATGGGAATCACCACCAGGAAGTAGCCGATTGTGCCGCCCAGCGCGATGGCCCACACCGGAATCTGTATCCGATCGCGGCGCAGAGCAAACCGCGCGAGTCGGCCGGTTCCCGTCAGGGACCCGCCGCCATCGGCCCGGTGGCTGCGATGGGCTCTCCGCGGCGCCGTCATCGTGGCGCTCATGATTGTTCACCTCCAGCGGGCACTGCGTCGGCGGAGCCGTACTGATGGACAAAGAGCTCCTCGAGCGTGGGCGGAGTGCTGATTAGTGAGCGGATGCCCAGTGGCAGCAGGTGTTCCATAGCGGTCGGCAGCGCATCGTCGTCGACGGTGAACATCACCCGGCCGTCGTCACGCCGCACATCGTGGACGCCGGACAGGCGCTCCACCGAGGTGGCGTCGCCGTCGCACACTACCGTGATGGACGTGCGGCGCAGGTGGCGCAACTCGGCGAGGGTGCCGCTTTGGACCGCGTGGCCCTGGCGGATGATTGTCACCTTGTCGCACAGCGTTTCGACCTCGGCCAGGATGTGGCTGGACAGCAGAACAGTACGCCCCGCCCGCTTGGCCTCGCCGATGCAGTCCTGGAAGACCAGCTCCATCAGCGGATCCAGTCCCGACGTCGGCTCATCGAGGACCAGCAGTTCGACGTCGCTGGCCAGGGCCGCGATCAAGGCCACTTTCTGCCGGTTGCCCTTCGAATATGAGCGGGTCTTCTTGGTCGGGTCCAGGTCGAAACGCTCCAGCAGGTTCTGCTTGCGGGCCTTGTCGACGCCGCCGCGCAGGCTGGCGAAGTAATCGATCGCTTCCCCGCCGGTGATCTTGGGCCACAAATTCACGTCCCCGGGCACATAAGCCAGACGGCGGTGCAGGCCGACGGCCTTGGTCCACGGATCCTGGCCGAACACCCTGACGGCGCCGGCGTCGGCGTGCAGCAGTCCCAGCAGCACACGAATTGTTGTCGATTTCCCTGCACCATTGGGGCCAAGGAAACCGTGGACCTCGCCTGGTTCCAGCCTCAGGTCCAGATCATCAAGGGCACGCACGGATCCGAACGACTTGCTCAGGTTGCGCACGTCAATAACAGCAGACATGGGAAACACCTTTTCCACGATTCAGGGTTTTGCGGGTTGTCCGGAGGCTTGGTCGTCTCCCGGCGGATCTGTCACGTACATCAGGTAGGCGTCCAGCATTGCCCTGTCCTTCATCAGCCCCTCTGTGTAGACTTCGGCCGTCGGCAGCCCGTTCCGCTGAATGTAGCCGTGCAGGACTGCGGCGAAATCCGAGGGGTCGTCCGGCGGGTTCAGCGCAGCGTCGAGCATGAGGGCGCCAAAACCCTGGATTGTCAGGAAACGCGCGCGGGCTTTCTCGTCCCGTGACGGAATGATGGTTCCCGCGGCCACGCCGTCGGTGATCCATTCCTCCGCGTCTGTCACAAAGTGGTCGATGAATGACTTGGCCAGCTTGCCCCCGGACTGCAAGCTGCGCAGGGCGTAACCAACCAAAGGCGCAGACTCCTCGACGGCGGCCATGGCCGACAGCATCTGGTGGACGGACCCCCGGGTGACGCCGTGCTCCTTTTGCTCGCGGATTTTTCCCAGCACATGCTCGTCACAGGACTGCCGAAGCCCTTCCTTGGAATCGAAGTGGTGCAGGATCAGCCCGGGGCTTACCCCGGCAGCTTCGGCGATTGCCCGCACACTGGTGCGGAATCCATGCCGGCCAAACAGGTCGATGGCGGTATCCCGCACCCGGGCACGGGTGCTTAGATCCCCGCGGTTATCGCTGCCTGGTTTCATTGATCCTGAACGCATGTTTAATATGCTAAACACGTGTTCAGCGTTTCGCAATAGGCGGCGCCGAGCCTGGAATTGACGCCGTCGGGCCTAAATAATGAAGCTGAACAGGGTGACAGCAATGCAGATCAACAGCATGCCGCTGGCATTGACGAACAGGTTCCGGCCGAAATCCCGGGCGCGGATGTGCATCCCGATCGCCAGGACGAAGTACAGAATGAGCGCGGATCCGGTCAGCAGGCCCAGCCCCGGAATCCAGATACCCGCCGTGAGTCCCGCGGCAGCGGCGAACTTAATGACCGGCATCATCCACCACCACTTGCGGGGGAACTTCACGTCGTCGAAGCAGTCGCGAATGAATGCCACCGGGCCCAGGCACATTACTGCATCGACGACTTGGATCAGGGCGAGCACGACGACGGGCCACAGCGGGTCGGGGATGATCGGCATGTCTATTCCTTACGCATTATCGAAGCGGGCGAGTTGCCATGCGATCTGCTGGCGGAATGACGCCGTCGCTTCATCAAGAGTGGCCGCGCTGCTCACCCAGGCAACAAGCGCGTGGATGTAGAGCCCGAAGAGGGCCTCCGCCATCCGTGCGGCGTCATTTTCAGGCGCGAGGGGGTGCCGGTTCGAAATGTCCCTGGCAACCAGGGTGTTGAAGTCCCGCGCCTGGGAGCCGAGCGCCGGGTGCCCCCGGGCAGCGGGGGAAAGCAGGATCCGCCCGTAGGAGCGCGCCAGTTCCGGCACGCTGGCGTAAAAGTCGAAGTAAGGCTTGTAGTGGTGCCACACCGCGTCGACGGCGGTGGCGTCCTGGCGGGGAGAAGGCTCCATGTGCTCGGCGATTGCAGTTTCGAACAGTGCCAGGAGCAGCGTCTCCTTGCCGCCGAAATTCATCACCGTTCCGGTTGCTACATTCGCCTTCGTGGCAATTTGGCGAACCGTTGTCGACTCGTACCCCTGGTCTTGGAAAAGGCGCCACGTCGCCTCCCTGACGTCCCGGAGGCGTTTGTCCCGCTGTTCGGCCCGTACGCCCATGACCCTCCTTGAACGCGTTCAGTGAACATGTTCAACATAGTTCCTGGGACGGTGCAGGTCAATGGCCTGAAGGGGCTTCATTCAGTGAATAAGCCGAACGTCCGGTCGAGCTTTATGCGTCCGACCCGCAGGAACGGATCGGGCCGTTCACTCGCCGGCGACGGAACGGTTCAGCTCCTTGGAGATCGCCTGGGCGGCATCGGTGAGGGCCGGGACGGCGCGCGCGGCGAAGGACTCATCGACGCGGGCGACCGGACCGGAGGCGGAGATGGCGGTGGGGGTGGGTGCATCCGGCACGGCCATGGCGAAGCAGCGCACGCCCAGTTCCTGTTCCTGCTCGTCGATGGAGTAGCCGCGCTCGCGGATCTTCCCCAGTTCACTGATCAGGTCTTCGACGTCGCCAATGCTCTTATCGGTGTGGGTCGGCATGCCCACCCGGCCCACGATGCCACGGACGACGTCGTCGCTGAGCTGGGCGAGCATCGCCTTGCCGACGCCGGTGTCGTGGGTGTGCGCGCGCCGGCCCACTTCGGTGAACATCCGCATGGAGTGCTGTGAGGGAACCTGTGCGATGTAGACGACCATGTCGCCGTCGAGTACTGCCATGTTGGATGTTTCGCCGAGTTCATCCACCAGGTCGCGCAGCTGCGGCATCGCCAGTGCGCCAAGCTGCTTGTTGGCACCTTCGCCCAGTCGGATCAGCCGGGGGCCGAGGGCGTAGCGGCGGTTCGGAAGCTGTCGGGCATATCCCCGGGCGACGAGCGTGCGGAGCAGCCGGTGAATAGTCGGCAGCGGGAGGTCTGTGGAGGAGGACAGCTCACTGAGTGTGACTTCGCCGCCGGCGTCCGTGATTAGTTCCAATAGCTCGAAAACCCGCTCGACAGACTGGACGCCGCCGGAAACTCGTTCGGCCATGTGACTCTTCCCCTATGCTTTGTGACAACTTTAATCCGTGGTGCGGAAATCTACACCCTATCCTAGTTCCATGATCCGGAATGGAGAAGTGCTTTCCGGGTTGTATTTCCGTAAGTCAGATAATAATATCCATAATACGAAAAAGAAGCACAGCGGCTGACTGCAGTAGCTGCATTCAGTGAACGCTTATGAGGAGGATTTATGGCGAGCCCCAGCCCCGGACACTCAATCACCCTTCGCGTGAAGGCGCCGTCGAGCTTTACGGCGACCACGGAGCTGGCTGCCGCCGTTGGTGCGGCCGGTGCGGCGATTACGGCCCTCGACGTGGCCGAATCCCGCCACGACAGCATCATCGTCGACGTCACCTGCAACACGGTCAATGATGAGCACGGCGAGGAAGTGCGCGATGCCCTCGATGCACTCGATGGGATCAGCGTCGTCAAGGTCAGTGACCGCACCTTCCTGATGCATCTGGGCGGCAAGCTCGAGGTGATGCCCAAGGTCGCCCTGCGCAATCGCGACGAGCTCTCCCGCGCCTACACGCCCGGCGTCGCGCGCGTCTGCCGGGCCATCGCCGACCACCCCGAGGACGCCCGCCGGCTCACCGTCAAGCGCAATACCATCGCCGTCGTCACCGATGGCTCCGCTGTGCTGGGACTTGGCAATATTGGCCCCGCCGCCGCGCTGCCGGTGATGGAAGGCAAGGCCGCGCTGTTCAAGCAGTTCGCCAACGTGGACGCCTGGCCGGTCTGCCTCGACACCCAGGACACCGAGGAAATCATCAGTATCGTCAAGGCGCTGGCCCCGGTCTACGGCGGCGTGAACCTTGAAGACATCGCGGCGCCGCGCTGCTTCGAAATCGAGGACCGGCTGCGCGAAGAGCTGGATATTCCGGTCTTCCACGACGACCAGCACGGCACCGCGATCGTCACCCTGGCGGCGCTGGAGAATGCGTTGCGCGTGGTGGACAAGAAGATCGAGGATACGGCGATCGTCGTGTCCGGCGTCGGTGCGGCCGGACATGCCATCATCCAGCTGTTGAAGGCTCAGGGAGCCACGAACATCATTGCCTGCGGTCGCGAAGGCGCTATCCATAAGGGCCAGCAGCACTCTGATCCGCACCGCCAGTGGATTGGCGAACACACCAACCAGCAAGAGTTCAGCGGCTCGCTGCACGAAGCCATGGCCGGTGCTGATGTCTTCATCGGCGTCAGCGCTCCCGATGTGCTCGGCGAAGAGCAGATCAAGGCGATGGCCGACAACGCCATCGTCTTCGCCATGGCCAATCCGGACCCGGAAGTTGATCCGCTGGTGGCCGCCCAGCATGCCGCCGTCGTCGCCACCGGACGCAGCGACTTCCCCAACCAGATCAACAATGTGCTGGCCTTCCCCGGATTCTTCCGCGGGCTGCTTGATGCCAGCGCCACCGACATTACGACGCCGATGCTGACCGCCGCTGCGGACTCCATCGCCCGGCGGGTGGAGCCCGGTGAGCTCAACGCCAGCTACATCATTCCCAGCGTCTTCGACCCGCACGTAGCGGCCGACGTCGCCTCCGCAGTTGCGGAAGCCGCCGGCCAGTCCAAGGAGTAGTCCAGATGAGCATCGAACTTAAAACCGAGGCACCGGTCGAGCGGGCCGGAGAAATCCTCACCGACGAGGCGCTGGCGTTCATCGAAGCGTTGCACCAGAAGTTCCGCGGCACGCGGGACGAGCGGCTGGCGGCGCGCTCCGCCCGCCGCGAGGAAGTGGCCAAGACCGGCAAGCTGGACTTCCTGACCGAGACCCGCCACATTCGCGAAGGCGACTGGAAGGTCGCCGAAGCGCCGGCCGATTTGCAGGACCGCAAGGTGGAGATGACCGGCCCGGTGTCGCCGGCCAAGATGGCGATCAACGCCCTCAACTCCGGAGCCAAGGTGTGGCTGGCCGACCTGGAAGACGCCAGCACGCCGAACTGGCACAACGTCATCGATTCGCAGGTCAATCTGTATGACACCGCCCGGGGCACCCTGGGCTTCACCTCGCCGGAAGGCAAGGAGTACAAGCTCCGCGAGGACGTGCCGCTGACCGTCGTCGTCGCCCGGCCCCGCGGCTGGCACCTGCCGGAGGACAACATCCTGGTCGACGGCGAACCGGCCATCGGCGCGCTGGTGGACTTCGGGCTGCACTTCTTCCACAACGCGAAGTACCTGCTGGAGCATGGCAGCGGCCCGTACTACTACCTGCCGAAACTGGAAAGCCACCTTGAGGCGCGGCTATGGAACGATGTGTTCGTCTTCGCCCAGGACTACGTGTCAGTGCCGCAGGGATCGGTCCGGGCCACGGTGCTGATCGAGACGATTCCGGCCGCGTTCGAGATGGACGAAATCCTCTACGAACTGCGCGAGCACGCCTCCGGGCTGAACGCCGGGCGGTGGGACTACCTGTTCAGCATGATCAAGTACTTCCGCGACGCCGGGGACGAGTTCATCCTGCCGGACCGCGCCAGTGTGTCGATGACCGCGCCGTTCATGCGTGCCTACACCGAGCAGCTGGTGAAGACCTGCCACGACCGGGGCGCCTTCGCGATGGGCGGGATGGCCGCGTTCATTCCCAACCGGCGCGAGCCGGAGACCACCGAGCGGGCCTTCGCCAAGGTCCGCGACGACAAGACCCGCGAGGCCAACGACGGGTTCGACGGCTCCTGGGTGGCGCACCCGGACATGGTGCCGCTGTGCAAGGAGGTCTTCGACTCGGTGCTCGGCGATGCCCCGAACCAGGTGGCCCGCAAGCGCGACGACGTCACCGTCACCGCCGCCGACCTGCTCAATGTGGCGGCCACCGACGGCGAAGTCACCGAAGCGGGACTGCGGTCCAACCTCTACGTGGCCGTGAACTACGTCGCGGTCTGGCTCTCCGGCAACGGCGCGGTGGCCATCCACAACCTGATGGAGGACGCGGCCACGGCCGAAATCTCCCGCTCGCAGGTGTGGCAGCAGCTGCGCAACAACGTACAGCTGGCCGACAGCGGCAAGCGGGTCACCGAGGATCTGGTCCGGGCCATCCTGGCCGAGGAGACCGAGCGGCTGCGCGGCGAGTTCGGCGAAGACAATTACGTGAAGTACTTCGAACCGGCCAGCCGCCTGGTGGGCGACATCAGCCTGTCCGAAGGCTACACGGACTTCCTCACGCTGCCCGCCTACAAGCTGGTGGACTAGGCATGAGTGCAGCCGCAGATCCCGCCACCACCTCCGGCACTGCTTCTGCCACGGCATTCCGTCCGGAAGACTATGCCGCGCTCGATGAGGCGCTGGCGGAGACCGACGAGCTGTTGGCGCGTGCCTACCCCGGCGACGACGGTTCCCGCCAGCCCGTGCACACCGTGTACGTGCCGGCGGACAAATACGAACCGTCGCTGCCGGGTGCCTGGGGCACCGAGGCGCTGGCCGCCGTCGAACAGGCCGGGGGCATGGAGGCACTGTGCCGTAACCTCGGGTTCGACGACCGTCTGACCTCGCGGATCGCGTCCAAGGCGTCCGCGAAGCTGGGCGCCGAGCCGGTTGAGGATCTGCGGCTGGACTTTGAGGACGGCTACGGACACCGGCCCGACGACGAAGAGGACGCCGACGCCGTCCGCGCCGGCCGGCTGGTCGCCGAGGCGGTGCAGGCCGGCACCGCTCCACCCTTCGTCGGGATCCGGTTCAAGTGTTTCGAGGCGGATACCCGCCGTCGCGGGCTGCGCACGCTTGACCTGTTCGTCAGCACGCTGGCCGAGGCGGGCTCTTTGCCGGACGGGCTGGTGCTGACGCTGCCCAAGGTCAGCACCGCGGCGCAGGTCGAAGCCATGGTCGCTGCCTGCCGCCGGCTCGAATCCGCCCACGGGCTGGATGAGGGCCGGCTGCGGTTCGAGGTGCAGATGGAAACTCCGCAGCTGATCCTGGCCGCGGACGGCACGGTGCCGGTGGCCCAGTTGTTGCACCGCGGCGCCGGCCGGATCACCGCGCTGCACTACGGCACCTATGACTACAGCGATGCGCTGCAGATCGCGGCTCAATACCAGTCAATGGAGCATCCGGCCGCGGACTACGCCAAGGAGGTCATGCAGGTCGCCGTGGCCGGCACCGGGGTGCGGCTTTCCGACGGGTCCACCAACATCATTCCGGCCGGCTCCGACGAGCAGAAGCAGCAGGCCTGGCAGCTCCACGCCCGGTTGGTCCGCCGGCATCTGGAACGCGGCTACTACCAGGGCTGGGACATGCATCCGGCCCAGCTGCCCACGCGTTTCCTGGCCACCTATGCCTTCTACCGGCAGGGGTGGGAGGCGGCCGCACGCCGGCTGCACAACTATGTGCACCAGGTGGCTTCCGAGGTGATGGATGAACCGGCGACGGCGCGCGCGCTGGCCAGGTTCGCCCACCGGGGGCTGCTCTGCGGGGCGGTCTCGGCCGCCGAGCTGGATTCCGACGTCGGCATCAGTGAAGCCGAGTTGTTCGCGCTGGCCCATCCTAAAGCCGCGCACTAATCTGCGCCGGAGCCGGTAGTTTCGGGCGGCTGGCCGTCGGGCGCCAGTCCGCCAGGGGGCCGGCCTTCGGGCGCATCATTCGAGAGGAAACCCATGGCTGATACGCGTTACTACGCCCCGCACGGCGGCTTGCCGCCGCAGACCGATTTGTTGACCGACCGGGCAATGTTCACCGAGTCTTATGCGGTGATTCCGCGCGGGACGATGAGCGACATTGTCACCAGCAACTTGCCGCATTGGGATAAGACGCGGCTGTGGGTGCTGGCGCGGCCGCTGTCCGGCTTCGCCGAAACCTTCTCGCAGTACATCATGGAGGTCTCGCCCGGCGGTGGCAGCACCCGTCCCGAATCCAATCCCGAGGCCGAGGGCGTGCTGTTCCTGATGGAAGGCACCCTGGCGCTGACCCTGGGGGGTGAGCAGCACACGCTGGAGCCGGGTGGGTATGCCTTCATCCCGCCGTCGTCGCAGTGGACAGTGGCCAACGACGGCGACGAGCCGGCCCGGTTCCACTGGGTGCGCAAGGCGTATGAAGCCGTCGACGGGATCGATGCGCCCGCCGCGTTTGTCACCAACGAGAAGGATGTCGAACCCGTCGCCATGCCGGACACCGATGGCGCCTGGAAGACCACCCGGTTCGCCGACCCGGCAGACCTGTCGCACGACATGCACGTCAACATCGTCACCTTCGAACCCGGTGGCACCATCCCGTTCGCCGAAACCCACGTGATGGAGCATGGGCTCTACGTGCTGGAAGGCAAGGCTGTGTACCGGCTGAACCAGGACTGGGTGGAAGTGCAGGAAGGCGACTTCATGTGGCTGCGCGCCTTCTGCCCGCAGGCCTGCTACGCCGGCGGACCTTCGAAATTCCGCTACCTGCTGTACAAGGACGTGAACCGCCAGGTGAAGCTGGGCTGAGGTGGCTTGTCCGAGCCCCGCTGCCGCGAAAACGGTCCCGCGCCGCGAAAACGGTCCCGCGCCGCGAAAACGGTGGTGCCCACCGCCATTTTCGCGGCCGAGCCCCGCTGCCAGCAGATCCTGCCCGGCGGGCAGCGCCCGGCAGCCGCCGTCGTCGTTATTTGGGGCGGCGTAGTCACCGGGGCCCCAGCCTTCAGGGCGCCTGAGGCATCAAACGTCGTCCGGAGCAGTCATGCCACGCTGATGGCGTCCTCGATTGGTGTATCGCCGTTATTGAACGCGATGAAGCGACCGGCGGTTTCCGGCTTGTCCAGCACGAAGGCTGCAACGCGGGCAACATCCTCGCGGCTGATCTTATTGTCGGCAGGCTCCGGCGCGGCTTCGATCAGCCCGTTGCCGACGTCTTCAGTGAGCATGCCGGGGCCGAGAATGGTCCATTCCAGGTACGTGCCGCGCAAATAGTCGTCAGCCGCGGCCTTGGCTTCTGCGTAATCGAACAGCGCCTCACTTTCCGGAATGCCATGGTCGTTCCTGGAGCCGATGAAGGACACCATCACGTAGCGCCGCACGCCTGCGTTCTGCGCTGCGTCCATGGAGCGGATTGCGGCATCGCGGTCCACGGCGTACGTGGCGGCAGTGCCGCCGCTGGCGCCGGCACCGGCCGACCAGACCACCGCGTCGTGTCCTGCGATGAGCTCGGCGATTTCGTCGGTCGAGAGGTGTTCGACGTCGGCGACAACCGGCGTCGCACCCGTAGACTCCACGTCGCTGCGATGGTCTGGATTGCGGAACAACGAACTGACCTGGTGGCCGCCGTCGGACAGCATCCGGGCCAAATGCATGGCAACTTTTCCGTGCCCTCCGATAATGGCAATCGTTGACATAGTGACTCCTTCCGTCGTCGTCACTCTCACCGTAGACAGGTGGAGCGCGACGTCCGTGACACTTCCGCCAAGAGCTGAGTGGGACTGCGGCGAAAGCGGAGCATGGCATTTAGCGGGCGTCGCCAACATTTAGCGGGCGTCGCCGGCACTTTAGCTGTACTTAGCCGGGTCGCAGCCCTTGGCAGGGGCGTCGTCGTTATGCCGGCTGCTCTGCGCTGTTGGCAGCCGCGCCGCGGAAGGTGCGCCGGTAAGCTGCGGGGCTGGTGCCCAACGCCCGATTGAAATGGTGGCGCAGCAGCACGGCCTGGCCGAACCCGGCCTCACGGGCGACCTCGTCGATGCTCAGCTGTGTCTCCTCCAACAGCGTCTGGGCCCGGAGGATGCGCTGGGAGTTAACCCAGGCTGCCGGCGTCGTCCCTGTTTCCGCGCGGAAACGCCTGGCGAACGTGCGGTCGGACATGTGCACGCGGGCCGCAAGTTCATTGACCGAAAACTCCTGGTCCAGGTTGACCGCCAGCCAGACCAGCAGGTCTTCCATGGTGTCGCCGGCGCGCGCGGGGATTGGGCGGTCGATGTATTGGGCCTGCCCGCCGTCCCGATGCGGAGGAACCACCATGCCGCGGGCAATCGCGGTGGCAGCCTTGGCACCGAACTCCCGACGGATCAGGTGCAGGCAGGCGTCGATGCCGGCCGCCGAACCTGCGCTGGTGATGATGTTCCCGTCCTCGACGTAGAGCACGTTCTCGTCGACCCGGACCCCGGGGTAGGTCGCGGCGAACTCGGGCGAGTGCATCCAATGGGTGGTGGCGCAGCGTCCGTCGAGCAGGCCCGCTTCCGCCAGTGAGAACGCCCCGGTGCACACCGACACCAACCGGGCGCCGCGTGCTGCCGCGGCCTGCAGCTGGTCAATAACGACGGCGGGCAGCGGGGTGCGGTTATGAGGAGCCATGATGACCAGGTCGGCATCCGCTGCCGCGGTCATGTCCTGGTCCACCTGGACGGAGAAACCCATCTCTGTGGGCACCGGGCCCGGGGTGGCGGTGCAAATGCGGAAATCGAACTCCGGAAGGCCGACGTCGAGCCCGGAACGGTCCCAGCCGAACACCTCGCAGATGATGCCGAACTCGAAGGGGGAGAGACCGGGAAGGGCAACGACGGCCACGGATTTCAACATACAACCAGTATGGCAGAAAATTAGCGTAGAGGGTCATTTATGCCACTGTTTCTTCGCGGGCGATGGATCGATGATCGATACATGGAAGCCGCCGGAGCTCATCCGGGCCCGGCCGCTGCCAGGAATCCCGACCCATCGTTTCAACCGTCCAAGGAATTGCCATGTCACTGCTGCTGGTCATCATCGCGGCTGTCGCCGCACTCATCTACATCGGAAGAATGTTCACCCCTGTCGGGAAACGGAAGCCGATGGTCCGTTCGCCTCGGGAAATTGCCCGCGCCTTCTGGAAGGGGGTGGGTGTCGTCTTTGCCCCGAGTCCCGTGGATCAGGTGCTCGATTCGTTTGACCGGGACATGGTCTCCCGCCGGCCAGGCGCTGTAGGCGGGGAGGCGGTCGCGTCCAGCCGGACACTCCAGACCCGCCTGAATAATTTCTAGCGTGGCGACGATGCCCCCGCTGGGTGATCGGAACTCGCCGGTCAACTCGTGAATCGCGCTGGCCAGGGAGAACCGGCGTCGAACTGCGAACGCTCGACCCCATGGACTATGCCGTTCCCTAAGGGTTCGCCGGTTGCTACGGACGATTCCTTAGGTGAGGCCTGATTCTGGTTAGCGGAGCGGCGAACCCTCAGGGAGCAACCACTTCTGTGCACACGTCGGGGCGCCGTTTCGCCGGGTTCATGTCGAGGCCGTTGGGGTTATCCACATACAGAGGCGGTCCATTCCAATGACGGCGGGCTGCAGGGCAGACTTGAATGCATGTCGTCACATCAGCAGATCCCCGGCCGCAACAAGCTGTGGCTCACTTTCGAGCTGAAAGACCGGGGGCTGACCGAACTCCGAATCCGGGAGATGGTTTCATCCAGTCAGCTGATCCGGGTGCGGCGGGGCTGCTACGCGGATGGCCCATGGTGGAGGGGGCTGGTGGATGACGACGCGCGGGCGGTTCAAATTCTCCATGCACACTTGCGGGCGATGGAAACGGTCGGGGTATTGGACGGTGCATACAGTCATACATCAGCGGCGCGGGTGCATGGTGTGTATTTGTGGCGGCCGGATCCACTGATCCACATTTCCAGGCCTTCCTCTGGGTCTCCCACGAGTCATGCCGCGGATGTGCGGAGCTATAAGGCAATGGTCCCGCCGTCTGAGGTGACCTGGAATTCTGGTCTGCCCGTTACCTCCCTGGAGCGGACTGTCGTGGATTGTTCTCGGATCTTCGCCTATCAATCTGCGCTGATTGCTGCAGAGAGCTCGTTCTGGATGGGGGCAGATCGCGAACTCGTTGACTCCGTGCTCAGTAGGATGCGTGGATTCAAGGGAATCGCCAGGGCCCGGCAGGTGATGGCGAACGCCAGTTCGTTATCCGAATCGCCCGGTGAGACTCTGGCCCTTGATTCGATTCGCGCAATGCGGATTCCTGTTCCAGAGCAGCAGCTGCGGGTTGAAACCAGGAACGGACCGCACCGCCTGGACTTCGCATGGCGCGAGCACAAGGTGGCTCTGGAATTCGACGGCAGGAGCAAGTACTTCGATTACGCCCCCACCAATGAAGTGCTGTTCCAAGAGCGGCGTCGTGAGAAGGCTTTGATCGAGGAAGGGTGGACCATTATCCGAATCGAATGGGCCGACCTGTTCCGTGAGGTTGAACTGAGGGAGCGGATCATGAGGGCGCTGCTGAAGAATCGCATGGGTATGAGCGCCTGAGTATTTTGCTGCGGGGGACCTTCGGGGGCCTTCGGGAACGTCGGCGCGCTGCAGGGCACCAAAAGCCGCTCAAAAATCGTGGGATTGGTGCCCGCTGAATCGGGGTGGTTGGCGCTTCCACTGTGGACTATGCCGTTCCCTAAGGGTTCGCCGGTTGCTAGGGACGATTCCTTAGGGGAGGCCAAATTCTGGTCAGGGGAGCGGCGATTCTTTAGGGAGCAGCCAATTCTGTGCTCATGGCGGGCCGATCACGCCGGGTGCCGTGCGTGGACCGATGCTGGGCGGGTGCCGTGCGTGGACCGGTGCTGGGCGGGTGCCGTGCGTGGATCGATGCTGGGCGGGCGTCGTGCCTTGGTGAGGGTCAGGTGGCGAACAGGTCGCCCCGCGAGGGGTTGACGCATCCCGCCACTCGTCCTAGTATTTTCATAAAGCAAAAGACAAACTCCACAATATGGAACTAAACGCGAAGTCGAACAAGGAAGAGATCTCATGTCCTACACCGTGAATTGCTCCATCCTCCTCACCGAGCTGCCGTTGCTGGAGCGCCCGGCGGCCGCGAAGGCCGCCGGTTTTGACGCCGTCGAGTTCTGGTGGCCATTCCCCACTTCAACGCCCAGTGCGGAAGAGATCGCCGAATTCGAGAAGGCGATTACCGACGCCGGTGTGCAGCTGACGGGGTTGAACTTCAATGCCGGAGATATGCCCGGTGGCGAACGCGGCCTTGTCTCCTGGCCCGCCCGCAGCCAGGAATTCCGCGACAATCTCGAGGTCGTCGCAGGAATCGGCGAACGGCTCGGTTGCAAGGGGTTCAATGCGCTGTACGGGAACCGGGTCGAGGGATCCAGCCCAGAGGAACAGGACGCGCTCGCCGTCGACAACCTGGTGCTCGCCGCAGAGGCTGTCGCCCCTATCGGCGGCACCGTGCTGGTGGAACCGGTCAGCGGCGCCGACGCCTACCCGCTGAAGACGGCCGCCGAAGCCGTCGCCGTGATCGAGAAGGTCAAGGCCCGCGGAATCACCAACATCGCCCTGCTGGCAGACTTCTTCCATCTGGCGGTCAACGGCGACGACGTCGCAACGGTGATTCAGAACCACGCCGCCGAATTCGGCCACGTCCAGATCGCAGACTCTCCCGGACGCGGCGCTCCCGGCAGCGGTGACCTGCCGATCCACGAATGGATCGAAACCAGTCGCAGCCTCGGCTACACCGGACCGGTCGGCCTCGAGTATAAGGCTCCGCAGGAATCCGCATTCGATTGGGCCGCAACCGGAGCAGCCGCCAAATAGGGCGGGACGCTCCCGGCGACCACCGCGCAGCTACACCCCAGATCACCGCGCAACCCCGCAAACACAGCGCAGCCTCAGGCAGCCACCCACACTTCGAAAAGGACACATCATGGCAAACGTTGCATTTATTGGACTCGGCATCATGGGACTGCCAATGGCGGTCAACCTCGTCAAGGCAGGCCACCAGGTCACCGGCTACAACCGCAGCCCGGCGAAGGTGGACAAGTTCGTCGCCGACGGCGGCAAGGGGGCCAGCACCGTGGCAGAGGCAGTGAAGGAGGCCGACGTCGTCATCACCATGGTTCCTGACAGCCCGGATGTCGAGGCGGTAGTCACCGGCGACGACGGCATCTTCGCCAACGCGAAGCAGGGCGCGCAGTGGATCGACTTTTCCACCATCCGCCCCGACGTCGCCGGCCAGCTGGCCAAGGACGCGGCGCAGGCAGGGCTCAAGCCCCTTGACGCCCCGGTCTCCGGCGGCGAAGCAGGCGCCATCGACGGTGCGCTGTCCATTATGGTCGGCGGCGAGACGGCCGACTTCGAGGCCGCATCGGACGTGTTCGACGCCGTCGGCAAGACCGTCGTGCACGTCGGCCCGTCCGGCTCCGGCCAGACCGTCAAGGCCGCCAACCAGCTGATCGTCGCCGCCAACATCGAGGCTCTCAGCGAAGCTGTCGTCTTCCTTGAGGCCTACGGCGTCGACACCGAAGCGGCATTGAAGGTGCTCGGCGGAGGGCTTGCAGGCTCCAAGGTGCTGGACCAGAAGGGCCAGAAGATGCTGGACCGCTCGTTCGATCCCGGATTCCGCCTGCAGCTGCACCACAAGGACCTGAACATCGTCACCTCCGCCGCCCGCGAAGCCGGAGTGACCATCCCGCTGGGCGCCGTCGTCGCGCAGCTGGTCGGTTCCATGGTCAACCAGGGCGAGGGCAGCCTCGACCACTCCGGACTGTTCAAGCTGGTCGAACAGCTGTCCGGACGCGACGAGAACAGCCCCGACAAAGACTAATCCGGCGCCGTGCCGGCCACCACTTTCATAGGAGATTCCCATGCCAAAAATGCGTGCTGTTGACGCAGCTGTTGCCATCCTGGAAAAGGAAGGTGCCACCCAGGCCTTCGGGCTGCCCGGCGCCGCCATCAACCCCTTCTACTCGGCGATGCGTGCCCACGGAGGTATCGGTCACGTCCTCGCCCGGCATGTTGAGGGTGCCTCGCATATGGCCGAGGGATATACCCGCGCCGCGGCCGGCAATATCGGCGTGTGCATCGGAACCTCCGGGCCGGCCGGCACGGACATGATCACCGGCCTCTACTCGGCGTCGGCCGATTCCATTCCGATCCTGTGCATCACCGGCCAGGCACCGGTGGCCAAGCTGCACAAGGAAGACTTCCAGGCCGTGGACATTACCTCAATCGCCAAGCCGGTGACCAAGATGGCGATGACCGTGCTGGAGGCGGCCCAGGTCCCCGGCGCATTCCAAAAGGCGTTTTACGAAATGCGGACCGGCCGCCCCGGGCCGGTGCTGATCGACCTGCCGCTGGACGTGCAGCAGACCGAGATCGAATTCGATCCGGATTCCTATGAGCCGCTGCAGATCAACAAGCCCGGGGCCACGCGCAAGCAGCTGGACAAGGCCCTGGACATGCTGACCGAAGCCAAACACCCGTTGATTGTCGCCGGCGGCGGCATCATCAACGCCGACGCGTCCGCCGACCTGGTGGAGCTGGCCGAGCTGCTGAACATCCCGGTGGTCCCCACCTTAATGGGCTGGGGCACTATCCCGGACGACCACCGGCTGGCCGCCGGCATGGTCGGGCTGCAGACCTCGCACCGCTACGGCAACGCCACCATGCTGGAATCCGACGTCGTCATCGGCATCGGCAACCGCTGGGCGAACCGCCACACCGGTGCCCTGGATGTTTACACCAAGGACCGCAAGTTCATCCACATCGACATCGAACCGACCCAGATCGGCCGGGTCTTCGCGCCGGACTTCGGCATAGTGTCCGACGCCGGTGCGGCCCTGCGCGGGCTGGTCGAGGTGGCACGCGAGCGCCAGCAGGCCGGCAAGCTGCCGGACTGGAACTCCTGGGCCAACGAGTGTGCACAGCGGAAGTCCACCATGCTGCGCAAGACCAACTTCGACAACGTTCCGGTCAAGCCGCAGCGCGTGTATCAGGAAATGAACACCGCCTTCGGCCGCGATACCCGCTACGTGTCCACCATCGGACTGTCGCAGATCGCCGGAGCCCAGTTCCTGCACGTCTACAACCCGCGCAACTGGATCAACTGCGGCCAGGCCGGTCCCTTGGGCTGGACGGCCCCGGCGGCGTTGGGCGTGGCGCAGGCCGATCCGGAAGCCTCCGTGGTTGCCCTGTCCGGCGACTACGACTTCCAGTTCATGATCGAAGAGCTGGCGGTCGGGGCGCAGTTCCAGCTGCCGTACATCCACGTCGTCGTCAACAACTCCTACCTGGGACTGATCCGCCAGTCGCAGCGCGGCTTCGACATGGATTACCACGTCTCGCTCGACTTTGAGAACGTCAACACCCCGGAGCTGGAGGGCTACGGCGTCGACCACGTCAAGGTCGCCGAAGGACTGGGCTGCAAGGCGATTCGGGTCCGCGAAGCCGGCGACCTGCAGGCGGCATTCGAGAAGGCCCGCGGCCTGATGTCCGAGTACCAGGTGCCCGTCGTCGTCGAGGTCATCCTGGAGCGGATCACCAACGTCTCGATGTCCGGCGCGGGCATTGATGCGGTGACCGAATTCGAGGAACTGGCCGAATCGCCCTCCGACGCTCCGACGGCAATCTCCGCCCTGGTCTAGGAATCCTATGCGGGTTGTCATTGCACCGGACAAGTTCAAGGGATCGCTGACCGCACCGGACGTGGCAGACCACCTGGAGGCGGGTCTGCTCACGGCGCTGCCGGAGCTGGACGTGGTGAAGGCACCAATGGCCGACGGCGGCGAGGGAACCTTGGACGCTGCCGTCGGCGCCGGTTTCACCCTCCACTACACGGAGGTGGCCGGTCCGACAGGGGAGCCGATCCAGGCCGCGGTTGCGATCCGCGGCACCGAGGCCGTCGTCGAAATGGCAGCTGCCTCCGGGCTCGCTGTACTGCCCGGTGGGGCGCCGGCGCCGCTCGAAGCGACCAGTCTGGGCGCCGGCCAGCTGATCCGTTTCTGCCTCGACGCGGGATGCCGCCGGATCATCCTCGGCGTCGGCGGCAGCGCCGGAACCGACGGCGGCGCAGGACTGCTGACAGGCCTGGGCGCCCGGATGCTCGACGCCGACGGCGGTGAACTGCCCGGCGGGGGAGCCGCCCTGGCGGGACTGCACCGGATCGACCTGGCCGGCCTGAATCCCAGGATTGCCGAGGTGGAAATCATCCTGGCCTCCGACGTCGACATCCCGCTGCTTGGCGCAGCGGGCGCGGCGGCGGTCTTCGGCCCGCAAAAGGGGGCCACCGACGACGACGTTGCCGAACTGGACGCTGCGCTGGCCCGTTTCGCTCTGGTGCTGGCCCGGAACGCCGGCCCCGCCGCCGTCGGACACCTCAATGCTCCGGGTGCCGGGGCTGCCGGAGGAGTGGGCTACGCGGCCATGGCAGTGCTGGGTGCCGAGCGCCGGGCCGGGATCGACGTTGTGTTCGAGCTGGCCGGACTCGGTTCTCTTCTGGCGGATGCCACCTTGGCGATCACCGGTGAAGGCAGTCTTGATGAGCAGTCGCTGATGGGGAAGACGCCGCTGGGCGTGGCACAGGCCTCGGCCGCCGCGCAGGTACCGGTCGTCGCAGTGTGTGGCCGGAGTGGTTTGGAGAGCGACCAACTTGAGGCCGCCGGCTTTCGCCGCACCTACGCCTTGACCGAATTTGAACCGGATATCGAGCGGTGCAGCTCTGAGGCGGGTCCGTTGCTGGAGTGGGTGGGCAGGACCGTAGGCACAGCCCTGGCCGCCGGGCAACTGGCGCCGTTGTATCCTGACCGGCAACTGTCGTCGGCGGTCTCATCCGCACAGTCACACCCGGCCTCCTCCGATGGCAGACTTATAGTAAACACAGAAGGGCAGAGCGCATGAGTACCACCAATACAACAGCCTCCGGCGCGCCGGACGCGCCCGGAACTGCACAGGATTTCGACTTGGTGATCCGTGGCTCGAAGGTCATGATCGCCGAGGGGACGGGCCCCCTTGAAGTGGGAATTCGCGACGGGGTCATCACGTCTGTGGAACCCCTTGGCGCGGATTTACAGGGCGGCGAAGTGATTGAGCTCGCTCCCGACGAAACGCTGATCCCCGGACTGGTCGACTCCCACGTCCACGTGAATGAACCCGGCCGGACCGAGTGGGAGGGCTTCGCCTCCGCAACCCGTGCGGCCGCTGCAGGTGGCGTGACCACCATCATCGACATGCCGTTGAACAGCATCCCCCCGACAGTGAACACCGAAGCGCTCGCGGTGAAGCGTGACGCCGCGCGGGACCAGGCCTTCGTCGATATCGGATTCTGGGGCGGGGCTGTGCCCGGCAACACTGCGGACCTGCGCGAGCTGCACGACGACGGGGTTTTCGGCTTCAAGTGTTTCCTGCTGCACTCCGGCGTGGACGAGTTCCCGGCGCTGGAGGTGGACGAGATGGAAACGGACATGGCCGAACTGGCTCGCCTCGATTCGCTGATGATCGTGCACGCCGAGGATGCGCACACCGTCGAAACCGCGCCGCAGGATTTCAGTAACGAATACGCCTCGTTCCTGGCCTCCCGACCGCGGGATGCCGAAAACCTGGCGATCGCCGCAGTGATTGAGCGCGCCCGCCGCACAGGTGTCCGCGCGCACATCCTCCATTTGTCGTCGTCGGACGCGTTGCCCCTTATCGCCGAGGCCAAGCGCGACGGCGTCAAAATCACCGTGGAAACCTGCCCGCATTACCTGACGCTGACCGCCGAAGAGGTGCCGGTCGGTTCCACTGCGCACAAGTGCTGCCCGCCGATCCGAGAAGGCGACAACCGGGAACAACTGTGGCAGGGGCTGCAGGACGGAACCATCGACTGCATCGTCTCGGACCATTCGCCCTGCACCGTGGAGTTGAAGGATCTGGACACCGGCGACTTCGGAACTGCCTGGGGCGGGGTTTCCTCGTTGCAGCTGGGGTTGTCGCTGATCTGGTCCGGCGCCCGCGAACGGGGCATTCCGCTGGAGCAGGTGGTGGAGTGGATGTCGGCGCGGCCGGCCGCGCTGGCCCGGCTGTCCCGCAAGGGCGGCCTGGCGGTGGGCAAGGACGCGGACCTCGCGGTGGTGGCTGCGGACGACTCGTTCGTCGTCGATGTGAACAAGCTGCACCACAAGAACGCGATCAGCCCGTACGAGGGACGGTCGCTCAATGGCCTGGTGCGGCGCACATACCTGCGGGGGCAGGCGGTTGATGGCGCGGCGCCGACGGGAGAACTGATCCGCCGGGAATCGTAGGAGCCGGGCCCTGCCTTTGGGGATCCGCTATGGGGGCCACCGGGGGCCTTCCGGAACTTGCGAGCCCCGGGAACCTTCCGAACCGCGCTGAATCCGCGCGAACGGGCATTGTGCTTCCATCGAGGACTTCACATCCAGGGCGCGCTGGAAGCAGAATCCCGAAACGCAGCTAAATGAGTTCGGGCCCCTGGGGAACTGAAGAATGCTCCGCCTTGGGACTTAAGGCCACCGGCGCCGGTGGCAATTTGTCCCAAGGCGGAGCATTTTGTCGAGGTGGGTCCGCCTGTTTCGGGAGGTGGGTCCGCCTGTTTCGGGAGGTGGGTCCGCCTGTTCCGGGAGGGGGGTCCGCCCGTTCCGGCGGCGGATCCTGGATGTCCGGGGCCGGCGCCCCGGCCGGGCCTACTTCACGCCGAGGGCGGACTTAAGTTCCGCGACGTGGCCTTCGGCATTGACGTTGTACTGGGCGAACTCAACCTTGCCGTCTGAATTCAGCACCACCGTGGACCTGATGGTTCCGGTGAACGTTTGGCCGTTGAATTCCTTATCGCCGTAGGCGCCCCACGCCTTGGAGACGGCAAAATCCTCATCCGAGAGCAGGGGGAATGCCAGTCCATGGTTGCTGCTGAAGGATTCGAGTGAATCCGGGTCGTCGGGGGAGATGCCCAAAACGCTGTACCCGGCGCCCTGCAGCGAAGCGAGATTGTCGCGGAAGTCGCAGGCCTCGGTGGTGCATCCCGGTGTCTCGGCCTTGGGGTAGAAATAGACGACGACGCTGCGGCCACGGTATTCGTCCAGGTCCACCGGCACGCCGTGGGCATCCGGCAGGCTGAAGGATTCAGGGACGTCGCCCGGGGACAATTGCGTGCTCATAGTCAGCCTCTTTCCTTTGACATTTTCGTAGCTTGAAAAGTGAGTATTGCGTTATGGAAATTTTACGTGGTGATGACGGGCTCCTCAACCGACATTACAAGGCGCAGCGCCACCGGGCAGCATCATCCACGGCATACCCAGCGAAATAGGGAACGTCAACGTTTCCTAATTGGAGTAAACATAGGCTACCCTTACTAAAGTTTGTCCCGTATTCGAACCGAGGAGCTCCCGTTGCCGCGTTTCCGTTTGCAGGGTGTCGTTGCCACCGCTGCCGTAGCACTGTTGTCCCTGTCCGCTTGTTCCACAGGCCCGGCCGGCGGAACCACCGAAGGTGGCGCTGAAGATACCCAGAGCACATCGGCCAATCCTGACGCCTTCCCGGTGACCATCGAGCACAAGTTCGGGAAGACCACCATTAAGGAGCAGCCCGAACGTGTGGCCACGGTCTCGTGGGTGAACGCCGATGTCTCCCTTGCGCTCGGCGTCGTTCCCGTTGGGATGCCGCTGCAGGAATGGGGCGGTAACGAGAACAAGTCGACCCCATGGTTCGACGCCAGGCTGGCCGAAATGGGCGTCACCGAGACGGCTCAAGGTGAGGGTAGTGGTCCGAAAGCCGCCGGGATTGCCATGTATTCGGAGGCTGACGGAATCAATTTCGAAGGCGTTGCCAAGACCACTCCGGACGTCATTCTGGCCGCCTACTCCGGCTTGACCAAGGAAGACTACGAGAAGCTGTCCAAGATCGCCCCGGTGGTCGCCTATCCCAAGGTTGCCTTCGGTACGCCGTGGCAAAAGACGACGACGATGATCGGCAAGGCCCTCGGCAAGCCCGAGCAGGCGGAACAGCTGGTTGAGGACACCGAAAAGCTGGTCCAGACAGAGGCCGCGAAGTACCCGGCCATCGAAGGCAAGACATTCATCTACGGAAACCTGGAGCCGAATAGCGGCACCGGGATGAATATCTACACCTCCAAGGACAACCGGTCTCGGTTCCTCACCAGCCTGGGTATGGAGATGGCTCCGGTGGTCCGGAAGGCCGAGGAGAAGAGCGGCTTCTACCTGCAATGGTCCGCCGAGCGCGCCGATGAACTGAAGTCGGATATCTTTGTCACCTGGGTTCCGGGTGAGAAGACCAAGCAGGCGATCAAGGCGGACCCGCTGCTGGGCCAGATACCGGCGATCAAGAATGACGCCTTGGTGGCAGACTCGGACAATACGCTGACTCTCGCTATCTCTGCGGCTTCGCCGTTGAGCCTGCCGTGGGCGCTCGACGAGTTCCTGCCGCAGTTGGGCGAAGCGGCCAAGGCGGCCGAGAAAGCCAAGTAGGCCCAGCACCTGCTCAACCGCCCGGCGTCGTCTCCGGCGGATCGAATATCCACGGTTCGGTCGACAGGGCTTCCGGGCTGAAGGCCCCCAGCGCACGGTCCAGCGGCCCCGCCGGCAGGCCGGTCGATCGCAGCATCGCGTCCCGCACGTTGGCGGTGTCCCACCCGGCGAGCCGCAACGAATCAAGGGTCACGGCACCATCCCGCTTCGCCAGCCGGCGGTGATGGGTGTTCAACACCAGTGGCACGTGCGCATAATCGACCGAGGGCAGGCCCAGCAGCGATGCCAGATACGCCTGCCGCGGGGCCGAGGTGAGCAGGTCGTCGCCGCGGACCACCTGATCGACGGCCTGTGCCGCGTCGTCGACCACCACGGCGAGGTTGTAGGCCGGTACGCCGTCATTGCGGCGCAGCACAAAATCGTCGACGGCGCCAGTCACCGCTCCGTGCAGCTGATCCGTAATGCTGAACTCGGCAACCCCGGCACGCAGCCGCAACGCGGCCGGCCGGTCCCGCCGTCGTCGTTCCCGTTCACTGGCGGTGAGATTCCTGCAGGTGCCCGGATAGGCCCCGGCGGGAGCATGCGGTGCGCTGGGCGCCTCGGCGATTTCGGCGCGCGTGCAGAAGCACTCATAGACCAGGCCCGCGTCGGCGAGCCGGACAATGGCATCCTGATAGAGACCCCGCCGCGCTGTTTGCAGCACTGGATTACCATCCCATTCCAGCCCGACGGCGGCCAGATCGGCCAGCTGCCGCTCGGCGAATCCTGTCCGGGAGCGGTCGAGATCTTCCACGCGGACCAGGAACGTCCGGCCGGTACTGCGGGCGAACAACCAGGCCAGGATGGCTGTGCGCAGATTGCCCACATGCAAGTCTCCCGACGGGCTGGGGGCGAAACGTCCCGCGGCTGATAATGGAGGCACCTGACTCAGGGTAGTGCAGAGCGCCGCACCCTTGCGCCAGTCACCCGCTTCGGCGAAGACTGGGAAGACCGCAGTTGTGGAGGAGGAATTGTGGCGGATAGGAAGCGGATCGGTCCGAAGGACTTGGAGATCGATTTGTCAGAGGGAGAGCCGCAGCAGCTTTATCGGTGGTTTCTGGTATGTCTCCTCTTCGGCCGCCCGATCCAGCAGGAGATCGCGGCGGAAGCCTATCGGCACCTGATCGATGAAGGGTTCAACTCACCGGAAAAGTTTGATGATATTGAGCGTGAGCCGCTGCGGAAGTTGCTTGACGAGGCCAGGTACGCCCGGTATGACTATGCGGCGGCCGATCAATTGCACGAGGTTATGGCCCGCGTGGTTGACGACTACAGCTCCGTGGACCAGATGGTTAAGGGCGCGGACTCCTCGGATGAGTTGCGGAAACGGCTGATGGCACTCAAGGGTGTCGGTGAGAAGACCGCTGGCATTTATGTGGACGCGTTGCCGGAACGATGCATCGGAACCCTCTGACAGGAGAGACGATGCCGGAATGAAGTGCCGTGGATAAGGAGATTTGTAATGGACGCCATTGACGTCTTGCTGGAGGCATACGGGCGGATCCCCGGGCTGGTCCATGGTGCGGCCAAGGGGCTGGAGCGGGCGGACCTTCACGTCCGCCCGGACGGTTCGGGCAATTCGATCGCCTGGCTGATCTGGCATTTGACCCGGGTCCAGGACGACCACATTGCCGATGCCGCCGGCACGGAACAGCTGTGGACCGCGGAGGGTTGGATGGGCCGTTTCGACCTGCCGCTGGAGCCGGGCGATACCGGGCACGGGCACAGCAGCAGCCAAGTATCGTCGGTGACCGTCGACTCACCGGAAGTGCTGCTGGAGTACTACAACGCGGTGCACCGGACAACTGTCAATTACGTGCAGCAATTGAGCGCCGAAAATCTCGACGAGGTGATCGACGCCTCGTGGGATCCGCCGACGACGCTCGGAGTCCGGCTGGTATCGGTGATGCAGGACTGCGTGCAGCACGCCGCGCAGGCCGCATACGTCCGCGGATTGCTGAGCTAGCTTCGGCCTGCTTCGGACCTGCCCGCGGTGCCGTAGGCCTGGATACTTGCCGAGGTCTGGGCCAAGGCCAGCATCCGCACCAGCAGCGTGCTGTATTGATGCACGCCGACCGCCACAGTGAGGACGGCCTGGTCGCGGTTGCCGGTGTCAGTGATGGTGGATATATCCTGCCGGGCGACGGCGTCGACGGCCTCGGCATAACTTTCGAGCAGATCCGGACGGATTTCGAGGCCGAGCGATTCCATCTGGCTCAGCTGGGCATTGAGTCCCTGCCGGGCGTCCGTGTGGACATCGGGCCAGCTCCGGGATTGGACGACGGCGGCGGTCAACGGATGCTCTTTGGTCTCCGCGAAGTCGTATCCGAGCACCAGCGACTGGGTCTTGCCCAGCAGTTCAGCGAAGTCCAGTTGGGGATCGTGGATCAGCTGTATCAGCGTACGGACCTTGCCGATGCTCAGCCCCACCACGTCGCGCAGCGAGTGGATCAAGCGCAGCCGGAGCAGATGCTCGTCGCCGTATTCGGCGAGCGTCGCATGCCGGGAGCGGCCCGGTTGCAGGAGTCCTTCCCGCAGGTAGTACTTGATGCTGGCTGCGCTGATGCCTGCTTGCCTGCTGAGCTCTTTCAGTTGCACTGAGTCTCCGATACGTCCACTGGGCTTGTGTTGCCGCGGTTGTCGTGAATCCACCCGTCGGATAGCGGGCCGGGGATCCACTATCTTGCTTTACTCCGTTGGATAGTGATTCTATCCTATTGGTTATGGACCCTTGGACGCCACTCATTGCCGTACATGTCATAGCCGCCAGCTACGTGCTGGTCCTTGGCCCGGTCAACATCTTCCGGCGAAGGCGGGACCGCATCCACAAGATCATTGGCTTCACTTGGGTGACGGCCATTGTCACTACCTGTGTGCTGAGTTTTTGGATCAGGGATGAGGGTCACTTCACCTGGCTGCACGGGCTGTCCCTGTTTACGTTGACCACTGTGTCACTGGGGGTATTCAGCGCCGTCAGGGGCAACATTCCGGCCCACCGCGGCAATATGATCGGCAGTTACACGGGAACGTTGATTGCGTTCGGGTTCGCCGCTGCGATTCCCGGGCGGCGGATTCCGGAGCTGATCTCAACCGAACCCGCAACGGTGGTGTTCATCGCAGCGTTGATCCTGGTCACAGCTATGGCGTTCGTCTTCACCCTGCGCCGTACCGTGCCGGCCGCCCGGGCGGCGCCGCGTCCCCGGGTGCATGGGGCATAGCCCTGTTTCGCCGCCTGGCCACTGCGACAGGCTCAGGCGTGGCCCCAGGCTAATCTAAGACTGCTTAGTATATGCTGGGTTGCAGGCGCCCGCCCCGTCGCGGCGCGGGCGGCTGCACTGCTACTGAAGGAGGGTCGATCGGCATGATTGGCTTCATAATTGCCGGGCTGATTATTGGCGTCCTGGCGCGGTTGTTTAAGCCAGGCAAGCAGAACCTCGGCTGGATAGCCACCCTGCTGCTGGGATTGGCCGGTTCGGTGATCGGCGGGGGCATTGCCAGCCTGCTGGGTACCGGCAGCATCTTTGAACTGAACGTGCTCGGCTTCATCGTGGCGGTTATCGCCGCCGTTGCTTTGGTCGGGGTGGCCGAAAGCATCGCGGGGCGCAAACAAATCCGCAGTTAAGAGGAGACCGCAGCGGCCGGTTCCAGCGACCAGCCGTCGAGCCGGGGATGATGCAAGGCTACTTGCGTTGCCGGCGGGCCCGGCGCTCCTTGATGCGGACCTGGGTCAGTCGTGCCACCCCGGCAATGGCAACGACGACGGCGCCGGCGACGGCTGCGATCAGCAGAGCCATGCCCAGCGGGATGGAACCTTCGAGTCCGAAAAACACGATCCTGGCCGGCCCCTGGTTTTGCAGAATGAAGATGATCAGCAGAATCAGCAGCACAATGGAAACGGTTGTGGCTGCCCACAGGGCACCGGTCCGCGATCCCTTTGCGGCCGGCTCGTGACGGGCGCGTTCCTGGTCGCCGGACTCTGGCTTGCGGGGCTGTTCTTTGCCGCCACTGGGAGTCGGACCAGGCTTCTGTCCTGGGATCGGATCCTCGGGCGTTCCTGGTTCCTCGCTCATCACTCTGATTCCCTTCAGCTCAATTGCTTCTGGACGATAGGCTAACAGGCAGTGTCCTTATTATCTTCGAAGCGGGAGCCGACATGAGCGAGACGAAGCAGCAAGCCGATACAGACCCCAACAGCACCAAGGGGTCCTATGTCACTGGCGGCCAGGAATTCAAGCGGGACACCAACTACATCGAAACCCGGATCACCAAGGACGGGCGCGACGGCTACCCGGTTGAAGCCGGCCGGTACAGGCTGGTGGCAGCCCGGGCATGCCCTTGGGCCAACCGGACCATTATCGTCAGGCGCTTGCTCGGGTTGGAGGATGCGATTTCCATCGGGCTGCCCGGCCCGACCCATGACAAGCGCAGTTGGACATTCGATCTGGATCCGGGCGGCAAGGATCCTGTACTCGGCATTGAACGATTGCAGGAGGCATTTTTCAAGCGAGACCCCGACTACCCGCGCGGGATCACGGTGCCCGCCGTCGTCGACATTGCCTCCGGCGCGGTGGTGACCAACAATTTTCCGCAGATCACCCTCGATTTCTCCAGTGAATGGACCGGGTTTCAGCGCGATGGTGCGCCGGACCTCTACCCGGAGGACAAGCGCGAGGAAATCGACCAGGTCAATAAGCGAGTCTTCACCGAGGTCAATAATGGTGTCTACCGGTGCGGATTCGCCGGGTCCCAGCAGGCGTACAACGAGGCTTACGACCGGCTGTTCACGGCCCTGGATTGGCTGGAAGACCGGTTGAGCCAGCAACGCTATCTGGTCGGTGACACGATCACCGAGGCTGACGTGCGGTTGTTCACCACTCTGGCCAGGTTCGATCCCGTCTACCACGGGCATTTCAAATGCAACCGGACCAAGCTCTCCGAAATGCCGGCGCTGTGGGGCTATGCCAGGGATCTTTTCCAGACGCCCGGATTCGGGGACACCATCGACTTTGTGCAGATCAAGCAGCACTACTACATCGTTCACGAGGACATTAACCCGACGCAGATTGTGCCGAAGGGCCCGGACCTGTCGGAATGGCTCAGCGAGCACGGGCGCGAACAACTCGGCGGGCGCCCCTTCGGCAACGGCACCGCCCCGGGCCCGGTCCGCGAGGATGAAAAGGTCGCCGCCGGCCACAATCCGATGTATCCGGCGTAGCCGGGCGGTGCCCGACGGGCCGCTGCGGGGATGGCTGCCGCGCCGCAGACGTAATGTTAATTAGGGAACGTGGACGTTTCCTATTAGCCGGTTCCATAGGCTAGCCTTACTTAAGTTCAGATTGTACGGAGCTTGAGGAGGTGCGTGGCGTGGCCATTGCCCCGCATACAAAGCGCGATCCGCACGCGGATACCCTCACGATCCCCTCATCACCGGCGGCACAGGATGAAGCGGTGTCTCCAGTCAGCCCGGCCGGCCCGGCCGGCCCGGCCGTCACGACCGCACCGAAGGCCGCCGGCCGCAGCACCAGACGAAGCCATAACGGGCTGAAACTGGCGGCCGCCGTCGTCGTGCTGTTGATCTTCTGTGCCGCCTCCCTGGCCTTCGGGGCGCGGGCGACCAGCATCGACGTCGTGATTGAGGCGTTGACCAATTTCGACCCGTCCAACGGCGACCATGCAGTGGTCCGCGCCCGGATCCCCCGCACGATAACCGGGCTCTGCGTCGGCATCGCGTTGGGACTGGCAGGTGCGGCAATGCAGGGCGTGGCACGTAACCCGCTGGCCGACCCGGGGATTCTGGGCGTGAACTCCGGCGCCGCCTTGGCCGTCGTATTCGCCATCTACTTTTTGGGCGTGACCAATCTGACCGGCTACATCTGGTTCGCCTTCCTCGGCGCCGCCGTCGCCGCCATCATCGTCTACGCCATCGCCAGCCTCGGTCGTGAAGGGGCGACGCCGGTCAAGCTCGCCCTGGCCGGCGCAGCGTTGAGTGCCGGGCTGGCATCGCTGATGAACGCCGTCCTCGTCTCCTCAAAAAAGACTTTGGACGAATTCCGCTTCTGGCAGGTGGGATCGATCTCCGGCCGCGACTGGGACCTGATCCTGCCGGTGATTCCTTTTTTGGCCGCGGGCGTGGTGATCACCATGTTCACCGGCCGGATCCTCAACGGGTTGTCCCTGGGCGACGACGTGGCCCGCGGCCTGGGGCAGAAGGTGGGGCTGACCCGGGCCATTACGGCCGTCGGCATCGTCATCCTGTGTGGCGGGGCAACGGCGATGGCCGGGCCGATCGCCTTCGTGGGACTGGTGATCCCGCACATGGTGCGGACCATCTGCGGGCCCGACTACCGCTGGATCCTGCCGTTCTCGGCCGTCGCCGCCCCGCTGCTGGTGATCGGGGCCGACGTCGTGGGCCGGGTGATCCTGCCGCCGTCGGAGATCCCTGCCGGCATCATGACAGCGCTGGTCGGAGCGCCGGTCTTTATCTGGCTGGTCCGCCGCCGCAAGCTGGTGTCCCTGTAAATGACAGCCACTCTGTGCGAGCACCGCCCGTCCGGCGTCGACGCGATCCGCAGCGCGCGGAAGCGCAACTCCCGCCGCACCCGGATCGTGATCCCGTCGCTGGCCGTCGCCGTCGTCGGGCTCTTCATGGTCAGTGTGCTGCTTGGCTCGTTCACCGTAACCATTCCGGACTTCTTCCGCCTGCTGGGCGGCGCGGAGATCCCGGGCGCGACCTTCATCGTGATGGAACACAAGCTGCCGCGGGCGGTGATTGCGGTGCTGATCGGCGTGGCATTCGGAGTCTCCGGCACCATCTTCCAGACCATGCTGCGCAACCCGCTGGCCAGCCCGGATATCATCGGCATCAGCTACGGAGCCAGCGCGTCGGCCGTTTTCGCCATTGTGGTCTTCGGCGCGGCGGGAGCCACCGTTTCCATCGCGGCACTGGTCGGAGCGCTGGTGGTGGCGGCGGCCATCTATGCGCTGTCCCGGCGCGGGGGAGTGGCCGGTTACCGGCTGATCCTGGTGGGTATCGGGTTCGCCGCCATCATGACGGCAGTGGTGAACTACCTGATGACCCGTACTGACGTCACGACCGCGCAGGAAGCCCTGGTGTGGGTGACCGGGTCGCTCAACTCCAGCAACTGGAGCCGGGTCAGTATCCTGGGCGCGTCGCTGGTGCTGCTGCTGCCGATCGCCACCGCACTGTCCAGGAACCTGCGGGGCCTGGAAATGGGCGACGACGCCGCCGCCGGCCTGGGTGTTCCGGTCGAACGGTCGCGGCTGGGGCTGATCCTGGTCGGTGTTGCACTGGCTGCGGTGGCGACGGCGGCCGCCGGGCCGGTTGCCTTTATCGCGTTCCTGTCCGGTCCCATCGCCCGCCGGGCTCTGGGCGGCAAGGCCTCCCTGACTGCAGCTGCGATGGTCGGAGCGCTGATTGTGCTGGCCGCCGACTTCGTTGCCGCAAACATGATCCCAAACGTGTCCTTGCCCGTCGGTGTGATCACCGGGGCCATGGGCGCACCGTTCCTGCTGTGGCTGCTGGTTTCGACCAACCGCAACGGTACGGCCGGCTGAGGAAGGAAGACAATGACCTCAACCCATACCCTGCAGGCAGAGCAACTGACCTTGGGCTACGACGACCGCACCGTGGTCGACGACCTGACGGTGACGATCCCGACCGGCATGGTCACCATGATTGTCGGGGCCAACGCGTGCGGAAAGTCCACGCTGCTGCGCGGGCTGGCGCGGCTGCTGAAGCCGAAATCCGGCAACGTGCTGCTCGACGGCAAGTCCATCCATTCGGTACCCACCCGCCAGGTGGCCACGCAACTCGGGCTGCTGCCGCAGACACCGCTGGCTCCCGACGGGATCACGGTCTCCGACCTGGTGGGTCGCGGCCGGTACCCCCATCAGGGCTGGTTCCGGCAATGGAGCAAGGACGACGACGCCGCCGTCGCCGCCGCGCTCGCGGACACAGACACCCTCGAGTTGGCCGGCCGGCCGGTGGATGAGCTCTCGGGCGGGCAGCGGCAACGCGTCTGGATTGCCATGGCCCTGGCACAGGAGACCGGGATCCTGCTGCTCGACGAGCCCACCACCTTCCTGGACGTCAGCCACCAGGTGGAGGTGCTGGACCTGCTGACCGACTTGAACCACCGCACCGGCACTACGATCGCGATCGTGCTGCATGACCTGAATCTGGCCGCTCGGTACGCGGATCACCTGATCGCCTTGAAGGATGGCGGTATCGCTGCATCCGGCAAACCCGACGAAGTGGTGGACGAAGACTTGATGCGGGATGTCTTCGGGATGGATTCGAAGGTGGTGCCGGATCCGGTATCCGGCACACCAATGATTGTTCCGATTGGCCGGCACCGCCTCCGGCCGGGCGGCGCCGACCCGGGTGGAGAAACCGGTCCGGGTGGAGGTGCCGTTCCGGGTGGAGATTCCGACATGGAAAGAAAGACCGGCCCATCCTCCCCCGCCGACACCGGCACGCAGGACCATCCGGAAACCGGAGCCCGCCGCCAGGGCACCAACCCAATAGGAGCACATTCATGACCGCCGCCGTCGACGCCCCGCCGCTGCTTGCCTTTGAGGTTGAAGTCGCCCGCATCGAAGAGCTGACCCCTGTCTTCCGGCGCATCACGTTTGCCGGCGACTGCCTCAGCCGGTTCAGCCGTGGCCCGGAAGTCCACCAGCGGGAGGTCCATCAGCGAGGGGCCCACCAGCGGGACCGTTCCAACCTGGACCTGAGGATCAAACTGATGATCCCCTCCAACGGGAACCCGCTGCCCCGTTTCGACACCCTCGCCAAGGGGTGGTACCAGCAATGGCTGGCCATGGATCCGGAAGTCCGTGGACACATGCGCACCTACTCGGTGCGAAACACCAGGGTGGACGGCCCGGAGGCCGAACACAACGGCCCCGAAATCGACGTGGACTTCGTCATCCACCTGGACGCCGACGGCCACGGAGGGCCGGCGTCGAACTGGGCGGCCGGAGCCGAAGTGGGCGACCGATTGACCATTATCGGCCCGAACGAATCCGCGGATACCTATGGAGGCATCGAATGGTCACCGCCCGCCATGGAGCTCGGCCAGGCCGCCGGGTATGTGGACGAGCTCCATCCGCGCAGCCGCAGGGTGCTCTTTGCCGGTGACGAAACCGCCGTTCCGGCGATCAGCTCCATCCTCGAGGCGCTCCCGCCCGGCTATACCGGCAATGCCTATCTGGAAGTTCCCACGGCCGCCGACTTTATGGATGTGGCGACTGCATCCGACGTCGAGATCACCTGGATCGCCCGCAACGACCGGCAGCACGGGGAAGCCTTATCCGCAGCAGTGCGTGGCGGACGTGGACTGCTCAGTGCAGCCGGAATGCACCACCGGGGCGAAGAACCCGAAGACGTGGACATCGATAGCACGATCCTCTGGGATACTCCGGCGCTTGCCGGAGAACCCGGCGGTGAGGCGGAGCAGGACACGGCCGCGGGCGAATCGGAGAACTTCTATGCGTGGATTGCCGGCGAGGCCGGAACCGTCAAGGAACTGCGCCGCTATTTGGTGCGGGATCTCGGTGTCGATCGCCGGCGGGTGGCCTTCATGGGGTACTGGCGCCGCGGCCGCTCCGAGGGCGGTGCCTGACTGCCCGGTCTGACTGGGGGCCTGACTGCACGGCCTGAGTCGTTCGGGCCGGGAGTAATCCGCGGCCTTCCAGGTACGAACCGTCCATATTTCCCGTTCTGTACTCCCGGCACGAACACCGCCGGCCGACGCGTGCCACCTGCAACCCCTGGCGCGCCTAGTAATCTGTGGTGGTGACATTCGCGAAACGATACGTGGCCCTGGGCGATTCCTTCACCGAAGGCGTCGGTGATCCGGATCCAGGACTGCCCAACGGCGTGCGCGGCTGGGCCGACCGGGTGGCCGAACAGCTCTGCCGGGCGGATCCGGAGGCCGGCTACGCGAACCTGGCGATCCGCGGCCGCAAGCTGGCCCGGATCATGCACGAGCAGATCGACGCCGCCGTCGAGCTGCGGCCCACCCTGGTCACCATTTACGCCGGCGGGAACGACATTCTGCGCCCGCAGATCGATATCGATCAGCTGATGCAGACCTACGACGACGGCATCGCACGGCTGGCAGCCACCGGCGCCGACGTCGTCATGTTCACCGGCTTCGACGCCGTCGCTTCGCCGGTCTTCAGCAAGATGCGCGGCAGGACCGCCATTTACAATGAGCTGCTGCGCGAAGTGGCCGATAAACACGAAGCGATGGTCGTCGACTACTGGCGGTTCGACGAATACAACGACCCGCGCATGTGGGATACGGACCGGCTGCATATGTCCACGGCCGGGCACATCAACATGGCGGCGAAGGTGCTGGACAAGCTGGAAGCCGAACATGCCATTGAACTGCCGCAGCTTCAGGAACTGGCGCCGGCCGCGCGGCTGGAAGCGCTGAAGGCAGACGCGGCCTGGGTGCGCCGGTTCGTCGGCCCGTGGGTGGGCCGCCGGTTGCGGGGTGTCTCTTCCGGCGATGCACTCACAGCGCGGTATCCGCAATTGCAACGAGTCGGGGATGGGTAGGCTGGGCAGTATGCCCGTAACACCACCCATTGCCCCCAAAGACCCCATCACCCGGACGCATCACGGCCACGAATTCGTGGACAACTACGAATGGCTCCGCGACAAGGACTCGGAGCAGGTGATCAGCCACCTGAAGGCCGAAAACGAGTACACCGACGCCGTCACCGCGGACCAGGAACAGCTGCGCGACGATATCTTCAACGAGATCAAGTCCCGGACCAAGGAAACCGATCTGTCCGTCCCGTCCCGGAAAGGTCGCTGGTGGTACTACACCCGCACGGTGGAAGGCGGCCAGCACGCGGCGTTTTACCGGGTGGCGGCCGACGGCGGGTGGACTCCGCCGGTGATCGAGCCGGGCGTGGCGTTCGACGGCGAACAGCTGCTGCTCGACGGCAATGCCGAGGCTGAGGGGCAGCCGTTTTTCTCGATCGGGGCATTCACCGTGTCCGAATGCGGCAATTTCCTCGCCTACTCGCTGGACCTGAAGGGCGACGAACGCTTCACCATGCGGGTGAAGGACCTGCGCACCGGCGAACTGCTGCCCGACGAAATCCCCGACGTCTTCTACTCGGCCGACTTCAACCTCGACGCCACAGCCGTCTACTACACGGTGCTCGACGATTCCTGGCGCCCGTGTGAGATCCGCAAGCACGTGCTGGGTGCGCCGGTGGCGGACGACACCGCCGTCTACACCGACACAGATCAGGGGATGTGGGTCGGGGTCGACCCGTCCGCCAGCCGGAAATACCTGTTCATCTCATCGAGCTGCAGCGAATACAGCGAAGTCCACATCCTCGATGTGTCAGTGTCCGACGCCGAGCCGCAGCTGGTACTGAGCCGGGACGCACGGGTGCTTTACGACGTCGAACATGTGGAGCTCGACGGTGCGGACCGCTTCATCGCAGTGCACAATCATGACGCCGTCAATTCCATGGTCTCGCTGCTCACCCCCGGCGCCCCGCCGCAGGATTGGCGGACAGTGGTGGCCCATTCGCCCACCCGGCGGATCGACGGCGTTTCGGCGTTGGCCGGCCACCTGCTGCTGGGGGTGCGGGAAGACACCCTGGAGACGGTGAAGATCCTGCCGCTGGCCGGTTTGGGGACAGTGGATCAACGCCCCTGGTGGTCGCCGGAATTCGATGAGGAACTGTACTCATGCTCGGCCGGGGCCAGCGCATATGACGCCCCGGTGATCAGGGTCGCCTACCGTTCCTTTATCACCCCGCCGAGGATTTACGACCTTGGCCTGGCCGGCACTGATGAGTCGCCGCTGGGCGAAGGGGAACTGGCGTTGCGCAAGGAAACCCCGGTCTTGGGCGGCTACAACCCCGCCGACTACCAGCAGCGCCGCCTGTGGGCGACCGCCGCCGACGGCACCCGGATACCGGTATCGGTGATCTGCCGGGCGGGGATGGAGCCGGATGGAACCCATAATGCGCTGATCTACGGATACGGTTCCTACGAAGTCTCCATGGACCCGGAGTTCTCCATTGCCCGGTTGTCGCTGCTGGACCGTGGCGTGGTGTTCGCCATCGCCCACGTCCGTGGCGGCGGCGAGCTCGGGCGGCCCTGGTATGACGACGGCAAGAAGCTCAACAAACGGAACTCATTCACCGACTTCGTGGACTGTTCGCGGTTCCTGCTCGAGGAAGGCTGGGCCGCCGAGGGGCGGCTTGCAGCCATGGGCGGCAGTGCCGGCGGACTGTTGATGGGGGCGGTGCTGAACCTCGCCCCTCAACTGTACTGCGGCGTCGTCGCGCAGGTTCCTTTCGTGGACACGCTGACCAGCATCCTGGATCCTGAACTGCCGCTGTCCGCCCTCGAATGGGAGGAATGGGGCAACCCCATTGAGAGCGCTGAGGTGTATGAGTACATGGCATCCTACTCTCCATACGAGAACGTCCGCGACGTTCAGTACCCCGCGATTGCAGCCGTGACCAGCCTGCACGACACCCGGGTGCTCTACGTGGAACCGGCTAAGTGGGTGGCGAAGCTGCGCGATGTTGCCCCCGACGGCGGGCCGGTGGTGCTCAAGACGGAAATGCAGGGCGGACACGGAGGAGCCAGCGGCCGGTACGAGGTTTGGAAGGACCGGGCGTGGGACTTTGCCTTCATCCTCGCGTGCTTCGAAGACCGTTCCTGACCCTGGCCCGAGTCCGGACACAACGGCGGCGCCGCCGGCCATGCCGGGGCGCCGCCAGGGCCCGAATGCGGGTCAGTCCAGGATGTTGAGACCGGTGGCCCAGTTGAAACTGTCGTAGGCCGAGTTGGCCTGGAGGGCCATCACCAGCAGCTGGAACCCTTCCAGCTCGCGTGCGTGGTGTAGTCCTCCGACCTCCAGGGGACGCAGTCCCGCATCGCGGACGAAGCCGGACACTTGGGCGCGGGCCTCCTGTGCACCGGCGATGAAGACGTCCAGCGGCTTGTCACCGGCCTTGCCCTCGGCCAGAGTCGTCGCAAAAGTCGTGTTGAAGGCCTTGACGACCTGGGCGTCGGGCACGAGGGCGGCGATCTCTTGGGCTGCGGAGCTGTCGGCCGGAACAACCAGGGAGTCGAATGTTTCGAAGTTCACCGGGTTGGAGATGTCCACCAGGACCTTGCCGGACAGCACCCCGGCGTTGGTCGAAACATAGTCTTTCGCGCCGTCGAATGGCAGAGCCAGCACGACGACGCCGGCTGCGGGTGTGTCCGCGATGGAGCCGGCGGACGCACCTGGTCCGAGTTCAGCGGCCAGTTCTGATGCTTTGGCGCCGTCCCGGGCAAGGAACTGTACGGTCTGGCCCGATGCAATTGCACGTGAACCGATGCCACGTGCCATGTTGCCGGTTCCAATAATGCTGATGGTGGTCATTGTTTTCTTCTTTCCGAAGAGGTGGTCGAGCAGTTTCACATATCCGTCACTGCGTCGGCTTCATATACTTGAAGCTACAATCAATCTAGGTGTGTTGCGTTGAAGTGTCAAGTGCTTGTGGGATAATCGGGTTATGACTGAACCCCAATGGCTCACGCCCCGGGAACGCCAGGCCTGGCTGGCCCTGGTGTTCGCCTCAACAGTGGTGCCGGCGGCCATGGACAGCCAGCTGCTGCGCGACGGCAAGGTGTCGCTGTTCAGCTACAACGTCCTGGCGATGCTCTCTGAGGCGCCGGACCGCGTGTTGCCGATGAGCGAGCTCGCCGCCCGGACCAGCTCCTCATTGTCCCGGCTGTCCCACGTGGTGAGGAAGCTCCAGGAACGGGGCTGGATCGAGCGCAGCACCAGCGAAGATGATGCCAGGGTGACGACGGCGTATCTGACGGACGAGGGGATGTCCACCATCCAGGCGCTGGCACCAGAGCATGTACGGACGGTCAGGGAGATGATCTTTGACGGCCTGGGAGAGCAGGATGTGCGTGACCTGGAACGGGTCGGCAAGAAGATCGTCGGCCGGATCGATCCTGACCATTGGCTGCTGCGCGGCTGACCCCGATGGCGCCCGCGGACGGTCGGCCGGGACCGTCCCAAGACCTGCTGATGCGGCGGGTGTGAGCTCCGGTGAAGGCTCCTGTGAAGCCAATTGGTCTTATTAGGTGCGCAGAATTAGAATAGACAGGCGTTAAGTTGTGCAACGCCGTCTGCTGATACCCAACGAGGCAGCCGGGAAGTTGCGCAGGAACCCGTACATACCTAGAATTGAAGGCTGTCGTAGTGGTGGAGTCCACTTCTTACGCACCTGATCTTCACCGTCGTCGGCGCGCCAGTGGAACGCAGGCAGTTTGCTGCCCGGGTTCCTACGGATAGTCCGTAGTAATAGCGGTGTCATTACTGGTGACGGGACGCTCTTAACCGCAACAAGTTTTGCTGAAACTGCGTACTGTGTCATCAGCTACATCAACTACTGGAGGAGAGTCATGGCAGCCCACTGCCAAGTGACCGGAGCCGAGCCGGGCTTTGGAAACAACATTTCGCACTCGCACCGGCGCACCAGGCGCCGGTTCGACCCGAATATTCAGAAGAAGCGTTACTGGGTTCCCTCCCTGCGCCGCAATGTGACCCTGCAGGTCTCCGCCAAGGGGATTAAGACCATTGACGCTCGTGGCATCGATACCGTGGTCGCCGAGATCATGGCCCGTGGGGTGAAGCTCTAATGGCAAAAGTCCAGGACGTTCGTCCGATTATCAAGCTCAAGTCCACCGCGGGCACCGGTTTCACCTACGTGACCCGGAAGAATCGTCGTAACAACCCTGACCGTCTGGTCATGAAGAAGTACGACCCGAAGATCCGCAAGCACGTCGAATTCAGAGAGGAGCGCTAAGCATGGCGAAGAAGTCGAAGATCGCACGCAATGAGCAGCGCAAGATCGTTGTTGACCGCTACGCCGCGAAGCGCCGCGAGCTGAAGAAGACGCTGGTCGACGAGAAGGCATCGGACGAGGCACGTGAAGAGGCCCGCGTCGGCCTGCAGAAGCTGCCCCGCGATGCTTCCCCCGTCCGGCTGCGCAGCCGCGACCAAATCGACGGACGCCCCCGCGGGACTTTGCAAAAGTTCGGAATCTCGCGCGTACGGTTCCGCGATATGGCACACAAGGGCCAGCTGCCCGGCGTGACCAAGTCCAGCTGGTAATCCAGCGGCGAAATCCGCTTCAGAAAAGGCGGCGACCATCAGGTCGCCGCCTTTTTCATACCCGATGTGGCACCGCGTTGTGCCGCCGGAGTGCCGCCGGAGTGCCGCCGGAGAGCTGCCGACGGCCGAAAAACCGGCCAAAACCACGTCATTTGACTGAAAAATCGCTAAAAATGCCTGAATTTGCGCGTCTTTTCCCCTGAAGCTGGTAGGTTTTTCCAACAGAGGCACTCACATCCGTGCTGTGCTCGCCAGCTGAATAGTTAGAGTCCAGGAGGACAAAAATTGGCTAAGAACCGTAGTGAACTGGTTTCCGAAGTTGCTGCAAAGGCTGAGACCAGCCAGACTGCTGTGAATTCCGTGCTTGACGCCCTGTTCGAGGTTTTCTCCACCTCGGTTTCCAAGGGCGAGAAGATCACCATCCCGGGCTGGCTCGCTGTTGAGCGTACGGACCGTGCCGCACGCCAGGGCCGCAACCCGCAGACCGGTGAGACCATCCAGATTGCCGCCGGCCACAGCGTCAAGCTGACTGCCGGAAGCAAGCTGAAGGCAGCTGCCAAGTAGTCGCAACAGACTCTTCGAAAGGGGCGGTGGCCAAGGGCCGCCGCCCCTTTCGCATTTAAGGAGCGGATGTCACGGTGAGAGGCGGCACAGAATTAGCCGATCTTCGAGCTGTAAGTAGAGAATAGTTAACGTGTCAGCAGTATCCAGCAAGACCGGCCCGGACAATGGACAGCGTACGACGGCGGCAGCGGCGCCTGCCGGAGTCCGCGCGCCCTGGTTGCTGGCCGGCCTGGGCGTGGCGATTCTCGCGACTACGATTGCCCTGATCTTCTCCGGAGCCGCGGCGGCACGGATCGCCGCTGATCCCGGCGCAGTTGTCCGCTGGGGCCTGCCGCTGGCGGATGCCGTGCACAATATGGCGATGACGGCAGTGATTGGCTCTCTGGTGTTCGCAGTCATGATCCTGCCCCGAACCGTGGAGAAACGGCGGCGCGGCCCGGGAGCGGAAACCCACGAGCACCCGGCGTTCAAGCGGGCCATGTTGCTCGCGTCCTGGTCGTCGGTGGTGTGGACTTTGTCGGCCGTCGCCGTACTCGTATTTACCTTCTCGGACGCCGCCGGGATGCCGGTATCCGCGGGCAAGCAGTACACCAGCGAGTTGCTGTATTTCATGATCGACCTGGAAATCGGGCAGGCCTGGCTGATCGTGACATTGATTGCCGCCGTGGTCACCACCCTGACGTTCGGCGTCCGCTCGCTGTCCGGGCTCGGGGCCACCGCCGTGCTGGCCACGGTCGCTCTGGTTCCGATGGCGCTGATAGGCCATTCGGCCAGCGCCGATGACCACATGGGCGCCATTACCTCGCTCGGCCTGCACCTGATCGGCATTTGTCTCTGGGTCGGCGGCATCATCACCCTGGCCGCGGTGTCCCGGCAGCTGCGCGGCGGACAGCAGCCGGCGCCGGTTGCGGGCTCCGACCCCGGCGCCGACAGCCAGGGAGAGGTGCCGGCAACGACGGATATTACCGCCGTCGTGCTTTCCCGTTTTTCCACCCTGGCCGGCTTCGCGTTCGTCCTGGTGTTCGCCTCAGGGATCATCAACGCCCAAATCAGGCTGGGTGACTGGGGTGCGCTCACCTCCGACTACGGCCAGCTGGTGCTGGTCAAGACGTTCGCCACATTGCTGCTCGGGGCCATCGGGTTCATGCACCGCCAGTGGGTGCTGCCACAGTTGAACGCCGGATCCGCCAGCCGGGTGATGTCCGCCCGCCGGGCAGTGTGGCAGCTGATCCTCGGCGAGCTGCTGATCCTGGGAGCCACCGTGGGCGTGGCGGTCGCGCTGAGCCGGACCGCGACCCCGGTTCCCGAGGAGCTGCCTCCCGATGCCACCCCGGCCAGGATCCTGACCGACTATCCGCTCCCTCCCGAACTGACCCCCATCCGCTGGCTGACCGAATGGCGCCTCGACTGGCTATGGGTGGCGTTCGCGCTGACGGTAGGCATTGGATACCTGATCGGCCGGCATAAGGTGGCCCGCCGCGGAGACAGCTGGCCGTGGTTGCGCACGATCAGCTGGATCGTCGGTCTGCTGGCGCTGACCTACTTCACCTCCGGACCGCCGGCGGTCTACGGCAAGATCCTGTTCAGCGCGCACATGGTGGACCATATGGCGCTGACCATGATCGTGCCGATTTTCCTGGTGCTCGGCGCGCCGGTGACGCTGGCACTGAAGGCCCTTCCACCACGCGGGGACGGAACCCGCGGGTTCCGGGAGTGGATCCTGGTGATCGTGCACTCGAAGTTCTCCCGGCTGGTCACCCATCCCATCTTCGTGGCCGTGAACTTCGCGGGCAGCATCATCATCTTCTACTACTCGCCGCTGTTCGGCTACGCCTTGCAATGGCACGTGGGTCACGAGTTGATGGTCCTGCATTTCACCATGACTGGGTACCTGTTTGTGCTGTCGCTGATCGGCATCGACCCCATACCCCGTCGGCCGGCGTACCCGTTGCGGCTGTTGATGCTGCTGGCCACTATGGCCTTCCACGCCTTCTTCGGGGTATCGCTGATGAGCTCGGAGGCGCTGCTGCAGGCCGACTGGTTCGGCAACATGGGCAGGCCATGGGGCCCGTCCGCGATCGAGGACCAACAATTGGGCGGCGCCATCACCTGGGGGATCGGCGAGATTCCGACCGTCGCGCTGGCGATCATCGTGGCAATGATGTGGTCGCGCAGTGACGCCCGTGAAATGAAACGTAAAGATCGGGCCGCAGACAGAAATAATGAGGCCGAACTTAGCGCTTATAACGATATGTTTGCCAGACTGGCTGAACACGACGAAGAGCTTGAGAAGCGAAGGACCAGATGAGAACAAACTACCGTGTGCGCGCCTCCGAACTGGAAGGCCGCGGTTGGCTGAACACCGGTGGAAAGCAACTCACGATAGGCGGTCTGCAGGGCAAAATCGCTTTGCTCGATTTCTGGACCTTCTGCTGCATTAATTGCCTGCATGTCCTCGATGAGTTGCGGCCGCTGGAAGAGAAGTACTCCGACGTGCTGGTCACAGTCGGGGTACATTCGCCCAAGTTTGAACACGAAGCTGACCCGGAAGCGCTGGCTTCCGCCGTCGCGCGTTATGAAATCCATCATCCGGTGCTCGACGACCCCGAACTGGCCACGTGGCAGGCCTACGCCGCCCGTGCCTGGCCGACCCTCGTCGTCGTCGACCCGGAGGGGTACATCGTTGCCCATCTGGCCGGCGAAGGCCATGCCGACGGGCTGGACTCTCTCATCGATGAGCTGATCGCCGAGCACGAGGAAAAGGGCACCCTGCACCGCGGCGACGGGCCGTATGTCCCCGCCGAGACGCCGTCGCGGGACCTGCGCTTCCCCGGCAAGGTGCTGGCGCTGCCCGACGGAAACTTCCTGGTTGGCGACACCGGCCACCACCGGTTGGTCGAACTGGCCCCGGACCTGACAACAGTGGTGCGGACCATTGGCACCGGCGAACGCGGCGAGGCCGACGGGGGAGCCGATACTGCCCGGTTCAACGAGCCGCAGGGCCTGGCGCTGCTTCCGGCCGAGGTCCGCGGCCAGGTGGGGTACGACGTCGTCGTCGCCGATTCTGTCAATCACCTGCTGCGCGGGGTCCGGCTGGATAACGGCGAAGTACGCACCGTCGTCGGCTCCGGTGTGCAGCGGTTGCTGGACGCCGAGGCCTCACGGCGGACGGCCAAGGAGGCCGACAATGCCGCCGTGCCCGAGCCCGTCGGAGACGCGGCCGCGCATGTCATCGCCGTCGATGCGCCGGACCCCGCGGCAGGGACCACAGAGCCCGCGGGCGCCGCCGACGGAACCGGGTTCGAGTATCACGCTCCGCGCACTGTCGCGCTGTCATCGCCCTGGGACGTTCTCTGGTCCGAACAGGCCGGCGCACTGGTGGTCGCGATGGCAGGCGTGCATCAACTGTTCTGCTTCGACCCTGTTGCCGACACGGTTGGCATTTTCGCCGGAGCCGGTGACGAAGGCCTGCTCGACGGCAGTGCACGCGATGCCTGGTTCGCCCAGCCTTCCGGCCTGGCGCAGGACATCAACGGCAACATCTGGGTCGCGGATTCGGAATCCTCGGCCGTTCGGGTGGTCAGTTTCGTCGACTTCAAGGAGGGGCCTGGTTCCCGTCGGGTCCAGGTGCAGACCGGCGTTGGCACCGGCCTGTTCGACTTCGGGTTCCGCGACGGCGATGCCGAAGCCGCCCGGATGCAGCACCCGCTGGGTATCGCGGACCTGCCCGACGGCTCCGTTGCCATTGCGGACACCTACAACGGGGCCGTGCGCCGGTTCGATCCCGTCACCCGGCAGATGAGCACGCTGGCCAAAGGGCTGGCCGAGCCTTCGGACGTGCTGCTCGACAGCGCCGCCGCTCAGAACGGTGCCGGCGAACCGGTGCTGATTGTGGTGGAGTCCAACAAGCACCGTCTGGTCCGGATCCCCATCCCCAAATCAGCACAGAAGGTCGATGAGGGTGCCTCCCGGACTCAACGTCCAAGCACCGACGTCGCCTCCGGCCCGTTTGACGTGACGGTGCGCTTTTCGGCGCCAACCGGACAGAAACTCGATGATCGCTGGGGAGATCCCACCCAGTTGAAAATTTCGGCCACGCCGCCGGAGCTGCTCAGCGGGGGCGGCGGCACCTCGGTGGGCCTGAGTCGCACGGTGACCTTGGCCGAGGGCGTCAGCGAAGGTGTGCTGCACATCGCCGCGCGCGCTGCCGCCTGCGACGGCGAGGAAGGTGGGGAGATTCCGATGCATGCCGCCTGCCACATGTACCAGCAAGACTGGGGGATTCCAATCAGCCTGAGTGCGGGCGGGGACACGGAGCTGGCCCTGGACCTGCGCGGGCTGGACTAACGCCGTCGCGCGCGACACAGCCAGCTAGCCAGTAATCGGGGTGACGCTGACGTTGCCGTTGTTCACATTCAGTCGGGCGGTGAACCGGTAGTCGTGTTCCGCCCGCAGCGGTGAAACGTCGCCGGAGAACGTGTCGATCTTCTTGCTGCGCACCACGGCAGTGCCCTTCAACGGCTTCAGCACCCACTTGTTTTTGTACGCCTCGATCTGAATCGTGGGGTAGTCAGTGATTTTCCAATTGATTTTCGCGTCGGGCGCCAGGAACGGGGTGCCCGGGTGGGAAAACGGGCACCCGCTGGGATAGAAGACATCCTGGGTGGCGCACTTGTTCAAGTACTGGCGCAGCTTGGTGCTGACATCGTTGATCAGTTGCTTGGTCGGCTCCGCCGCGAGTTTCAGCTGGGACGACGACGAGTCCTGCCGGGTGCTGACGGCGACTTCAACGGGCTTTGCCTTGAAGTATTCGGTTTTGTACGAGGCGGAGTACTCTCCGGGGTAAAAGACGGCGAAACTCGCCTCCCCCTTCGGCAGCCCGACCTTTTCACCGTTGACGGTGGCGTGGTTCCCGTTGACCACCGATGCCGTGACCGTGGGCAGGGTGCTGGGAACGAAGGCCCATTCGTCGAAGAACAGCCATACGGTGTCCACCTTTTCGAGCTTGAACGAGGTGGTCAGAGTATTGCCATCGACGGTGTATTCGACCGGGACGGTGACGTGCTGCTCGTCGGAGCTTTTGGCATCCCCAATATTGACGTTGTCGACGTCGTCCATGGCGGCCTTGAGCCCGGGGCCGTCCAGCATGGCCGGGTTGGCCCCCTCGGGGATGGAGGCCTGCAGCAGGCCAAGAGCCTTGCCGCCTTCGCCGTCGCGCAACGCCTGCAGGTATTGGGCGACCTGTTGCTTCGGCCCGTACACGTTGGTGTTGACCAGGAAGATGGTCAGGATGGCAGCCACGATGACCAGTGTCAGCACCAACAGCCAGATGGCTGCTGTGCGGAGGGCGGCGGAGGTGGAATGCACGCCTGACACGTTACCGTCTTAAGGGTCGGGGGATGCCACCGCCCATGCCGTATTGCGCCGTAATGCGACCAGTGCCACGTTCCTCCCGGGGAGGTTATGAGGCCTGTTGCCCGGATGCGTTGGCTTCGCTGCGGGCGGCTTCGATTTCGTCCTGCCGGTCCTGGATTGCTTCCTGGGTCAGCGCCGCGCCAGCCTCGGGGTCGCGGGTCAGGCTGTTTCCGGTTTCCGGGTCAAAGAGGTGCACTTTGCGGGTGTCGACCCACAGCTCGGCGTCGCGTCCTGCCCGAATCCGGCTGGCGGAGTCGAGCGTGACGACAATTTGCGGCTTCAGCTCATCGGCGTCGAGATCCTTGGCCAGCGAGTTGAGCAGATCCCTCACCTCCGGCGCCGGATCAAAATCCATGTAGCCATACTGCTCATTGCCCAGCCATTCGGTGTGGGTCAGGCGGGTGGTGAATGTCGCCCCGAGCGGCTTCTTCGCCTCGTCGACCAGTTTGGCGTCTTCGAAGAACTCGGGCCTGATCCCCACCATGACAATCTTCTTGCCTTCGGCCTTGTCCAGCTTGTGCTGCGGAATCTCCAGCTCGCCCAGCACCGTTTGGAGCTTGCCGTTTTCCACCTGCCCCGGAATGAAGTTCATCGACGGCGAGCCAATGAACCCCGCCACGAAGATGTTCGTCGGCTCTTCATACAACTCCCGCGGCGAGGCAATCTGCTGCAGGATGCCTTTCTTCAGCACGGCGACACGGTCCCCGAGAGTCATGGCCTCGGTCTGGTCGTGGGTGACATAGACCGAGGTGACACCGAGACGACGCTGCATCTGGGAGATCTCCGAGCGCATCTGGCCGCGCAGCTTCGCATCCAGGTTGGACAGCGGCTCGTCGAACAGGAAGGCGTCGGCTTGCCGGACGATGGCCCTGCCCATGGCAACGCGCTGCCGCTGACCGCCGGACAGATTGGCCGGTTTCCGTTCCAGATGCTCGGTCAGCTCCAGCGTTGCGGCCGCGGCCTGCACCCGCTTGTTGGTCTCCTCCTCGCTGTGCTTGCCCTTGGCCAGCCGCAGGGGGAAAGCAATGTTCTCGTAGACCGTCAAGTGGGGGTACAGCGCGTAGTTCTGGAATACCATGGCCAGGTTCCGGTCCCGGGGCGCCTTGTCATTGACCCGCTCGCCGTCGATCAGCAACTCGCCTTCGGTGATGTCCTCCAGCCCGACGATCATCCGCAGCAGGGTTGACTTGCCGCAGCCGGAGGGGCCCACCAGGATGATGAATTCGCCGTCGTCAATATCGATGCTGACGTCGTTGACCGCCGGGAAGCCGTCGCCGTACTTCTTGACGAGATTCTGCAAAGTAATGGAAGCCATTGGGTTCAAATCCTTCTGTCGTATCGGGATCGGCGGGCGGCGGCCGGGGCGTCACCCCTTGACGGCACCTTGAGTCAGGCCTGAAACGATCTGCCGCTGGAAGAACAGCACCAGCAGCACAATCGGGATAGTCACGATGATGGCGGCGGCTGAGATCGCCCCGGTCGGTGACTGGAACTGTGAGGCACCGGTAAAGAAGGCCAGCGCTGCCGGAACCGGCCTCGCCGCTTCTGTGGAGGTCAGCGAGATGCCATAAACGAAGTCGTTCCAGGCGATGAAGAAGGCAATGATCGCCGTCGTGAAGACGCCCGGTGCTGCCAGCGGCACGATCGCCTTGCGGAAAGCCTGCCAGCTGGTGGCACCGTCCACTTGGGCCGCCTGCTCAAGCTCCCAGGGAATCTGCCGGAAGAACGCCGCCAGGGTCCAAATGGAAATCGGCAGCGTCAGCGACAGGTACGGAATGATCAGGCCAATCCAGGTGTCGTAGAGGCCGATATTGCGCCACAGGTTGAACAGCGGGGTGACAATGGAGATCACCGGGAAGATCGAGACCGCCAGTGCCGTGGTCAGGATCAGCTTCTTGCCTGGAAAGTTCAGCCGGGCGATGGCGTAGGCACAGAGGGTGGCCAGCACGACGGCGATAAAGGTGGCGATGACTGTAATGCCGATTGAATTCCGCAACGCCGGCAGGAAGAGGTCCTGGGCGGAGCCGACCAGGATCTGTTCATAGTTCTGACCGGTCCAGTTGGTGGGCAGGAACTTGCCGGATGTCAGGTCGCTCGGGGTCTTGAACGAGGTCGCAAAGATGGAAGCAACAGGGAACAGCGCGTACAGCAGCACCAGAACGGTGATGACCGTCCACCAGATCTTCTCGGTGCGGGTGGAAGCTCTCATCACTTATCTCCTGTGTTGCCGGAAAGATCCACTTTGAACAGCTTGATGGCGATGAAGGCGATCAGCAGCACGCAGATGAACAGCAGCACCGAGATCGCCGAGCCCAATCCGATTTCCAACCTGGTGATGGACGTGCGGTAGGCCAGCAGCGACAGCACCTCCGTGCCGTACTCGCCGTTGGTCATAATGAACACATTGTCGAAAATGCGGAAGGCGTCAAGCGCCCGGAACAGCACTGCCACCATGATGGCGGCCTTCATGTTCGGGATGATGACCCGCCGCATCCGCTCCCACCAGGTGGCGCCGTCGACCTCTGCCGCCTCGGTCAGTTCGCCGGGAACCTGGGCAAGCCCGGCGAGGAGCAGCAGTGAGATGAACGGGGTGGTCTTCCAGATTTCGGAGGCCATGATCACAAACAGCGCGGTCCAGGTTCCGGCGAACCAGTTGGTGTCTTCGGAGATGAACGGCAACCAGCCGAACCAGGAGTTGATGTAGCCGGAGTTGATATCGAAGGCGTAGAACCATGCGTAGGCCGAGACCACCGTGATGATGCCGTAGGGGACCAGGATGGCGGTGCGCAGCAGGCCGCGTACAGATTTCAAGGCCTTGTGCATCACCAGCGCCAGCGCGAAGCCCAGCACCAGTTCCACGGCGACGGTGATGACGGTGATCAGCAGCGTCACACCGAGGTCCCGCCACCACACGACGTCGGTCAGTATGGTGATGTAGTTGCCGAACCAGATGAACTGGCTCTCGTCCGGGGCGGTGAGCCGCAGGGAGAACAACGACTCCACGAACGCCTGCAGGATCGGATACAGCGTCACGGCCAGCATCACGATGAATGCCGGTCCAGCCAGGTACCAGCCCAGCCGGCGTTCGGCCTTCACCCTGTCACTGTGCACCTGCTTGGGTCGTTTCTCCGCGGCATGGGCGCCCCGTCTATTCGCGGTTGTACTGCTCACAGCAGCTTCTCCCCTCTGAGCACCGCAAGAATGAATTCCTGTGTCTGAGCCGGCGTCGTGTCCGGTTCAACGCCGCCCGGCGGCGACCACTCCTGCTGGATTCCGGTGGAAATCTCGTTGTAGTACTCCGTCTGCGGGCGGGGAGCGGCCAGTTCCAGTGACTTGCGGATGGTGTCCGCCATCGGGAACTGGTCCTCGATCCGCGGATCCTCATAGGCTTGAGAGTTCGACGGCGGGTTGCCATTGGTCAGGAAATAGTAGGTCTGGTGCTCCGGCTGGACAATGCATTCGATGGCGTCGAAGGCCAGTTCGGGATGGTCGCTGTTGGCGCCGACGCCGAGGTTGATGCCACCCAGCGGTGGCGCCGCCGGCCGGTCCGCATGGACCCGCGGCCAGACTGCCCACCCGGTGTCTTCGAGCACTGATTGATCCAACGTTCCAGCCTCGACGGCGGCGTTCATGGCCGGCCAGACGAACGGATAGTTGACCATGAAGGACCCGGCGTCCGTCTGGAATTGCGTGAGCGAATCATTTTCCGTCGAGGTGGCCAGGCCCGGACCTCCGAGCCCCTTGTCGCCAATGGTGCCAATGATCCGTGCCGCTTCCCGCCCGGCATCACTGGTCAACCCCAACTCCAGCTCGTCGGCCGGGGCGCCGGGATTGCGGAGGATCCGGCCGCCGGCGGATTCGATAAGTCCATTGACCCAGACCGTCATGGATTCGGCCGGAGCGCCCTGCACACCCAGCTCCTTGTCCTGGTTGGCGGCCGCTTCCATGATTTGGTCCCACGTCACCGGTTGGCTCATGTCGAGCCCGGCCGCCTCGGCCACGGATTCGCGGTACCAGAGGATTTGCGTGTTGGCCCAGAACGGGACGGTCACCAGTTCGTCCTGCCACATGGCGCCGGCCAAAGCACCATCGAGCGTGTTGCGTGTGGTGCGCTCGGCGACGTCGTCGGGAACGGGCTCGAGGAAGACAGACAGTTCCGGTATGAACGGCGGATCAATGCTCATGATGTCCAGCGAGGAATCGCCGGCCGCCAACCGGCGGGCGAGTTGTTCGCGCTGGGCGGCGGCGTCGCGCGGCAGCAGCGACGTTTCGATCCGGTACTGGCCGTTGGCGGCTTCCGTGCACCGCTTGGCCAGTTCAGCCTGGCCGCCGTCGTCGGGGTTGATGTACCAGGTCAATGTGGGCGATTCCGCCTCGGCAGCGCAACCGGTCAGCAAAGTGGCTGTTAAAGCCAACGATCCCAACGTCGCCTTAAACTGCGGCGAACGCCGGGGACGGGGCCGATCGCCCCGATTCAGCTGCTTACTCACCGCGCCTCCACATCTTCGTAGATAACTGTCTCTTGAAGATATGCCCTAAGTGCGCTTAAGGAAAGAGAGAAGGTCGGCCATTCCGATGAATTCCGGCCGGGTATTGTCCTCCCGCGCCAGCGGGTTTACGGCCCCGGGGCCGGCGGTCGATCCAGCGGGGTCGCAGAATGTGCTGTATGTGCCGTAATCGCAGCTATTTTGCTACTGACAGGGGCGGCCGTTGCACATTGCCGCTGACCGCTTCGGCGGGGTCGTTGCCGAGTTGGACAATCGAATTGGCTGCATCAACGTGGACCACTGTCGGAACGTATTCACGGGCTTCCGCAGTGCTCATTTGACCATACGTGATCAGAATGACGACGTCGTTCGGCTGCACCAGGTGCGCCGCCGGCCCATTAATGCCCAGGACTCCGGAACCGCGTTCACCGGCGATGGTGTATGTCTCCAGCCGGGAGCCATTGGTGACGTCGACAATCGACACCAGCTCGCCGGGGAGGATATCGGCGGCGTCGAGCAGATCCAGGTCCACGGTCACGGAGCCGACATAGTGCAAATCCGCATGTGTGACGGTGGCGCGGTGGATTTTGGACTTGAACATGGTGCGATTCATAAAGAACCATTCTACTGCCCGCCGGCACACAATGGACACCCGGCGCGGAACAGGCTTAGACCCCGGCGAACGAACTCTCGGCCAGCGACTCTCGGCCAGCTGTTCGCGCCAGCGGGTCGGGCGGCGGGCTGCGCCCTCGCCTGCTGCTATGGTGCTACTGTCGATTCCCTTTCCTGCGCTGCCAAAGCTTCAATCCTTTCAGCGCGGCACGGATCAGCCGGATCATGGTGCCTCCCTCGTGTGGAAACTTTTCTCTGTTAGTCTACATGTCAATTATAAGTGTGCTGACTAGCTAGTTTAGTTTCACACGATTATTGTGGGTAAGAGAGGTGGCTGATCAGAGGCCAGCCATTTCCCCTGTGGCGAGGAGGAAGAAATGATCAGCATCGGACAAATCGATAAAGTCCTGCAGCATTCCGGCTCGGTTTTTGATCAAAGGGGTGACCGGGTGGGGGAGGTTGCGCAGGTATTTGTCGGTGATGAATCCGGCCGGCCGGAGTGGGTGACCGTAAAAACAGGATTGTTTGGACGTTCCGAAACATTCGTCCCGCTCCGTGAAGCGTCCATGGACGGTAACGACATCCGGGTTCCCATTGAAAAGAACCAGATTAAGGATGCGCCCCGCACCGATGGCGCATCGGGACATGTAGATCCCACGCAGGAAGCTGAGCTATATCGCCACTACGGACTGGAGCCGGCCGGGGAGGCGGACGAAACCCGCGACGACCCGGCCGGAGGCACGGACGGACCCGACGGCGGCGGCCGACACGTCCAGCGGGATGACGCCGACCGGCACATCCCGAGCGCGGATGGCGTCCGGCTGCGTAAGTACACCGTCACCGAACATGTGACGATGTCCGTCCCGGTCGAACGTGAACACGTCGAAGTTGTGCACGACGATGATGACGATGCGCAGGCCGCAGGGAGGGAAGACCCGTATAACTCCGAATCGCATGGCCGACATCCCGAGCAGGGATGACAACCAGGTCTGACCTACGAGGAGGCACCTCAATGAGCTCCAGCTACACGCCGGGCCGGGACTCCGGCGACCCGAACGATCCGGCCCACCGGGGCGGTGGCACTGGCGATACGTCAGGCCGGCGACCTGTGGAGAGTGAACCGATCGACGACCAGAACGACGCCGGCGATCCCGGTGACACTCGCACTCGTCCGTTCAATACACGGGACGTCAGCGCCGATGACGACACCCGCACCCGTCCGTTCAACACGCGGGACGTCAGCGCCCATCGTGGCAACGGGGAGAGCATCCAGGGCGAACGGAGCGCGGGCGCCAGCCACCGGCTCGATCCGGACGGTGGGGCGGACGCCGCGCCGGTCGGTGCCGCTGGCGGGGTTGTGAGCCGCGAGGGCAAATTGGAGCGGGAGAAGGACGCCTACGGGGGGATCAAATTCGGCTCCGCCTTCTTCGGCTGGCTGGCAGCGACGGGGATGACCGTGTTGCTGACCGCCCTCGCCGCGGCCATTACCGCGGCAGTCGGCGCGGCCACCAACACCCAGACGGACCAAGTGGTGCAGAACCCGCAGGCAGCCGGCATCTGGGGGATCGTTATCGTGCTGGTGGTGCTCTTTATCGCCTACTATTGCGGCGGCTTTGTTGCGGGCCGGATGGCGCGGTTCGATGGCGCCAGGCAGGGCTTTGCGGTGTGGCTGTGGGCCATTGTCATCGCCATTATCGTCACCCTTGTTGGTGCCATCGTGGGCAGCCAGATGGGCGGGCTCAGCTCGTTCACTTCTCTTCCGCAGATGAACGTGGACCAGTCGATGATGACGATGGCGGGTATTCTCACCTTGATCGGATTGATCCTGGTCACCCTCGGCGGCGCGATTCTCGGCGGGCTGGCGGGAATGCGGTTCCACCGCAAGGTCGACCGGGCCGGATTCGACTTTGGATAGCGTCCGCTGTCGGGATCGACGTCGCCAGGCGGCCCGCCCGTCACCCTCGACAGGCGGTCGGAATATGAAAATCCCCGCACGGTCCGTGCGGGGATTTTACTGAGCGGGCGACGGGAATCGAACCCGCGTATCGAGCTTGGGAAGCTAGCGCTCTACCATTGAGCTACGCCCGCACTGTCACCGTTCAAGAGCCCGGCGCAGCGAAACGTTGCGAACAACGGCATTCACCTTACCGCAGCACGGGCCCGAGGTGGAAACCGGCCGGGAGAACGTGGGAACTACCGGGCGCGGCCGCCGGCCGGAACGGCGGATTTGCGCTGCAGTAAACGGAGCGCAGGCTCGGCCAACCGGGTCAGCACGGGACCGAAGATGCCCATCAGCAAGACATAGGCCGTTGCCATGGCAGCCAGTTCGGGCTCAACCGCCCCGGAGGCGACGGCAAGACCGGCGATGACGATGGAGAACTCGCCACGGGCCACCAGGGACGTCCCGGCGCGAGCACGGCCGGGCACGCCGATTCCCTGATTCTTGGCGGCCCACCATCCCACCGCGATCTTGGTGACGGTGGTGACGAGGGCGAGTACAACTGCCCAACCGAGGACGGGAGGAATGGTCGAGGGGTCTGTGTTCAGCCCGAAGACCGCAAAGAACATCGCGGCGAACAAGTCCCGCAGCGGCTCCAGAATCCGGGTCGCGTTGGTCGCCGTCGAACCTGAAATGGCGATGCCAAGCAGGAAGGCTCCCACGGCGGCCGAGACCTGCAGGGTGGAGGCGACGCCTGCGACCAACAGCGCCGCCCCAAGGACAGTGAGCAGGAAGACCTCCTGATCGTCGCTGTCGACAATAGTTGAGACAGCGCGACCGTACTTCAGCGCGATGACCAGCACCAGGGTGACCACCAGCAGCGAGATTCCCACCGTCTGGGCGCCTGTGGCGAAGCTAAAGCCCGCCAGCACGGTTGTCAGCACCGGGAGGTATACCGCCATTGCGAGGTCCTCGAAAACCAGCAACGAGAGGATAACCGGCGTCTCCCGGTTCCCTAGCCGGCCCAGGTCGGTCAGTACCTTGGCGATGATCCCGGACGAGGATATGTAGGTCACCCCGCCCATCACCAAGGCGGCGATTGGGCCCCAACCAAGCGCCCAAGCCATCACCGCTCCCGGAGAGAAGTTGAGAACGAGGTCCAGCAGCCCGGCGAACCAGGACTGGCGCAGCCCGTTGACCAATTCCTTGGCCGAATATTCCAACCCGAGCAGCAACAGCAGCAGCACCACGCCGATCTCGCTGGTGATCCGGGTGAAGTTCTCCAAGCCTGTGAAGTCGATGACCCCGCCATGGCCAAAGAACAATCCTCCGACCAGGTAGAGCGGAATAGGTGAGATGCCGATTTTTCCAGCGAGCCGACCCAGCAGGGCGAGCGACACGAAAATCGCGCCCAACTCCATCAGGATGAGTGCTGTATGGCTCATCCGGGCTCAGCCTTGCTGGATAATATTGGCGGCGGCGTCAAGCCCCTTCGAGGTGCCTACGGCCACCAGCAGGTCGCCGCCGGTCAGGCCGAAATCCGGCGTCGGCGAGGGCAGCACCTTGCCTGCCCGGATAATGGCGACCAGCGAAACACCGGTCTTGGTCCGCATCTCGGTGTCGCCCAGCGTCAACCCGTCGAACCGGGAGTCGGTCTCGATCAGGAACTGGCGCGTGTTGACCCCGGGAAGATCGCGGTGTTCGTCCGTGAGCTGGGCGACGAGCCGGGGAGCGCCCAGCAGATTGCCCAGCGTCGCCGCCTCGTCCACGGTCAGCGGGATTGAGGCCATCGCAGCGTCGGGATCATCCTGGCGGGAAACAATCAGCTCGGTCTGTCCGTCGCGTTGCGTGACGATGCCGATCCGGCGCCCCGACGCCGTCGTAATTTCTTTGCGCACACCGATTCCGGGCAGCGGTGTCTCGTCAACGTTCATAGTTTCACCCTAAACCCATGCAACTTCCGCCACGTCGCGATATGCCCACTTTCGGCCAGCGGCGGCTGATGCGCTATTTTTGGATGGTGCTGATTTCTGACCGCGACATTCGTGCCGAGATTGACGACGGGCGGATCACGCTGGATCCGTATGACCCTTCAATGGTTCAACCCTCCAGCGTGGATGTAAGGATCGACCGCTATTTCCGTCTATTCGACAACCACAAGTACGCGCACATCGATCCCTCCGCAGACCAGCCGGAACTGACCCGGCTGGTGGAGGTGCCCCCCGATGAGCCGTTCATTCTGCATCCCGGCGAGTTCGTGCTGGGCTCCAGCTATGAGGCGGTGACCCTGCCGGACGACGTCGCGGCACGGCTGGAAGGGAAATCGTCGCTGGGACGGCTGGGACTGCTGACGCATTCGACGGCGGGATTCATCGACCCGGGCTTCTCCGGGCATGTCACCCTCGAGCTGTCCAACATGGCCACGCTGCCGATCAAGCTGTGGCCAGGGTCCAAGATCGGCCAGCTGTGCTTCTTCCGCTTGAGCTCGGCGGCGGAATTCCCGTATGGATCGGGGCCCTACGGGAACCGCTACCAGGGCCAGCGGGGTCCGACGGCGTCCCGGTCCCACCTGAATTTCCACCGCAGCAACCTCACCGGCAACTGACCGCCGTCCGCGGGGTAGCGCCGGGTCCTTCCACTTCCCTCCGCTTTGGGACATTTGACCGGCGGCGCCGGTGTCACTTTGTCCCAAACCGGAGCGAGAATGCTCGGCGCCTGGATCATGCGGCGGCCGCTAACCTGCCGGAACGGCGGCCGGTGGCGTCCTGGACGGCGGTTTGACCGGCAGCAGCACCACCAGACCGGCCAGCAACACCACCATGATCCCCAGGATCCCGTATCGTTGGCTGCCGAATACGGCGATGAATGCCGTGAACAGCGCCGGTGCGAGGAAGCTGACGGCGCGGCCGGTGGTCGCGTAGAGGCCAAACAGTTCACCTGCCTCGCCTTCGGGGGCCAACCGGGCGAGGAACGCACGGGAGGAAGCCTGCGCCGGGCCCACGAACAGGCACAACAGCAGACCGAAGACCCAGAAGGTCAGCACGCCGGACCAGGTGAAGCCGACAACGGTGTACTCCTCGTTGCCCAGCGCAAAGATCGCCAGACCGGCGATGAGAAGCCCGACCAGCGATATCACGATCACCCGCTTCGGCCCGATTCTGTCATCAAGCGCTCCGCCGGCGATTGACCCCAGCGCGGCGACCACATTGCCCGCGATGGCGAAGATGATCACCTCCTGCAGGGCGAATCCGAACGTGCCGGCGGCAATAACCCCGCCGAAGGTGAAGACTGCGGCCAGCCCGTCCCGGAAGACGGCACTGGCCAGCAGGAAGAAGATGGTGTGCGGACTGGAGCGGTAAATCGACCTGATCCGGCGGAACAGCAGCTTGTAGGAGGCAACGAAACTGATCCGCTCCGCTCGAACGGGTTTGATCTCGGGGACCGCGAACATCACTGGAATGGCGAAGACGGCAAACCAGGCGGCCGAGAACACCGCCACCACCCGGATGTTCAACGCCTCCTCGGTGGGCACCCCGAAGAAGCCGGGGGAGACGAATCCGAACAGCACAATGGCCAGCGCAACGATGCCGCCGAAGTACCCCATCGACCAGCCGAACCCGCTGACCTTGCCGATGGTGGCGGGAGTGGAAATCTGCACCAGCATGGCGTTGTAGTTCACGCTGGCGAATTCCATGAACACATTCGCCGCGGCGAGCAGCACCACAGCCAGCAGCAGGAATTCGGCCCGCGGATAGACGAAAAAACACAGCCCGGTCAGCACCACCACCAGCAGGCTGTTCACCCCAAGCCACAGCTTGCGCCGACCGCCGGCGTCGGAGCGTTGCCCGGTGATGGGGGCCAGTAACGCGATCGTCAGCCCGGCGATGGCCAACGCGCCGCCAAGCATCCCGGAGACGTAGTCCTCGCCACCGAACGCCGCAGTGGACGTGAGGTACACGGTGAAGACAAAAGTCGTCATAACGGCGTTGAAGGCGGCCGAGCCCCAATCCCACGAGCCCCAGGCGGCAATCTGCCGTTTGCTGCCGGAAACGCGCGGGCCGTCGGGCGCATCCGGCCGGCCGCCGGAGCCGGGAGCGTCTGTGGATTGGCTCATACGCTGATGCTATATGACGGATGAGTTTGTATGCCCTTGCTAGAATCTAATCACTGGCCCTTGACCATCCCATGGTTGTCTTGCGGGCGTTGATAGCGGTTTCCTTGCCGAGCGGCGTTCCATCAGGTCAACCGCCATTGCCACGGAGATCATCGTGCTGCTTGTGCTCACTATCCATTTTGTGGTGGCACTCCTCGCGCCCTTAATCTTCTCCTGGCTTGGCCGCTCCGGCTTCTACCTGCTCGCTGCCGTTCCGGCCGGATCGTTTGCCTGGCTGCTGAGCCGGTACGACGACGTGATGAGCCCGGGCGGCGACGGCGGACCGAACGCCCCGCCCACGTTGGTGATCGAATGGATCCCGAACCTGGATGTGGCGCTGGCCTTCCGGCTCGATGCCCTGGCCTGGATCCTGTCGCTGCTGATCCTCGGGGTCGGCGCGCTGGTGCTGTTCTATTGTGCCCGCTACTTCAAGAACACCGACGTCGCGCTGGGCCCGTTCGGCTCGCAGCTGCTCGGGTTCGCCGGGGTGATGTTTGGGCTGGTCACCGCCGATGACCTGATCCTGCTTTACATCTTCTGGGAACTGACGACCATCCTGTCCTATTTGCTGATCGGTTACTCCAGGGGACGCCTGGCAGCGCGGCGTTCGGCCCTTCAGGCCCTGATCGTCACCACGTTTGGCGGACTGGCCATGCTGGTGGGGCTGATCATGATCGGTGAGTCGGCCGGCACCTACCGGCTGTCTCAGGTTATCGCCAACGCATCGGCGCTGACGGACGGCGGAATTGCCATAGATGTTGCGATCGCCCTGGTGCTGCTGGGCGCAGTGACCAAGTCCGCCTTGGTGCCCTTCCACTTCTGGTTGCCGGCGGCGATGGCGGCGCCGACGCCGGTGAGCGCCTATTTGCATGCCGCGGCCATGGTCAAGGCGGGGATCTATCTGATTGCGCGGTTTGCCCCCGGTTATGCGGACACCGTGTTCTGGGATCCGCTGATCATGATCCTCGGGCTGGCCACTATGCTGGTCGGCGGCTGGCGTGCCCTGCGGCAGACCGACCTGAAGCTGCTGCTGGCCTATGGCACCGTCAGCCAACTCGGGTTCCTGTCACTGGTGGTCGGGCTGGGCAACCGCGAAGCGGCACTGGCCGGACTTGCCCTGCTGCTGGCCCACGGCTTGTTCAAGGGAACCCTGTTCCTGGTGGTGGGAATCATCGACCACCAGACCGGTACCCGGGATATCCGCAAGTTGTCCGGGCTTTTCAGGTCCGCACGGTGGCTGGCCTGGATTTCGATCATCGCCGCCGCATCTATGGCGGGGCTGCCGTTGCTGGCGGGGTTCGTGGCCAAGGAAACGGTGTATTCGGCCTTCGTCCACCAGGCCACCAGCGGCGCCGGGATGGTCATGCTGGCCGGCATCGTCATTGGTTCCATCCTGACTTTCGCCTACAGCGGCCGCTTTGTGTGGGGCGGTTTCGGCATCAAGCAAGGGATTGCGCGTACCGATTTCGCTCCAGCGAGCAAGCAATTACTCGTCGCCCCGCTGGTGCTCACGGCGGGGACGATACTTTTCGGCATCCACCCGGGCCCGGTCAACGGCTGGATCGAGCCCTATATGCGCCAGTTCCCCGACGGCCCGGCGGACCCGTACCTGGCTATCTGGCATGGATTCAACCTGCCGCTGTTGTTGAGTGGCGTGACCGTGGCGGCCGGGGTGCTGCTGTTCCTTGGCGGGCGTGCCGTTTCCCGGTTCCAGGCCAGGTTCCGCCCGGTCTTCGATGCGGAGCGCGGCTACCGCACCATCATCGGGCTGCTCGATGAGACGGCCGTGTGGGTCACCGGCCGCACCCAGCGTGGTTCGCTGCTGTTCTACCTGTTCGTGATCCTGACGACGGCGATCGTGGTGCCGTTGAGCGCATTCCTGCTGGGCGAAGCGCCGCTGATGCCCACACACTGGCGCTGGTTCGACTCGCCGGTGCAGGCCGTGGCCGGCCTGGGCATCATCCTGGGGGCCATCGGCGCCATCCGCGCCAACAAGCGGTTCCTCGCGGTGCTGATGGTCAGCGTCACCGGGTACGGCATCGCCCTGATCTTTGCCCTGCAGGGGGCGCCGGACCTGGCGCTGACCCAGATGCTTGTCGAAACCATGGTGCTGGTGGCGTTCGTGCTGGCGCTGCGCTCCCTGCCGGCCAAGGTGTGGAGACGCGAAGCTGCGCGGCACCGGGTGCTGCGGGCCGGTATCGGCATCACCTTCGGGCTGGTCATGATGCTGATGACGATGGCGGCCATGGGCTCCCGTACCGCCATGCCGATATCACTCAGGTTCCCCGAACTTGCGTACCGGATTGGCGAGGGCAAGAACATCGTCAACGTCACCCTGGTGGACATCCGGGCCTGGGACACCTTCGGCGAGATCTCCGTGCTGGCCATCGCGGCCACCGGTGTGGCCAGCCTGATCTTTGTCCGTGGTCGCGGGGACCGCCGCCGCCGTGCCGACGGGGTGAAGACCGGGACCGTGGATCGTGGACAGGAAAACCTGGACGAGTTCGGCCGCGAAGCCGCCGCGCTGGCACTGGCGAAGAAGTTCTCGAACGTCGCCAGGGACGCGTGGCTGGTGGCCGGACGCACACTGGCCCCGGAACGGCGCTCCATCATCTTCGAGGTCATCACCAGGCTGCTGTTCCACAGCGTGGTGATCTTCTCCATCTATCTGCTGCTCGCCGGCCACAACAGTCCCGGCGGTGGCTTCGCCGGCGGATTGATGGCCGGCTTGGCCCTGGCCATCCGCTACCTGGCCGGCGGCCGGTTCGAACTGGCGGAGGCGACGCCGATCAGCGCCGGCCTGTTGCTGGGACTGGGTCTCGGCATCGCCTCGCTGACCGCGCTGGCACCGGTGTTGTTCGGCGGGGAAGTGTTCCAGAGCGCCGTCATTGAAGGCACGCTTCCGCTCTTCGGCCACGTCAAGTTTGTCACCTCGACCATCTTCGACATCGGTGTCTACTTGGTGGTCGTCGGGCTGGTGCTCGATGTGCTGCGCAGCCTCGGCTCGGAAATCGACGAACGCAGCGAAGGTGATGGTGATGGCAGCATGCCGGTGGCCCGGAAGGAAGAGGTGGGGCAGCGATGAGCGTGAACTTCACCCTGCTGATCGTCATGGGAGGACTCTTTGCCGCAGGTGTCTACCTGCTGTTGGAGAGGAGCCTGACCCGGGTGCTGCTGGGGATCGTGCTGCTGGCCAATGGAGCCAATATCCTGCTGCTCAATACCGGCGGTTTCGCCGGACTGGCACCGCTGTTCGACGAGGATATTCCCGCGGAAGCATATAATGATCCGTTGCCGCAGGCGATGATCCTGACCTCCATCGTTATCTCCTTCGCCATCACCGCGTTCCTGCTCGGGATGATTTACCGCTCCTGGATGCTGGCCCGCCAGGACGAGGTGCAGGACGACATCGAAGACCGCCGCGTGGCCCGGCAGAGCAGTTACGACGTGGAGGACGACTCCGAGGTGCCGCTGGAGACATCCGAGTTCAGCGGGCCGGACAATCTCGATTTCTCCGGTCCGGGCAATCTGGACGAGAAGGACGAAACGCCCGGCAACCGGGCACCGAGGGAGCCGAAACGATGACGAGTGTGACCAGTCTGGCCCCACTCGCGGTCGTCCTGCCTTTCCTCGGCGCAGCTGCAGCCTTCGTGCTGATCCGCCATCCGAGGATTCAGCGCGTCGTCAGCATCACGGTGCTGACCCTCACCCTGGCACTGGAGGCCACCCTGCTCGCCCTGGCCTGGGACTCCGGCCCTCAGGCGGTTAACCTGGGCGGCTGGCTGCCGCCATGGGGCATCGTGATGGTGGTGGACAAGTTCTCCGCCTTGATGCTGGTGGTCTCCACCTCAGTGAGCCTGGCGGTGTTGATTTATGCCACCGGACAGGGCGTGGCCGACGGCGACGAGGACGGTCCGGTCTCGATCTTCCACCCCACGTTCATGATCCTGGTGGCCGGTGTTTCCAACGCCTTCCTGTCCGGGGATTTGTTCAATCTGTACGTCGGCTTCGAAATCCTGCTCACCGCCAGCTATGTGCTGATGACGCTGGGCGGAACCGGCCCGCGCATCCGAGCGGGGGTGACCTACGCCGTCGTCAGCGTCGTCTCCTCGATGCTGTTCCTGATCGCCATCGGCATGATCTACGGGGCCACAGGCACCGTGAATATGGCAGATCTGGCGATCAAGCTGGCCGAGCTGGATCCCGGCACGCGGAATATGCTGCATCTGATGCTGCTGGTCGCCTTCGGCATTAAAGCGGCAGTCTTCCCGCTGTCCTTCTGGCTGCCCGACAGTTATCCCACCGCCCCGGCCCCCGTTACCGCGGTGTTCGCCGGACTGCTGACCAAGGTGGGCGTCTATGCCATGGTCCGTACGGAGACCCTGCTGTTTCCCGGCGAGCAGCTTGACGCGATGCTGATGGTTGCCGCGGCGCTGACTATGATCGTGGGGATCCTTGGTGCGCTGGCCCAGACCGACATTAAACGTCTGCTCTCCTTCACGCTGGTCAGCCACATCGGTTACATGGTGTTCGGACTGGCCATCTCCACCGCTGTCGGGCTGGCCGCCACCATGTTCTATGTCGCCCACCACATTACGATCCAGACCAGCCTGTTCCTCGTCTCAGGGCTGATTGAACGGCGCGGCGGGACCGCTTCCATCGACCGTCTCGGCGGACTGGCCAGGCTGTCACCGCTGCTCGGCGTGCTGTATTTCATCCCCGCGATGAACCTGGGAGGAATACCGCCCTTCTCCGGATTCCTCGGAAAGCTGGGCCTGCTGCAGGCCGGCGTCGAGCTCGGCACGCCGCTGGCCTACGTCCTGGTGGGTACCGGGGTGCTGGTGTCCCTGCTGACGTTGCTGGCTATGGCACGGGTATGGAACAGAGCCTTCTGGCGCAAACCGGAGGATGCGGAATTCCCGGACCCGGTCCTGCTGGCGACACGCAGCTCAGCGACCGAAGTGGGGACGGCGACAGCCGTGGCAGACGATACTGGCAAAGGGCGGTTTCCGGGTAATGGAGAAGCCACGCTGCTGCCATCGGGAATGGTTGGAGCCACAATAGGGCTCGTCGGCATCGGCCTGGCACTGACCATCTTCGCCGGACCGCTGTTCGATCTGAGCCACACCGCGGCCGAGGCGATGCTGGAGCGCGCCCCGTACATTGAGGCCGTGCTCGGCGAAGGGGCGGTGGACAACTGATGCGCAAGCGGAACAGCCTGCGGCAGGAACTGCCACTGATCATCTGGCTGGTGATCGTATGGGGAGCCTTGTGGAGCGACTTCAGCGTCGGCAACCTGTTGTTCGGGGCTCTGATCGCCGTGGGAATCACCCAGCTGCTGTATCTGCCACCAGTGGAACTGGGAGGACGGTTCAACGTGCTGCACGGTGCCGGACTAACCCTGAACTTCCTTTACCAGGTGGTGGCCGGCAGCATCGAAGTGGCCTACCTGGCCCTGGCCAAGGGACCCAGACTGCAGAACTCAGTGGTGGCTGTCCGGCTGCGCAGCTCCTCGGACCTGGTGGTGACCGCCACCGGCCACATCATCTCGTTGATCCCGGGCAGCCTGGTGGTGGAGGTGGACCGTTCCACCTCCACCCTGTACCTGCACTGCATCAACGTGGTCAGCGAGGACGGGGCGGATGCCATGCGCGCCACCGTCCGCAGGATCGAGAGCCGGCTGATTAAGACGATGGGCTCGAAGCAGGAACTGGAACTGATCCGTAACGAACCCGACCAGCACCCGGCCCGGTCGGGAGAGGAAGGCGCCTCATGATGCAGATTGTGCTGGTTGTGGTGAGCGTTATCCTGTCGCTCGCGGCCGCCGGGGCCATTTACCGGATGGCCAGGGGCCCCTCGCTGTTGGACCGGGTACTGGCCGCGGATGTGCTGTTGGCTATCATCGCGGCCGGCCTGGCCACTGACATGGCGATTAACAGGCATCTGGAAAACCTGATGCTGATGGTGGCGTTGTCCGTGATCGGCTTCATTGGTTCGGTCACGGTTGCCCGGTTCGTATCGGATAAGAGGTGAAGACGCGGTGAACCTTCAACTGGTGCTGGATTCCATCGTGGCCGTGTGCCTGATCTGCGGGGCATTGATGTCGCTGGCGGCAGCCGTGGGGCTGCTTCGGTTCCCGGATTTAATGTCGCGGATGCACTCGGCCACCAAACCACAGGTGCTCGGGCTGCTGTTGATGCTCACCGCCATCGCCATCCAGCTGCGTTCGTGGTCACTGGTGCCGCTGCTGGTCATCGCCTGGATATTCCAGTTGCTGACCTCACCGGTCTCGGCCCACATGGTGGGCCGGTCCGGCTACCGTACCAAGCACCGGCACGAGGAACTACTGAAGATCGACGATTTGGACCAAGTGGTGGAAGCGGCGGCACAGTACCGGGCGGGCGAGTACCGCCGGGCCGCCGAAGCGGGTGAGAAGGCCGAGGAAGCCGCAGCGGAGCAGCAGGACATAGCATTGCCGGACCGGGACGGACCGCCGGAGAACGCCAGGTTCGACGACGACGAATCCCGTCACTAGACGACGCATCCCACCTCTTAAGGAGGCGCGGCCTGAAGAAGGCGCGGCCTCACGGACGCGGGGTCTGGAGGAGGGCCTGAAGCTGTGGCTGGATCGCTTCGCTAGATTTCTTCCCTAGTTCTCTTCCAGAGGGGCCTTTTCCTTCTTGGCCTCCGCCTTCTGGATGGCGCGCTGCGTGCCGCGTCCCGCCGTCACCTGGATGATGGTGGACGCGCACGCGGTCAGCAGCCCCCACATGAGGGCCTCTTTCCACGAGATTTCCAGATCATTCGTGGCCGACGGCGGGTTCTTGCCGGTCTGCTTCTTCCAGCCGAACGAAACAAGCTTCTTAGCCACGAACGTGCCTCCAACGGTGACACCGGTTCCGATCAGCTTATAGACAACGCTCATGACAACTCCGTTCGTAGGGGCGAATGGCCATTTCTCCCTTAGCCTAACTGCTCGCTGCGTCTCGATCGAACATCGGCGGCACGGTGAATAACGTGTAAACTTGGGGCCGTAACACAAACGACAGGGGAGCGCCCCGCAAGCAGGCCAGAGCGAGTCAGAGCAGGTCAGACAAGCCAGAGACGCTGCAGGGCGCTGAGATTGCGGGAGTAACCGCTGACCCTCGAACCTGATCCGGCTAGTACCGGCGAAGGGAGTCGAGTTCTCGGAACAGGAACCCGGGCGGGCTCATCCAATGCATCCCGTCGAAGGAACCGTTCTCCCCTCCTGAACTGCAGGAGGATCATCATGGTTGCCCATCACAATGGCACGGGGGACACGAAAAAGAAGACCAATCCGCGCTGGCGCATCGCCGACATCGTTGTCGCCTCGGTCATCGCAGTCGCCATGGGCGTCATCTTCTGGATCTGGTCGCAGGGATACACCGTGATCGCCGCCGTGACCACGGCATTTCCGCCCCTGGCCGGTCTGTACACCGGCGGATGGCTGATTGCCGGCGTACTCGGCGGGCTGCTGATCCGCAAGCCGGGCGCCGCACTGTACTGCGAATTGATTGCCGCGGCCGTCGAAGGCCTGCTCGGCACCCACTTCGGCATGACAGTCATCATCTCCGGGTTGCTCCAGGGGTTCGCCGCCGAACTGGCCTTCGCCGCCTTCCGCTACCGTACCTGGAACCTGCCGGTGACGCTGCTGGCCGGGCTCTTTTCCGGGATCGCGCTGGGCGTGAACGAGAACTTCCTCTATAACGCCGAGTGGGCCGTCGAATGGAAGTTGATGTACGTGCTGCTCACCGCCGTCTCCGGGGTCGTAATTGCCGGGCTGCTGTCCTGGATGGGTTACAAGGGCCTGAGGCAGACCGGCGTCTTGTCCGGCCTGGCCTCCGGCCGCGCGACGAACCGGATTTAAGTGGTTTCCACGCTGAGCCGTCAACAGGTCCACCCTGCCGAGGTCTCCGCCGTCGGGTGGGGATGGCGCCATGCCGGCCGTGCCGATGCTGCACTGACCGGGCTGAACCTGCATATCAGCCCCGGTGAACGGGTGTTGTTGCTGGGTCCCTCCGGCGCAGGAAAATCCACCCTGCTGCACGGGCTGGCCGGGGTCCTCGGCGACGAGGAAGACAGCGATGAATACGGCCGGTTGCAGATCGACGGGTACCCGGCAGCGGCACTGCGCGGCCGTGCCGGCCTGATGCAGCAGGATCCTGAAGCCTCGGTGGTGCTCAGCCGCATTGGCGATGACGTGGCATTCGGCCCGGAAAACCTTGCCGTCCCTCCGGCCGAGATCTGGTCGCGGGTGCACCGGGCCCTGGATGCAGTGGGCCTGAATCTGCCGCTGCAGGGGCCGACGTCGAAATTGTCCGGCGGGCAGAAGCAGCGTTTGGCCTTGGCCGGATTGCTGGCCATGCAGCCGGGCCTGTTGCTGCTGGACGAACCGACCGCCAACCTGGATCCGGACGGGGTCAATCAGGTGCGGGATGCCGTCGTCCGTTCGCTGGACGAGACCGCCGCGACAATGGTCGTGGTGGAGCATCGGGTGGCGGTTTGGGCCGATGTCGTGGATCGGATGGTCGTGCTGTCGGATGAAGGAACCGTGCTTGCGGACGGCGCACCTGCGAGGGTCCTCGACGACAACCGGCGGCGACTGCAGGACGCGGGCGTGTGGGTGCCCGGCCGCCGGCCGGAGGTCGAGCCACGGCACAACCACGGATCCGGTGTCCAGCTGCTTCGGACGCTGGATCTGTCCGTCTCGCGGGAGAAGGGACGACGGCGGCATCCACCCCGTCCCGCTGCCGCTGGCATCAATACCCAGGTGGCAGCCGGCCAGGCACTCAGCATCACCGGGCCGAACGGGGCCGGCAAATCAACGCTGGCGCTGACCCTCGCCGGGCTGCTCCCGCCGGTTTCCGGCCATGTGACGGCATCTGAGGCACTCGCCGCGGGAGCCGGGCCGGATCCCTGCACGTGGCGACCGAAGGACCTGATCAGCCGGATAGGAACCGTGTTCCAGGAACCGGAGCACCAGTTTGTCACCCATCGGGTCTACGACGAGCTGGCGTTCGGACTTCGGCAGTTGCACGACGACGGCAACGACGCAGGCCGCGTCGAGGAGCTGCTGGAACGTCTCCGATTGTCCCATGTGGCCGGGGCGAATCCCTTCACGCTCTCCGGCGGGGAGAAGCGGCGGTTGTCTGTGGCGACGGCGCTGGCGGCCAGGCCGGACGTGCTGGTCCTCGATGAGCCGACGTTCGGGCAGGACGCCAATACCTGGGCGGAACTGGCCAGTTTGCTGAACAGCCAGCTGGACGCGGGGGCCGCCGTCGTATCGGTCACTCATGATGAGGACTTCACCGAGCTACTGGGTGGCAGCCGGCTGCACCTGGACGCGCAGCCCGAAAGGGGTGCTGGGCATGAGCAGTGAGAGCATCGCCGCCGGCGGTGCCGCGGGCGGTTCCGCGGATGGCCCCGCGGGCGGTTCCGGCGGTTCCGGCGGTTCCGGCGGTTCCGAGGGCGCCGGGGGCAGGACGGCGGTACTGGCACGGGCCAATCCGGTGTCGAAACTCGGTGGCGTATTGCTGCTGACTATTGCACTGGTGCTCACCGTGGACTGGGTGTCGGCGAGCATTGCTTTGATCTGCGAGCTCGCAGTGCTTCCGCTGGCCGGTGTGTCACTGCGGACGCTGCTGGTGCGCGGTTGGCCGTTGCTGGCCGCGGCGGTCGTCGGAGGGTACGGAACCGCGTTGCTGGCCCCGGACAGTGGTGCGGTGGTGTTCGAATGGTGGGTAATCAGCTTCAGCGAAGGATCGTTGAGCGCCGGCGTGGCCATCATGCTGCGCGGCCTGGCGATTGCGCTGCCGGGGATCATTATTCTCGCCTCAACGGACCCGACGGATCTGGCCGATGCGCTGGCGCAGAAGCTGCGGTTGCCGCACCGGTTTGTGCTTGGCGCGCTGGCGGCGATGCGGCTGGTGGGACTGCTGCTGGATGAATGGCAGGTGCTCACGATGGCGCGCCGGGCCCGCGGCGTTTCCGGCGGCGGAGGATACGCGGCACGGGTCAGGACGTCGCTGGCCCAGTCACTGGCCCTGCTGGTGCAGGCGATCCGTAAGGCGACCCGCCTGGCGATGACCATGGAGGCACGTGGTTTCGGCGGGGCCGAACGCACGTGGGCACGGCAATCCCGCTACAGCGGTATCGACGCGTGGGTACTCTGCGTCTCCTTCGCCGTGACCGCTGCCGCCGTCGGTTCAGCCGTTGCTGCCGGAACGTGGAACCCTGTGTTCTAGCGGCGCACCGGACCCGGACCGGGCTTCAATCGTGGCCGGACCTCAGGTGATTTTATCCAGCAGCGTGGTCAGTTCGGCGGTCAAGGCGGGGGAGCCGGCAATGGCCGTGCCGTCGATGCTGTTGACCGGTGCCAGCAGCCGGATACTGGAGACCAGCCACACGCCGTCGGCGTCGAGCAGGTCGGCCCGTTCCAGCGGGCCATAGCCCAGTCTCCACCCGGCCTGCCCGGCGGCGGAAAACAAGGCACCTTGTGTAGTGCCGGGCAGTATCCCGCTGTCCCGTCGCGGGGTCACCAGTTCCCGGGTCCCGTCACGGGTGCGGGCCACCAGCACCGTGGCCGTCGGTCCTTCCAGTACTTTCCCGTCCGAACTGGTGAAGATGACGTCATCTGCGCCCTGTTCGGAGGCGTGGCGGATGGCCGCCATATTCACCGCGTAGGAGAGCGTCTTGGCGCCCAGCAGCAGCCAGGGAGCCCGGTCCGCGATAGTGCTGTCATAGCCCCGGTCCAGCAGCAGCACGTCGATACCGTCCTCACGCTGCCGGGCGGCAGTGGGCGAGGGAAGGAAGACGCTGACCCACGACGTCGGCCGTCCGCTTCCTTCCACCCCGCGGGTCGACATCAGCTTCAGCACAATTTCCGGCGCAGCCGCCTTCTCCACTGCTGCGAACTCGTCAAGCGCGGTGGTGATCGCCCTGCGCCAGGCCTGCTGGTCCGGGAGCTCAAGCTTCATCGCCTCGGCCGAATGGCCCAGCCGGTCCAGGTGCGCCTGCAGCTTCCGGGGGGTGCCGCGGACCACCAGCAGCGATTCGAATACGCCATCGCCGCGGGTGGCGCCCAGGTCCGTTGCCATTAACTGGGGGTGGCCGGCGTCGGCAATCCTGCCGTGTTCATGGGCAGGATCCAGGAAAACCAGAACAGTCATGACTTCACTTTAGTGCCGGTCCGGCCGCAGGCTCAGTCAGGGAACCGGGCACCGAGGGCCGACAGCACTCCGTACGCCTTGGTGCGTACCTCTTCCCATTCCGCTTCCGGATCCGAATCGGCCGTGATGGCCCCGCCCACGCCGAGGGTGAGCTGCTGGCCGCCGTCGTCGGCCGATATCACCAGAGTACGGATCACCACCGACAAATCAGCCGCTCCATTGAGCGAAAAGTAGCCCAGCACGCCCGAATAGACGCCGCGGGGCTGCTGCTCCAGACCATCGAGGATGTCCATGGTGCTGATTTTCGGGGCGCCGGTCATCGAACCGGCGGGGAACGCGGCGGCCACCGCAGACGCCCGGTCTGCTCCGGGACGCAGTCGGGCATCGATGGTGCTGACCATCTGGTGCACCGTGGCATACGATTCCACGCTGCACAGCCTGGAGACCGTGACACTGCCCGGAACGGCGAAGTGGGACAGGTCGTTGCGCAGCAGATCCACGATCATGATGTTCTCCGCCCGGTCCTTGTCGGAGTTGTGCAGTCCGGCACGGATTGCGGCATCGCGTGTGGCGTCCGGGTCCCGTCGGCGGGTGCCCTTGATCGGTTCGGCCCGCAGGGCACCTTCGGTGTCCAGGCGGAGGAAGCGCTCGGGGGAGGTGCTGGCGATATGCAGGTCGCCGAAGCGCAGGTATGAGGCGAACGGCGCGCGATTGCGGAGGCGAAGCCTCAAGTAGGTCTGCCACGGGTCAACCGGTTCGAGCGGGCGGGCCCGCAACGCGGTGGTCAGGCATATTTCGTAGGAATTACCGTCACGGATCTGCTGTTGGGCGGCGTTGATCCGGTCCAGATACTCCCGCCGGGAATCTCGGCTGCTGAAGGTCGGGCCCGCCGGGACGTGAGCCGACGCCGCATGGTCCGGGACTGCTGGTTCGCCCGGGGCTGGCGGCCGCTCGCCGTGGCGTGGAGGTTCTCCCGTGCCCGGCGCCGGGTCTTCCGCCAAGTGCCCCAGCCGGGTCGCGGCTTCGTCCAGCCAGGCTTCGGCCGAGCCGCCGTCGTCGAGGGCCAGCAGATATATGCACTGTTCGGCATGGTCGAAGACCAGGGCCCTCGTGGCGAAAATCAGTGCCGCATCCGGGGTGTCGGAGGTCGTGTGCGAGGTGGTGTCCGAGCCACCGGTCTCGCGTTTCAGTTCATAACCGAGGAAGCCAAGCCAGCCGAGCGCGAACGGGGCCGGAGTCGGGCTGTCCACCTGCTGGTGGCCCCACACCGTATCCAGCCAGCGGAAGAACGGGCCATCGATGCGGGCGGTGACCGCCGTGCTGCGGATCGTGGTGCGGCCCCCGGCATGGGTGGCCGACCGGCCCAGCGGACCGCCGTCGTCGGCCATAATGCTGAAACGGCACCGCTGCGCTGCCTCGCCGTCGCCCGATGGGGGATCCATGCCTGCCGGCGCATTTGAGCTGTCCAACCACACTGCCCGCTCAGAAGCGCCGTAGACAGTCCCGAAGCACGTGGCAGCATCCACTAATCCGGGGTGCCGGCGCGCCGACACCCTCATGTCGTCGCGGCGGGTGCGTTCGGGAATCAGCAGGTGCTCGGCCTGGGGCAGCCCGGCGAGCGCGTTCATGGTGTGGACGGGAACGTCAGCGTCTTCCAACGCCTCCACCAGCAGGTCGGACGCGGCGGGCACATCGTCCCCGGCCAGCAATTCGGCTTCCTGTTCGGCCCAACGATCCCAGAACGGGGCGAAGAGGTCCCCGTCCCGCCGGAGCGCACGCTCCTTGCGTTCGTCATCGGTGGCCGAACACCAGATGACGACGTCGACCATTGACCGAGCTGCACGGTGGGCGGCGCCGACGCCTTCGACGATCACGATTTCTGATGCGTGCAGCAGGCGCGTGGCTCCGTGCCGGCCGGCCTCCCAATTCCATGGCTTCCAGCGGGCATCCGTGCCGTGGTAAACGGGCGTCAGCACCCAATCGCGGTAGGCGCCGACCCCGGCCTGCAACCCGTCCCAGCCGGGGTAAATGTCCTCCAGATGGAACAGCGAGACAGAGTGGTGGGTGCGCAGGCCGGACGCCAGCTCCAGCGAGAGCGTGGTCTTACCCGCACCGGAGCGGCCGTCGACGGCGATGATCAGCGGTCCGTGCAGGCTACCTGGTGGCATGGGTGGCCCGCCGGACGTACTCGACGACGCCCGGGATCGATGCCTCAATCAGGTTCCAGCTGTCGTTGAATCCGGCTTCGTCGCCATACCAAGGGTCGGCGATGCCCTGCAGCTGCGGGTGCTCCCCGGCGACTTCGGGGTCGAAATCGCGCAGCATCCGCACCTTGTCGCGGCTTTCCTCGTCCGGGGCCAGGGCGCGCAGTTCCTCGTAGTGGTCATCGTTCAGCGCCAGGATCAGGTCGCGCTCATGAAACCAGCTGTCTTCAAAGCGACGGGCGCGGTGGGTGGAGCTGGAAATGCCCTGGGATCCAAGCTTGCGTGACGCGCGCTCGTCGATCGGTCGACCTGTTTCGTAGTCGGTGGTACCTGCCGAGTCGACCGTTGCGACGTCGTCGAGCTCGGCCTCTTCCAATGCCCGGGTGAGCATCAGCTCCGCCATGGGGGAGCGGCAAATATTTCCAGTGCAGACGGTGATGATGCGGAACATGGGCCCAGTCTACCCAGCAACCGGGGCCGGCGGATGTGGCCCTATTTGACCCGGCGGACCGGCTCGTCGACATCGGGATCGGCCACCGGGACGGTGCTGCGGGCGGTCCGGGGCACCGGCGGCGGGAAGGAGTACTGCATACTCGTGGCACGGGGTATGCGGCTCGGGATCATGTCGTTGAAATAGACCGTGGCGCGCAACACCAGGCCGCCAGTGATGAACCCTGCCCACAAGTCGGTGGCCCAGTGCCATCCGAGGTAGATCGAACTGAACATGGTGATGATGGCGATAATGCCGACACCCACCGACAACAGATTGATGGTGTTTTTGCTGACTTGACTGTAGCGGCTCAGCAAGAATACCAGGATCCCGTACAGCGCAATGGACTGGGCGGCATGGCCGGACGGGTAAATGATCCCGTAGCCGCCTTGGCTGAAAAAGCCTCCGTGGAAGAAAGACGGATCCTCCAGCACCGGCGAGGGGCGGGCGATGATGATCTTCATGGCCCCGACCATTCCGACCACGCCGAACTCGGCAGCAGCTGCGATCAGCAGCGGACGCCAGGTGCGGTGGCGCATGGACAGCAGCCCGGCGGTGATTCCGAGAATAGGAATGATGACCGCCTGGCTGGCGATGGGGTCAATGATGTCATCGACAAAGGAGCGCCACTCGGGGAAAACCCACTCCGACCAAGGCTGGTTCAGTGCGCGGTCCAGGCCGTGGAGGGGGCCGCTGGCCAGCACGGTGATGAACACGAGCAGGCAGACCAGTACGGGCAGCGACGTGACGAAACCGACGAATGCGGCACGTTTTGATGAGGGAGCGGAGGGACGACGGTGCGCACCGGGCGCCGCATCGCCCGTCACCGCGGCCGGTGTATCCGGGCCATCGAGCACAATCCACTCCTCGTCGTAGACGATCCCCCCCGTTTTCGTCCCCACGATGAAGTTTATAGCAATGGTTGAAGGACTTCGAGGAATTTGCCGCAGCTCGGCCGCGCATGTGGGTAATGTCACCCAGGCGGTCCGGGTTACTTGTCTTCAGCGGGCCGGTCATGGGCCATCGACAGTGGCGCTGGCCTCCACCGGGACGGTGGGGCCACGGCGTCAGCCGTCCACCCAGGCCAGGATTTCTGCGTGGATCATGACAAACCAGCCGTCAGGGTTGGCGCCCCATGCCCGGAAACCCTCGGCCATGTTTTGAAGTTCGCTGCTGTCCGCCAATCCACGTTCGATGGCCTGGGTGCCGTAGGAGGAATGCACAATGCGTTCGGCCCATGAGTCGGCGAACTGTGGCCGATCCGGCTCGGATGCGTAGACCCACGTAGTGGCGGAGGGGATGATACCGGTCAGGCCGGCCTGGTTTGCCCAGCTCAGCAGGCGCCGCCCGGCATTCGGCTCGGCACCATTGCCGCGGGCAATTTTCTGGTAGATATCCATCCACTGGTCCAGTGCCGCCGCTTCCGGGAACCACCGCATCGCCCCGTAATCACCCTCTCGGGCGGCGATCAGTCCCCCTGGTTTGGCCACCCTGCGCATTTCCCGCATGGCTGCCACCGGATCGGCGAGGTGGTGCAGGATCTGATGGGCATGGACGATATCGAAGGTGTCGTCGCCGACATCAAGGTTGTAGACGTCGCCGGAGCGGAAGCTGAGGTTACCCAGTCCGCGACGGGCGGCAAGTTCGGTGGCGTGGGCAACGACGTCGGCTTCCCGGTCAACGCCGGTGACGTTCCCTGGAGCGACGAGTTCGGCGAAGTCCGCCGTGATGCTTCCCGGGCCGCTGCCGACATCAAGAACATCGCATCCGGGCAGCAGATGCGGCAGCAGGTACGCCGCCGAGTCCCTTGCGGTGCGGAGAGCGTGGGAATTGATCACGCTCTCGTGGTGGCCATGGGAGTAGACGTCTTCGCTCATATCCGGCACGCTACTCTGGCGGTTGGCGCCGGTGGAAGCCAATAAGTCGTACTGTTTCAGAGGCGGCCCCGGTCCGATCGTCCCGGCATGGAATCCGCGAAGCCCGCACCTTTCGGGCGTGGAATCAATGAGGCCTGAGCCAGCAGTGAAGTTGAGTGTGCATGACTCAACTTCATTTGGACATCCGGACTCGATGTGGCAGACTTGAGTGCAGAACACTCAATCGGTGTCTTATTGCGAAAGGAAGATACATGTCACGTGCTGTAGGTATTGACCTCGGAACCACCAACTCCGTGGTGTCCGTGCTCGAAGGTGGCGAGCCCACCGTTATCGCCAACGCAGAGGGCGCCCGCACGACGCCTTCGACCGTTGCGTTCTCCAAGACCGGCGAAGTCCTTGTCGGCGAAATCGCCAAGCGCCAGGCGGTTAACAACATCGACCGGACCATCGCATCAGTCAAGCGCCACATGGGCACTGACTGGAGGGTGGACATCGATGACAAGACATACACCGCACAGGAAATCTCGGCCCGCGTGCTGCAGAAGCTCAAGACCGACGCCGAGGCGTACCTGGGCGAGGACGTCACCGACGCGGTGGTCACCGTTCCGGCATACTTCAACGACGCCGAGCGCCAGTCCACCAAGGAAGCAGGCGAAATTGCCGGCCTGAACGTGCTCCGCATCGTCAACGAGCCGACGGCGGCGGCGCTCGCCTACGGCCTGGACAAGGGCAAGGAAGACGAGCAGATTCTGGTCTTCGACCTCGGCGGCGGCACCTTTGACGTCTCCCTGCTGGAAGTCGGCAAGGATGAGGACGAATTCTCCACTATCCAGGTCAAGGCCACGGCCGGCGACAACCGCCTCGGTGGTGATGACTGGGACCAGCGTGTTGTCGACTACCTGCTGGAGCAGACCAAGTCGAAGACCGGCGTCGACCTGTCCAAGGACAAGATCGCGCTGCAGCGCCTGAGCGAAGCCGCCGAGCAGGCCAAGAAGGAACTCTCCTCGGCCACCACCACCAACGTCTCGCTGCAGTACCTCTCGGTCACCCAGGACGGACCCGTCCACCTGGATGAGCAGCTGTCCCGCGCCAAGTTCCAGGACCTGACCAAGGATCTGCTGGAGCGGACCAAGAAGCCGTTCAACGACGTGATCAAGGAAACCGGCATCAGCCTGTCCGAGATTGACCACATCGTGCTGGTCGGCGGGTCCACCCGCATGCCGGCCGTCAGCGAACTGGTCAAGGAACTGGCCGGCGGCAAGGAGCCGAACAAGGGTGTCAACCCGGACGAAGTTGTGGCCGTCGGCGCCACCCTGCAGGCCGGTGTGCTCAAGGGCGACCGCAAGGACGTGCTGCTGATCGACGTGACCCCGCTGTCGCTGGGCATCGAGACCAAGGGCGGTGTGATGACCAAGCTCATCGAGCGCAACACCGCGATCCCGACCAAGCGGTCCGAGACCTTCACCACGGCCGACGACAACCAGCCGTCCGTGTCCATCCAGGTCTTCCAGGGCGAACGTGAGTTCACCCGCGACAACAAGCCGCTGGGCACCTTCGAACTGACCGGCATCGCGCCGGCGCCGCGCGGCGTTCCGCAGGTCGAGGTCACCTTCGACATCGACGCCAACGGCATCGTGCACGTGTCCGCCAAGGACAAGGGCACCGGCACCGAGCAGTCGATGCGGATCACCGGTGGCTCCTCACTGCCGAAGGAAGACATCGACCGCATGGTCAAGGAAGCCGAAGAGCACGCCGAAGAGGACAAGGCGCGGCGCGAGAAGGCGGAAACCCGCAACAGCGCCGAGCAGATGGTCTACTCCGTCGACAAGCTGCTCAGCGAGAACGACGAGAAGCTGCCTGAGGACGTCAAGACCGAGGTCAAGGCCGACGTCGACTCCCTCAAGGAAGCCCTCGCCGGAGACGACGAGGATGCGGTCAAGCCCGCGTACGAGAAGCTGCAGGAGTCCCAGACGAAGCTGGGCGAGGCGATCTACGCCCAGGCGCAGCAGGAAGCATCCGCCGCTGAGGGGGATGGCGCCGCGGGCGCGGCCGGAGCGGAGACCAGCTCCGACGGTCAGAGCGCTTCGGATGAGGACATCGTCGACGCCGAGGTCGTGGACGAAGACGAGCAGAAGAAGTAGCAATGGCTGACGAGAACGATCCCAAGGTCAACCCCCGGGAAGATCCTGAGAACGAGGCCAACACCGACGGTGAGGGTGCTTCGACGCCCTCACCGGGCGGTGATGAGGAGATCATCGAGGCGGAGGTCGTCGACGACGGTGCTCCCGCGGCCGGCGACGCCGGCCGGAATGCTGAAGCCGGCGATGCTGAAGCCGGCGCGGCGGAGACCGGAGACGAGACCGAAGCGGCCGACGAAGACGGCGATGCATTGGCTCAGGCCGAGGCCATCCTCGAGCAGGAAGGGTCCAAGTCGGAGACCGAGGTGTTGGCCGAGGAGCGGCTGGCCGACTTGCAACGGTTGCAGGCCGAGTACGTCAACTACCGGCGTCGCGTCGAACGCGACCGGGACGTTGCCCGGGATACGGCAGTGATCTCGGTGCTCGACTCGCTGCTTCCCGTCCTGGACGACATCGAGGCTGCCCGGGAGCATGGCGACCTGGAAGGCAGTCCGTTTGCCTCCATTTCCAATAAGCTCGATGCCATTCTGGGCCAGCATGGGTTGGTCCGCTACGGTGAAGTCGGAGCCGAATTCGACCCCAACTTCCACGAGGCGCTGATGCAGCAGCCGAGTCCGGAGGTTGAGGTGGAGACCGTCAGCCACGTGCTCCGGGCCGGCTACAGGTCCGGCGACCGGATCCTGCGCGCCGCGCAGGTGGGTGTGGCGGTACCAGAGTAAAGTTCTTCAGCAGAGGCGGAGAACGTTCGTGGCGGGGTGCGGCGCTCGTAGGGGCGCCGCACCCTGTTGCGGCACGGATTATTGAGAGGAGGCGCCATGGCCGCGAGCCAGGATTGGATTGATAAAGACTTCTATAAAGTCCTCGGTGTCTCCAAGGATGCCGGCGAGGCAGACATTAAGAAGGCGTACCGCAAGCTGGCGCGCACCCACCACCCCGACAAGAACCCGGACGACCCGGCGGCCGAGCAGAAGTTCAAAGACATTAGCGAGGCCTACACGGTGCTCGCCGATGCCGAACAGCGCGAGCAGTACGACGCGATCCGCGCCATGGGTTCCGGCGCGCGGTTCAGCGCCGGCGGATCCGGGGGCAGTGCCGGCGGCACAGGGTTCGAGGACCTCTTTGGCGGAATGTTCAATCAAGGTGGCGGTGGTCCCCGGCGGGGCCGGACCAGGTACTCCACCGGAGGATTCGACACATCCGGGCTCCCCCCGGAGTTCGCCGACCTCTTCGGCGGTGGCGGTGCTGGTGGGGGATTCCAACCGCCCCCTTCCAAAGGCGCGGACGTCACCGCCAGTACATCGATTTCCTTTGCCGGTTCCATCAAGGGAACCACGATTGGACTGCGCAACTCCCGCGGAGACGTCACCCAGGTGCGCATTCCAGCCGGCGTGAAGGACGGACAAAAGATCCGCGTCCGGGGCAAAGGCCAGTCCGGGCCGGCAGGAAATGGCGATCTAATGGTGACTGTGAACGTGAAACCGCACGAGTTCTTCGCCCGTGAAGGTGACAATATTCGCATCCACGTGCCGGTCACCTTTCCGGAGGCTGCCATGGGCGCGAAAGTTGACGTGCCTACACTCACCGGCGATACCGTCACGGTGAAAGTGCCCGCCGGTACGCCGTCGGGCCGCACCTTGCGGGTCAAGGGAAAGGGCATTTCGAGGTCCAAGGCGACCGGCGACCTGCTGGTCACCATCGACATCGTGATCCCGCAAAAGCTCTCCAAGGAAGCCGAGGCAGCCGTCACCGCCTTTGCGGAGGCAACGGCCGACGGCGACCCGAGGGGATCATTGAAGGACAAAGCCAAGCTGTAGCGCTGCATGGAATGGATGTAGGAGGAGTGCACAATGGGACTGGACGTTAACGCCCCGCTCTTTGTGATCTCTGTGGCCGCCGAGCTGGCCGAAATGCATCCGCAGACGTTGCGGCAGTACGACCGGCTGGGCATTGTGAGGCCCAACCGCGCGCCGGGCCGTGCCCGGCGTTATTCCCAGCGTGATGTGGAAGCGCTGCGGGAAGTTCAGCGGCTCTCCGGCGAAGGTGTGTCGCTGGAGGGCATCAAACGGATCCTGGAACTCGAGAACCAAGTGGACGCGTTGCGGGCGAAGGTCTCCGAACTGTCGGCCGAACTTGACCATGCCAGATCCAGCCCGCGCTCCAGGAAGGACTCGAGAGTCTTCGCCGCTGGAAGCGCCGGCGGTGACGTCGTGAGCCTGTCCCGCGGACAGCGGCCCCGGCCACGTTCATCCGCCGTCGTGCTGTGGCGTCCGTAACCGGCAGCGTCGCGACAATTCCGCGGCCGCGGCGATTCGCCCGGCCAGCGCTTCGCCCACGCCCTCGGCTTTCTGCAGTTGCTCGGCGGACGCCGCGGACAGCCCGACAGGGCCGCCGAACGCCTTCAGCAGCGACTGTGCCAGTTCCAGGCTGCTTCGCCCCCGAACACCTGAGCCGATAATCATCGCCAGGACTTCGGCGTCCTTTAAGCGGCGTGGACCGACCCGGTTGAATCTCTCACGGGGACGTTGATCAGCGGGCATATCCCGAATGCTTGTCGATGTCATACCGGCAATCTAGTCCTGGTGACACTGTTGCGGCAGGGTCCCGCCATCGCATGTGGATCCGGCGTCGGCCCATGGCCGATGTGGAGGACTAGTCTGGCTTGCGCCGGTAGGTCAGATCGTGGACTGTCCGTCCGGCATCCAGTGCCTTCTTTTCAAAACTGGTCATCACCCGGCCCTCGAAACGAGGAGCCCACCCACCGGCCGGAACTGCGCCTGTGCCGGGGCCGGGATGCAGGTTCGTGAATTCGTCGGAAGCATCGACGGCGTTGCGCATCACCCGCGCGTAGCCTGCCCAGTCGGTGGCCAGCCGCCACAACCCTGCCGGCTCCAGCACCCGCGCCGCCAGTGACGCGAAATGCGGGGAGACCAGTCGTCGTTTGTGGTGGCGGTTCTTGTGCCACGGATCGGGGAAGAACACCCACAATTCCCTGACTGAGGCGGCGGGCAGAGCGGTGGTGAGCATCTCCGGGGCATTGGCCTGGATGAGGCGGACATTCGTCAGTTCCTGCCGCCCGATCTGCATCAGCGTCTGAGCCAGCCCGGGGGTGTAGACCTCGATGGCCAGGAAGTTGACGTCCGGGTGCCGCGCGGCGGCGTGGATCACGGCTTCGCCGGCGCCGGAGCCCACCTCCACGACCAGGGGAGCCTCGCGCCCGAAGACAACTGCAGGATCCAGCACATAGCCGGGGTCGACGGAGGTATCAGCCCGGCCCCGCGGAATATCGATCAGGAACCGGCCGCTGTAGTTGTCCCAGGCGCGTTGTTGCCCGGTGCTGAGCCGGGCGCTGCGCCGGACGAAGGAGACCGGGCGCCGCCGGAAGTCAGTACCGTCGTCGTTCATGCTGTTCATCGCCCTCCAGAGTATCCGCTGACAGGGCAGCCGCACGCATCGTGAGCGGGTGATGCGCGTCTCCAAAATCTATCCGCAGCCATCGGCGCTGGTAGGCTGGCTCTACTTGTTCCGCTTTCACCGCGGACCTGCGTCGATGAATCTGACCAGGGCATGTCTCTTTATTTTTCTTCGGCGGACCGGCGTGTGCCATCCGGCCGCGCGGGACAACGACCGAAAGACATTCTTCTTTTTATGACTACTTTTGCTGCCCTGGGTGTGCCCGGACCGCTTTCCACCGCGCTGGAAGCTCAAGGCATCCAGACTCCGTTCCCCATCCAGGTCAAGACTATTCCTGACACCCTCGGAGGCCGGGATGTACTGGGCCGCGGCCGCACCGGGTCCGGTAAGACACTTGCCTTCGCGCTGCCGCTGGTGTCGCGGTTGTCGATGACCGAGGCCGCCCGGCGGCGCAAGCCCGGCAGGCCGCTGGGCCTGGTGCTGGCGCCGACCCGTGAGCTGGCCACCCAGATCAACAAGACTATTGAACCGTTGGCCAACGAGCTCGGGCTGAACACCACTGTCATCTTCGGTGGTGTCGCCCAGCAGCGGCAGGAAAAGGCGCTGCGTGCCGGCGTCGACATTGTCATCGCCTGCCCGGGCCGGCTCGAAGACCTGATGAACCAGCGCATCATCACCTTGGATTCGGTGGAGATCACGGTGCTGGACGAGGCGGACCACATGGCCGACCTTGGATTCCTGCCGGTGGTGAAGCGGCTGCTGGATAAGACACCGTCCACCGGGCAGCGGATGCTCTTCTCGGCCACTCTGGACAACGGCGTGGACAAGCTGGTCAACCGATACTTGTCCAACCAGCTGACCCACTCGGTCGACAATCCGCAGGCGGCCGTGACCACCATGGAACACCACGTGCTGCTGGCCCCCGACGCCGCGGAAAAGAAGAAACTGGTGCACGAACTGGCCTCCGGCACCGGACGCCGGCTGCTGTTCATGCGCACCAAACACCAGGCACGAAAGATGGCCAAGCAGATGACGACGGCCGGCGTTCCCGCCGTGGATCTGCACGGAAACCTGTCCCAGAATGCCCGTGACCGTAACCTGGCGGAATTTTCCAGTGGTGCCGTGAATGTGCTGGTCGCCACCGATGTCGCTGCACGTGGCGTGCATGTCGACGACGTCGAACTGGTGATCCACGTGGACCCGCCGGCCGAGCACAAGGCGTACCTGCACCGTTCCGGTCGGACGGCCCGCGCCGGTTCGGAAGGCACGGTGATTACGCTGGCGCTGCCGGAACAGCGCGGCGACGTGAAGAAGCTGATGCGTGCCGCAGGCGTTGACGTGGTGATGCAGGAGGTGACGGCCGAATCCGACGCCGTTAAGCCGCTGGTCGGTCAGAAGGCCGCACTGGTCGACCCGAGCGTGCGCACCCGCCAGATCGCGACGGCCAATGCACCGGCTGCCGGCCAGGGCAAGTCCACCGGGGCCAACGCCCAGCGCAAGCGCTCCCGCAGGTCGGGACGTGGCCGCAGCGGTCAGTCCGGAACTGGCCAGCGGAGCAACCAGAGTAACAACTCCGGCGGCAACCGTGGCCAGCAAGGCAACAGCCAGAGCAACAGCCAGGGCGGCAACCGTGGCCAGCAGGGCAACGGCCGCGGGGGCAATTCCCACCACGGCAACCGGTCCAACCGGAGCTCCAGCCCCGCGTCTCGTTAGTCTTCCACCGGGTTGGCCTCGCGGCTTTCGGTACTCAGGAGTACGACGACGGATTGCCCGGTGACGGCCATGCCTTCGCGCATGGCCGGGTCGGCGAAGGCTCTCTGCAATCCGGCCAGTGAGGCTGCCCCGCAGGGACCGGCGTCGATCTGCAGCCGTTCCAGCTCCTTCACTGCGGCCAGGTCCTCATCGTCGGTAATGGTGACGGCGGCGTCGATGCCATCGCGCAGGATGGGCCAGGCAATGGTGGAGACGTTTCCGCAGTTCAGTCCGGCCATCCGGGTATGGCCGGTGGCCACCGCCACCGGACGGCCGGCCTTCAACGATTCGAGCAGACAGGGCGCACCGTCGGGTTCGACGCTGAGCAGCGACGGTTTCAGGCTGTCCGCGGACCGGTCGCTGCCCCGGTAATGCGCGGCTGTGGCCTGGATCAGGGATCCGACGCCGCATGGCGTCACCATCACATCGGGGCCCTCCAGGCCTGCATCGGCCAGCTGGGCATCCAGCTCGCGGAAGATGGTGGAATATCCTTCCACGATCCAAGCGGGAATCTGCTCGTAACCCTCCCAGGCCGTGTCCTGGACCATCATCGCCGCCGGGTCCGCATCCGCGGCGGCTGTGGCCTCCATGACGACGTCGTCGTAGGGAGCATCCACTTCCACCAGGTCGGCGTTCTCGCTGCGGATTCCCTCTTTGGCCCGACGTCCGATCTGCGCCGGGACGAAGACGCGTGCGCCCAGACCCAGCATCCGCGCACCATGTGCCACGGCCCGTCCGTGGTTGCCGTCGGTGGCGCATACCAGCGTCATTCCTCCGGTTCCGCCGAAGCGTTCGGCCAGGTCGTCAAACGTCCAGTCGAAGTCCGGGTCTTCGGTGCGCTCGGCCAGCGCCCGATGGATCGCCCATGACGCTCCGACCATTTTGAAGGCGGGCAACCCGAACCGGACGGCCTCTTCCTTGATGAACACTCGTCCGACGCCGAGAGTGCCGGCCAGCTCAGCCGATTCGTGGAGTCGTGTGGGGGCATAGCCGGGCATGCGCCGGTGGAATCGCAGCACGTCGGCCGGTGCCGGTGTGGTGGTTGCGCCGCGGGCCGCGGAGTTGATGTAGCCGGTGCGGCCGGATGAATAATCAGTCACCTGTCCATTGTGGCTGACATGGCGTTTCGGCGGCCAGCGTCCGCCGGTGAGGAAGATCTGGGGGTGATCCCCCATGGCCGGGGACCGCCCCGTTGGAGAGAATGGGACTATGAACGCGATTCTAAACGTCATTTGGCTGCTGCTCGGTGGCATCTGGCTGGCACTTGGCTATTTCCTGGCCGGAGTCATCTGTTGCCTGCTCATTGTGACAATTCCCTTTGGCATTGCCTCGTTCCGCATTGGCGCCTATGCGTTGTGGCCCTTCGGGCGCACTGTCGTGGACCGGGGCGGGCAGACCTATTTCCTGTCCACGCTGGGCAACGTGATCTGGGTTCTGGTGGCCGGGGTCTGGATCGCCATCGGACATGTGGTCACCGCCGTCGCCCAAGCCGTGACGATCATCGGGATACCGCTGGCCATCGCCAATATCAAGATGATCCCGGTGTCGCTGATGCCGTTGGGCAAGGAGATCGTGCCGACGTCGCGGCCCTTTGGCCAATCCATCCGGGGGTGAGCCCGGGTGCCGGGCCCGCTCAGGCCGGGCATCGCGGCCCTCAGGTGCTCATGCCGTGCGCTTGATCGGGATGTGGCGGTGATTGCCGGCGTCGTTGCTGGATCAGTTCCTTGGTCCTCAACAGTCGAAGTGAGGTCACCAGCACCAACCCGCCGATGACATTGAACAGCAAGGTGTAGCCGAACCACGTGAGCCACTGAAGGTAGGTTATGTCGGCTCCCGCCTGCACCGCCCCGAAAATCAGCAGCGAGTCCAGGATTGAGTGAAAGAGCTGCAGGCCGGAGAGCAGGAATCCGCCGACGACGGCGGCCACCACCTTGGCGGGCACGGATTCGGTTCCGTGCTGCATCCGGGTCATCAAGGTGATGGTGCTGCCGCCCAGGATGGCCAGGCATATGGTCTGTACATTGAACGGGGCCTCGATAAAGTGCAGGGCCGACGTCGTGATGGTTTTGGTCCACTCAGGGAACGCCTGCATCACCAGCCACATGAAAATCCAACCGCCTGCCAGGTTGGTCAGCAGGGTGCCGCCCCACAGCTTTGCCAGCTGGGCCAGACTCGCGGTGCGGGCCGCAACGGCCGTAATCGGGACCAGGAAGTCTTCGGTGAACAGTTCGCTCTTGGCCAGCAGCAGCGCAACCAGCCCGATGCTGAATGCCAGGCCGGCGAGCAGGTGGTTGTGGGTCTCGTGGAGGACTGCTATGTATGCCATCACTCCGACACCGATTTCGACGCCGCCGAAGAAACCGGTGATCAGCATCGCCCGGAAGGTCCGGTGGAGTCGCTCGGCCCCCTCGCGGATAATGCGGTCGAACGACTTGACGAGTTCGTCCTCGACCGGCGCGTCTGTTTCGCCGAGTTCCCGGCGTCGGTCTTCGCTCATGCTCTGCTCCGGTCTCTGTTGCGGCGCTAATGAGGCTCAGTTTACTGATCGGCGCTGGCTTGCGGGCGGGCGTTGGCGCTACTCCACGGTCGAGGCGACCCGGCCGAGTTGTGCTGCCAACGGCAAGCAGCACGCGGTCAGTATCGCAGTGGTCAGGAAGGCAGGACCAAATCCGGCCAGCTGGGCAATCACCCCCAGGCCGATCGATCCGGCCCCTGTCCCGGCGTCGAACCCGATATTCCACACCGCGCTGGCGGTGCCCTGACGTCGCGGTCCGGCACGGCGGAACATTGTCACCAGGGTATCGTTCTGCGCTGCCCCAAAGGCCGCGCCGAACAGCGAAGCTCCGACGACGGTAAGTGCGGCACCGGCCGGAGATGGCCCATCCCAGCCGCCCTGTGATGGCCAGACGGCGATGGCGGTCAGGCCGATGCCGGCGGCTCCGAGGACGACGGCCGGCAGCGCGAGGGTTGGCCGTCCCCGGCGGTCGCTGAGGTTTCCCGCCAGCCACCGTCCGGCGACGGTCATGGCACCATAGCCGAGCAGTGCTGCCGAAGCCACCAGCGGCGTCGCGCTGAGCGGAATCGACAGGAAGGTCAGCACTACGCTGGACGATAGCGACAGCGCCAGCATGATCAGCAGCGGCCCGGACAGTAGCGCCCAAATCCGCGTGCGGTCCGCGGCTGCGGAGCCGTTCCCAGCTTTCGGGCCGGCGACCGTGGCGCCCGCAAGCCCGTCGCCGGCGATCCGCCAGAGCAGCACAGTCGCGACCGCACCAATCAGAGGAATCACAGTCGCCATCCAGAAGACCGTTTCAAAGCCCAGGTTCAGCGCCATCCACACCCCGACCGAGAGGAAAACCAGGTTGGGGATGCCGATGGCAACTCCGTAATAAGCAGCCGCCCGTCCAATCTGGTGGGCCGGCACGAGGCGGACGGAGAGCGCTGCCCCGATCACGGTGATCATCCCGAATCCAATCCCGCGCACGGCGGAGATGGCGATGACCGGACCAAGGTCGTTACTGAGCAGCAGCAGCGGCGCGGGTAGACCCAGCAGCAGTGCGCCGGCGGTGAAGGTCCACCGGTAGCCGCCGTGGTCGAGCAGCCAGGGCATGGCCAGCTGGGTCAGCACCGTGGTCAGCATGAACACGGCGGTGGTGGTCCCGGCCCCGAACTCCCCGACGCCTCCTTCGGTGGCCCACAGCGGCACAATGGGCAGCAGCAGAATGTATCCGGAGAAGCTGGTCAGGGTGGCCAGCAGCAGCAACCGGAACGCGGGACTGCGCAGACCAGCCGGGGCGGCAGACCTGTCCCGGGCGCCCTGAGTCGAATGTTCCATATTCTCTTTCTACACGCTGTTCATCTCGCGACCATCGGCGCCATCACCGTTCAAGGGGCTTTAGGTTGCATAATTATTCGGCCTGAAAGCGATGGCAGGCAAGCGCAAAAAGTTTTGGCCTTACCGCCACAAGGATGCCTTCGTCCAGCCGGCGACCCGTGGCAGGGGGGGGGGGGGAGCGGCTACTGGTGATTGCGCTGGCGGGATTGGCGCTCAGATGCCCATGACCAGGCGGATGCCTTCGACGACCTTGGAGAGTACGTAACTGGGTACATGCCCGACCGGGTACGGTTCGAGGAACTCGCGACTGACCGGACCGACCTGCGACACCAACGCGACGGAGTCTTTGCCGAGTCCGGAAGCGTCGAGCGGTATCAGCACGTTACCTGGGAATGCTTCCAGTGCGACGTTCGACGTCAGCGGCACGACAAGGACCGTCGCGATCTGGGTGGCAAGCAACCAATCCTCCTGCACGACCACGGCCGGTCGACGCTTTGCGGGTTCCGATCCACGAGGCGAACCAAAGTCGACCCAAACGACGTCGCCGTGCGAGATCACCAGTCAGTGCTCTCGAACATCGTGCGTTCCGACTCATGCAGAAACGGGCTCTCCGCGGACGGCTGCCCGACGCGCTCGATCACTGAGTTCGCCAGCGCCGTGAGCTCCGCTTCGCCCTCAAGCTCCTCGACAAGATGGCGACCGGCGCGCCGGAAGAACTCGGAACGGTTCATGCCATGACGGGCAGCGACTCGCTCGAAGTGTTCAAAGTCGCTGTCGGGAATCGATATCGCGGTCTTCATGGTCCAAGTATAACTGGTCATACCGTGCACCCTGCAGGAGAAGCGACTACGCTTCAGGTCTTGGCTGCTGGCAGACTGTGCAGTTCGACGTCCAGAGTGGCGCCCTCCACGGTGGCCGTCATGTAAGTGCAGTGCGGCTGGCGGCGCCGGTCGGTGGGGGAGCCGGGGTTCAGCAGCCGCATGCCGGCACTGGTGGTGGTGTCCCACGGAATGTGGCTGTGCCCGAACACGAGCACGTCACGTGGGAATTCGCCGCCGAACTGGCGGTCCATCTGTGCCTCACGACCCTGCTTGGCACCTGTTTCATGGACGACGGCGAAGCTCAGCTGTTCGATGACAGCTTCAGCCACCAGCGGCAGCCGGGCTGCTATGTCGGGTCCGTCGTTATTTCCATAACAGGCCAGCAACCGAGCCGAACGCGCCTGCAGCTCATCGACCAGCTCCAGCTCGACCCAGTCCCCGGCATGGATGACGACGTCGGCGGTCTCCATCGCCTGCCACAGTTCGGTTGGCAGGGCCTTGGCCCGCTTGGGGAGGTGGGTGTCGGCCATGATCACCAGCCGTGTGGTCAAGATGCGGAATTCCGGATCTTGGCCGCGCCGGCCAGGAACTCCTGCATCAGCGGGCCGCCGGAGGTGGAACCGTATTCGCCTTCCTCCACGAACACAGCAACGGCGAGGTCGCCCTGCACGGCGACCATCCAGGCATGAGTGCGGGGCGGATTTTCGGTTCCGTACTCGGCCGTGCCGGTTTTGGCGATGACCGGTGGCCCGGGAATGTCCTGCAGCATGTAGGCGCCGCCCTCGGTGACGACGGCGCGCATCATATCCCGCAGCATGCCAGCTTCCTTTCCGGTGACCGGCTTGGCCACGGAGCCGGCGGACGGTTCGGTACTGCCGCCGTCGTCGCCGTCGGAGCCATCGGAACCGTCGCTGCCGTTACTGCCGTTGCCGCCGCCGTCGTTCCCGGCGTTTCGCAGCAACTGTGGGGTCACCCGGTCGCCCTCGCCCACGGACGCGCCCATGGTGGCCAGCGACAGCGTCGACACCAGTACCTGTCCCTGCCCGATCATCGAGGCGGCATGGGCCGTCCCGTCTGCTTCGGTGGGCACGGAGCCGAAGAAGGCGGGATATCCCAGATCGGTTTCGACGCCGATTCCCAGTGCCTCCGCAGCCGAGGCGAGCTTGGACTGCGGCAGGTTGCCGCTCTCGGAGATGAAGGCAGTGTTGCAGGAGTGCGCAACCGCCTGCTTGAGGGGGATCTTCCCGAGTGCGCTGTCCGGGTAGGTAGGCGCATTCTTGTAGGTGCGGCCGTTGACAGTCACCGTATCGGTACAGGAGACCGTCGACGACGGCGTCATCCCCTGCCGGATCAGCCCGAGCGAGGTGGCTATCTTGAATGTTGATCCCGGCGGGTATCGTCCCACCATGCCGGTGGCGTAACCGTCGCTGCCCGGGCCGTTTGCCGCGGCGAGAATGTGGCCGGTCGATGGTTGCATTGCCACGATGGCGCTCGCGGACTCCTCGGCTTTGAGGACATCCTCGGCCAACAGTTGCAGCTCCTTGTCCAGCGTGGTTTTCAACGGCTTGCCCGGCTCCGGCTTCACCTCGAACACCACTTGGGGCTCGGCCGCGGCAGACCCGCCGTCTTCGACCGGCTTCGGCTGGACCACGATACTGCGCCCGTCAGTCCCACTGAGGTGCTCGTTGTGGTACCGCTGCAGTCCCGTCAGCCCTGCCGTGTCGCCGGGTTGCAGTTCGCCGTCGGACTTCTCCACCATCTGCGCGGTCACGGACCCCACCGTGCCCACAATCGGGCGGGCGAAGTCGCGGGTGGGCGCGAGCGACATCTCATCCGGTATGCCGCGGGCTCCCTCAATGGCGTTGATCTCCTTGTCGCTGGTCTTCCTATCGGCATCGTCCCGGATGGTGATCGCCTCGACGAAGGCCTTGGATCCGGCGGACTTCACTCGGGACGTATACTCGTCCGCGTCCAGTTCCATCAGTTCGGCCAGCGCGGCCGCAGACTCCTCCAGCCCGGAAGTTTTTATGCGGGTTTTATCGATCCCGACCCGGATCACCGGCCGGTCAGTGACCAGCACCTCGTTTCCCGCGCCCCAGATTTCCGCTCGTTCGGCCGCTACCGGCTGCATGGTGAGCCGCTCGCCCGCATCCAGCATCGGAGCGACCACGGAGGGTGCCCAGCTGAAGCGCCATTGTTGCTGGTCTTCGGCCAGCGTCATGTCAGTGCTGGTGGTGTAGGTCCAGTTTTTGGATCCCTCGATGTCCCAGGTGTACTTGAGCTTGACCGTGGCGCTGCCGTCGTCGCCGGTCTGCACATTGGCGACCGTGACGTCCGGTTTGAGCGGATCCAGTCCCTGGGTGGTTTGCTGCAGCATCTTGTCCGCGTCCTTGCCGGTGACCCCGGTAAATGGGACCGACGAGACGTTCAACTGTGACAGCGCCGACGCGAATTCGCCCGCGGCCGCCTCGGGATCCGCTCCGTCGTTGCTGCAGCTGGTCAGAGATACCACCAGCGCTGCCGTGACCATTGTCGTGACGAGACTCTTGACTTTCCCCACGATGCGCAGTTCCTCCCGGTTGTACGCCTTTACGTGTTTGAGCCTACGGCATGGCCGCCAAGCGATCTAAACGCTCAACAGCCGCTGGGCAGACGCCGGGAACCCGGCTTGGATCCGCTGCCCGACTCACCCTCCCGCTGCTGCCTTGACCACCAGCGTCCCGGTCATATTCGGATGGTAGACGCAGAAGAAGGGGTATTCGCCCGGTTCCTCAGGTGCGGTGAACGTGATTGTTTCGCCGCCCTGGAGTATCGCGTCAAAGGCCCCTTCTTCCTTTGACGTGACAGTGTGCGGGGCGGTGTCCTTGTTCACCACGGTGATCGTCTCGCCCGGACTGACGGATGCCGGTATGTCGTACTGGAAGTCCTCGATGGTGATGACGGCTTTATTGGCGGTTTCGGCCTCATCGTCAGTGCCGCCGGCGTCGCTGCCGCCGGCGGTCGGTCCTGAAGGTGGGGCTCCGTGCGATGACGTCTCCGCGCCGGGCTGGCCCTGTGGCTGCTGCCCGTCGTCGCCGGCGCAGCCCGTGATGCCCAATAACGCGAGGGCAAGCATCGCCGCAGTCGTGCCTTTGCCGGATTCCATGGACGCCTCTTCCTGTGTTTGACTGCTGACCGGTACTTGCCCCAAGGTGGCGCCCCGTATGTTCAAGTGTGCGCCCGCTACCACTGGTTCATAGAATCGCCACCAGTGTAGGAACCTGTTTCGCTTGTCATCAGGGCGGTCCTCTGACCTGCGACTTTATTCTCCCCGCCCCAGCACCGAGATTTCGGGTTTCGGTTCAGAAGGGTGCTGGTTCGTCCGGGTCGTCGGTTGGTTTCCGTGATAGTGTCCGTTTCGTCACGTCGCCGGCGCCGTCCTTCTTGGCATTGGGGACTTGCCACGGATCTTTCGGGGACGGTTTGACCCCGGTGTCGTGCTTTTGGCCCGCGGCTCCGCACTGGTTTGAGCCGTTTGCCGTCTTTGCCGGCTTCTTGCTCGGCCTCTTTCGCGGATTTGCCTGCTGTTTGGCTTTCTCGAGCAGGGTGGCGATGTCGGGGGCGGGTCGCATCTCCGGTAGTGGCCCGTCTGGGGTATTCGAATATTTCCTGCCTGCCGGTGAGGTCCAGTCCACTCTGCCGTCGCGGTGCTGGGTATCCCGCCAGAGTTTCGCGGTCTTGAGGGCATGGCCGGGTTTGCATAGTGGTTTCAGATTCGTCAGTTCGGTCTGCCCTCTCGGGTAGGGGACAGTGTGGTCGAGGTCGCAGTGACGGGCGGCTTTGTTGCACCCGTACCCTCGGCAGGTGCGGTCGCGCAGCCGGACCATTTTTGCAGGTCTTTCGGCACCGCATAACTGTCCCGCCCGTACGACAGTGGCGCCCCCGTCTCCGGATGAGTCAATAACCGTTTGAACGACGGGGCATTCGCCGACAACTGTCGGGCCGTGTCCTCATCGATGGGACCGTACCCTTCCAGATCGGCCGGCTCATCCGATAACCCCATCAGGGTCAACACCGGCACCACCACCAGCACCTCAGCCTTAATCCCGGCATAATTCGGAATCCGACCCGAACCCGGCGGATCACCACCGGCAGGCGGATCAACGCCGCCGGGTGTTCCGGCACCACCGGGCCCGGCACCACCGGCCGAACCGGCTGCGGCAGGAGTATCTGCGGTGGCTCCGGCTACGGGAGGATCTCCAACGACTCCCACCACCCCGGCGCCTCCTGTGCTTCCGGCTATTCCGGGTGCGGCGGGTCCGGTCGGGACCCCCGGTGGCGGGTTTGTGCCGTAGAACCCATCGTTGGCACTGCCGGCCAGGGCCGCCGGGGGCAGTCCGGTGCCGGTGCCGGTATGGAGCAGGTCCGCAGCCACATCAGCCCGCAACTGCGACAAATCACGTGGCTCATCCCGGCACTGTAGCGAGCGGGCCAGGCCGGTCAGCCGGTTGAACGCCGCCACCGCCGCCTCGGCCGGCAGGTACATGCTCAGCCAGCACATCCCGTCCTCGACCGGCTCCACCACCACCGTCCGGTCGGAGGCTGCTTTTGCCTTGCGACGCTTGATCGTTTCCGGGTGGGAGCGTTCCCGCACCCGGCGTGCCTTCGCCGCGACCAGGTGCTTCGCCCGCCCCGGAGCGAAGCCCACCATCTCCGCCTCAAAGTCGGGGTACGCCTCACGCGGGAGACTCCCGCACTGATCGGCGATCACTTCGGCCTGATCCGGATGCAACACCCCCTGCGCCAGAGCATCCAACGTGGCCGGCAGGCCGGTCGTGAGCAGGCGACTGTGTCCGATGAGTTTGTCCGTCGCCCGCTTCGACAAGTCCAGCACCGTGCCGATCTCCGACTCCGCGACCATCGATGCCAACTGGTCAGCATCCGGACCGGCCGGCGGCAACACATCTTCCTCATCAACCCGGTCCCCGGCCGTGGCACACACCCGCGAAACCGCTTTAGCTTTGAGGGCCTCGGCGGCCGAGACAAGCTTGGACGCCTCGTCCAGCAACGCCACCGCCTGCCGATAATCCAACGCTTCAGGATCCAGGCGGGTCAGCCCGTTGATAATGCCCCGGGCCAGCACCGGCTTGTCCTTAAACCCCGCACCACGAACCACATCACGTTCCAAAAACAACGTCACCAACAACGGTTCAAACACAGACTCACCACCAGCGCCACCAGCACCAGCACCCGCGTCACCAGCGGCACCACCGCCAGCGGCACCAGCACCGGCGCCAGCACCCGGCCGGCCACCGCCGCCGTCGTCGTCGTCACCATCCACTCGAACCGTCATAAAACTAGTCAATCATCGAGCACCGACAGTTTTAGAAGAATCAGGCCACCGTATAAAATCGGCACACTTGAGCCGTAGCGGCCAGGCGAGGTGCGGACGTTCCCCGGGATCTATAAGCAACACGTGCGGGGGCGCATAGTCACGCCCAGAGGTAACGGCCATGCCCACATTGCCGTGCCGCCCGGCCCCGCAGACAGCGGAACGCGCCTGTATTCCCAGTGAGTGTCCACGCGGACAGGGCCCATGCTTATACGGTTCCAGTAACGCCAGCAGCAGGGTCACTGCGGACATGGTTTGAGACGACTGGCAAGGCCTGAAATTAAACAGAGAACACTGACAGAACACCGACAGCTAACATGCGAACCCACAACAAATCGCGATCACCTGTAGAACGGCCCACTGTCAGCTGTATTTTCAAAGTTGAGTATAGTAGACTCAAGTTAGCTTAGTCGACCAACATTTTCGGAAGGAGCCGATCTTGGACACCAAATTCACCACCAAGAGCCAGGAGGCTCTTTCCGCCGCGGCGATGAATGCCTCGACGGCCGGCAACCCGCAAGTGGAGCCGCCGCATTTGCTCAAGGCGCTGATGGATCAGCGCGAAGGCGTCGCTGTCGCGCTGTTGAAGGCAGCCGGGCAGGAGCCTGACGCCGTCAGTGTCCAAGCCAGCTCGGCCATCAAGGCTTTGCCTGCATCGTCGGGCGCCTCGGTGGCCCAGGCTGACTATTCCCGCGCGATCCTGCAGGTGATTAACACCGCGAAGCAGGAGGCTGAACAATTCGGCGACTCTTATATCTCCACTGAGCACCTGCTACTCGGGCTGGCGGCCGACCATGGCGCCGTCGGGCGGTTGCTGCGCGACGCCGGCGCCAGCCACGAGGCGCTGTCCGCTGCCCTGCCCGGAATCAGGGGCGACCGCCGGGTGGACACCCCTGACCCGGAGAACACTTTCCAGGCGCTGGAGAAGTATGGTGTCGACCTGACGGCGATCGCCCGGGCAGGCAAGCTGGATCCCGTGATTGGCCGGGACGCGGAAATCCGCCGGGTGGTCCAGGTGTTGTCCCGCCGCACCAAGAACAACCCGGTGCTGATCGGCGACCCCGGCGTCGGTAAGACGGCCGTCGTCGAAGGACTTGCGCTGCGCATCATTGCCGGTGACGTGCCCGATTCGCTGCGGGGCAAGACGCTGATCAACCTGGACCTGTCGGCCATGGTGGCCGGGGCCAAGTACCGGGGCGAATTCGAAGAGCGGCTCAAGGCGGTGCTGGAAGAGATCAAGAGCGCCGAAGGCGAGGTGGTGACGTTCATCGATGAGCTGCACACCGTCGTCGGCGCCGGCGGCTCCGAGGGGGCGATGGGCGCCGGCAACATGCTCAAGCCCATGCTCGCCCGCGGTGAGCTGCGGCTGATCGGCGCCACCACCCTGGACGAGTACCGGGAAAACATCGAGAAGGACGCCGCCTTGGAACGGCGTTTCCAGCAGGTGCTCGTGGGGGAGCCTTCGGTGGACGACACAATCGGTATTCTGCGGGGCCTGAAGGAGCGCTACGAGGCCCACCACAAGGTGGCAATTGCGGACTCTGCACTGGTGGCCGCGGCGTCGCTGTCCAATCGGTACATCACCGGCCGGCAACTGCCCGACAAGGCGATCGACCTGGTCGACGAGGCCGCTTCCCGGCTGCGCATGGAGATCGATTCCGCGCCGCAGGAAATTGACGAACTGCAGCGTGCGGTGGATCGGTTGACCATGGAAGAACTGGCCCTGGCCGGGGAATCCGACCCGGCTTCCGTCGATCGGTTGGAATCGTTGCGGGCCGATATGGCCGACAAGAAGGAACAGCTCGCCGGGCTCAATGCCCGATGGGAGGAAGAGCGGGCGGGGCTGAACCGGGTCGGCGACTTGAAGGCGAAGCTTGACGATCTGCGTTCGCAGGCCGACAAGGCACAGCGCGACGGCGAACTGGAGCGGGCCTCGCGACTGCTCTACGGCGAGATTCCCGCCGTCGAACGCGACCTCAACGCTGCCCAGGAGCAGGAGGAGGAAGACGCCGGACAGCACGTGGATCCGATGATCTCCGAGGACGTCACCGCAGACGATATTGCCGAGGTGATCTCCGCGTGGACGGGTATTCCGGCCGGACGTATGCTGCAGGGCGAAAGCGAGAAGCTGCTGCATATGGAGCAGTTCCTCGCTTCCCGGTTGATCGGCCAGACCAAGGCGGTCGCCTCGGTGTCCGATGCGGTGCGCCGCGCCCGGGCCGGGATTTCGGACCCGGACCGTCCCACCGGCTCGTTCTTTTTCCTTGGTCCCACCGGCGTCGGCAAGACGGAGCTGGCCAAGGCGCTGGCGGACTTCCTGTTCGACGACGAGCGCGCCATGGTGCGTATCGACATGAGTGAGTATGCCGAGAAGCATGCGGTCGCCCGCCTTGTCGGCGCGCCTCCCGGCTACATTGGCTATGAGGAAGGCGGGCAGTTGACCGAAGCGGTGCGCCGCCGCCCGTACAGTGTGGTGCTGCTGGATGAGGTGGAGAAGGCACACCCGGAAGTCTTCGACATCCTGCTTCAGGTGCTCGACGACGGCAGGTTGACTGACGGGCAGGGCCGCACGGTCGACTTCCGCAATGTGATCCTGGTGCTTACCTCCAACATGGGCTCCCAGTTCCTGGTGGATCCGCAACTGGAAGACGAGCAGAAGCGCGAAGCGGTGATGAACGTCGTCAACGCGTCCCTCAAGCCGGAGTTCCTCAACCGGCTCGACGACGTCATCATGTTCGAGGCGTTGAGCCTGGATGAGCTATCGCAGATCGTCGACCTCGCCGTCCAGTCCCTGGCCGCACGGCTGTCTGAACGCCGTCTGAGCCTGGAAGTCACTGACGGTGCGCGCGAGTGGTTGGCATTGACGGGGTACGACCCTGCCTATGGCGCGCGCCCGCTGCGCCGGCTGGTGCAGCGCGAGATCGGCGACCAGCTCGCCCGCGGGATCCTGGCCGGTGAGATCACCGACGGGACGACCGTGAAAGTCGACGTCACCGACGATGAGGCAACGCTGAGCGTCACCACCGCGTAGCGGCGGGTCAGTCGATCAGGGAGCCGGTGATTTCTCCGCTGGTGATCCGGATGAAGCAATCCACCCGGCGGTCGCCTTGCTGCCAGGACTCAGCTTGCGGGTAGGCGGTTTGCTGCCGCAGCCGGTCTCCGTAGTTGTTGGCCTCGGCGTTCATCCCGGTGCTGCGGCACAGCTCCTCCGCCTTCTGCGCGAGGGCTTCCTCGCCCGGGAAATCGGCATCGTCCTCGTAATGGAAAGTGTTGACCAGCTGGGCCTGATGCGGCGTCTCGCACGTCACGACAGTCGCCGGCTCGGTGGCGTCGGTAAAGTCCGTGAAGCATTGACCCTGTTCGAAGTCGAAGGGCGACACGTCCTCGGCGATCACTCCGTTGCCGTCGGGCTTCGAGTCGGCTTCGGTGGTTCCGTTGCCGGTGAGCATCGTGGCAATCAGGATGATCCCCACAATCAGCGCAGCCGCCACGCCTATGCCGAGGAACAGCGGGGCCTTGGACGCCTTCTTCCGGGATCGCCGTGGCTGTGGACGCTGCTGCGGGTCCGGTGGATCCGCAGTGTTGAACCACCCGGGTGCCAACTGGTGGTGGTCCGTGTCCTCGTTGTCCCTGGCGGAGTCGCCAGCGTCAGGGGACGGGTGGTCGGCCCGGCGGGCAGCGTCGTTCTCCGGCGGTTGCCCGTCGTGTTCGCTCATGGCTCCTGCTCGTCTGTGGTTTCGGTGTCCGTTGTTGGCCCGTCTGTGGCTTCCTGCGGTGCCTTTGGCGCTGACGTTTCGATCTTGTGCCCGACGTCGTCCTTGTCCGCAGGTTTTACCGACGGACCGCCCGCCAGCGTCCCCGCCTTCTCAGCCTGTCGCTCTACGGCCTCCGTCACCGCGGCCACCTCGGCCAGCGAAACTTCGGAGGCCACCTCGGGGCTGATGACCGGCTCGGCCAACTCAGGGTCAGGCAACTGAATCCCGGCAGCTGTAATAGTGAGCGTATCGTCAACGCCACGTTCGTCCGTGGCGCGGCGGGGGATGCCCGGTACGTGCTCTGGCTCCTCCGCCGGTGCTGTGCCGTGCGGCTGCACTTCGGGCTCGTTCATGCCATCTCCTGGAGTCAACAGTGCCGGAAAAATCGACTCTGACAGCCGGTAATTCGTCCTGTTATGACTCTATCGAAGTTTGGATCGCCGGCGCAGGGAAGGTCATAAGCGCCACTGGCCGCGGGTGGTGCAGCGCGCAGGCTGAGGCGTGGAACCGCGCTATACCGGTAGGGCCGTGCGGAGACGCGTATTTTCGAGAAAACATGTAACCTAGAAGTACGACAAATTGGACATTCTCCGCAGGGCGCGCTGGTTTGCCCCAGCGCCTCCCCACGGAATCGACGGACAGAGGGGGTCACGCCATGGGGCGCGGCCGTCAAAAGGCTAAGGCTACAAAGCAGGCACGGGACATCAAGTACTACAGCCCGGCCACCGATTATTCGGCGCTGCAGCGCGAGCTGGCCAGCGCCAGGTCTGCCTCGAACGGCTATTCCGGTCAGTTCCCGGATGAGTCGGATGGCTATGAGGACAAATACGCGGATCAGTACGCGGATCAATTCGACGACGAGGATGATGATTCCGACGACGTGCGCCGTCTTGGATAGTCGCCCGGCCGGCGGATAGGCGTTGTCGCTCGCATCAGTGACGTTGCTGAGGTAGTAATACCGAGGAACCTGCGGTACCTCCCATCAGGGGACGTACCGCAGGACGTGTTTAACGGCTACTGTCGGAGAAGTACGTACTGTCCACGATTGAGGAGCGGGCCAATGACAACGACGGATGCGTTTGCCCAAGGGGAGCCGGCCTGGATCGACCTGCAGTCTCCGGATCAGGAAGCATCCAAGCGTTTTTACTCTGCGGTGTTCGGCTGGGAGTACCAGGACAACAGGACGAGCCAGGAGTACGTTTACTCTCTGGCAACTGTGCGGGGCTCAGCTGTGGCCGGGATCGCCCCGCAGGCCCCGGAAGCAGTCGAGGCAGGCATCTCAACCTACTGGACGACATATTTCGCCTGCGATGACGTTGATGCCGTCCAGGAAAACGTCGCCCCGGCCGGTGGGCGGGTGATCTTTGCAGCCGACGACGTCGAAGGCTTCGGCCGGATGGCGCTGGTGGAGGACTCCATTGGGGCGCCGTTTGCCTTGTGGCAGGCGGGATCAATGACCGGGGCGGGGCTGATCAATGAACCCGGAGCGTTCGTCTGGCATGAGCTCGCCGCCGGCAACTGGGAACATGCCGTGCCGTTCTACCGGGACGTGTTCGGAGTTGAACCGGTCGAGCAGCAGATGGACGATGGAACCTTCACCATGATCCGTGCCGGGGACCAGTATGTGGCTGGATTCCGCGATCAGGAGGAGGAAGGCTCCACACCTCACTGGGAGGTCTACTTCAGCGTTGCCGACACCGATGCCACTGTGGCAGCGGCCACCGGGGCCGGCGCGGAATTGCTGGTGGACGCCTACGAGATCGAGGGCATCGGACGGATGGCCATGCTGCGCGACCCCCACGGCGCCGTTTTCTGGGTAATGCAGGAGGCGTAGCGGCGTGGGCTAGCCGACTGCCGTGAATCGGGCGGCCGCGGCGGCCCGGAGGTGCGCAGGCCAAAGTCGATCAGCAATTGGCTTAGTCCAGCGCGGACAGTGCTGCTCTGGCCGCGTCGGCGACGAATGCGTCGTCGAACACACCGTCGGAATCTTCAAGGTTGGTGTAGACGGCCACGAAGACGGGAGCCTGTCCTTCCCGCTCGATCACGGCGATGTCATTGCGGGTCCCGTACCCGATCCCGGCTCCACTCTTGTTCCCGACTGTCGTGGAGGCCGCATCGGGTACTGCTGCGCGGATCAGCCCGTCGCTGTTCTCCGCATCCCGCATGGCTTCCAGGAGCACCTTCTGAGCCCATGGCTCGAGGGCATTGCCGTGTGTCAACGCGGCGAGGTTGGTGACGGCTTGCCGCGGCGTCGTCGTATCCCGCCTCTGGCCGGGCTTCCACTTGTTGAGCTCCGGTTCGATGCGGTCCACGGATGTCGTTCTATCGCCCAGTTTGGCCAGATAGGCCTGGAGCCCTTCGGGACCGCCCAGCATGTCGAAGAGCAGATTGCCGGCAGTGTTATCGCTATTGATGATTGCCGCACGCATGATGCTGCGCACTGTCATTCCCGAGTCCACGTGTTTCTCAGTCACCGGGGAGTACTCCACCAGGTCTTCCGACGAATAGTGCACAACCTCGTCCAAGTCCGCTGGCTCGCTTTGTGCCAGAACGGCGGCGACTGAGAAGACCTTGTGTGTCGAGGCATAGGCAAAGCGTTCATCTGCCCGATACTGGACCTCATGTCCCGTTTCGGTGTCGACGGCGTAGACCCCGACTCGGCCCTGGTACTGTTCCTCGAGTTCAGCAAATGAGGCTTTCACCGACGCCTCTGATGCCGATCCCACTGACGATGCCGCAGCACCGTGGGTGGCGGTCGAAGTTTGTGCTGGTTCGGCGGTTGCGCCGCATCCGCACAAAGCGAGAATAAGGAAAGGAATCGGGAGGGCTGAAAGTCTGCGCATCGCTCCGAAAGCTATCACGCAACCCTGAACGGAAAATGACCCTGTGCCGCAGCCGAAGTCGATATCGTGGTTCCTGACCGGTGCCTGGCAGGTCAGGCGTAGCTGTTGACCATCCGGACAGCGCCGCCGTCGACGCCCTTGGCCCCCTGGACGTAGTCTGTGCTGGCAGTCGCACCCGGCGACTCGGCCTTCCGGACCGATCCCATGATCCAGGCCGGCATGCCGCGTTCGGTCAGCCGGGCCACGGCGGCATCGGCCCCGGATGGTGCGACGACGGCGACCATGCCAACGCCCAGGTTCAGGGTGCGCTCCAGGTCTGCCAGCGGCACCTGGCCGAGTTCGGACATTACCTGGAAGACGGCGGGCAACTCCCAGCTGGAACGGTCGACTGTCGCCTCCAGGCCCGCGGGGAGGACCCGGGCCAGATTCGCCGCCAGCCCGCCGCCGGTGATGTGGCTGAACCCGTGGACGCCTGCCGCTTCGTAGCGGGCCAGGTCCAAGCAGTCGGCGGCATAGATCCGGGTCGGCTCCAATAATTCCGCACCCAAGGTGCGACCGAATTCGGGCACGTTGCGCTCCAGGGACCAGCCGGCGACGTCGACCACACGCCGGACGAGGGAGTACCCGTTGGAATGCAGTCCCGACGAGCCCATGCCGATGATGACATCGCCGTCGGCCACCTTCTCCGGGCCCAGCAGATGGTCGGCTTCCACGACACCGGTTGCTGCGCCGGCGACGTCGTACTCATTTCCGGCCAGCAGGCCCGGATGCTCGGCAGTTTCACCGCCCACCAGTGCCGTTTCCGCCCGGCTGCAGCCGGCGGCGATGCCGCGGACGATGTCCGCGATCCGTTCCGGGACGACTTTGCCGCAGGCGATGTAGTCAGTCATGTACAGCGGCTCGGCGCCGACCACCACGATGTCATCGACCACCATGCCGACCAGGTCGAAGCCGATGGTGTCGTGGATGTCCATGGCCTGGGCGATGGCCACCTTGGTGCCGACGCCGTCAGTCGAGGAGGCGAGCAGTGGTTTACGGTACTCCACCAGCCGGGAAGCGTCGTAGAGCCCGGCGAAACCGCCGACGCCGCCGAGCACTGAACTGCCATGGGTGGCCTTGACGGCTTCCTTCATCAGTTCGACGGCACGGTCGCCCGCCTCCACGTCCACTCCCGAGGTGGCATAGGTGATCGGTGCAGCTCGTGACGATTCGCTCATACCCGTTCTTTCCGGTTCTTCTCGTCAGTGGTCAAGGCATCCATGTCCGCGTCCGGCCCCGGCTCACAGCCGGCCTGGCCGCGTTCGAGCAGGTTTTTGCCCCGGCGTTCCTCCGGCGGCAGTTCAATGGGGTATTCGCCGGTGAAGCATGCGGTGCACAGCGAAGCCCGCGGCTGCTCGGTCGCCTCGATCATCCCTGCTTCGGAGATGTAGGCCAGGCTGTCCGCGCCCACCGAATGGGCGATTTCCTCGACGGCGGCTCCGTTGGCGATCAGTTCGGCGCGGGAAGCGAAGTCGATGCCGTAGAAGCATGGCCAGCGGATCGGCGGGGAGGAGATTTTCACGTGGACCTCGGCGGCGCCGGCCTCGCGCAGCATCCGCACCACGGCCCGCTGGGTGTTGCCCCGGACGATGGAGTCGTCGACGACGATGATCCGCTTGCCCCGGATGACGGATTCGAGGGCATTGAGCTTGAGCCGGATACCGAGTTGCCGCAGTGTCTGGCTGGGCTGGATGAAGGTGCGGCCGACGTATGCGTTCTTCACGAAGCCGTGGGCAAACGGGATCCCGGATTCTTCGGCGAAGCCGATTGCTGCCGGGGTGCCGGATTCCGGGACGGCGATGACGACGTCGGCCTCTGCCTTGTTTTCGCCCGCCAGCCGACGTCCCATTTCAACGCGGGATTCGTAGACCGAGCGGCCGGCGATCGTGGCGTCCGGGCGGGCCAGGTAGACATACTCGAAGACACAGCCGGCGGCTTTCCTGGCCGCAAACTGCTGGGTGCGTACGCCGTTCTCGTCGATGGCGATGAACTCGCCCGGCTCGATTTCCCGGATGAAGCTCGCGCCGACCGTGGCCAGTGCCGAGTTTTCGGAGGCCACCACCCAGCCCCGGTCCAGCCGGCCGAGCACCAGCGGGCGGACACCGAACTGGTCGCGGGCCGCGTACAGCGTGCCTTCGTCCATGAAAGTGAAACAGAACGCGCCCTGCAGCTTCGGGAGGATCTCCAGCGCCGTCGCCTCGAAGGACCGGTCCTCGTCGCCGGCCAGCAGCGCGGTGACCAGGGCGGTGTCGGAGGTGTTTCCCTGGGCCATTTCCCCGGTGCGGGGGAAACCGTAGCGCTCAATGACCATGTCATAGAGGTCGGCCGAATTCGTCAGGTTGCCATTGTGCCCCAGCGCGACCGTGCCGGCAGCGGTGGCGCCCAGAGTGGGCTGGGCGTTGGCCCAGTTCGAGGATCCGGTCGTGGAATAGCGGCAGTGTCCGACGGCGATGTGGCCCTGGAGCGTGTTCAGTACGGTTTCGTTGAAGACCTGGGAAACCAGCCCCATGTCTTTGTATACGCTGATCCGTTCGCCGTCGCTGGTGGCGATGCCTGCCGACTCCTGGCCACGGTGCTGCAAGGCATAGAGCCCGTAGTAGGCCAGCTTGGCGACTTCCTCACCGGGTGCCCAGACACCAAAGACGCCGCAGGCATCCTGGGGGCCCTTCTCGCCAGGCAATAAGTCGTGGGTAAGTTTTCCATCTCCGCGCGCCACGCCTTCAGTGTCTCATGATTGCGTGGCTGCCATCTAATACGATTACCGGTTGTTGTCGCCGTCATCGTCGGGGTCTTGAGCCGGCTCCGCCGGGTCCGGGGCTGCCCCGGTGTCCGGGTCGGGCTCGTCCGCTGCCTTCGTGTCCCGCTCCGTCTCCGTCTCCGGGGCTTCGGCCGTCCCGGAGTCCGGGCCTGGTCCGCCGGTCGCTGCGGCGTCCGGGTCGGGCTCGTCCGCTGCCTCCGATCCGGTGCGTTCGGCCAGGGCCTGCCGGCTGCGGCGCACGCTGATCCAATCGAGCAGCAGTGCCACGGCCGCGCCGAGCAGCAGGCCGGGGATGAGCAACAGGGCGGAGAAGAATCCCAGCACGGTGCCGCGGCTGAACTGGTCGCCTTCGGGTCCGGTGAAGGCGATGATGCCCGCGGCGATAAGGGCCAACAGTGCCCCGAGAACCAGGAAGGGAATAATCTTCGGCGCTCGGCGGATGGTGACAGGTCGCCGTTCGGGTGCGGAACTCATACCTTAAAGGCTAACCGAGCTAACCGAGCTAACCGAGCTAACCGAGCTAACCGAGCCCGCCGGGCGTGATTCCCGACTGGATCGCGAAAACGACCAGCTGGGCGCGGTCCCGGGCGGCCAGCTTGATCATGGAACGGCTGACGTGGGTGCGCACCGTCGCGGAGCTGAGCACCAGTTGAGCGGCGATCTCGTCATTGGACAGGCCTCTGGCCACCCAGCCGACGATTTCGCGTTCGCGGGCGGTCAGCCGGTGGATATCGGGATGCTGCTGCCCGGCGGACGGCGCGCTGTGGGCGAATTCGGCGATCACCCGCCGCGTCACCGACGGGGTGAGCAGTGATCCGCCGTCGGCGACCACCCGGATCGCGTGCAGCAGTTCGTCCGGGCCGGCGTCCTTGAGTACGAAGCCGCTGGCACCGCCGCGCAGGGATTCGAAGACGTACTCGTCGAGCTCGAAGGTGGTGAGCATAATCACCCTGACGTCGTTCAAGTCCGGATCGGTGCAGATGGCGCGCAGCGCCGCAAGACCGTCCAGCTGAGGCATCCTGATATCCATCAGCACGATGTCCGGGTGGTGCTGCCGGGTCAGCTCCACCGCGGTGCGTCCGTTGTCGGCTTCGGACGCCAATTCAAGGTCGTCCTCGGACTCCAGGAGCGTGGTCAATCCCATCCGCACCAGGCTCTGATCGTCGGCAACCAGCACGCGGATCATACGGTCCCTCCCTGTGTTCCGGCGGCCAACGGCAGCCGGGCGCGGACCCGGAAGCCGGCTCCGGCCGTCCCTGCGACCTCCAGGCTTCCGCCGGCCTGCAGTGCCCGCTGGCGCATGCCGGCGATACCGCTGCCCTCCACGGGTCCGCCGCCCGGCGGGCCCGAGCCTGTGTCCGAAACTTCAATGAGCACCGCCGAACGCGTGCGGTTGATCTTCACCGCGGCAGTGGAGCCGGAACCGGCATGGCGCAGTACATTGGTCAGCGCCTCCTGCACAATGCGGTAGGAGGCGAAACCGATCTCGTCCGGAATGGCCGTGCCGTCTATATTGTCTGTTCCGGTTGCGCCGCCGGCACTGTCTGTTCCGGTGTTGTCCAGCGCGACTTCCAGTCCTCCGGCCCGGACCCGGTCCACCAGAGTAGCGACGTCGGCCAGCCCCAGGCCCGGTTGCCGTGGCGACGGTTCGCCGCGCAACATCGCCAGTTCACGCCGCAGCCCGTCCAGTGAGTCCCGGCTGGTCTGCCGGATGGTTTCCAGGATTTCCTTGGCCTTTGCGGGGTTGCGGTCGGCTACATGCAGTCCCACGCCGGCCTGCATGGCGATGACCGACAGCCCGTGCCCCACGCCGTCGTGCACTTCCTGCGCCATCCGCAAGCGCTCCTCGGAGACCACCCGCTTGGCCTGTTCCTCGCGCACCCGGGCGCGGGAATCGCTGCGAATCCGCCAAGCGGTGCCCACGGCCATCGGAGCGGCGAACCAGAGCGCCAGGGCGAAGACGATCCCGACCAGGATATCAAAAGGGCCGTGCGGCTCCCGGATGAACCTGAACGTCAAGGCGAGCGCGAGGACAGCGGCATCCACCCCGACGGCGATGGCCGTCCGCCGCAGCGGCCAGCTGGCGGCAAGACCGCCAACGGCCAGGGCGGCGGGGAAGAGGATGGGGCCGAACGGGTACCCGATCAGCAGGTAGCAGGCCGTGGCCGTGCCGGTGATGACGAAAACCGTCAGCGGGAAGCGCCGCCAGGCGGCGATACTTCCGGTGGCGGCTGCGACCAGGATGTAGGCGGTCAGGTCCGGTTCAAGGGCAGAGGGTTGTTCCGCTCCGGCGGGGGCCGTTCCCACCATGCCGATGAAGGTCAGCGTCGCTGCCAGCAGCACGTCGGCGGGATGGAACCGGCCGTGCGGCGCCTCGATGTTCATGGACTCCACGATAGTCCGCGCCCGGTGGCGGCACATCAGCGGTCGACGGTATCGACCCTACGCAATCCTGCGTAGTGGAAAAGCCGCCTGGCAGCGGATTCGGCGCACGTGGATGCGGACCAAGCTGGAGGCATGAATGAAGCACGCATAGTCACCGATGAGTTGACGAAAAACTATGGCGAACGCACCGCGGTGGACGCAGTGTCACTGAGGGTGGAGCAGGGCGAAGTCTACGGCTTCCTCGGTCCCAACGGGGCAGGCAAGACAACGACGCTGCGGATGGTCCTCGGCCTGGTCCGTCCCACATCCGGCACCGTGGAGATCCTGGGCAGCAGTCCCGGGGATCCGGCCGTGCTGCGACGGGTGGGGTCGCTGGTCGAGGAACCCGGGTTCTATCCCTATCTGTCCGGCCGGGACAACCTGCGCGTGCTGGCCCACTACAACGGACTGGGCAATCAGCAGGTGGAAGACGTGCTGGAGCAGGTGGAACTGCGCAGTCGCGGGTCGGAGAGGTTCAAGACCTATTCGCTGGGCATGAAACAGCGCCTCGGTGTTGCTGCGGCCCTGCTGGGCGATCCGCAACTGCTGATCCTGGACGAACCGACCAACGGATTGGATCCGGCGGGGATGGCCGATATGCGCGCCCTCATCCGCCGCGTCGCCGAGTTCGGCCGCACGGTGCTGCTGTCCAGCCATCTGCTCGGTGAAGTGCAGCAGATCTGCGACCGGGTGGGCGTGATTTCCGACGGGCGGTTGTTGGAGGAGGGGACCGTGGCCGATCTGCGCGGTGCCAGCGCCATCCGCGTCGTGGCCTCCCCGGTTGAGGCAGCGGAGCAAGTCGTAGAGCAGTTGTTTGGTCCCGATGCCATCGCCCGGCAGCAGGACGGATCGCTGCAACTCGACGTCGACGCGGACCGGCCGGCCGAAATCACGGCTGCGCTGGTGCATGCCGGGGTTGAGGTCCGGGAAATCAGGCCGGTTGAACGCACCCTCGAAGAAGTTTTCCTGGAAATGACGGGCACGGCCAAGGAACCAATGGAGGTAACATCATGATCGCGTCTGCACGGGCGGAAGCGCTGCGGCTGGCCAAGTGGCCGGTGACGTGGCTGCTGGCCGGGGTATGGCTGGTGCTCAATCTCAGCTTCGCCTATCTGTTCACCTACCTCAGCTTCCGCAGCGCGGTGTCCGACGGTGACGACCGGCTGGCGGCCTCACTGCTGAGTCAGGTGTCTATGGAACAGTTGCCGTCCACCCTGGTGCAGGGGATGCCGATGTTCGGCGGGGCCATCGTGCTGATCTTTGCGGCGCTGGCCACCGGCAGCGGCTATGGCTGGTCGACCTGGAAGACAGTCTTCACCAACGGGCCGGCGAGATTGACTGCGTTCAGCGGCACGCTCACCGCCATTGCCGGTTTCGTGGCGGCCCTGGTGCTGTCCACGCTCGCGCTGGATATCGCCGCCAGCGCGGGCATTCACCTGCTGGAATCCGAACCCGTCGAGTGGCCCGCCGTCACGGACCTGGCCCAGGGCACGGGAGCCGGGTTGCTGATTCTGGGAATGTACGCCGCGTTCGGTGCTGCCCTGGGAGTGCTGACCCGCAGCCCCGCGCTGTCCGTCGGGCTGGGGCTGGTGTGGGCGCTGGTGATCGAGAACCTGCTGCGCGGCGTGGCTGAGCTGCTCGGGCCGGTGGAAGCCGTTACCGATGTGCTGCCCGGCACGGCAGCCGGGTCCTTGGCCGGAGCGTTAGGGGCCGCCGGGGAGACAGCCGGGGGCGCCCCATCGGCCGGGGGCACTCCAGGTGTGCTGGCAATTCTCGACGGCGGTCCGGCCACGGCTTTGCTGCTCTGCTATGCGGCAGCCTTCATGGTGCTGACTGCGGTGTTGGTACGACGGCGGGACGTCTGAGTCAGGCGAGGGGCAGATACTCACTCAGGTCCGCACGCGAACCGGAGGCCGAGACCTTCGCCTGGCTCACGGCGTCGTGCCAGTCCAAAGCGCCGGTCACCAGCGCAAGCCAAGTCCCGCCGTCGCACTCCACCACATTGGGAGGGGTGCCGCGAGTGTGGCGCGGACCTTCGACACACTGCGCCACACCATGGGGCGGAACCCTGACCTCCACGCTGTTGCCGGGGGCCCGGGCGGCCAGTTCCTCGAGGCTGAAGCGGACGGCCGTGGCGACATAGCTGCGGCCGGTGTCGCCGTCCGACCAAGCCTGCAAGGCCGCGCGGCCCTCGGCGGACGGCACCCGTCGTTTCGGCGCTGCCACGGTTAATCCAGCAAGGCCGTCACGGGCGCCGACAGGCGGACCTTGCCCACCGGCTCGCCCCGGCCGTAGACGGCCGGAACCACTTTCTCCAGCACCGGCCCCACCTTCGACGGGTCGACCGCGCCCGCCGCGGCGAGCAGCGTCAGAGCGACCAACGACGAAGCCCGGCCGCCGCCGTCGAGCATTTTCACTGCCACTGAAACACCCGTATCGGTGCCCATCACCATGATTCCTTCGGCACCGGACTTGGCCACGATGCCGAGCTCTTCCATCACCACGGAGTTGACTTCGCCGACGCCGTGCACCGCCCACGGGTAGTCGAGCATGGCCGTGGCCACGGTCGCCGCCCGGGCGTCGGAGGACTTGCTGCCCGGTGCCTTGGCGACCTTGGAGATGCCGCGGGCCAGCCCCTTCAGCGTCATGGCAGGGGCGGGGGCGCCGCAGCCGTCGACCGCTAGATGGGCGATTTTTTCCTCGGTGTAGTCCTCGATCACGTCCACGATGCGGCGCTGCAACGGGTGGTCAGGCTCGAGGTAGCTGCCCACATCCCAGCCGTTCTCTACGCACGCCCACAGGAAGCCCGCGTGTTTGCCGGAGCAGTTCATCGCCTCTTTAACCTTGCCCCGTTCCGTACGAACCAGCCAGTTGCGGGCCTGCTCATCGGCCGGCCAGTCCGCCGGGCAGCGCAGTTCGCGGGCGGTAAGGCCGGCCGCCTTGAGCATGCCCTGGACCACATCCATGTGTTCGATGGAGCCGACATGGCTGGCTGCGGCCAGCGCCACCTGCTCGCCGCGCAGTGGGACGCCGGACTGGAGGGTGGCGATGGCCTGGAACGGTTTGAGGGAGGAACGCGGGAAAATCGGCGCGTCGATATCGCCGAGCGTGGTCACCACCGTCCCGTCTGCGGACATTACCGCTGCGGAGCCGATGTGGCGGGATTCGATGAAGCCGCTGCGTTCGACGACGGCCAGCTCGACGGCGGCGGAGGATGTGAAGGTCTCGGGCATACTGCTTTCCTTGGTGGCGGTCCGGCGCCGGGCAATCGGTGCCGGGAGGTTTGTCCCAGACTACCGCGCCCGCCGGGGAGTCTCCGTTCCTCCCGGGCGGAGCAGCCTCCGGCGACGCGGCAGGCCAACCCACAGCGAAACGAAGTCGAACCGTGGCGGTCTCGGGCGCTACGCTGGCCTTGTGAAGGTTCTAGTCATCGGCCCCGGTGGCCGCGAACACGCCATAATCCGCTCCCTTCTATCCGACCCATACGTGCGCGAGGTCCACGCAGCCGGAGGAAACGCCGGAATCGCGCAGCTGGTCGAAACACACGCCGTTGCAACGGACGACCCTGCGGCGGTGACCGAACTCGCCCAACAGCTGGAATCAGACCTGGTGGTCATTGGCCCCGAGGCACCGCTGGTGGCGGGAGTCGCGGATGCGCTGCGCAAGGCCGGCATAGCCGTCTTCGGTCCCAGTCGCGCCGCCGCCGAGCTGGAAGGTTCGAAGACGTTCGCCAAGCAGGTAATGGCCGCGGCGAACGTCCCGACGGCGATGTGCCGGGTGGCCACCACGGGCGAGGAAGTCGCCGAGGCGCTGGATGCATTCGGCGCCCCGCACGTGGTCAAGGACGACGGGCTCGCGGCCGGTAAGGGCGTGGTTGTCACCTCAGACGGCGACGAAGCCCTGGCGCACGCCCAGGCATGTTTCGACGCCGGCGGATCAGTGGTGGTCGAGGAATACCTGGAAGGGCCCGAAGTCTCGCTGTTCGCCATTTGCGACGGCCGCAAGGCGGTTCCGATGGCGCCGGCACAGGATTTCAAGCGGATTTACGACGACGATGCCGGGCCCAACACCGGCGGCATGGGCGCCTACACCCCGCTGCCCTGGGTACCTTCGGGATTCGTGGACGAGGTGATGGAACGCGTCGTCCAACCGGTGATCGACGAAATGGCCGGACGTGGAACACCGTTTATCGGTGTCCTCTACTGCGGTCTGGCGCTGACCTCGCGCGGAGTGCGGGTCATCGAATTCAACGTCCGGTTCGGCGATCCGGAAACCCAGGCGGTGCTGGCCCGGCTCAAGACTCCGCTGGGCGGGCTGATGATGGAGGCGGCCAAGGGCGAGCTGGACACCAACGAACAACTCACCTGGTCCAGCCAGAGCGCCGTCGCCGTCGTCGTTGCGGCCGAAAACTACCCGGACAGCCCCCGGAAGGGCGACCCCGTCACCGGCTTGGACGCAGCCGAAGCGGTGGACGGCGTCCACGTCATCCACGCCGGCACCAAGCTGGCCGAAGGCCGGATTCTCAGCGCCGGCGGCCGCGTGCTGACCGTCGTCGGCCTGGGGCCTGATCTGGAGCAGGCACGCCGGCGCGTGTACGACGGCGTCGGGCAGGTCAGGATGGAAAGGTCCCAGTACCGTACCGATATAGCTGCCCGCGCCGCCCGCGGCGAAATAACCCCGCCGCAGCGCACCGGAGCCCTTCCGGTGATCGGGGCAGAATCCTGATGGCCCCCGTGACGGCGTTGCCCGGATGGCATCACGTTTACTCCGGGAAGGTCCGCGACCTCTACGTTCCCAGCAGCCCCGGAGGGCCGGAAGAGACCAGCAAGGTGCTGGTGGTGGCCAGTGACCGGATCAGTGCCTACGACCACGTGCTCTCCACCGAAATCCCCGACAAGGGGCGGGTGCTGACGCAATTGAGCCTGTGGTGGTTTTCGCAGCTCGATGGCATTGCCAACCACGTGCTCGCCGCCGATACCGACGGGGGAGTGCCGGCCGAAGTCGCCGGCCGGGCGATGATCTGCCGCCAGCTCGACATGTACCCGGTGGAATGCATCGCCCGCGGTTACCTCACCGGCTCCGGGCTGGTCGAGTACAAGCAGAGCCGCACTGTCTGCACACTGCCGCTGCCCGAAGGGCTGGTCGATGGATCGCCGCTGCCCGAATCCATCTTCACGCCGTCGGCGAAGGCCGAGGTGGGCGAACACGACGAGAACATTGATTTCGACGCTGTGGTGTCCATGGTCGGACAGGAAACCGCCGAGGCCCTGCAGGCCAGGACCCTGGATATCTACCGCAGGGCCGAAGCCATTGCCCGTGAACGCGGCATCATCCTCGCCGATACCAAGGTTGAGTTCGGCGCCGATCCCGCCACGGGCGCCATCACCCTTGGCGACGAGGTGCTGACCCCGGACTCATCACGGTTCTGGGACGCGGCAACCTGGGAACCAGGACGTGCACAGCCCAGTTTCGATAAGCAGTTCGTCCGCGACTGGCTGACGTCGCCGGCCTCAGGATGGGACCGCACCTCGGGCCAGCCGCCGCCTGCACTGCCTGACGACGTCGTCGAAAACACCCGTCAACGCTACATTGAAGCCTACGAACGGCTCACCGGCGAAGCATTCGCCTGATCGCCTGCGGCGGCTCAGTGCGGCCGCCAGGCCTCCTGGTCTCCGGCCCGCCGGGCGACCACGTCCGGCAGCGAACCGGCAGCCAGATCTGCGATTGATACATGTTCAAGCACGTCCCGCAAACCGCTGCGTGCCGCCACCCACACTGACTGCAGGCCGGAGGCGGCGTTGTTGTATTCGACCGCTTCCGGACGCAGCCCATATACGCTGACCAACGGGCCGTCCACGGCACGGATGACGTCGGCGACGGTGATCGACTCCGGTGCAGCTGCCAGGCGCCAGCCGCCTGCCTGGCCACGTTGGCTGACGACGACGCCGGCCCGCCTCAGATCGGCGAGGATGGCTTGGAGAAAACCGGAGGGTATCTCCTGCCGTTTACCCAGCTCGTCGGCCGATACAGCACCCTTGTCGCGCTGGGCGGCAATTTCGATCAGGGCGCGGAGCGCGTAGTCGGATTTAGCAGAAACGCGCATGGCCCTCACACTACCAAAGCACGATTCAGGCCCGAGTCAGCTCCCCTTCCCGGCCGATCGGCTTCTTCGCGGCCCGGTGCTTCTTGATCGTCCAGCCGATCAACAGCAGCCACGCAACCACCAGTACCGCCATGATGAGCCACAGCCATACCGATGCCTTGTCCAGGGTGGACCAACTCTCTATCACCGTCATCGAGTTGGTCAGCACAATCCAGCCTCCGGCCGCTACGCCCAGGATGGTGGCGGCCAGATGCTTGACTATCCATGCCGCTATTGGAGCGGCCACAGCGCCACCGGCCAGCAGCGCCAACGCCGTAGTCCAGTCAATGCCCGCCGAACCAAGGCCGAGCAGGAAGCCGGCGGAGGCGGCGATGGAGACGGCGAACTCACTGGTGTCGATAGTTCCGACCACCTTGCGCGCTTCCATCCGCCCCGATGAGAGCAGCGAGGATGTGCCGATCGGGCCCCAGCCGCCACCGCCGATGGCGTCCATGGTGCCCGCCACCAGCCCCAGTGGAGCGAGGAACTTCGCCGACGGGCGGGGTTTCAGTTGCGGGCGTGCCCCCTTGAGGCGCAGGAACCGGTACATCACATACACACCGAGCGAGAGCAGGAACAGTGCGACGAATGGCTTGGTCAGATCGGCCGGGAGGCTGGTCAGGAGGGTGGCGCCGAGGAACGCGCCGATGGCGCCGGGGAGGGCCATAATGCCGACCACCTTCCAGTCAACGTTGCCGAACTTCCAGTGCGCGGCACCGGAGAACAGGCTGGTTCCGACTTCGGCCAGATGCACGACGGCTGACGCGGCAGCCGGGGCGGTTCCGGCGGCGAGCAGCAAAGACGACGCCGTGACCCCGTAGGCCATGCCGAGCGAGCCATCGATCAGCTGCGCGGCGAAACCGACAATGGCCAGGATGAGCAGATTGCGCATGGCAACAACTTTCTATAGTAAGTCGAGTTGTTTAGTAGACTAACCAGACAAAAGTCGATGGTCAATACGCCGGGCATGGCTTTCAGCCGAATCGCGAAGCTATCGGATGCCCATGTGCCGTTCGGGGGTTGGCAAAACCGTCCTGCCGGCTGCAGAAGAAACTCCGGTGAGAACTACCCGCGCCGTCTCAGTACACCTAGTCGTCTGCATTGAGATTCTTGAAGTAGCGTGCCACCGGCCAGCGTTCAAAGCCGGCCGCTTCGTAGCTGGCGCGCGAAGCTAAGTGGCCGGGGTCAGCGCCGGTTTCGACCATCATCATCGTCATGCCGGCCGCGCTGACTTGTTCGAAAGCATGGTTCATCAGCATGGTCCCTGCGCCTTGCCGTTGGTGTGCAGGGTCGACGGCCAACACGTGGATTTCGCCCATTTGATCTTCGGGATGCAGCCGTATGCAGATCCATCCAACTACCGTGCGGTCCTCAAGGGCGACATGGACGTTCTCAGGTTCGCCATCGAGACGATCAGCCAAGTCCCGCCTCTGCCGCTGCTCCCATCCCTGCGGGTAGAAGGCTTCGTACACGAAAGCGGGAACGGCGGGTCTCAACGCGGCGAAAACAGGCCGCCATGTCCGGATGGATAGGTCAAGAACCTCAGCCCTTTGCGTGGAGGAGTAATTCTCGATGATCAATCGGGTCCTCCATAACTGTCAGAGAGCGATTCCACGATCACCGCCAATAGTACTGTGGCCGATCACACGTCAGATGATGCGTGGCGTGATGGCCACTTCCCGATAACCGGTGTTCGGGTTCACCCGCCAGGCCTTTGCGTCCGGGCGGATGGAAACCGCCTCGTTGAGGCGGGTGCCTATGTAGTGAAGCCCGACGCCGTCTTCGGTGGCATATCCTCCTGAGACGGTCCCACTGGCCACCATGTCGCGATAGATTTCCCGCCGAGGTTGGTCGGAGAAGTCATCGTGGACGCCATTGCTGAAGGGTAATATACCCAGGCCCTCGTGGAAAGGTGCCAGTGCATCGCCGAAGGAGTCTGTTGGTCCGCCCGAGTGCCAGCAGAGGCTTCCCGCGCTCGCCCCGGCCAGCACCACCGAGTTCTGCCAGCATTCGCGCACGATTTCGTCGACGCCGTGAGCCCGCCAGGCTGCGACGAGATTGGCGACACTGCCGCCCTCGACAAAGATGACGTCCTGAGAGTGCAGGTGGTCATGGATGTCAGCCACGTTCGGTTGGTTGAACAACGTCAGGACGCTGAAGTCCACATCCGGGCGGTGCTCGGCGAATTTGGTCCGGGTGTCGCTGTTGGACCTCAAAATCCCTGAAAACGCGAAGATTTGCCCGCCGGGTACCGTCATCTCAAGGACTCTACGCCACCCGGACCGGTGTCTCATGAGTCCGGCGAGAGGAACCCAGGTGGGCGACCCGCGGTTCGGCGCACAGTGGGTAGGCTGATGTGATGAGTGATGTCTGGCCGATGGTGTACGAGGAGCGGCTGGCGCTGATCGATGATCTTGCCGAGTTGACTGACGAACAGTGGGTCCAGCCCTCGCTCTGTGACGGGTGGACGGTGCATGATGTTGCCGCGCATCTGATCGACAACGCGAAGGCCACCCCGCTGGGCATTGTGCGCGCCATGGTCCGGGCCCGGTTCGACTTCAACCGCCAAAATGACCACGGCATGGAACGCGAGCGAGGAGCCACTTACCGCGAAACCCTCGCCCGCCTTCGACAGGTGGCAACCCGCACCTCGGCCCCGCCGGCGCCCCTCGACAGCAGGCTGGTCGAGGAGGTCGTGCACGGCGAGGATATTCGGAGGCCCTTGGGCATCGAGCGTGAGTACCCCGAAGAGGTGGTCGTGAGATCACTTCGGTACCAGGCCCGAACTCCCGTATCATTCGGCGGCGCAAAACAGCTCGCCTCCAAGGTCCAGCTGCGGGCCTCTGACACAGATGTGGTGATCGGCGACGGGGTTGCGGTGACCGGCCCGGCGTTGTCGCTGTTAATGGCCATCTCGGGACGCAAAGCGGCCCTGAGTGATCTCCGCGGTCCGGGTGTAGCTGCGCTGCAGTGACGGGATCCGGCCGAACGGACTTGCTGGCCGTTGCGTCCCGACTGCGCTACAGTGGCCGCATGAAGATCTTCCTGCCGTAAATTGAGCCCGCCCCGTTCAGGGGAACGCTTTTACCTGCAAGGAATCTCTCTCATGCCAGCCTCTGTGGCCCTTTCCCGCGTTTGCGCGTCCTTCGGTGCGCGTACTCTCTTCTCGAATCTCGACCTGGACCTGACCCCCGGCGATGTTGTCGCCGTCGTCGGTCCCAATGGCGCCGGCAAGTCGACACTGATGAGGATGGTCTCCGGCGACACCGCCATCACCGAGGGGGCCATACGGACCGCTCCACCTGATGCCGCAGTCGGCTACCTGCCTCAATCGGTGCCCGATGGCGGCGAATCGCTGCTCGCCTACGCCCGCCGTCGTACCGGGATCGCCGCGGCCGACGTCGAACTCGACCTGGCTGCCCGGGCTTTGTCCCGCGAACTGCCGGGCAGCGACGAGCGATACTCACATGCGCTCGCGCGGTGGGTGGCCCTGGGCGCGGCCGACCTTGAAGAGCGGCTTCCGGCTGTCGCGGCCAGGGCCGGATTGGACGTCGACTCCGCCCGTCCGCTTGGGACTCTGTCAGGAGGCCAGGCCGCGCGGGCAGCCCTCGTGACAGTGTTGCTGAGCCAATACGACGTGCTGCTGCTCGATGAGCCGTCCAACAACCTGGACACCGCCGGCCTGGACCTGATCGAAGAGTTCATCACCTCCCAGCAGGGGCCGGTGATGATTGCCAGCCACGACCGGCGGCTGCTCGATGTGGTTGCGACATCGGTGCTCGAATTGGACCTGAAACAGCAACGGGTGGGCCATTACACCGGGAACTACAGCGACTACGCGGCGCTGCGGCAGCTGGACCGCCGTCATGCCCACGAGCGGTACGAGCAATATGCGCGTACCCGCGATGAGCTGGAGGCGCAGGCCCGGCAGCGTGCCCAGTGGGCGGCCAAGGGGTCGCGCGCCGCCGCCAAGTCCGGCGAGCCGGATAAGCACATCAAGCACCGCAAAGGTCAACGGGCCGACGCCCAGGCGGGTCGTGCGGCCAGGGCCCGGAAGGCGGTGGAGCGGCTGCAGCCGGTGGCGCAACCCCGGAAGGAATGGGAGCTGCAGTATTCGATTGCCGAAGCGCCGGCGCCTGCCGAATTGGTGCTGGGTCTTAGCGACGCCGTCGTCGTTAAGGGAGGATTCCGGCTGGGACCAGTGGACGTGGAGGTCGGCCGCGGCGAGCGGATCGCCCTGGTCGGGGCGAATGGCAGCGGCAAGACCACGTTGATCGACGCCCTTGCGGGGGATGTACCCGTGCAATCCGGCCGGAGGGTGGTCGGGACCAAGGTGTCGACCGGGCATATCGACCAGGAACGGTCACTGTTGTCCGGTTCCCGTCCACTGGCCGACGTCGTTATCGACCGTGTTGCTGCCGGTGGCGGGCCGGCCGACGATTCGGTGTTGCAGCCTGCCGGCGTTCGGACCTTGCTGGCCAAGTTCGGGCTTGGCGCCGACCATGCGGGCCGGACTTGTGACAGTCTGTCGATGGGGGAGAAGACCCGTGCCCTGCTGGCCGTCCTGCAGGCCCGGGCAGTGAATTTGCTGGTGCTGGATGAACCGACGAACCATTTGGATGTTGAGGCCATTGAGCAGCTCGAATTGGCGCTCGCGGCCTTCGACGGGACACTGTTGGTGGTCAGCCATGACCGGACGCTGCTCGAAGGCATTGGAATCACTCAATGGTGGCAGATGGAGCAGTTTCTCCGTTCCGAGGATAAGGATATTGCACCGTGACACCTTCACGATGGAGAGAGCTCGCACCGGGTCAACGAGCGCAACTCACCATCGTAGACAGGGCCTCCGTCGACGAGGACCCCGTCGACAGCGGCCCCTCCAGCCGCGTGGTTTTTGAAACTGCGGAGTCCGTGATTGAGGCGCCGAATTGGAACCCCGGCGGCGACTGGCTGGTGTTCAACAGTGACGGGCTGCTCTACAGGATCAAGGCAGACGGATCGGGGCCGCCAATCCGGATTCCGACGGGCGAACTCAACGACTCGAATAACGATCACGTTCTGTCGCCGGACGGAACCTGTCTCTTCACGTCGTCCCAAAACGGTCATCTGTACCGGGTGCCGGCCGATGGCGGGCCGGCGCAACGCGTCAGCGATGACGCCGACGGGTTGCAAGCGCGATATCTGCACGGCATCTCGCCCGACGGAACCACCTTGGCTCTTATCGGTTGCCATCAACTTCGGGCGGCGGAACGCTTCAACATCTTCACGTTGTCATTGATCGATGGTTCCACCCGTCAGCTCACGGACTCGGACCACCATCACGACGGGGCGGAGTACAGCCCGGACGGCGAATGGATCTACTTCAATTCTGACCGCGCATCGACGGCGAAAGGGCACTCGCAGATCTTCCGTATGCGTCCGGATGGGCGGGATCCGCAGCAGCTGACATTTGATACCCGCGTCAACTGGTTTCCCCACCTGTCACCCGACGGCAGTTCGATGGTCTACCTGAGTTATCAATCGTCTGTGGTGGGGCATCCGGCCAATAAGGACGTGCTGTTACGACAGGCGGACCCGGAAGGAGAGAGCGTTCGCACTGTAGCCGGTGTCTTCGGGGGCCAGGGAACAATTAATGTCAACAGCTGGGCGCCCGACAGCCAACGGTTTGCCTATGTTGCCTATCCCGTCCGCAACCGCTGATGATGCCGGCGCCGGGCCCGTCAGCTCCCGGAACCGCCGAGACTCCCGCGGCACCCCCGGCGGCTGCTATCTTCTGGCCACGGATGAGCTTCTGCGCGTAGGCCTCGACCAGGCGTCGTCGGGAATTCCGAACCGCAAATCCATGACAAGGAGGGTACCGGATCGAGGAGATGGAAACCATGGCATAGGCGGTGGTGCTCCACCGGGCGGTGGTCGGGCGAAGGGTAACTTCCGGCGGGTGAAATCACTACTGCCGTCACGGGATTTGACGAGTTAGTGCACCCTAAGTAAGGGTAGGCTTAGCTAACATAGCAACGCATCCCGTCGGATGTGCCCGCCTATCAGTGACGGAGATATTTGTGTCGTTGTCGTCCTCGACGGAAGAAGAAACGCGGTTCGCAGATCAGGTGGAATCGACACTTTCCGCCACTAACCAGCTGCTCAACAGCCGTACCGCTCCCCACTACGCCGCCGAGGTGATGTCCGGCATCCGGGCCGTATCGGCACAGGTTTCGGCGGGTACGACGCCCTGCACGGGACCGACGCCTGAATCCCTGCACCATGAGGTGTCCGCGATCGACCTGGACCACCCGTTGAGCAGTCCGGCTGACGCGCTGGCCGAGGTCGAACGGGTCTATCTGCGCGATGCCGTCTATTTCCACGACGTGAAGTACGCGGCCCACCTGAACTGCCCGGTGGCGATTCCCGCCCTCGTCGGCGAAGCGGTGCTTTCCGCAGTCAATACGTCCATGGACACCTGGGACCAGAGCACCGCCGCCACCCACATGGAACAGCACCTAATCCAGTGGACGGCCGAACGGCTGGGTCTTGGCGACGATGCGGATGGCGTCTTCACCAGCGGTGGCAGCCAGTCCAACCTGCAGGCGCTGCTGATGGCCCGGAACCGGTTGCACGCACGGCTGCGGTCCGCCCATCCCGACCGGCCGCCCCGACTCGCCGACGTGCTGGGCGGATTCCGCATCTTCGCCTCCGATGTCAGCCACTTCAGTGTCCAAAAGTCCGCGGCCATTCTCGGACTGGGACCCGAGGCGGTCGTTGTGGTGCCCAGCGACGGCCAGAAGCGGATGGACACCGACGCCCTGGAACGCGAAGTGGCCCGCTGCCGTCAGGAGGGGCTGCTGCCGATGGCCGTGGTGGGCACCGCCGGGACCACGGATTTCGGCAGTTTCGATCCGCTCGTCCGGCTCGCAGATATCTGCGGGGTCGAGGACATTTGGTTGCACATCGACGCGGCCTACGGCGGCGGACTTATCACGTCGCAGCGTCACCGGCACCTGTTGGCCGGCACCGGTGCCGCGGATTCGGTGACTATCGACTTCCACAAGACGTTCTTCCAGCCGGTCAGCTCCAGCGCCATCCTGGTCCGTGACCGCGCCCAGCTGGAGCACGTCACCTACTATGCGGATTACCTCAATCCGCCGGGCGGGCCGCCAAACCAGGTTGATAAGAGCCTGCAGACCACCCGGCGCTTCGACGCGCTGAAACTGTGGCTGACGCTGCGCACCATGGGTGCAGACGCCGTCGGTGCGCTGCTCGACGAGGTGATCGAGCTGGCCACCGGTTGCGCGGGGAGCCTGGGCGCCATGGAGGATTTCGACGTCGTCGTCCGCCCTGCGTTCAGCACCGTGGTGTTCCGCTACCTCCCGCCCGGGGCCCCGGATGAAACGGCCGACCGAATCAACCAGCAGATCCGCTCGGAGCTATTCGACTCCGGCGAAGCAATTATCGGCGGCACCATAGTGGAGGGTCGGCACTACCTGAAGTTCACGCTGCTCAATGCCGAGACCACCATGGCGGACGTGAAAGAAATGATCGAACTCATCCGCCAACGCGGCAGCCACCACCTGGCATCGGAGGCGATGCACCATGGATGAGCCGTACGACTTCATCGGCATCGGCCTGGGCCCCTTCAACCTGGGCCTCGCCGCACTGACCGCTCCTATTACCTGTCTCAATGGGCTCTTCCTGGAACAGGAATCACACTTCGACTGGCACCCCGGCATGATGCTGGACAGCAGCACGCTCCAGGTGCCCTTCATGGCCGACCTCGTCACCATGGCCGATCCCACCTCGGAATTCTCGTTCCTGAACTTCCTCAAGAGCACCGGCCGCATCTACCCCTTCTACATCCGGGAGCGCTTCAATCCGCTGCGCGCGGAGTACAACCAGTACTGCCAGTGGGTGGCCGGCCGACTGCCCATGCTGCGGTTCGGCAGCACAGTGGATTGGATTGAGTACGACGACGGCGCGCAGGCTTACTCGGTGCGGCTCGCCACCGGTGAGCGTTTCCAAGCCCGCCGGCTGGTGCTCGGCACCGGCACCCGGCCGGCGGTTCCGGAGGTGTGCGGCGGTCTGGAGGGACCAGCCCTGCACAGTGCGGACTACCTGCACCGCCGCGAAGAGCTGCTGCAGCGCTCCAGCATTACCGTCGTGGGCAGCGGCCAAAGTGCGGCAGAGATCTACTTCGACTTGCTCCAGGAAATGGGCGGAGGCGATTTCGAGCTGAACTGGGTCACCCGCTCGGGCCGGTTCTTCCCGCTGGAATACGCGAAACTGACGCTGGAAATGACCTCCCCCGAGTACTGCGCGTATTTCCGCTCGCTGCCCGAGACGACCCGCGACCGGCTCAACGCGGACCAGCAGAACCTGTACAAGGGCATCGACGAATCCTTGATCAACGAAATCTACGATTTGCTCTACCAGAAAAGCCTGCACGGGCCGGTCAATACCAACCTGCTGAGCAACTCCGACTTGCAGGCCGCACATTGGGACGGCGCCGCGTACAGCCTCGAATTCCTCCACCGGGAGCAGGACCGCAGCTACGGCCTCCGCACGGAAGCCCTGGTGCTCGCCACCGGCTACCAGAGCAGCGAGCCGGACTTCCTGGCCGGCCTGGAGCCGTGGCTGAACCGGGATGGCCGGGGCCGGCTGGCGGCCGACGGTCACTACCGGGTCGATGCAGAAGCGGGGCATGGCGCCATTTACGTGCAGAACGCCGAGCTCAACACCCACGGCTTCGTCGCACCCGACCTGGGCATGGGCGCGTACCGGAACTCGTGCATCATCCGGAACATGCTCGGCTGGGAATACTACCCGGTGGAATCGCGCATTGGTTTCCAACAGTTCGGGGCGCCGGTGCCTGACCGGGAAGAGCCCTTGCCCGCCGTGGAAGGGGCGCCGCTGTGAATTTCCCCCTTCGCCCGGTCGACCCGGATGCCGACGCCAGGCTGCTGCACAGCTGGTTCAGCCAGGACTATGCCTCTTTCTGGGACATGCTGGACGCCGGGGTCGACGACGTGCGGCGCGAGCACCGGGCCATAGCCGCATCTGACCATCACCACGCCTTACTTGGGTTCGACGGCGGCGCTCCGGTGTTCCTGATGGAGCGCTACGACCCGGCCCGATCACCCATCGCCGGATGCTACGAGGCAACAGCGGCCGACGTCGGCATGCATCTGCTGGTCGCGCCGCCAGCGGCGCCCGTGCCGGGATACACCCGCTCCGTGATGGCCGCCGTGCTGGACCACCTCTTCGAGGATCCGACAGTGGAGCGCGTCGTCGTCGAACCCGACATCCGCAATCACAAGATCCAGGCACTCAACGACGCGGCCGGCTTCCGGCCGGTGACGAACATCGAACTGCCGGATAAGACAGCAGTGCTCAGCATCTGCACCCGCACCGACTACGCCGCCGCACGAAACCAGTTGGCGCGGCGCTCCCAGGAGGCTACAGCGTGACAATTACGGAACTGGAAGAAGTGCAGGAACCTGCGCCGTCCACCACGGTCGACCGCCAGGAACATCTCACAGCGTGTGTCTGGGCCGAAGCCAACCGCCGGTTGGTGGCCAAGGCCATTGCAGAGTTCTCCCATGAACGGCTGCTGGCCCCGGAGCAGGCGGACGAGCAGCGCTTGTTCCGGATCACCAGCGACGACGGCGGCACGGGGTACCGCTTCGAGGCAACCCGGCGTGCGTTGGACCATTGGGACATCGCCGGGGACAGTATCCAACGCCGCCGCGACGGGCAGAACCTGGAACCTGACGCGTTGGACTTCATGCTCGAATTCCGCGGGCAGCTGGGGATTGCCGAGGACGTGCTTCCCGTCTACCTGGAGGAGATCAGCAGCACCCTCGCCGGCGCGGCCTACAAATTGCAAAACCCCGCCCCGGACTCAGCCGCACTCGCACGGGCAGGCGGCACGCCCGCGGCCGCTGCCCAACGCATCGAACGGGCCATGGCCGAGGGACATCCCTGCTTTGTGGCAAACAACGGCCGGTTGGGCTTCGGCGCCGGCGATTACAGGGCGTACGCGCCGGAGGCCGGAGCCGCCGTTCAGCTGGTGTGGATCGCCGTGCACCGGAGCCGGGCAGTCTTCACCTCCAGCCGCACCCTCGGCGAAGCGGAGCTGTACCGGAGCGAACTCGGGCCGCAGATGCTGGACGGCTTTGCCGCGCAGCTGGCATCGCAGGGCCTGGAGGCCCGCGACTACCTCTACATGCCGGTGCATCCGTGGCAGTGGGAGAACAAGCTGTCCATCACCTTCGCCGCCGAAGTCGCGCACCGGAACGTGGTCTGCCTCGGTGTTGGCGCGGACCGCTACCAGGCGCAACAGTCCATCCGCACGTTCTTCAATCTGGACGTGCCGCAGCGGTGCTACGTCAAGACGTCACTGTCCGTGCTGAACATGGGATTCATGCGCGGGCTCTCCGCGGAATATATGAAGGCGACGCCGGCCATCAACGACTGGCTTCACCGACTGGTCGAAGCGGATGAGACCCTGCGGCGGTCCGGCTTCACCGTGCTGCGCGAGTTGGCCGCAGTCGGCTATCACAATGACTACTACGAAGCCGCGACGACGGCGGGCTCACCGTACCGGAAGATGCTGGCGGCCCTGTGGAGGGAGAGTCCGGCCGGGCAGCTGCGCGAGGGCGAGCAGCTGGCCACCATGGCCTCGCTGCTGCACCGCGACCGCAATGGCGTCCCGTTCGTCTCGGCGCTGATGGCCCAATCCGGGCTCTCGGCCAAGGAGTGGCTGGAGCACTACCTGCGCGCGTATCTGATGCCGCTGGTGCATTGCCTCTGTGCCTATGACCTGGCGTTTATGCCCCACGGGGAGAATATCATCCTGGTGCTCGACGACGGCGTCCCGGTCCGGGTGCTGATGAAGGACATTGGCGAGGAAATCGCGGTGATCGGCGACGGGATCGAACTGCCGGACGAAGTCAGCCGGATCAGGGTGGACGTTCCGTCTGAAGAGCAGGTGCTGACGATCTTCACCGATGTCTTCGATTCGTTCTTCCGCTTCCTCTCCGCAATCCTGGCCGGCGACGGGCAACTGTCCGAAGACGCTTTCTGGACGGCGGTGGCGAACTGCCTGCATCAGTACCGGGACGCATCCCCCGAAACGGCCGAAGCTTTTGACCGCCATGAGTTCTTCGCCGCCGGCTTTCCGCTGTCCTGCCTGAACCGGCTGCAGCTGAGGAACAACCGGGAAATGCTCGACCTGAACGACCCGTCCGGGTCACTGCAGCACGCCGGGCGGGTGGCCAACCCCATCGCCCGTTTTAGCGGTCAGGCCGCATGAAATGTGGCCGTCCCGCCCGGGCTTCGCCGGCGAAAGTTCAGGAGTAGTCGGCCTTCACCGCCAGCACCGGGCACGGCGCCTCCAGCAGGATCCGTTGTGCAGTGCTGCCCATGATCAGCTTGCCTACCGGCGTCCGGTGCCGCAGGCCGATCACGATCAGGTCGGCGTGGTACCGCTCGGCCGAATTGAGCACTTCTTCACCGGCGTCGATATCGCCCAGCTGTTGCACCAGGGTGTGTTCGACGCCCTCGGTCTTGAGCCTTTCGTCCAGGGCGGCGGATTCCGAATCATCCACGTAGTTCTTGTCCGGATGGCTGCTTCCCCTCGAGGAGTTCACCACGATCAAGTGCACGGCGCGCTGCCGGGCCTCCTCGACTGCGCGGTTCAAGGCGGCGGTGCCCTCGGGAGTGGGGATATAGCCGACGACGACGCTCATAGTTGCTCCTCTATTGTTCCGTAGGTGCGTTCATGCTGCCGCCCGGGTGCTGCCGGGTGCCTATCGGTGCTACTCTCTGAGGTCTTCGGGGCTGCGGAAGCGGGTCTTCTTGGCGCGCACTCCGCGGTTCCAGAACCAGGTGATGGCCCACAGTACGACCCCCAGGGCGAGCATCACCCCGGCGATCCGGTACTCGATGGGGTCTTGCGCCCACGGACCAACCAGGAAGGCACAGGTCAGTGCCCCAATGTAGGGGAGCACCGTCGGCGCGCGGAAATGTTCGCGGTCCACCGGGAAGCGGCGCAGCACGATGGCGGCGATGTTGACCACGGTGAACACCGCGAGCAGCAGCAAAGCCGTCGTTCCGCCCAGCGCACTGACCGTTTCGGCGCCCATGAAGTTGGTGACGGTGATGATCAGACCGAACGCGATCAGCGTGGTAAAGATGATCGAGCTCCACGGCGACCGCCGTCCCGGAAGCACCTTGCCCAGCGAGCGGGGGAGGACGTCCTGCTTGGCCATCCCGTAGATCAGGCGGCTGGCCATCATCATATTGATCAGCGCCGTATTGGCTACGGCGAACATCGACATGAAGGGGTAGATGGCGTCGATCGGGATTCCGGGTGCGCCCACCTGCACTACCTCGAGCAGCGGCGTCGGGCTATCCTCGAGGCGGCCCACCGGAACGATCGCGACGGCGGCAATGGAGACCAGCACATAGACCAGTGCGGTAATACTGAGCCCGGTGAGCATCACTTTCGGGAACGTCTTGACCGGGTCTTTGGTCTCTTCGGCCATATTCACCGAGTCTTCGAACCCGACCATGGAGAAGAACGCCAGCGATGTAGCAGCCGTCAGCGCGAGGAACACCGTTTTGTCGCCGGAGGTCTCGAATACCATCACCCGGCCGAAGTCCACGTTGCCTTGGGCCATCGCCCAGAAGCCGACGAGGATCACGATCAGCAGCCCGGTCAGCTCGATCAGTGTCAGCACCACGTTGAGCTTGAGGCTCTCGCCGACACCTCTCAGGTTGATCACTGCCAACAACCCGAGGAAGACGACGGCGATCATCGTCACCCCGAATTGCCCCCAGTCGAGGTTGAAACCAACAATGAAGTTTTCGGCCAGGAACTTCGACGCCGTTGAGGCCGAGGTGATGCCCGAGCTCAAGACCGCGAAGGTGACCAGGAAGGTCACGAAGTGAATACCGAACGCCTTGTGGGTATACAGCGCGGCGCCGGCGGCCTGCGGGTATTTAGTCACCAGTTCCAGGTAGGAGAAGGCGGTGACGGTGGCGACGGCGAAGGCCAGCAGCACCGGCGCCCATGCCGCACCGCCGATTTCGCCGGCCACATCACCGGTGAGCGCGTACACGCCGGTGCCGAGGATGTCCCCGACAATGAACAGCAGCAGCAGCTTGAAGCCAAGCGCCTTCTTCAGCTCCGGCTCCGGCTGCCCGGGTCCTTGCTTGGTGTCTGTGGGGTTGCCCATCATCAACTCCGTCCGGGGAATCGTCGCATCATCGTCGCCCAGAATATCATCGATAGTAAGCTGCGTTACTATTATTGGCGGATGAGGCCACGACGCGGCGGATGGTGGAGAGTCCGGGCGGCGCCGGTCTCCGTCAAAGCCGGAACGGGCACCTGATGGTCGGGGTGACAGGATTTGAACCTGCGACTTCGTCGTCCCGAACGACGCGCGCTACCAAACTGCGCCACACCCCGAAGGTCGCTGCGATCAACGCAACCTCTCAAGAATAGCCGAGATTGCGGCCAACTTAAAACTCGCGCCAAACATGTGCGCAGCGATCAGACCAAAGAGTCCTCCCACGCCTGGTTGAGCGCTGCGAACCGGCCGTTACCGGCGATCAATTCGTCCGGGGTTCCGTCCTCGGCCACCTTGCCGTCGTGGACCACCAGGACCCGGTCGGCGATCTTCACGGTGGTCAGCCGGTGGGCAATAATCAGCGCCGTCCGGTTGCCCAGCAGAGTCTGCAGGCCGCGCTGGACCAGCCGCTCGCTGGGAATATCCAGCGACGACGTCGCCTCGTCCAGGATCAGCACCGCCGGGTCGGCCAGGAACGCCCGGGCGAAGGAAATCAGCTGCCGCTGGCCGGACGAAACCCGGCCACCACGTTTGTTCACATCCGTGTCGTACCCCTCGGGCAGGGCCCGGATGAATTCATCGGCGCCCACCGCCGTCGCCGCCGCTTCGATATCGGCCTGCGACGCTCCTGGATTTCCCAGGGCGATATTCTCGGCGACGGTGCCGCTGAACAGGAAGGCCTCCTGGGTGACCATGACGACGGCGCGGCGCAGGTCGGTGCCGGACAGATCCTTCAGGTCGACCCCGTCCAAGGTCAGTTGGCCGGAGGAGACGTCGTAGAAGCGGGCGATCAGTTTGGCCAGCGTCGACTTGCCGGCCCCGGTCTGCCCGACCAGGGCGATAGTCTGCCCGGCAGGAATGTCCAGCGACATTTGAGGCAGCACCACCGGACCGTCTCCGTAGTGGAACTCGACGTCGTCGAACTTAATGTGACCGGCAGCGCCGGACAGCGCCACTGGATTCTTCGGCGCCCGCACGCTCGGCACTTCCTCCAGCAGTCCGGATACCTTCTCCAAGGCGGCCGAGGCGGACTGGAAGGAGTTGTAGAACATGGCCATCTGGTCCACCGGCTGGAAGAAGCGCTTGGTGTACAGCAGCAGTGCGAGCAGCACGCCGACCTCGAGGCCGCCGTCGAGCACCCGGAAGCCGCCGGCGAGCAGCACCAGAGCCACAGTGACGTTTCCGATCAGCACCAGCCCGGGCTGGAAGATGCCGTTCAGGTTGATGCTGCGGACTGTCACCGTGCGGTAGTCCTCCGCCAGCTCCTCATACCGTGAGGCGTTGACCTTCTCGCGGCGGAACGCCTTGACCGCCCGGATGCCGGTCATGGTTTCGATGAAGTGCACAATCAGCCGTGCGGAGGCGACCCGGGAGGCGCGGTAGGCGACCTGCGACCGCTTTTGGTACCAGCGGGTGAGGAACCACATGGGGAGGGCGGCGAGCATGATCAGCAGCCCGGTCTGCCAGTCCATCAGGAACACCGAAATGGCCGTGAAGGTCATGTACATCGCCCCGGAGACGAGCGAGTTGACCCCGTTGTCCAGCAGTTCCCGCAGTGCCTCCAGATCGGAGGTCTGCCGGGAGATGATCCGGCCCGAGGTGTACTTCTCGTGGAACTCCAGGCTGAGCCGCTGGGTATGGCGGAAGACGCGGCGGCGCAGGTCCAGCAGCATGGTCTGGGCCAGCCGTGCCGTGGCGTTGATGTAGCTGGCGGTGAGCACTCCGACGGCGACCGCGGCGAGGGCGTAGCCCGCCCCCGCCATGACCAGGGGAAGATTATCGCCCGCGCGCAGGGCAGGCAGCGCATGGTCGATACCGAAGGCGATGATCGCCGGGCCCGCGACCCGCGCAGCCTGGGACAGCGCTACGAGGATGATGGTCAGGATGAACTTGGCGCGGACGGGCCGGATCATGGAGCCGAGCAGGCGCAGCGAACGACGCCGGACCTGCCGGCTGCGGCCCTTGTCCAGCAGGAAGTTGTCCTCGTCCTGCACGCCGCTGTAGGTACTCATGACAGCACCTCGTCCGGGTCCTGGCCGGCCGTTTCTTCATCGTCCAGACTGGTGATGATGTACCGGTAATGTTCGTTGGTGGCCAGCAGTTGGGCGTGAGGGCCGACGGCGTTGATGGCGCCGTGCTGCAGCACCGCCACCCGGTCGGCGAGGGCCACTGTGGAGGAACGGTGGGCCACAATCAACGTGGTGGTTCCTTCCAGTACCTGGCGAAGCCGTTCGGTGACCAGTTCCTCGGTTCCCACGTCCAGGGCGGACAATGGGTCATCGAGCACCAGCACCTTGGGCTTGGCGGCAATCGCGCGGGCCAGTGCGATGCGCTGCCGCTGCCCCCCGGAGAGGCTGAGTCCTTCCTCGCCGATCAAGGTGTCGACGCCGTCGGGCAGTTCGTAGGCGAAATGCGCCTGGGCGACGTCGAGGGCTTCGGCGAGGGCCTCATCGCCTTGTTCGCCGGCTCCGAGCAACACGTTGTCCCGCACCGACGAGGAAAACAGGGTGGTGTCTTCGAACGCCACGGCGACATGGGAGCGGATGTCCGACGTGCTGAACTGCCGCAGGTCCGTCCCGTCAAACCTGATACTGCCGCCGGTGACGTCGTGCAGCCTGGCGACGAGCTGCAGCAGGGTGCTCTTGCCGGAGCCGGTGATGCCCACCAGGGCCATGGTTTCGCCGGGCTTCAGGGTCAGGCCGACCCCGTTGAGCAGGTCCATGCCGGCGGCCGGGGTGTCGGGGAACTTGAAGTGCACGTTGTCGAATTCCACGGCGCCGCTCAGGTGCTTCACCGGGCGGGGGTGTTCGGGCTCGGTGATGCTGCTGGTCTCGTCCATCACCTCGAAGTGGCGGTCGATGGCGGTTTTTGCCGTCAGCGTCATCGCCATCAGCGGGCCAAGCGATTCCACCGGAGCAGCCACCACCGCTGCCGTGGCGAAGAAGGAGACCAGGGCGCCGATGGTGAGCTGGCCGTCGGCAACTGAGAGTACGCCGACCACCAGGGCCAGCCCGAGGGCCAGTTCGGGAATCATGCTCACAATCAGCGACACCGTTGCCAGTGAGCGTGCCTTGCGGATCTCGGTGGCGCGCAGCTCTTCGGCCTGCTCGGTGAAGCTGTCCAGCGCCTGCCGGCCCCGTCCGAAGGCCTTGAGCACCCGGATGCCGTGCACCGACTCCTCGACCGTGGTGGCCAAGTCTCCGGTCTGGTCCTGGCTCAGGCGGGAGACAATGCGGTAGTGGGTGCGGAAACGGAAACCGTAGAGCACGATCGGAACCGAGGCGACGAGGAAGATCAACCCGAGCCGCCAGCTGGTGATCAGCATCAGGGTAATGCCGATCAGAATGGTCAGGGCGACCACCACCAGCATGATCATCCCGAAGGCCAGCCAGCGACGGATCAGGTTCAGGTCGGTCATCGCCCGCGACAGCAGCTGCCCGGAGCCCCAACGGTCGTGGAAGGCAACTGTCATGTCCTGCACATGCCGGTACAACGAAACCCGCATCTGGTTCTCCACCGTGGTGGCCGGCCGGATCACGAACTGCCGCCGCAGCGCGATGAATACGGCTTCGAGGGCGCCAAGGACGAGGACCACGGCGACGGCCGCCCACACGGCGCCGCCGTCGCCGTCGACCTTAAGGGTTTCATTGACCAGGGCCCCCAGGACCTGGGGGATGGCCAAGGCCATCAGGCTTGCGCCCAGCGCGCACACCAGTCCCCGTGCCAGACGGGGCAGGATCGGTTTTGCATGCGGGTAAAGACGCCCGATGGACTCGGTCAACGAAGTCTGCTGCTGGGGCATCTCATCTCTTCGGCTCGTCGGTGGGGCGGCTATCCGCTACCCATCTTAGAACCGGTCCGCCGTCACTCCACACGCTATTCATCCCGAGGTCCCCGACGGCGCCACCTGGGCGGCTCGTGGCGTCAGATGATTCGTTGACTGGATAACGCGATTGTAATAGATTGCTAGCATGCGAGCATCCGGGGATGATACCGACACAGAGACCAAGCCATCCCTTCGCGCCCTGTTCCACAGCCAGCTCGGAGCATTGGCTCTGGCCCTGTTGGCCGTGGAGCTGCTTGCCGGAATGCAGGCATATTTGACGACGACGATTACGCCGTTGATCGCTGCCGAACTGAATGGTCAGCGGTTTTATGGGCTGGTCGTCGGCGCGGAGCAAGTCGGCATGTTCCTGACGATGGCCCTGGGGGTATTCCTGCTCAGCCGTTACTCGGCAGCTCGATTATTGGTGTGGCTCACCGGTGTGACTGCCATTGGCGCACTGGTGGGTGCGGCTGCACCGACGATGGGTATCTATGCCGTTGGCCGCTTGATCAGCGGGATGGCCGCCGGGGCGCTGGCCACCGTTTCCATGGGGGCGATTGTGGTGTCCATGCCGAAGTCGTGGCGGCAACTGGTTCTGGCCGGCTTCTCTGCGATGTGGGTCGTTACATCCATTGTCGGGCCTGTCTACGCAGCGTGGATCTCTGCCGTCCTGAGTTGGCGTTGGGCGATGGTGCTCTACCTGCCATTGCTCTTTATGGCCAGGGCGCTCATTGCCCGCAGGCTCCCCGACATTCCACCCGCCAGGGACGGTCGGCGCCTTGATGTTGCGTCGTCCTTAATGCTCGCCAGCGGGATCGCACTGATCTCGCTGCTTGCCAACGCCGGCCCCTGGTGGCCGTTAGTCGCCGTAGCCGGCTTCGTTCTGACCGTCAGTGCTGCCGTTCGGCTCCTTCCAGCCGGGGTGTTCCGTTTGCGCCCAGGGCGTCCGAGTGCGATTGTATTGCTGGGTATTTTGTGTGGCGTGTATTTCGGGCTCAGCGCCGTGGTGGCGATCCTTGCACACGACGTACTGGATTTCGCAGCGGGCCGGATCGGTCTCCTCCTGACCGTTGGCGGCTTGGCGTGGGCCGTTACCGGGTTGATCTGTGGCCGGTATCCTGCCGTCACCGATCTCAGCTTCCGGGTCCGGGCCGATGGAGGCACACTCCTGCTTCTCGTCGGGATCAGCACAATGGCTTTCGCTCTGTTGGATGGCTTGCGTGTGGGGGCGGCGGTAATGTTTCATTGCGGTTGGTTCCTGTGCGGCACCGGTATGGGGCTGATATATCTCGACACCATCAATCGTGTCGTGGAACAGCCGGCGCGCCCGGACCACATCTCCCCGTCCACTGCAGCATCAGCCACAATCTTCGTTGAAGCGATCACCACCGCGGCTATATCCGCGGCCGCTGCAGCGGGACTGGCAGCAATTCTTACGTCCAGCACCACCGGAGCCGGGCCCCATATAGTCCTCCTGGCGCTCGGAGCCGGAGCCGCCACCAGGTTTGTCGTGATCGGACGAGTCACCGCAAGTCCCTATTAGACGCGTCCCGTAAGTCGGACCTCCACCGGACAGTGCGACTTATTGGCATCCCAAGTTCGTTTGATGACCCGTATGCGTCGACGAAGAAGTGTGAATGGGATGTCGAACAGTGTCACTTATACGGACCGATACTGTCCGCATTACTTAATATAGTCGGTGGCATGATTACTGCAAAGGCACACATCAATTGGAACGCCGAACTTCGCAGCCAGCTCGAATGGCACTGGACCAACCAGTTACGTCCCCGTCTGGCGGATCTGACCGACGAGGAATACTTCTGGGAACCGGTGCGGGGCAGCTGGAACGTCCGCCCGCGCGGACAGAGCACAGCCCCGATGGCCGTCGGCGCAGGTGCGTACACCATCGATTTCGCGATTCCTGAACCAACGCCGGCACCGGTCACGACCATCGCGTGGCGCATCGGCCATCTAGTTGTTGGCGTATTCGGTGCACGGAACGCTTCGCATTTCGACGGCCCGGCCATTGACTACGAGAACCACAATTATGCGGCAACGGCCGCGGACTCGCTGGACCAGTTGGACGCCGGGTACAGCCGCTGGATCGACGGCGTCACGGGACTCGGACACGACGAGCTGGCCGAACCGTGCGGCCCGGCTGAGGGGCCGTTCGCTGACTGGTCGATGGCCGCCCTCGTACTGCACATCCACCGCGAAGTACTCCACCACGGCGCGGAGATCGCCCTGCTGCGCGACCTCTACGCCTGGCGTAACGCCTGAAGCGGCTAGACCATGAGGCCGGATTTCGCCGGAGCTTGCTATGCTCGGCGCATGCCGAGTTCGACACTCAATGATGCGTTGCTGCTGCCTCCCCGTTCCCGGCTGCTCTATATCGGTCCGATGAAGACGGGGACGACGGCGATCCAAGCCGCGGCCAAGGATCAACGCCAGACCCTGCTTGATCACGGGGTGCGCTATCCCGGAACGAAGCTTAATCATCGCTCGGGGCTGGGCGCCCTGCTGGGCTGGAGCACCGTCGCGGCCGAACGAACCGGCCCGTTGGGCCCGGACCGGCTCGACCTGGACGACGGCGGCATTCCCGACAGGCGCGAGTGGGATGGCCTCAAGGCGGAAATTGAGGCTGATACCAGCCGGCGGATCCTGGTCAGCCATGAGTTCGTCAGCCAGGCGGACGACGCGACATGTCGGCGGATTGTCGATGAGCTTGGGCCCGACCGGATCCATGTTGCGATCACCTTGCGATCGCCGGCGACGATTCTTCCCTCATTGTGGGCGCAGGGTCTCAAAGATGACGCGCAGACGGAGCCCCTCGAGAACTGGCTCTCGCGCATATACGACAAGGCTCCCGATCGGCCCATGCCTGCGCGGTTCCGGCGCGCGTACGAGCAGGCCGAACTTGTGCAGCGGTGGGCGGGGCTCATCGGACCGGAGAGGGTCACGGTCATCGTCGTCGAGAAAAACCGGCCGACTGCGTTGAGTGGCACGTTCGAGTCGCTGCTTGGCCTTCCTGAGTCAATGTTGGGCCGCGGTGTGGACACGAACCGGTCATTCACCGCAGTTGAAGCCAATGTGTTCCAGCGCCTCAACAGCGCACTTGCCGATCACGGCGTGGGCTGGCACAGTTTCAGCGAATTCGTGTGGAGGGGCGCGGCCAATCGCGGGGTCCTCGAGCGAACGCGGCCAGACAACGAGCCGCGCGTTGGCCTGCCTGCCTGGGCCGTCGATGCTGCCCAGCAGGACGGTAAGAGATTCGCCGCCCATATCCGGGACAGCGGCGTGCGCGTCGTGGGCGATCTCGACCAACTGGGCGCCGCGCCGTCTGCGGCCGACAAGGTCGACAGCGACACCATCGACGCCGACGTCGTCGTCCGGGCGTTGACCGGAGTGATCCTCGCCGGGGCGACTACGCAACGCCGAGCCGACAAGCGAACCGCCCAACGTGACGCCAAGATCAAACGGCTCGATGATGTGACGATGAACCTCGACAAGACGACTCAGCGACTCGAGGCCGAACGAGCGAAGAGCAAACGCCTCGAGGCGGATCTCAAGAGAGTCACACACGACCTGTCCGCTGAGAGGAAGAGCACGCTCCACCACCGGGTCCGAAAACTTCCTCCTGCGGAACGGCCCGACCAGACGGCGGCCGCTTATACCACCCGTGAACTGCTCGCCGCGCTGAAGCGACGCATCAAGCACAAGCTTCGCACCGGCAAATCCAAACCGCTCAAACCGCTCCCAACGCCGAGGAAGTAATGCACGGCGTCCACCCCTGCTGCCTCAGCCGATTCCACGTGAGCAGCGTCCCGGTGAGCGATCCGCTCCGGATGAGGGCGACCGGCGGTGTTACCGGCCTGACGTGGGATTGAGCGTGATCAACACGGCCTCGGGCCGGCAGGCGAATCGGACCGGGGCGAATTTGGAGGTTCCGATGCCGGCAGAGACATTGATCCATGAGTTGTTGGGGCCGTGGGACCACCGGGTCAGGCCGCGGGCCCGCCAGGTGGGCAGGTCGGAATTGCTGACCAAGGCGCCGTAGCCGGGAATCCGCAGCTGTCCGCCATGGGTATGACCGGCCAGGACCAGATGAGCCCCGCCATCGGCGAAGTCGTCCAGCACCCGTTGGTAAGGGGCATGGGCCACCCCGATCTGTACGTTCGGTGCACCGTGCTGGGAGACGGATCCGTTGGGGAAGCCAACGTAGTGGTCACGGCCCAGGTGGGGGTCATCCACACCGCTGAAATCCATTCGCATCCGGTTCAGCACCACGGACTGGCTGCGGTTGGCCAGATTGACCCAGCCGGCCCGCCCGAACGCCTCATGCATTTCTCCGGTGGGGAGCGATTCGGCTGACCGGTTCCTGGACCCGGGAGAGCGGAACAGGTAAGCGGCGGGGTTCTTGAATGTGGGGGCGTAATAGTCATTCGAGCCGGGGACAAAGACACCCGGGTATTGCAGCAGCGGTTCCAATGCTTCCAGCAGCGGCCCCATGCCGCGCTTATCACCGAGGTTGTCGCCGGTATTGACCACCAGGTCGGGCTTCAGGTCGGCCAGTGTGCGCAGCCAGTCAGTTTTGGCGATTTGGGCCGGGGCCATGTGGATATCCGAGATATGCAGAATCCGGCGGGGCCGCTGCCCCGGTGGCAGGACGTCGATGGATTCCTCGCGGAGGGTGAACCAGTTCCGCTCGATCACCGATGCGTAGAGAAATGCGCCGAGTCCCGCGACGCCGGCGAGGGTCGTGGCAGCTGCAGTCGCGGCTGCTGCTCCTGTGCCTCTCTTGCGCTGATCTGCCATATCAGTTGCCACCGCCGTTCTCGTCCCGCCCGGGAGGTGCTTGATCGCTGTTGCCGGGCCCGCCTGAACCGGAATTGGCGCCCTGGCCGGAGCTGCCGGAGCTGCCGGACTCGTTCGCTGATCCGTCGGATCCGTTACCTGAGCTGCCGGAGCCGTCGGAGCTGTCGGTTGGAGGTGGCGTCGTGCTGCCGTCAGCCGGTGGCGGGCTCGTGCTGCCGCCGGCCGGGGGAGCGGTGCTGCCCGCTGGCGGAGCAGCGGGTGCCTGAGCAGCCGCCGGAGGATCCGGCACAGTGGGCGTTCCGGGGGCGGGGGCGAGCGCGGAAGCGTCGGAGGTGTCGTCGGAGCTCTCGTCGGACTCGACGACTTCGCTGTCATCAGGGGAAATTTCCTGTTCCTCCTGCTTCTCGATCAATTCTTCGGGAGGCTCCGGGAATTCTTCGGTCGAATAGAGATCGGCCACCTGCTCCGTGAACGACTGCCATGCCTCACCAGCGTAGGTGGCGCCATCGACGTAGTCATGGGTGGTGCCGTCGCCGAGGAACTCCAGCCCGTCCAGTGAACGGTACTTGTCCGGGTTGCCCACCCAGGCGGCGGTGGAGATACCGCTGGTGTAGCCCACCGTCCACGTCTGGACCGAATCATCGGTGGTGCCGGTCTTCAAGCCGGCAGGTACCTCGGGGTCGAGGTAATAGCCGGAACCGCGTTCGATGACTTCCTGCAGCGCATAGTTCACGCCCTGGGCCACTTTCTTCTTGACCGCGCGCTCGCAATCCTGCCCGGGAATATCGAGCTTCTTGCCGTTGCGGTCGGTGATGGAGGCAATCGCATAGGGCTTGCAGTACGTACCGCCGGAGGAAAACGTGGCGAAGGAGGCTGCCATGGACAACGGGCTGATGGACTGGCTGCTGCCGCCGATCAGCGAGGAAATCTTCAGGTTGCTGATGTCCTCCTGGGTACGCCCGTCGTGCAGCCCCGTGTCATTGGCGATGTCGCTGATGGAACACAGGTCCAGTTCGGCGGCCGAGGCTATGGTCGCGGTGTTAATGGACTGCACAATGCCATCCAGCACCGACATCTTGTGGTAGTAGCCGTCCGAGAAATTGTCCAGCTTGGAAGTCGGCTCGTACGGGTCGTTCGGGTCGTAGTAACCGAAAGCTGTGTAATCATCCGGCGCGCAGCTGGCCTTCCACGGGAAATCCCGCTCGTAGACCCGTTGCGATGCGTCGACGACATCGCCCAGCGAGCGGCCGTCCGCCAGCCAGGCGGCCAACGTGTACGGCTTATAGGCGGATCCCACCTGGTAACCGCCCGTGCCGCCCATGTTGGCGTCGACATTGAAGTTGTAGACGTTGCTCCACGCATCCTTTTTGGCCACGATTTTTGTGTTCTGGGCCATGGAGAGGATTTTGCCGGTGCCTGGCTGCACGGACACCATGGAGCTGCCGATTTTGTCAGGATTCTCTCCGGGAGGTGCGACCTTGTTGACCTCTGCCTGGGCCACCTTCTGCAGCCGGGGATCCAGGGTGGTCTTGATCGTCAGGCCGCCACGGCGCAACTTTTCCTCGCGCTCGGCGAAGTACTCATCCCTTTTCGCCTGCATCTTCTTGGCCTTCTCGGGATTTTCCTCCTTCAACTTCTTGGTGGGGGCGTCCGGCGCCCCGTACGTCTTGAATTCGTGGACCACATACTGGCAGAAGTACGGCGCCATATTGGCAGCGACGCACCCGCTCTGAGTTGGAGTGACATTCAGGCCCAGGTCTGCGGAGGAGGCTTTGTCGTGTTCTTTCTGGGTAATCTTGTCCTGGCGGAGCATTACATTGAGCACCAAATTACGGCGCTGCTTGGCGACATCGGGATTTGTGATCGGGTTGTACAAGCTGGGTCCACGGACCATTCCGGCGAGCATCGCCGACTGCTGCAGGTTCAATTCCGATGCGGGAATACCGTAGAAGTATTGTGCGGCTGCTTCAACACCGTAGGCATTGGCGTTAAAGAAGACGATATTCAGGTATCCGGTGAGGATTTCCTTCTTGGAGAACTTCTTTTCCACGGCGATGGCCAGCTTGGCTTCGCGCATCTTGTCGCCGAGGTCCTTATTGTCCCCGAGCAGCAGCTCCTCATCCTCCGCCGAGCGCTTCCTGGCATTGTTGAGCACGTTGTTGACGTACTGCTGGGTAATCGTGGAGGCGCCCTGCCGGGTGTCGTTCATCAGGTTGTTGGCGGCCGCCCTCATGATGCCCTGGAGATCGACGCCGCCATGCTGGTAGAACCGGGAATCCTCAATCGCGATGATGGCTTTTTCCATCACATCGGCCACTTGGCCGAGTTCGACAGGCTTGCGGTTCTCGGCATAGATACTGGCGATCTGCGTGCCATCCTTGGCCAGCACACGTGATGGCTGTGACAGTGGTTTGACTTCCAGCTCGCTGGGCAGCTCGTCGAAGAACTCAATCGACTGGCTTGCGGTGACGCCGGTTGCGGCTGCCACCGGGACCAGCAAACCAGCCGCCAGGACCCCACACAAAGCACTGATCCCCAGAAAACCGAGGATCCGTCCGAGTGTGGAAGCCGTTTCAAATACGGGGGATTTGCGAGCTGCCATGTGTACCACTTTACAAGCCTCAGCTAGTGTTTAGCTCATGGCTACATGGGAGTATGCAACAGTACCGCTGATCACACACGCAACGAAGCAGATTCTCGACCAATGGGGAGAGGACGGCTGGGAACTCGTCCAGGTCGTGCCGGGCCCCGAGGGGAGTACCAATCTGGTTGCCTACATGAAGAGGGAGAAAGGCTGATATGACGGCACCTGACCCGGGCGACGGGTCCACGCAACCCCAGGCAGACGACACCGGGGCGGCCTCCGCCGTCGAGCGCCGGCTGCACGACCGGGGCATCGTGTTGCCTCAAGTTCCCGCGCCGGTGGCCGCGTATGTGCCGGCCCTGGTGTCGGGCCATTACATCTACACCTCCGGCCAGCTCCCGTTCGTCAAAGGCGAACTGCCGGCCAAGGGAAAGGTGGGAGCCGAGGTGACCGCCGAAACAGCCAAGCAGTTGGCTGCCACGTGTGCAGTCAACGCCCTGGCGGCGGTCAAGACCCAGCTCGGCGACTTGGACCGGATCCGCCGGGTCGTCAAGGTGGTTGGTTTTGTCGCTTCGGATCCGGGCTTCACCGGTCAGCCGGGTGTGATTAATGGCGCATCCGAATTGCTGGGCGACATGCTGGGCGAGGCAGGAGTTCATGCCCGTTCGGCGGTGGGTGTTGCCGTGCTTCCGATGGATTCTCCGGTCGAGGTGGAGCTGATTGTCGAGTACGACTAAGCGCTATTTTCCGCTGGCCGAAGAGCAGCATGGGGCGGCGCAGTCCTGGCTGGAATTTGGTGAGCGGATCCCGCGGAAGGCGCGTCTGGCGTCTTCGGTGGCGCTGTTGCGGGACAGCCCCAACGGGTTGGAAACGTATCTGACGTACCGCTCGTCCAGCTCCCCGCTGGGCACCGTCGGGTTTCCCGGAGGCAGCGTTGAGGCCGGTGACGACGACGCCGTTGGCTGGCTGGGCCCGTCACCGGCCAAGTGGGCACAGATGCTGGGGGTCGGCGATCCACAGTTGGCCCGGCGGCATGTCGTCGCCGCCATCCGGGAAACCTTCGAGGAAAGCGGCGTGCTGCTGGCCGGCCCCGACATGGCAACGCTGGTGGAGAAAACCCAGTCGGCCAGCGACGACTGGATGCGCGACCGGGAAGCGGTCGCCGCCCAGGAACAATCCTTCGCAGCGATCATGAAACGCCGGGGATTGTGCCTGAGGACCGACTTGCTGAAGCCGCTGTCCCACTGGCTGAGCCCGGATTTTGCCCACCGCCGGTTCGATACCTACTACTTCACGGCCGCGGTGCCCCATAACCAGACCGCGTCGGTGTTGCGGAGCAAGGGCGTATGGGGCCGCTGGATGCCCCCCGCCACCGTGGTGGCCGAACGAGAGAAGACATCCCTGGGCGACGCCGTCGGTGATCCGTCCACCACCGGACGGACATTGTCCGCGCTGACGGTGCCCGCCACGGAGCTCATCCTGGAGAAGATGGCCACCGCACGCGGGTGTATCGCGTATCTGTCGCACAAACGCCCCATCCGGCTCTACCAGCCGGAACTGGTGGAGCGGGACGGGGCGATGCTGCTTGAAGTCGACGTGCCGACCGCCGCTGCGACGGAGGGCGCGCCGGCCCGGGAACGCTAGCGGGAGCGCTGGCGGAGCCGCTGGATGTCCAGAATCACCACGGCGCGGGCCTCCAGCCGGAGCCAGCCGCGCTGGACGAATTCGGCCAGCGCCTTGTTGACGGTCTCCCGGGAGGCGCCAACCAGTTGGGCCAGTTCCTCCTGGGTGAGCTCATGGGCCACCAGGATTCCGTCCGTGGCGGGCCGGCCAAAGCGGTCGGCCAGGTCCAGCAGTGCCTTGGCGACGCGGCCCGGCACATCCGAGAAGACCAGGTCCGCCAGTGACTCATTGGTGCGGCGCAGCCGGCGGGCCAGGGCCTGCAGCAGCTGGGCGGAGACCTCCGGCCGGGATTCGAGCACATTGCGCAGGTTCTCGTTCCTCAGTCCGGCCAGCCGGGTTTCCGAGACCGCCGTTGCCGTCGCATTGCGGGGGCTCGGGTCGAAGAGGGCCATTTCCCCGAAGAGCTCGCCCGGTCCGAGAATGGCGATGAGGTTCTCGCGCCCGTCCGGAGCAGTCCGGCCGACCTTAATCTTCCCGGAAACGATGAAATACAGTTGGTCGCCCTGGTCGCCCTCGCGGAAGACGGATGCCCCGCGGGACAGATCAACTTCGCTCAATTCATCGGTCAGGGCGGAAAAAACATCATCGCTCAAAGAAGCGAACAACGGTGCCCGGCGCAGTACCTCGATATCCATATAATCTCCTGTGTCGTGTGTGGCGCTAACGCCCAGTCTGCCGCATTTCCGCGCCCTGTGGCACTTCCCACACCGGGCGGTTCCCTGTAATCGTGTCGATTCCGGGCGCTAACGTCAACATTTCAGTGTCCATCATCGCACTCAAGTGCCGCCCGCTGCAGACACGGAACCGAACAGCCGTTCGAGGCGTTGGACCAATTGTCACCGGGCGGGCCATCGAACGCCATAGAATTGCAGGAACCGATCGATACCGCCGCCGCTAGTGTTTGGAGACCGCCGTGGACGGGTTCACCATCCTGGATGCGCTGCTCGTCCTGGTCCTGATCTGCTATCTGGTCTATGGGCTGCGCAGCGGCTTTGTTGTCAGCCTCGGCGGCATCATCGGCTTCGTTGCCGGTGCCGTCCTGGGGTTCATGGCAGTGCCGGTGATCAGCGACTGGATTCCCGATCACGGATGGCGGCTGACTGCTGTCATCGCGGCAGCGGTGGTGCTGATTGTCGCCGGACACGCCGTCGGCAGCGCGGCCGGCCGCGGCATACGCCGCTGGTTCAAATTCCCGCCATTGCGCGCCGTCGACCGGTTGCTCGGCGGCGTGGTGAACGTATTGGTCGCCACCTTGGTGATTTCCATGCTGGCGTTCAGCATCGGTTCCTTGGGGGCCCCGTTTGTCTCCCAGCAGATCGCCTCTTCCAAGGTCATCAGCACCATCGACCACCTCACCCCGGCACCGCTGAAGAGCGGTATGGCGCAGTTGCGTTCCCTGGCGGTCGAAGACGGAATTCCACGCATCGTTGAGAGCATGGGCCCGGCGGACCCGGCCCCCGTTCCGGACGCGAGCACCAATACGCCGGCACTCAATGAGGCAGCCAGGTCGGTGCTGAAAATCACCGGTACCGCCTTCCAGTGCGGGCAAAACCAGACCGGCTCCGGTTTCGTAGTCGCACCCGGGCGGGTGGTGACCAACGCCCACGTGGTGGCCGGGGTCCGCGAACCTGTGGTTCAGGTCCCCAACGGCAACGTGCTGCGCGCCCGGGTGGTTTCCTTTGATCCGGTGCGGGATCTCGCGGTGCTGGCCGTTGACGGACTCCAGGCAGCACCGCTTCAGCTGGGCACCACCGCACAGGAAGGTGATGTCGCCGCGTTCGCCGGATACCCGGCCGGTGGTCCGCTGGCCACACAGCCGGCAACTGTCCAGAGCGTCTCCACCACGATGGTGCAGAACATCTACGGCGCTGATCCGTCGCCGCTGCAGCTCTACCAGCTCGCAGCGAACGTGGAGCAAGGCAATTCCGGTGGCCCGCTGCTCGACGAGCAAGGCCGCGTGGTCGGTGTGGTCTTCGCCAAGTCGACCGCGGACGTTCCGGTGGGATATGCGCTGACACTCGAGGAACTGCGTCCGGTGGTCGAGGCTGCCCCATCCATGACCCAGACCGTGTCCTCGGGTCAGTGCACCCGCCAGGAATAGGCCGGTGTGCCGGATCAGTCCGGGCCGGATCAGTCCGGGTCAGGCCGGTCCGGTCCGGGTCAGTCCGCGGCGGCGGCAGGAGTGAGCGTGGCGGCCATCCAGTCCAGCGCCATCGCGTAGCCCTGGACACCCGCACCGGCGATCACCACGTCGGCGACGGCCGAGACATAGGAATGGTGGCGGAACTCTTCGCGGCGGTGGATATTGCTCAGGTGCACCTCCACCACCGGCAGTTCGACGCCGGCCAGCGCATCCGGAATGGCAACCGAGGTATGGCTGTAAGCGGCCGGGTTGATGATGATGCCGGATGCGGTCCCGCGCGCGTCGTGGATGGCATCAATCAGGCTGCCTTCGTGGTTGCTCTGCACGCAGCGCGCCTCCAAACCACGCTGTTCCGCCGTCCGGGCGCACAACTGCTCGATGTCCGCCAGCGTCTTCGTGCCGTAAATGCCAGGTTCACGGGTGCCGAGCAGGTTCAGATTGGGTCCGTTGAGCACCAGGATGGTGCCCAACGGACCAACGGGGGCTGAACTCATTACTTTTTGAGCCCCTCAGTAATCTGATTCATCACGCTGGTGTCGGCCAGCGTGGAGACGTCCCCGACTTCCCGGTTCTCCGCCACATCCTTGAGCAGCCGCCGCATGATCTTGCCGGAACGGGTCTTCGGCAGCTCGGAGACGATGAGCACCTGCCGGGGCTTGGCGATCGGGCCGATCTCCCGGCCCACATGATTGCGCAGGTCGGCGACAATTTCGGAGGTGTCGGCGCCCTCGGCGGTGAATTTCTTTGCGTCTTCACCGCGGAGAATGACGAAGGCGACGACGGCCTGCCCGGTGGTTTCGTCGTTGGCACCCACCACGGCGGACTCGGCCACCGCGGCGTGGGAGACCAGTGCGGATTCGATTTCCGTCGTCGACAACCGGTGCCCGGAGATATTCATCACGTCATCCACGCGGCCGAGCAGCCAGATGTCGCCGTCTTCGTCCCGCTTGGCCCCGTCGCCGGCGAAATACATGCCTTCGAACCGTGACCAATAGGTGTCCTTGTACCGTTGCGGGTCCCCCCAGATGCCGCGCAGCATGGCCGGCCACGGTTCCCTGATCACCAGGTAGCCGCCCGACCCGTTGGGTACTGACTGTCCCGACTCATCCACGACGTCGGCATTGATGCCCGGCAGCGCAGCCTGTGCTGCGCCCGGCTTCGCCTCGGTGACTCCCGGCAGCGGAGAAATCATGATGGCGCCGGTTTCGGTCTGCCACCAGGTGTCGACGACCGGGGTCCGGCCCGAGCCAATCACCTTGCGGTACCACATCCAGGCCTCGGGATTGATGGGTTCGCCCACCGAGCCGAGGACGCGCAGCGATGAAAGGTCGTACTTGGCCGGGATGTCGTCGCCCCACTTCATCATGGTGCGGATGGCTGTAGGGGCGGCGTACAGGATGGAAACCTTGTACTTCTCCACGATTTCCCACCAGCGGCCCCGGTGCGGTGTGTCAGGGGTGCCTTCGTACATCACAACGCTGGCGCCATTGAGCAGGGGACCGTAGGTGATGTAGCTGTGGCCGGTGACCCAGCCGATATCGGCGGCGCACCAGTAGACGTCCTGCTCGGGCTTCAGGTCGAAGACGGTCTTGTGGGTGAAAGCGGTCTGGGTGAGGTAGCCGCCGGTGGTGTGCAGGATGCCCTTCGGCTTGCCGGTGGTGCCCGAGGTGTACAGGATGTACAGCGGATGCTCGGAATCATGTCCGACGGCGGTGTGGTCCTTGCCGGCCTTGGCGACAGTGTCGTGCCACCACAGGTCACGGCCCTCGGTCCAATCGACCGGTTCCTCATTGCGCTGGACCACCAGAACATGCTCGATGGTGGACTTGCCGTCGGAGAGAGCCTCATCGACAGCCGGCTTGAGCGAACTGGGATTGCCCCGCCGGTAGGTGCCGTCCGCGGTGACGACCAGCTTGGCCTCAGCGTCGTCGATCCTGTTCCGCAGCGCGTCCGAGGAGAACCCGCCAAAGACAACGGAATGGACGGCGCCGATGCGGGCGCAGGCCAGCATTGAAACCACGGCTTCGGGAATCATCGGCAGGTAGATCGCCACCCGGTCGCCCTTGCCCACGCCCAGTGACTCGAATGCGTTGGCGGCCTGCTTCACCAGGTCGGTCAACTCAGCGTAGGTGATTTGGCGGACGTCGCCTGGCTCTCCCTCGAAGTTGATCGCCACCCGGTCGCCGTTGCCGGCCTCCACATGCCGATCCAGCGCATTGTAGGCGGCATTGACCTTGCCGCCGACAAACCATTTGGCGAACGGTGCCTCGGACCAATCCAGTGTCTGCTCGAAATCTTTCTCCCAGGTGAGCATCTCCCTCGCCTGGCGCGCCCAGAATTCGGTTCCGGCGGACTCGGCTTCTGCGTAGAGGGACGGTTTCGCCACGGCGTTGGCGGCGAACTGGTCACTGGGGGGAAACTGGCGGCCCTCATGCAGCAGGTTCTCGAGTGCTTCCCCGTCCGCCTGTTGCGGCGCTGACTTTTCTTCAGCCATCTCTGTACCTCTCATGATTTGTCATTGGTCTGTTGGTCTGTGATTTCCATTAACCATGCCGACCAGCAGCGTGGCGCGGCTCACTCCCACACTATCGCCCCGGCCGCTTGAGCGTGTGGCTCATCACGGCAGATGAATTCAACGGTGCCATTTCTGCGCCGAATGGCATAGCGGCGGGCGCAAAAGAGAAGGGCGGGAAAGTCAGGCGTAAAAAGACGCGCCACTGATAGCTTGGCTACAAACGCACCGTGGGGTTTACTAACGCCGACGCGCTTGCCCAAGCGCGAAAAGCATCCGCTTGGGCGCCCCCTCGCGCTAGGCTGGACGGCAGGACATTGTGCCGGCGTCGGCGGCGGACGCAGCCGACGGCGATAAAGGAGACCAAGGTGACCGAACATCAAGCGGACCGGGCCACTGACCCTCAAGCGGGGCAGGAGCATGAGCCGGCTTCCGATGCCCCTGCGGCCGGGCCGGAACACTGGCACCCGGAGCATGTCGACGCGGGGGACCGCCCGCAGGCTTATGCCGGCCCCTTCACCCGCCGCGACGTCTTTGTGATGGGGTCCGTGGCGCTGATGCTTATCGGCAGCCTCGTCCCGTTCAGCATCGGACCGGATTACTACACCAATCTGTGGAACTCCTCGTCGCTGTTCTTCCTCGGCTTGGGCATCGTGCTGCCGCTGGTGGTGGCCGGGCTGTTTATGGCCCGCCGGGTAACGGGATCCCATCCCAGGATCGGTTCGCTGTCGGTCGACCAGTTCGGTTCCGTCATAGCGCTGTTCGCCGCGGCCTACTTCTTCATCGTCACCGCCTCCGCCTTCGGCCTGGCTCCGCTGCTGGCCCTGATCGGCGCCCTGGCGCTGGTGGCGTCGACGACGCTGGCACCGCATCTGCCGGTATTCTCCGGTGACTTCGCCGGACGTTCCGAGGCACCGGCGCATCTGATGGCACGTGCTTCGGCCACGCCTGCCCCGAAGCCGCCTAAGCCGGAGTATCCTGACAACGGGCAGCGCCCGGACGAGGCTGGATATGGCCAGTACGCAGCAGCCCAGGAACCGGGCAGCTTCGGCGCCGGATCCATAGGCCGCGGCTTCGGCGGCGGCCATGCGGTGGACCAGGGTGACGAACCTGACCGTCGGGCGGAAGCCGGAGACGGCTCCTACGACTACAGCTACCAGAGCCGCGACGGCGGAGAAGACGACTACCTCGGCGGCTATCCGGACCAGGACAGCGGCAGCGACACCGGCAGCGCCTACCCGGAGCGGAACGAAGCCTGGGCCGACCCCGCCCCGTCCGACGCGGGGCCGGACGACTCCGGTCGGAATGAGTCCGGACAGGGCCAGTGGTCCTCCACCGGAACTGCCGCGTTCCCGGCTGTGGGATACGACAGCGAGAGTACGGGCGCCGCACAGCACGGCCGCGGCACCACACAGCACGGCCGGGCTGATTCCTTCGGCGCCACTCGTGAGACCTACTACGACGAACACGACGACGAATATGGCGAGGAAGAGGCCTACGATGCCTTCTGGTTCGCCGTCGGGCAGCCGCGCGAGATTGTGGACGAGAACACCGGCGCTGCCGAGTTCGTCATTGAACCGGGAGCCTGGGTGCTGGCCCTGCAGGACCGGGGCGATGAGTTCCTGGTCCAGCACACCGACGGCCGGGTAGGGGTGCTCCGGGACCTGTCCAATATCGAACGGGCATGACGGTGCGGATATGGCCCTGAAGCGCCCCGCAGCCCGGCCCGCCACCCGGGGACGGGAGGAAACGCCGCTGGCGCTCAAGCGGCGTGCACGGAAGATTAACCGGGTGTTGGCCGAAGAGTACCCCTATTCGGTGGCGGAGCTGGACTTCGACAATGCCTATCAGCTGGTGGTGGCCACGGTGCTCTCGGCGCAGACCACCGATGTGCGCGTCAACATGACCACGCCGACCCTGTTTGCCAAGTATCCGGATGCCACCGCACTGGCGGAGGCGAATGAAGCCGAACTGCAGGAGCTCATCCGCCCCACCGGGTTCTTCCGTTCCAAGGCGACCAACCTGATGGCGCTGGCCACCCGCATCGTCGATGAATACGACGGCCAGGTGCCCGAGACCTTGGACGATCTGGTGACGCTGCCCGGCGTCGGACGCAAGACCGCGAATGTGGTGCTGGGCAACGCCTTCGGCGTCCCCGGCATTTCTGTCGACACCCATTTCGGGCGGCTTGCGCGCCGCTTCGGCTGGACTGGCTCCACTGACCCCGTGCAGGTTGAAGCCGACGTCGGGGCATTGATCGAGCCGTCCGAATGGACCATGTTGTCGCACCGGGTGATCTTCCACGGGCGCCGGGTGTGCCACGCGAAGAAACCGGCGTGCGGAGCCTGCCCCGTCGCACAATGGTGTCCTTCTTATGGCGAGGGCGAAGTCGACCCCGACCAGGCGCGCACATTGCTCAAGTACGAGCTGGCGCCCGGACGGGAGGGGCTGCTTGAACAGATGCGGGCAGGGCATACCCGCGCCCAGCTCCGCGCCGCCGGGCATGACCTGGCCCCATGAGCCGGCCGCAAGGACACCAACCGGAGGCCGTCGACGCCAGGGGCGATCTGCTGGCCTTGGCCGAGGCAGCCCGCACCGGCGGGCTGCCGCATGCCGACGAGACCTGGCGTCGTCTGAGGCTGGATTCGGCAACCGCCCGGCCGGCAGCCGTGCTGATCCTGTTCGGGGTGCTCGACGACATCCCCTCGCATACTGCGCCCCGGCCCGGCCAACGGGTTCCCGACGACCTCGATGTGCTGCTGGTCGAACGGGCCGGCGGCCTGGAGGACCACCCCGGCCAGGTCTCATTTCCCGGTGGTGGCATCGACGCCGGTGATGATGGCGCCGAAGCTGCGGCGCTGCGCGAGGGGGTGGAGGAAACCGGCCTGGAGCCGGCCGGCGTCGACGTCCTTGGAACCTTGCCGCAGGTCGGGCTGCCGGTCAGCAATTTTTTGGTCACCCCGGTGCTGGCGTGGTGGGCTGCCCCCTCGCCGGTCGCCGTCGTCGACTACGCCGAATCGGCGCAGGTGTTCCGGGTGCCGGTGAGGGACCTGCTGGATCCGGCGAACCGCCACACCGCCGTGGTCGCCCGGGACGGCGAAACCTTCCGCAGCCCGTGCTTCACCGTCAATGGCGTGATCGTCTGGGGGTTCACCGCGATGGTGCTGTCCGGCCTGTTCGATCAGCTGGGGTGGACGATTCCCTGGGACGAGGGGCGGGAAATCCCGGCGCCGCTGTAGTGGCCGCTGTAGTCATTCCGTATCCGCGTATGACTCCACCGTCATGACCTGAACCGCGAATTCGATCGGGATTTCGCCGAACATCAGCCGGGTCGCGGCGGCGGCCGCCTCCTTCACATGACCGGCGGCTTCGTCGGCACGGGCGGCCGGTGCATGCACCACCACCTCATCGTGCAGGAAGAACACCAGTTCCCCGGCAGCCGATTCGTCGGGTGAGTCGGCGCGCGAGGCGCGCAGCCGGCGTCGTAATTCCGCCAGCCAGCACAGGGCCCATTCCGCCGCGGTCGCCTGCACGACGAAATTGCGGGTGAAGCGGCCCCGGGTGCGGGCCATGTTGTCGGCGCGCTGCTGTTCAGCCGCCGACGTCGTCATTTGGGAAGCCCGCCAGCTGTTCGAGGGCTCGGGGCTGCTGCGGCCGAGGAAGGAGCTGACCGTGCCGCCGGCCTGTCCGGTTTGTGCCGCATGTTCCACGAAACCAACCGCGGCGGGATACATTCGCGCCAGCTGCGGCATCAGCCGGCCGGATTCGCCCGTCGTCGACCCATACATGGCACCCAGCACCGCGACCTTGGCCGAGGCCCGCTCCCCAAATCCCTGCGCTGAGATGCCGGCATAGAGGTCCTGCCCACGTGCCGCGGCTGCCAACTGGTCGTCCCGGGCCAGCGCAGCCAGCACCCGTGGTTCCAGCTGCGCGGCGTCGGCGACCACCAGCCGGTGCCCCGGATCCGCGCGGGCGGCGCTGCGGACCACCTTGGGTATCTGCAGCGCCCCACCGCCGCGCGAGGCCCAACGACCGGTCACGACGCCGCCCACAATGTATTCGGGACGGAAACGGCCCCGATGCACCCAGGCGTCGAGCCAGGCCCAGCCATTGGCGGCAAACAGGCGCGACAGCTTCTTATACAGCAGCAGCGGTTCGATGGCGGGGTGCTGCTGGCGTTCCAGCTCCCACTGCCGGGTCGTCTTCACCTCTATTCCGGCACGGTGCAGTGCCCGCATCAGCTCCTGGGGCGAGTCCGGATTGAACCCCGGTGCGTTGAGGAGATCCCGCAACTGGACGGCCAGCTGCTCGAGCTTCTCCGGCCTCGATTCGCCCGCCGGACGGGGGCCGAGGGCTTCGGCCAGGATCTGTTCGTGGATATCGACCCTCCAGGGCAGTCCGGCATGCTGCATCTCGGCGGCAACGAGCGCCCCTGCCGATTCGGCCGCCACCAGCAATTGGGTCCGTGAACGCCGGCTGGAGGTCTGCACCGCTTCCAACTGGTCCCTCAGCCTGCCGGCCAGCTCTTCGGCGCCGGCCCCCGGAGGAGGGGCTTGTTCGAACAGCGAGTATTGGTCCTTCGGAGCCGGAACTGCAGGCTTGGCCAGGTCCCGGTCCGTCTCCAGGGCTTCGGGGTGCTGTGCTGTGTTGTGGGCTGCCCAGCGGGAGCCGGAGGTGAACTCAGATGCGGCGAGAATGGCTCCGGCCAGCGACAGGTCGTGGCAGCGCTCGATAGTGACGCCGTGAGCGAGCAGCTCCGGATACCACTGCCGGGTCTCCTCGAAGACCCAACGGGGCCGCTGCTGCTCATATTGGCGCACGATGGCGGGCAGCTGGCTGTGGTGGACGTTGATGGGTTTGCCTGCCGCGGAGCCATCGTCGTTGAGCGGGAGCAGGCAGGTGTCCGGGGCTGCTGAGTCCCCGGCGGGGTCGACGATGCTGGCGGGGTCGACGGTGCCGTGCGGCAAGCGGCCGAGGATCAGGTACATGGTTCCATTCTCTCCGACGCGCCCTCTGCGACGCGCCGCGCTGCTGTCCTCCACAACGGATCATTGCGGCAGCTTGTCCACATCCGCGCCGCCGGGCCTGTCGCAGGGCACGGACCAGGCAGCATTGTTGTCCCATGCGACACTCGAACCAGCGCCGTTCCGGTCGGTCCCACCGCCGGGCATCGGCAACCTCGGCAACCTCGGCAACTGCGGCACGCCCGGCGGGAGTTCCGGCGGGACGGGCGGGGATGCCCCTGGGACCGGCGGCGAATACGGCCCGGGCGTGGACACCGGAGCAACACGGGCCGCAGGTGGCCCTGGTCACCGCCTCTGACTTACTGCGCGAGGAGGTGCGCAGGATCGCACTTGCGGCTTCCGTCCAGCTGCGCACCGCCTCCACTGTCCAGGAACTGGGGACCGGTCCGGCTCTGCCGGACACCATCCTCGTGGGCAGCGATATTTCGGAAAACCATGTGCGGCGCGGCACGTCATCCATCTTGATCGGGCTGGCCGGTGAAGGCGACGCCCTGTGGGAGCAGGCGGCACAGTTGGGCGCGGAACGGGTCGCCGTGCTGCCCGAAGCCGCGGGATGGCTTGCCGAGTACCTCACTACCTTGGACGGGCACGAGCCGGCGCACCATGTGCTTGGAGTCATCGGCGGCTGCGGCGGGGCAGGCGCCTCGACCTTGGCGTGCTGGCTGGCCGCTGCAGCCGGCGAACGCGGCAATCGCGTGCTGTTGGTGGATGCTGAGCCGCTCGGCGGCGGATTGGACGTGGCGTTGGGGGCCGAGCAGACGGCGGGAATCCGCTGGGAGGATATGCATGCAGCGCGGGGCAGCATTAATCCGTCCCAGCTGCACAGTTCGCTGCCCGAAACCGGCGGGTTTTCGCTGTTGTCCCACCGTGCCGGAGAGGCTGCCGACCCGCAGGCGGCTGCCTCGGCGCCGTTGCCGCTTGAAGTCAGCGACGAGGTCTTCGCCGCGGCCCGGCGCGGTTACGACCTCACAGTGGTCGATGTCGGACGGGGCGAGGGTGGACTGGAGGCGGCTGAACTAGCGTGTGACAGCCTCATCATGGTGGTGCCGGCCCAGGTGCGTGCAGCAGCCGCCGCACGGCAGTTGCGGTTCCGTTTCCAGCATCAAGGCATCTCGCTGGTGGTCCGCGGACCGTTGCGGGCCGGAGCGGACGCACAATTGGTGGCGGATTCGGTGGGGATTGAGTTGTCGGCGTATTGGAAGTCGATGCGCGGTCTTCCTGCCGCGGCTGAAAACGGCCAGTTGCTCGAATTCGCGGCCCGTCGCGGCGTGCGCCGCATGACAACAACTCTGCTGGATGAGCTTCCGGGGCAGGACTGGCAGGGGGCGGCATGAACCGGCCGCGCGACCGAGCGGCACGGCATCGCGGGAGCGCCTCGTTCGCCGGTGGGGAGCCGGCCGGCGATGACCGGTTGGTCTCCGCGGTGCGCGAATCCGTGATGTCGGAGGCAGGGCCGGTGACCGCCTCCCGGGTGGCCGAAGCCGTCCAGTCCACCGGCCGGTTGCTGGGAACGGCCGGCACTTTGGACGCCGTGGAGAGGATCCGGGCCGAGCTGGCTGGACTCGGTCCGCTGCAGCCGCTGGTGAAGGATCCGGCGGTCACCGATATCTTTGTCAATGGTGCCGATTCGGTCTGGGTGGACCGGGGCGCGGGCGCCGAACCCGCTGAAACGGCGTTTGCCAATGAATCGCAGGTCAGGGCGCTGGCAACCCGCCTGGTGGCGGCGGGCGGACGACGGCTCGATGACGGTTCACCGTGCGCAGACGTCCGGCTGGACGGCGGTTACCGGATCCATGCCGTGCTGCCTCCCATCTCGACGGCGGGCGTGCTGCTTTCGGTCAGGATCGGGCGCACGGAGGTTTTCAGCCTTCAGGAGCTGACCGCGGCAGGAACCCTGAGCCCGGGCATGGCGGCGTTACTGGAGAGCATCATCGCGGGGCGGTTGAACTTCCTGATCAGCGGGGCGACCGGCTCCGGCAAGACGACGCTGTTGTCCTCAATGCTCAGCCTGTGCGGCACCACCGACCGCCTGGTGCTGATCGAGGATGCTGCCGAGCTCAATCCGGTCCACTCGCATGTTGTGGGGATGCAGAGTCGCCACGGGAACCTTGAAGGCACCGGCATCGTGGATCTGGCCGAGCTGGTGCGGCAGGCGTTGCGGATGCGCCCGGACCGGCTGATTGTTGGCGAATGCCGGGGAGCAGAGGTCCGCGAACTGTTGACCGCTATGAACACCGGGCATTCGGGCGGCGGTGGCACCATCCACGCCAACACCGCTTCATCCGTTCCGGCCCGGCTCGCCGCCCTGGGGGCCTTGGCAGGCATGAGCCGGGAGACGGTGGGTCTGCAAACGCTCAGCGCGGTGGATGCGATCATCCATGTGGAGCGGTCCAGCGCAGGCCGAAGGATCGGCGAGGTGGCCGTGCTTGACGACGACGGCAACGGTGGCGTCGTTGTCCGAAAGGCCGCGGTGGCCGGGGATGGGAACGAGTTGGTGCGCGCCGGCGCGTGGGAGGACTTGCAGGCCAGGATCGGGCGGGTGGCATGACGACAGCGTTGTTGACCACGATGCTGCTGGCGATCGCGTGCGCGCTGTTGTTGGGTTCGGGTCCTTTGCACCGATTTGCGCCCCGGCCGGCTCCCGACGGCGAGCCAATTCACCGGCGTATCACCCGCCGCAGCCGGCGGCAGAGAGGCCAGGGCTCCGGTCTTCGTGCTGCCGTCCGCCGCCTCGCTGGTGCGTGGCTGCCTGCGGCGCCGGCATCGGGCGACGCCGATCCGTGGCTGATGCCCATGCTGGTTCACCAGCTGGCCTCGCTGCTCGAAGCGGGACGATCACCGCAGGTGGTGTGGGCGGAGGCTGCGGCCTCTTACGTCCGCTACCGGGAATCCGCCGGTGATGCGAAGGCCGGATCGTTCGATCCGGACACGGACCGGCTTTTGGCGGTGTTGCGTGCGGCGGACCGCTCGGCTGCCTTGGGCCACGGCGTCGCTCCGGTGCTGCGCAGCTATGGCAGGGACGCGGTACCGGGCAAGAGCAGGGGCGGCCCCCGGGAACGCAGAATGTCGCGCATCTGGGCCGATCTGGCGGCCTGCTGGGATGTGGCCGAACTCAGTGGTGCACCGCTGTCACGATTGTTAAGCCGCTACGCGGGTGCGCTGGAGGCGGAGCTCGATGCCGACGCCGCACGGCAAACAGCCCTGGCCGGCCCACGTGCGACGGTCAAGCTGTTGGCCTGGCTTCCGGTGTTCGGCCTCGGACTGGGACTACTGATGGGCGTTGACCCGGTGGGAATCCTGTTCGGCACGCCGGTTGGGCTCGCCGCGTTCGCCGCCGGCACCGTGCTGATGGTGGCCGGCCGCTTCTGGTCACATCGGATGGTGGCCGCTGCCGAGGAGCTTTCGTGATGCCATGGCTGACGGCACCGGCGATGATGACCATGACAATAGTGTTGCTGCTGGGCCTGGCCGCCCTTCTCCTGATACGCCAGCGCGACCGGTGGCGGGAGCTGGAGGTTGCGGCACAGCCATCCGATCACGATGCACGTGGTCAATCCATGGATCGGACGCCGCAGCAGGCAACCGACGTCCTGGACGCGCCTGTGCTGCTGGAACTGGCCGCAGCCATGCTCGATGCGGGAGCTTCGCTCGAACACGCGTTGGAAGTCCTCGGCGAAGTAAGCGGCGGGCGGGCCGGCAACAGCTTACGCACGGTGGTCTCCGCGTTGCGTCTGGGCGCAAGTTGGAACCAAGCCTGGGAAGCTGCACGTGCGACCGGTCCTCAACTAGTGCTCGCTCAACTCCAGAGCGCGTTGAGTTTTGCCGCTGCGACCGGTGCGCCGTCGTCGGCCTTGTTGTCGGCTCAGGCCCAACAATTGCGACGGCGCAGCCACAGGGAAGCTGAGCAGCGGGCGGCGGCACTGGGCGTGAAGCTGGTGCTGCCCATGGGGACATGTTCCCTTCCCGCCTTCGTGTGCATTGGAGTCCTGCCCGTATTGCTGGCCCTGCTGCCGGCCCTGGGGTAGGGAGTTGACCTCCACAAGCAGGGCAGGTGTCCATGTCATCCACTTACGGCATCGCGGCTCTGTTTTCGTGATCCGCCGGGCGGCAAGCTCTAATCAACCGCTGGTTCTGGCGGTCATGAACGAGAGGAAAAAGGATGTCACTGTCATATCGAAAAGCACGCACCGTCGGACCGGCCCCGGGACCGGACAGCCGTACGGCGGGTCCGGGCCGCGCCACTGCATACCGCCTGGTCGCCTCCGGCGAGGCGGCGCCGCTGGGTGCTGCGGCAGCTTCAACTGCCGAGCCGGAACCGGTATTCGGAACACCGGACGAGGCCGTCCATGAGCCCGGTGACACCGTCCGCAGTCGCTGGGACAACGTCGTCGAACTGTTCCCCGGGGCATCAGTTCCGGCGGCAAAGCAGGGCCGTCGGGACTGGGTGAGCAGGTTCAGGTACGCGGAAGCCGGAATGGCTACGGCTGAGTATGCCATCGCAACGCTCGCCGCCGTGGGCTTCGCCGGATTGCTGGTGGTTATCCTCCGAAGCGATGAGGTCAGGGGCTTTCTGATGACCATCATCGAGCAGGCCCTGACACTGGGCTGAGGAGCCGACTGATGCGCAAGCACCGGACATCTCAGGTCGGCAGCGTCACGGCCGAATTGGCGGTGACGCTGCCTGCCCTGACCGCCATACTGGCACTGTTGCTCGTGGGCGCGGTGGTTGGAGTGACCCAGCTGCGGCTTGAGGAAGCTGCCCGGGCCGGGGCCCGGGCAGCGGCCCGGGGCGAACCTGCCACAGTCGTTGTTTCCACCGCTCAGCGAATCGCCGGTCCGGGCGCTGACGTGGACGTCGCCGAATCCGGTCGTTGGGCCCGCGTGCGGGTGAGCGGAACGGTTGAGGGACCGCTGGCGGACTTGGTCTCCTGGCCATTGGTCGCTGACGCGGCCGCCAAACGTGAGACGTCCTGGAGCGCACCGGGCGGTTCAACCCCGGGCGGTTCAATCCCGCCCGATGAAGTCGCCCCGCCCGGCGAATCCATCTCGTCCAACGTCGCTGCTGCGCAACTGCGGCCGCAGGGGCCGGCCGGTCCGTTGAGGGGAAACACCTCCTGATGAACACCGATTCGGCGGAGCGCGGATCAGGAACGGTGCTCGGCGCCGCACTTGCCCTGGTCCTGATCACCCTGTTGGCCGCATTAATGATGGTGGTGCAGGCGGCTGTGGGCGCGGGACGGACCGCTGCGGCAGCAGATTTGGCGGCGCTCGCAGCGGCCGATGCGGCCCGGGGCCTTACCACGGGGGATCCATGCTCGATTGCGCGTACTGTCACAGCGAAGAACGACGTCGAGCTCATCGAGTGCAACGTGGTGAATGGTGTCATCGTCGACATCACAACCGGCCTTCAACTCCCTCCTCCCTGGGGCCGGGCCACCGGCCGGTCCCGGGCCGGGCCGCCACCGGAGGGACGCGGGCTTCCACCTCAGCTGGAATGAACTATACCGTTGGAAACGCACCGCATGGGAGATGGGACCGGGCATGGAGACTGAGGCATGACGGAGTGGGACGAAATTACCGGCGGCATCGGGGTGGTCCTCGGCGGTGATCAGCGCGCGGGAAGGCGCTGTTGATATGCGGCATGAGACACGTCTGATCTGGTCCCCGGTCTTGCTTAATCAGTCCTAATCTAATCGGCTCGTGTTTCCCACCAGAGGCAGAAAGCGCTGGATCCGGCCTGGACCAGGTATAGCCACCATGGAGTGGTGCCGGAGATCAAGGTAGCGAGGGCAGGCAACATAGCGAGGACCGCGAAGTCCGGTCCGCGCGTGAAGCTGGTTTCGACGCCCGCGGGCATCAGCATGTAGCGGGAGCTACCACCCAGCGTTGTCCAGTCGGGGCTGGGCTGAAACGCGCCGCGAATGGCTGCTCCAGCCAATCCGAGGCCGGCCAGCAGACCAAGCACCGGCAGTTCAAAGTTACCCGGTCCCATGACGGCGAGCAGGCCGAAAGAAATCAGCCCCCATACGGTCAGGCAGACGACGGGAACCACGGCATGTGCTCGCCGTGTCTGAACCGGAGTCAGTGGCAGCACACCGTCCAGCACTGGCTTATCGGCATGGGCGCGGGCAACGACCGCGCTGGTGGATGCAGCCGTCCAGCCACAGAGCAATAATACGGCGGCCATGACGACGGCGCTGCCCACACCGGTGATGCAACCAACGGCGGCCGGGGCCAGTGCCAACAGCAAAACGTTGCGTACTTTCCCCGGCGCGCGGAGGAAGGCCACGAGGTCGGCTCGAACCAACACAGCGAAGGCCGACGCAGGTCGTTGTCCGGAGAGTCGGAATCTCCGGCTCGTTGCATCAGACTTCAGCGCGTGTCTCATCTCCCTGAAGTCACCAAAATAGAACGCTCCGGCGGTATGTCCAGATATGCCGCCGCTGGCGGTCAGTTCGGAGTTCGACAGCCGGTTGAGCAATATGGACATGGCACAGACGCCCGCTAGGACCGCTCCGACAGCAACCCATACCGGCCACATCGCGCCATGGACCACAACCAGCGGCCAGCCGGAGGGAAGCAGCAGCAGAACCTGGGTTGGTATCCCGCCTAGAATTTCATCGCGCAGACTGTCGGCTGTCAGCAGAGGCAACAGCAGGACCAGCAGGCCCGCGATAATGACGACGCCAGCGACACGGGCAGCAGCATTCTTGCAGCCGGCGACCTGCACCAACGCCGCCACCAGGAAAACGGCTGTCCCCATGGCAGCTGCCGTAGCGCTGCCCAGCAGGACGGAGCCCATGCCATGGACAGGCCCGGCCAGCGCGGCGATGGGCGCAAAAACAAGGCCAACCGCGGCTGCGGTCTTGACCATCTTGCCTGTTGCGGGCAGGGCCAGGGCCCTGCGGCGGTCGATCGGCAGCCTTAACCACCAGTAGCCTTGAGCGGCGGTGGCCGACACCGGGCCGAGACGTAGCAACAGTGCGAACCCGCCTGCGGCCACCATCAATAGGACGATGGCCAGAGCAGTCTGTGTGGGAACCTGTGCGAACCGGTCTGAGACGACCGGCCTGGTCAGTACCGATCCTGGGGTGACCAGAAGTTCTTCACGAATGCCGTGGAGCAGGCCGCCGGCGTAGGCAAGCACCACAACTGCCCCCAGCAAAGCCTGGTAGACGCCGGCAAAGACGCTCCATCGGCTCTCGACGGGGTGCCGTGCCGCGGCCACACGGGAAAACGACGATGGATTGAAGCGGACACTTCGCTCGGTCTCGGCTGAGGTTGGAACCCCCTTCACCCGGAAATCACCTCGGCGGCGCGTTCGGGTGCCACGAAAGCCATATCGTCGTCATCCAACAGCACGCAACGATCTGCAACGGCAGAGAGCAACAGTGGGTCATGGGTTGCCAGCAGGATGCCCGCCCCCGCTGTGCCACTCTGGACTAGTCGCTCGGCCAAGCGGCGGCGCATCGTCTGGTCGAGTCGCTGTTCCGGTTCATCCAGCACCAGAAGTGTGAAAGGGCGCACGAAGGCCGAGGCGAGCAGGAGCCGTCGTCGTTGGCCGGAGGAGAGCGAGTGGGGAAAAGCTTCGCCGTGGCTGGTCAGTCCGAAGAATTCGAGTTCATTGTCGACGGCGGAGGACGCATCCTCGCGCCCGTGTCCGAGTGCGGTCGTCAACAGATGCTCGCCGGCGGTCAAGGCGGGGAAAAAAGCGTCATCGTCGAAGACGGCGGCTACGCTGCGACGGTAGCGCAGACTGCGTTCATCCACCGATGCGCCGTCCATTTGGACAGTGCCTCCGACGGGTTTCTGACGGCCGCTGAGTGTCCTTAAGAGTGTGGACTTGCCACTCCCATTCGCTCCGGCCAGGGCCAGCGCCTTCCCTGACTGCAGTTCAACACTGAGCACGCCACACACCGCGGTGCCGTCATAGCCAGCCAGCAGCGCATCGGATTCCAACAGCGGAGCGTGGCGCTGAGGCGTCGATCCCATGTTTCCCCTGGTCCTTCTTGCATACCTGTCTCTGCCTTTTAGCCTAACCCGAAGTCAGGGTGGTTCCGGCGCGGAGGAGTCGGCCGGGAAATCGAGGTGAATGTCTTGGAAAGCGGCTTCACCGTGGAAGGGGAGGAAATTTCCGACGACGACGCTTCTGTCGAGGTCGTGCGCAAGCTGGAAGGCTGAAGTGCAGACCGGGCTCAGGAATCCGCCGGCCGCATGCCGATGATGACCGTGGCTTCAAGCTCCTGCGAAAAGACGGTCCGCGGAAGCAGACCACCGGCGGCGAACAACTCCGCCACAACGGGCGCCTGGTCGTCGCTGGCCTCAACGAGCAGGTGCCCGCCCGGGGCCAGCCACTGCGCTGCCCGGGCGGCCACCCGCCGCTGCACCTCAAGCCCGTCCGGGCCGCCGTCGAGCGTGACCTGCGGCTCATGCAGCCGGGCCTCCGGGGGCATCATCCCGATGCTGCTGGTGGGTACGTAAGGGGTGTTGCACAGCAAGGTCCGGATACCGCCGCGCAGGGAATCGGGCAGCGGTTCGAAGAGGTCACCCTCATAGACCCATCCGCCCAGGGGTGCCACGTTGCGGCGTGCGCAGCCGACCGCGACAGATTCGATATCGGCCGCATGAAGTTCGATGCTACCCACCGCCTCGCTCAGCGCCACGCCCAAGGCGCCGCAGCCGCAGCACAGGTCCACCACAACGTCGCCCGGCGACGTCAACTGAGCGGCCGTGTGGACGAGGAACTCCGTGCGGCGACGGGGGACGAATACCCCATCCTCAACGGCAATCCGCAGCCCGCAAAACTCGACCCATTCGAGAATGTGCTCCAACGGATATCCGGCCGTCCGAGCCTCGATCATCCGGGCGAGCTCGATGGTGCCGGCACCGGAGCCGAGAAGCAGTCGCGCCTCCTCTTCGGCGAAAACACAGCCCGCAGCGCGAAGTCTGCGCACGGTGGTCATCTCCGAGATATCGGGTGGGACTTGCGGCACGGCGGCGTCCTAAGTTTTTCGGTTCAGATCGTCTAGAGCGGGCGTGCCGCAGCCAACAGGACGTTGAGCAGCTTCACGGCTGCGTCCTTATCGAGCGGGCTGTTCCGGTTGCCGCACTTGGGTGACTGCACGCAGGAGGGACAACCGGAGTCGCATTCGCAGGCCAGGATGGCATCACGGGTCGCCGCCAGCCAGACATCGGCCGCTTCAAACCCCCGTTCGGCGAAACCCGCCCCGCCGGCGTGGCCGTCGTAGACAAAGATAGTGGGCTTTTCGGTGTCCGCGTGCAGCGCCGTCGATACTCCGCCGACATCCCAGCGGTCGCTGGTGGCAACCAGAGGCAGCAGTCCAATGGCGGCGTGTTCGGCGGCGTGCAGGGCGCCGGGGATATCGGGTTCCGTGACCCCGCCAGTAGTCAGCGACGGTGAGTCGGTGACGAACCAGACGGCCTTGGTGAACAGATCCCTGGCAGGCAGGTCCAAGGGCTCTTCGCCCAGAACCTCATTGGACATCAGCGCCTTGCGCTGGAAGGAGACGACCTGGGTGGTCACCTTGACGTCGCCGAAATGGACCGTCACATCGCCCCAGGTGGTGCTGATCAGCGATTCGACGATTTCAATCTGCGTCACGTCCCGTGCGCTCGTGTAGTAGTCCGGGTTGGCCCGGCGGACGACGGCGCAATGGTCTTGTTCGTTCAGGTCGTCGACAACGTAGGACAAGCCTTGATGCACATACACCGCCCCGGTGTGCGCCTGGTATTGGCATTGGGGTGAATCAATGGTGCCCAGCAGCGTCCCGGTGTCGGCTTCGACGATGTTGACAGGTCCTCCTCCTTCGCCCCGCAGGCTGACCAGGGAGGCCGCGCTTTGGCTGTGAGTCCAGAACCAGCCGGCGGGGCGGCGTCGGAGCATCCCGTCGGCCGTCAACCGGTCCAGTACGGCGGCGGCCGTGACGCCGAACATCTGCAGCTCATTGGCACCGAGCGGCAGTTCCGCCGCTGCGGCACACAAGTGCGGCCCGAGGACATAGGGGTTCGACGGGTCGAAGACCGTCGCTTCCACTTCGAGGTCGAAGATCGATTCCGGATGGTGCACCAGATAGGTGTCCAGCGGGTCGTCGCTGGCGATGAATGCGGCGACCGAGCCCTGGCCGGAGCGGCCCGCGCGCCCGATCTGCTGGAACAGGGACGCTCGGGTCCCGGGCCAGCCGGCCACCAGCACGGCGTCGAGCCCGGAGATATCGATGCCCAGCTCGAGGGCGGATGTGCTTGAGATTCCCAGCAGTTCCCCGCTGCGCAGGTGCTGTTCGAGCTCACGGCGTTCTTCGGGCAGGTACCCGGAGCGGTAGGCGGCGATCCGGCCGGGAAGGGAAGGGTCGACGTCGTCGAGCATCCTTTTAGTGATGCTGGAGATGGTCTCCGCTCCGCGCCGGGACTTAATGAATGCGATGGTGCGCACGCGGGCGCTGACCAGGTTCGCCAGCAGATCGGAGGTCTCGGCAATGACCGAACGGCGTTCGGGGGCTCCGTTCTCCCCCTGGTGCCCGCTCAGCAGCGGCTCCCACATGGCCACGGTGGTGGAGCCATGCGGCGAAGAGTCTTCGGTCACCGCCCGGGTGTCGCCGCCGATCAGCCGCCCGAACGATTTCTGCGGATCGGACGAGGTGGCCGACGCACCGATGAACACCGGATCGCTGCCGTAGTAGGCGCAGATCCGGCGCAAGCGGCGCAGCAGGTTGGCTACGTGCGATCCGAACACGCCGCGGTAACTGTGCGCCTCGTCGATGATCACATACCGAAGGCGACGGAAGAACCGTGCCCAACGGACGTGGTTGGGCAGCACGCCGAAGTGCAGCATGTCCGGATTGGCCAGCACCAGGTTTGCGTAATCGCGCACCCACCGGCGCTCGCTGATGTCCGTGTCACCGTCGTAGGTGGCCGCCCGGACGGTGGGTAACGCGAATGCTTCGATGGCGGTGAGCTGGTCCGCTGCCAGCGCCTTGGTCGGGGCCAGGTACAGCGCGGCGGCCTCATCGCTGCCGGTGCCGCTGCCCGTGCCGGCCGCGGTGCCGGCCTGGCCCTCCCGGTCGTTCCGCTCTTGAAGGCCGCTCCGGTGGATGGCATCAAGCGCGGGCAGCTGATACGCCAAGGATTTGCCCGAAGCCGTTCCGGTGGCGATGATCGTGTGGTTGCCCTGATGGGCGAGATCGGCCGCCTCCACCTGGTGTTTCCACGGCTCCTGCACCCCGAGGCGGGAAAAGGACTCGACGACGTCGGCGTGCGCCCATTGCGGCCACCCGGCCCCAACGGCGTCCCGGGCTGCGATCTCGTGCACAGACAAAAGCTGTTCCGGCTCCGGGCCGGCGCCCAGCAACGGAATCAGGGAATCATGAAGTGCCACGAGCCCATTTTGCCACCTGCGCATGCACGTGACGTCACACGAGTGTCCCGCTGCGTCGGCACACGGCACCCTTAACGGCTGACGGGTACGCTTAACCGGTGGCTTTGCACCGGATTGTTCTCTTCTATGGCTTCACCCCAGTGGCCGATCCCGACGCGGTCCGGCTGTGGCAGCGGGCGCTGTGCGAGCAATACGGGCTGACCGGCCGCATCCTGATTTCCGGGGACGGCATTAACGCCACGGTGGGCGGAGAACTGGACGCGGTCAAACAATACGTGAAGACCACACGTCAATACCGTGGATTCCGGGACATCGACGTGAAGTGGTCACAAGGCTCGGCCGCCGATTTCCCCCGGCTCAGCGTCAAGGTCCGGGACGAGATTGTCAGTTTCGGAGCGCCCGGCGAATTGAAGGTCGATGAGGAAGGCGTCGTCGGCGGGGGAACCCACCTGGCCCCGAAGCAGGTCCACGAACTGGTGGATGAGCGCGGAGACGACGTCGTGTTCTTCGATGGCCGCAACGCGTTCGAAGCGCAGATCGGCCAGTTCCGCGGCGCCGTCGTGCCTGATACCGCCACCACGGCCGACTTCGTCCGGGAACTGGAATCGGGCAAGTATGACGATCTGAAGCACCGTCCGGTTCTCACGTACTGCACAGGCGGCATCCGCTGCGAGGTGCTCTCGGCGCTGATGCGCAACCGCGGCTTTGAAGAGGTCTACCAGCTCGACGGCGGCATCGTCCGTTACGGGCAAACCTACGGCGACGACGGCTTATGGGAAGGCTCGCTGTACGTCTTCGACCGGCGGATGCACGTCGAGTTCAGCGATCACGCCAAAACGCTTGGCGCATGCGTGCGCTGCGGGACCGGGACCTCCACATTCGAGAACTGCTCCAACCCGGCCTGCCGGAACCTGCAGCTCTTCTGCTCCGGCTGCGCCACGGCCGACGGAGACCGGAGCTGCCCGGATGGCTGCGCCGCGTAGCCGGACGGGCTATGTCGCGGTCGTCGGGCGGGCTACGTGGTGCGCTCGAAAATCTTGTAGGCGTACAGGTGGATGCCGTCGGGGGCGGTGAATTCCAGCTCCATCCCTGAAGTTTCGAGGCTGACAGCGACCGTTGTGGTCTCCGAACAGGTAACAGTTTCCTTGGTGGGTTTGGCGTCGTCGGGAGCATCGGCGCCTTCGCTGATCACGACATCGACGCTCCCTGTGCCTTGGCAAGCGAGGGTGACGCCGTAGGGCCCGGCCGGGACCGGTGCCTCAGCGGTGTGGGTGTCGGCGGTGCCCATCCAGCCGTGCCCGTAGTACATGCCCTTTTCGCGTCCGAGGGTTTCGGTCGCCCAGACTTTGACGCCGCCCGCTTCAGGGGTCTCCCCGGGTTCGGGGGCGGTTGGATCGGGCGTCGGCGTGGACGTTTGATCTGTGGTCGGCGCCGGGCTTTGGGACGTTGTGGAGGGCGATGATGTCGTCTTGGGGGTCTCTGCGTCTGGTTCACCGCCGGGACTGCACGCGGTGATTCCGCAGACGAGCAGACCCGTCATCGCGGCAATGAGGGTGCGATGGCGTGTGGAATTGGTGAACATGGCGCAGACTCTAACAGCCGCGTCTGGAAAGCGCCTGACGACAAGTTGGGGGCCTGTAGCGGACGCCACGGTTGACGGCCGGTACGACGGTCTCTCCGGCTCGCTTAAACTGGAGGAATGAGCGTCTCCCGCAACTCCACCACCGTTCCGCACAGTGGCAACCTGCAGCTGCTGAAAGCCTTGGAGGCCGGTCTGAGACAGGTGGATTACACCGTCGAGGGGGTCGAGGCACTGCTCGGACAAGCCGCCAACGAGGCGTTGCACCGGGACCAGTTGGTGCCGGCGCTGCTGGTGACCCGGCAGTTGGCGGCCGAGAGCAATCACCGCCTTGCCGCCGTCGTGCGCCTGTGGATGCTGGGCAGTGTGGTCAGTGGCGCGGAGCTGGACGCCGCCTTGCCAGGCACCGGGGCGGCTGGATTGGCCGCGATGGGATTAATCGAGGAGTACGACGGCGGGTGGCGGGGCACCGTGGATCTGCGTCCCTACGGTACCGACGGCGGTCCCCAATTCTGGGTGGCCAGCGATCCGGGTGCCGTTCAACGACCGGGTGTGCTCCGGCAGGATCACGTGCTGGGGGTCGGGCAGGCATCGCTGAATCTCGCGCAGTTCGTCGACCGGCGGCCAGTGGACCGCGCACTTGACCTGGGTACGGGATGCGGTATTCAACTGTTCCATCTGCTGAACCATGCCCGGCACGTGGTGGCGACCGACATTTCCGAACGTGCGCTGGCGGTCACGCGTTTCAACCTGATGCTCAACGCCGCCGCCCTCGAACTCGATCCAAGTGACCTGGAATCCCGGGTGGAACTGCGTCGGGGCAACATGCTGGACCCGGTCGCCGGTGAGCGGTTCGACCTGGTGGTATCGAATCCGCCCTTCGTGATTACTCCGCGCCATGGCTCTGGCGCCGACGATAACCGGTTTGTGTACCGGGACGGCGGACTGGCCGGTGACGAAATCGTCGCGTCGTTGATCCGGGCGGTCCCGAATATGCTTTCGCCGGGAGGGACTGCACAACTGCTGGGTAACTGGGAAATCCGCCACGACGGTTCCTGGGACCAAAGGATACGTCAATGGGTGCCCGAAGGTGTTGATGCGTGGGTTATCCAACGGGAGCAGGTTCCGCCTGCCGAATATGCCGGGATCTGGTTGCGCGACGCCGCCGAAGAACGGGACCAGGAGCAGTACATCCGCTCCTTTGCCGACTATCTGGCCGATTTCGAGTCGCGGGATGTGGCGGCCGTGGGGCTCGGGATGGTGTGGCTGCGGAAGCCGGACGGTGGGACATCCATCGTGCAGCGGTGCGAGGAAATCCAGCACAGCATCGAGCAGCCCATCGGTCCGGCCATCGCCGCCTCAGTGGCACGCGGTGACTGGCTGGCGGCACGCAGCGACGAAGCTTTGCGGCACGAGTACCTGGTCGTCGCCCCGGACGTGACCGAGGAACGTCATCAGCGCCCCGGCGCGGAGCATCCCGGCGTCATACTGCTGCGCCAGGGTGCCGGCTTCCGGCGGACCACGCTGCTGTCCAGCGAACTGGCCGGATTCGTCTCGGTCTGCGACGGGGAACTGACGGCGGGACAGATCCTCACCGCGCTGGGCGCACTGCTGGAGCCCGAAGGTGAGGACTTCGAGGCGGGCTTGCTCAGTCGGGCGCGGGAACTGGTCCGCGACGGATTCCTCATCCCGGCCGCGTTCGAAACGGGCAGGGACGACGGGGACGACAGGGACGACGGGGCGCCGGCGGCCATCCAGGCGGACGGGGACGGGCCGCAGGAGCCCTTTCAGGCAGACGGGTCGGCCGCTGCCAGCACGGATTAACACCAACAGGTGGCAGAGGACCGGAAAACCCGGCGTGTCGCCGGTGACACGCGGGACATCGTCGTCGTTCGTGTTAATCCGTGTTCTGCAATAGCGGGCGGCGCCGGGAGCACGTCCCAGGGTGTCACAACCCACAATCGCCGGTTTCGGCTCTACAGCGGGACGAAAAGTGTGGTGAACTAGGCTTGTTTGCGCTGATGGCACTGCTGCATCGTCTGGACGTAGTATGGTCTGCCCTAGCAGCGCAGTAAATGACATTCAATGTAGGAGTACAGTGCCGAGCAAGGCCACAGAGGGTAAGAAGACTGGCAAGAAGCTGGTGATCGTCGAGTCCCCCGCGAAAAGCAAAACCATCGCCGGTTACCTGGGCGGCGGCTTTGTGGTGGAGGCCTCGATGGGGCATATCCGCGACCTGCCGCAGCCCTCGGAATTGCCCGATAATCTGAAGAAAACTTCGTTGGGCAAGTTCGCCGTCGACGTCGACAACGAGTTTGAACCCTACTACGTCATTTCCGGCGACAAGAAGAAGAAGGTCGCAGAGCTCAAGAGCGCCCTCAAAGAAGCCGACGAACTCTACCTGGCTACTGACGGTGACCGCGAAGGCGAGGCAATCGCCTGGCACCTGCTCGAGGTGCTGAAGCCCAAGGTCCCGGTATACCGGCTGACCTTCGGCGAGATCACCCGCGAAGCCATCCAGCGTGCCCTGGAACAGATGCGGGACATCGACAACGCGCTGGTCGACGCGCAGGAAACCCGGCGTATCCTGGACCGGTTGTACGGGTACGAAATTTCTCCGGTGCTGTGGCGGAAAGTGTCCCGCGGCCTGTCGGCCGGCAGGGTTCAGTCCGTGGCCACCCGCCTGGTCGTGGAGCGGGAACGGGAACGGATGGCATTCCGTTCCGCGTCCTATTGGGACCTGGTGGGCAAGTTCGCCAAGAAACAGCAGGCCGGATCCGGCGGAGAAGGAACTTTCTCGGCCCGGCTGGTCACGGTCGACGGCGCCAAGGTGGCCACCGGGCGCGACTTCACCGACCTCGGCGAGTTGAAATCCAGGAACGCCGTCCACTTGGACGAGGCCACGGCCAACGGCCTGGTCTCTGCCCTGGAGAGTTCGGATTTCGCCGTCCGTTCGGTGGAGACGAAGCCGTACACCCGGCGCCCGGCCACACCGTTCACCACCTCCACGCTGCAGCAGGAAGCGGCCCGTAAACTCCGTTTCCCGGCGCGGACCGCGATGCGGGTGGCGCAGAGCCTGTACGAAAACGGCTACATCACGTATATGCGTACCGATTCGCCGGCGCTCAGCGACGAAGCGATGAACGCCGCCCGCCGACAGGCCTCCGAGCTCTATGGCCCCGAGTACGTACCCGACGCGAAGCGAATCTACAAGGGCAAGTCGAAGAACGCGCAGGAAGCCCACGAAGCAATCCGCCCCGCGGGTGATTCGTTCCGCACTCCGGCGCAGGTGGCCAAAGAGCTCAGCGGCGACCAGTTCCGGCTCTACGAGCTGATTTGGAAGCGTACCGTTGCCTCCCAGATGGCCGACGCCAAGGGGTCGACGGCATCGGTCCGGCTCGGCGCGGCCGCATCCGACGGGCGCGACGTCGAGTTCGCCGCCTCCGGCACGGTGATCACGTTCCGCGGATTCCTGGCCGCCTATGAGGAAGGCAAGGACGCGGCCCGCGATGACGACGACGAGGGCGGCAGCGGCCGATTGCCCAACCTGGCCGAGAAGGATCCGCTGGCAGCCGAGGAACTGGACGCCGTCGGGCACGAAACGTCGCCTCCGCCCCGCTATACCGAGGCATCGCTGGTCAAGACACTCGAGGAACGCGGCATTGGCCGTCCATCCACCTACGCGGCAACTATTTCCACCATCATGGACCGCGGTTACGTCCGGACCCGTGGTTCGGCGCTGGTGCCCAGCTGGGTGGCGTTCTCGGTGGTCAGGCTGCTGGAAGAGCACTTCCACAACTACGTCGACTACGACTTCACCGCCGCCATGGAAGAGGACCTGGACCGGATCGCCCGCGGCGAGCGGGCCCGGGTGGAATGGCTCAACGACTTCTACTTCGGCGACAGCCCTGACACCGGCCTGCACACCATCGTCAACGGCCTCGGCGAGATCGACGCGCGCAAGCTCAATTCGATGGAAATCGCCGAGGGCGTCACCCTGCGGGTGGGTAAGTTCGGGCCGTACCTGGAACGCATGCCCGCCGACGCCGGCGAGGGGACCGATCCGGAAAGGGCAAATGTGCCCGAGGATCTGGCCCCCGACGAGTTGACGGCTGAAAAGGCCATCGAACTGCTCGACACCCAGGGTCCGGACGAGCGTGAATTGGGCGAGGATCCCGAAACCGGCCGGACAATCGTGGCCAAGAACGGCCGGTATGGCCCCTTCGTCACCGAGATCATCCCGGAAATGACTGACGAAGAATTGGCCAACCAGCCGGTCGAGTACTACAAGAACGGCAAGCCCAAGCCCAAGAAGAAGCCCAAGAAGGTCAAGCCGCGGACGGCGTCGTTGTTCAAGTCGATGAGCATGGAAACGGTGACCCTGGAGGACGCCCTGGCGCTGCTGTCGCTGCCCCGGGTGCTGGGGGAGGACTCCGAAGGCAACCAGATCACGGTGCAGAATGGCCGCTTCGGTCCTTACATGAAGAAGGGGACTGATTCGCGTTCCATCACTTCGGAAGAGCAGATTTTCACCATTACCCTGGAAGAAGCGCTGGAAATCTACTCCCAACCGAAGCAACGGGGCGGACGTACGGCTGCGGCACCGTTGCGGGAGCTGGGCCCTGATCCGTCATCCGAGAAGGCCATTGTGGTCAAGGATGGCCGGTTCGGTCCTTACATCACCGATGGTGCCACCAACATCACCGTGCCGCGTTCGGAATCGATCGAGTCGTTGACCCACGAACGTGCGGTGGAGTTGCTGGCCGAGAAGCGGGCGAAGGCCCCGGCCGGGAAATCCTCCGGGAAGTCAACGGGCAGGAAAACCGCGAAGGCAAGGTAGGGATATGCGCCTTGGGGTGCTGGACATAGGTTCCAACACGGTCCACCTGTTGCTGGTGGACGCCCACCCCGGCGCGCGCCCGGTGGACTTCGCCTCGCACAAGCGGCCGCTGCAGCTGGTGTCGTTCCTCGACGACGGCGGCAACATCAGTGAAGCGGGCCAGCAGGCGCTGATCGAATTCGTGCTGGAAGCCTGGGAATTCGCCGCCAAGCATCAGGCGCGGGACCTGCTGGCGTTCGCGACGTCGGCCATTCGCGAAGCAACCAACGGCGAAGAGGTGCTGGAGCGGGTCCAGCAGGAAACCACTGTCACCCTGACCGAGCTGACCGGGGCCGAAGAGGCCGTCATGACCTTCAGCGCCGTGCGCCGCTGGTATGGCTGGGGTGCCGGCACGATCCTCGACCTGGACATCGGCGGCGGGTCCTTCGAGCTGGCGATCGGCGCGGATGAGCTGCCATCGGCAGCGGCGTCCGTTCCCCTCGGCGCAGGACGCCTCACCCGCGAATGGCTGCAGCAGGACCCGCCTTCGGCCCGGAGCATCAAGGAGCTGCGCGACTATATCCGCGCCACCCTGGCCGAGACCGTTGACGAACTGTCCGCTGTCGGCAAGCCGACGGTTGTCACCGGCACCTCGAAGACATTCCGGTCCCTGGCGCGCTTGTCCGGTGCCGCCCCCAGCGGAGCGGGTCCGTTTGTGCGGAGGGAGTTGCAGCTGTCGGATCTATCATTGTGGGCACAGCGTCTGGCGGCGATGACCGCCGAAGACCGGGCGCACTTGCCCGGGGTGTCACAGGTGCGTGCTCCGCAGGTGCTGGCGGGCGCGCTGGTGGCCGAGGCCGCGTTGGAAATGTTCGGTGAGCCGACGCTGCAGATCTGCCCCTGGGCGCTGCGTGAAGGACTGATCCTGCGGCGGCTGGACCACCTGGTGGCGAAGGGGTCTGTGGAGAGGATCGACGACGGTTCCGCCGTCACCCGCACCGACCCGATGGCCGGATAACCAACGGTCATACACAGGCGACGGGGGCGGTCCTGCGCTTCGAGGACGGTCCTGCCGTCCACCGGTTCGACACCGAAGACCGTCGTCGAGTGGGAGCGTGGCCCCGGACCTGAAAGGGGTGTGCAGGTCAACGCTTAAACGAGAATGGTGCCGGCGATTATGTGGGAATGGTTGGGGGAAACATTCCGCATCGCCGGCACCACGGGATCAGCCTGGGGGAAGACTGATCCGCAATCACTCGCACCTTTATGAGGTAGTTACTACTCTAATGAACGATGTTGAGTTCTCTCTCAGAAGAACCTGTTAAAAGCCTGTGAGTGGGTGCATGACACACTTGTGGGATGAGTACTGATACCACTTTTGCATTTCTTGGCTGCGGCTCCATGAACGAAGCTATCCTCGGCGGGCTGCTCGCCGGCGGGCTGGACCCGTCGAACGTGACAGTGACCGTACGGCGCCCGGAACGCGCCAGGGAACTGGCCGAGCGTCATGGTGTCACAGCGCTGTCCAGCAACGAGGATCCGCAGGCCAACGTCCAAGCGGCCGCAAGCGCCGGCATCGTGATCATGGGGGTCAAGCCGGTGGGCATCCAGGACCTGGCAGCGGAAATTGGCCCGTCCCTGAAGCCGGACACCGTGGTGATCAGCGTGGCGGCGGCCGTGTCGATTGCCATGATGGAAGCCGAGCTGCCGGCCGGTCAGCCGGTGATCCGTTCGATGCCCAACACGCCTTCGAAGGTGGGACGCGGCGTCGTGGCGCTGGCGGCCGGCTCGCACGCGAACGATGACATCATCTCCCGGGCGAAGGACATTTTTGCGGCGTCCGGAACCGTCGTGGTCGTTGACGAGGAGCAGATCGATGCGGTGTCGGCCGTCAGCGGTTCGGGGCCGGCCTACGTTTTCCACCTGGCCGAGGCGATGGCTGCCGCCGGCGAAAAGCTCGGCCTCGACGCAGAGACGGCACGCGTCCTGGCCCGTGACACGGTCGCCGGCGCGGGGGCGCTGTTGTCAGAGCCGGACGCCGATGCAGAGGCCTTGCGTATCGCCGTCACCAGCCCCAACGGCACGACGGCGGCCGCCTTGGACACATTCACCGCCAAGGGACTGCCGGACGTGATTGAAGCCGGAGCCCGGGCGGCTGCCGCCAGGGCAGCGGAGATCACAACCGAGCTGCAGAAGTAAGGGGCGCGGCGATCTTGCTCAGGGGCGTGCAGCGAAGCGTTCAATCAGGTCCACGTGCCCGGAGACAATCAGCAGGTCCCGGCCGGATACCTTGGTTTCGCCGGTGGCATAGGTGAAATCCTCGCCCGGCGACTTCACCCCGACGATCGTGACCCCGTATTTGCTGCGCACCGACGCCTCCCGGATGGTGAATCCCTGGGTCTCCTTCGGCGGGAACATCTTGACGATGCCAAAACCGTCGTCGAACTCAATGAAGTCGAGCAACCGGCCGGAGACCAAGTGGGCCACGCGGGCACCGGCGTCCGCCTCGGGGTAGATCACGTGGTTCGCCCCGATCCGGGTGAGGATCTTTCCGTGCGGCGGGGTGATGGCCTTGACCCACAGGTGCTCGATGCCCAGATCCACCAGGTTGACCGTAATCAGCACGCTGGACTCGATGGACGTGCCGACGGCGACCACAGCGGAGGCGAACTCCTGGGCCCCGAGCTGCTGCAGCGCATCGATATTGGTCGCGTCTGCCTCCACCACATGGGTCAGGGTGGCGGACCACTTCTGCACCAGGGCCGGATCCCGCTCAATGGCCAGGACCTCGCGTCCCTGCCGGATCAGCTGCTCGGCTGTGGCCGCGCCGAAGCGGCCCAGTCCGACGACGAGGACGGGCTGGTTATGTGCTGGTCTGTCAGCCAATGATCGGCCTTTCATCCGGGTAATGGAACAGTTGCCGGCGCTGGCGCAGTGCCAACGCGGAGGCAAGTGTGATGGTACCGACTCGGCCGGCAAACATCAGCGCCGACAGGACATACTTCCCCTCCGGAGGCAGCTCGGCGCTGAGCCCGACGCTGAGGCCACAGGTGCCGAACGCGGAGAGCACTTCGAACATCACCCGGTCCAGCGATTGCCCGCTGATGGGCAGCAGCAGGCCGCAACCGGCCAGCACCAGGGTCGCCCCCAGCATAATGACGCTGATGGCAACCCGCATCGTCCCCTCGGGGATTTTCCGGCGGTGGATCTTCACATCGCGGTCGCCCCGGGCCTCCGCGGCAATGGCGAGGAACATGATGGCCAGCGTGGTGACTTTAATGCCGCCGGCCGTTGACGCAGATCCACCTCCGGCGAACATCAGGGCGTCGGTCATCAGGCGTGTCGCCGGTTCGATGGCGTTCATATCCACCAGGCTGAACCCGCCGGATCTGGGCATAATGGAGGCAAAGACGGAGTGGATGACCTTGTCCCCGAGACTGAGGTCGCCGATGGTCGCATCGTTGTTCCATTCCAGTGCGGCCCAGCCGATGGCGCCGGCGAGCAGCAGGACCAGCGACACTTCGATGGTGAGCTTGGTGTGCAGGTTCCACTTCTTGTAGCTCGGGCCGTTACGGAGCAGCACCATGAGGACAGGAAACCCGAGGCTGCCAACGAAGACCCCAACCATGATCGGGATCAGTATCCACAGGTCGGTTTCGTAGGGGATCAGACCGTCGGAATGCGGGGTGAACCCGGCGTTGTTGAATGACGAAACACCGTAGAAAACCGCATGCCAGATGGCCAGTGGGATGGGCTCGCCGAGGATCATGAACCGCGGGGCGAGCACCAGTGCCAGGATTGCCTCGATGACCAACGAGGTGGTGACGACGATGCGGAGCAGGGTGCCGACCTCACCGAGGCGGCCAGTGCCGCCGCTCATCGACTGGTCGGCGATGAGCCGGCCCCGCACCCCCAGCCGGCGGCTGACGGCCAGAGCCATCAGCGATGCCATGGTCAGGATCCCCAGACCGCCCACCTGCATGCCGATCAGGATCACCAGTTGCCCGAAGAACGACCAGTGCAGCGCGGTGGAGACCACCGTCAGTCCCGTGACTGTAACGGCGGAGACAGCGGTGAACAGGGCGTTGTGCAACGGCGTGACGACACCGGTCGCCGACGATATCGGCAACGAAAGCAGTCCGGCAAAGAGCAGGATCACCATGGCGAAGACGATGAGGGCCAGCCGCGCCGGTGAACTCTTCGCCACGCCGTCCACGAAGTCGCGTGCCGCTGAGATCAGCCAGAAAGGTCCGCGTGTGCGCGGCTGCGGCCACGCTGGCTGACTCTTGGCCATTCTTGTCTCTTCCCTGATGGACGTTGTCTACCCTTGCGAGTAGTAAACCATCATAAGAGCCACATCCTCCGGCAGGGCTTTTCGCCGGGCAAGGCGGTACTCTGCTGGTGATGCGTATTAAGAGTTCCCCGCCGACCGTACCCGGCTCCGTGCATGTTGTGTGGGATGAGTCGCTGATGGCCTACAACTTCGGCGCACACCATCCTATGCAACCTGCGCGCCTGGACCTGACAGCACGGTTGGCCCGCGAGTTGGGCCTCTTTGACCTTCCGGCGGTGGAGGTGATTCCCTCTGTCCTCGCCACCGATGACGAGCTGGCGACCGTGCACAGCCGTGAATACATCGAGGCCGTCCGGCACATCAGCGCCCATCCGGATGATGGCGGCCCGGCGTGGGGGCTGGGAACGGAGGACACTCCTGCCGCTGCCGGAATCCATGAGGCCAGCGCGCGGATCGCGGGTGCCTCATTGACAGCGGCAGATTCGCTGCTGAGCGGCACGGCGCTTCACGCGGTGAATTTTTCCGGCGGGCTGCACCATGCCAGCCGCAACCGCGCCAGCGGGTTCTGTATCTATAACGACGCCGCGGCCGCCATCGCCCGGCTGCTCGACGGCGGCACCAGCCGGGTGATGTATATCGACATCGACGCTCATCACGGCGACGGCACGGAGAGCATCTTCTGGAACGACCCGAGGGTGTTGACGGTTTCGCTGCACGAAACGGGGATGCGGCTGTTTCCCGGGAGCGGGTTCGCCAACGAGATCGGCGGGCCGGGCGCCCAGGGTTCGGCGGTCAACGTTGCGCTGCCGGACACCATCGACGACGGCGGGTGGCTGCGTGCCTTCCACGCCATCGTCCCGCAGCTGGCCGGTGCTTTCGAGCCCGAGGTGATTGTCAGCCAGCACGGCTGCGACAGCCACCATCTCGATCCGTTGAGCCACCTGGGGATCAGCGTGGACGCACAGCGGCAGGCCGCCGTCGACATCGCCGAGCTGGCCGTGAGGCACTGCGGCGGCCGGTGGCTGGCTACTGGCGGGGGAGGTTACAGCCTTACGGATGTCGTTCCACGGGTGTGGAGCCACCTGATCGGCATCGCGGCCGGTGAACCTGTGCCTGTGACGCGGCCGGTCCCCGAAGCATGGCGCGAATATGTGGACACGACGTATGGAATTGACGCACCCCGGCTGATGGGCGACGACGTCGACGTATGGTGGCGGTCCTGGGAAGTCGGCTATGACCCGAATAACGACGTCGACCGCACTGTGGTCGCCACGCGCAAGGAAGTCTTTCCACTCTATGGATTGGATCCATGGTTTGACTGAGGGCCAGGACGGGGAAGTAAACAAGTTTGGCGCCGGCAGGGGATGCCAGCCGGTGCATATGTGGCTAGGGTAATGGAATGGTCATAGATGATGTCTTCGCCGTCATCGCTGAATCGACGCGCCGCTCCATCCTCATCTCATTGCGCCCCGGAGACAAAGCAGTGGGGGAACTCGTAGAGGAACTGGGCGTGAGCCAGCCTACGGTCTCAAAGCATTTGAAAGTCCTGAGGGAAGCCGGCCTGGTGCGGATGCGTGCCGATGGTCAGCGCAGGTACTACGGGTTGGAAACCGAGCCGCTCACCGCCGTCGCGTCGTGGCTGGCGTGGTTCGATGTTACGCCGAACGGTAATGGGAAAGCCGCCCTTCACGAGGGCCGGGACGCAGTTGCCGCCGCGCAGCAGGGGCCCCCGCCTGCCGGAACAGCTGAAACCGGCACGGACACGCCTGCCGCGGCCCCTGATGTGGTCCCGGACGGCGTTGCCGGACAGCCCTTGCAGCGCAGTGTCGGCCGTGCCGCGGGACGGGCCGTGGACCTCTTTTACAACTTCCCAAAGTTACGCCGCCGCAGGTAGGACTACGACCGGTGTGGGTAAAGCGAGTATTTTTAACTCTGGCTTTATGAAATGAGCGATTAGGAGACTATGTGGATACCCGGCTGGAAGCTGTGCGGAGTATCGTGTTGGACCGGAACCCTGGCGAAGGCGAGTTCCACCAGGCAGTGGATGAGGTCTTTGCCAGTCTGGTGGCGGTGCTCGACAAGCACCCGGAATTCGCGGAAGCATCTATCCTGGAGCGCATCTGCGAACCGGAGCGGCAGATCATTTTCCGGGTTCCGTGGGTGGACGATACCGGCAAGGTGCAGATCAACCGGGGGTTCCGGGTGGAATTCAACTCCGCGCTCGGCCCGTTCAAGGGCGGTCTGAGGTTCCACCCCTCCGTCTACCAGGGAATCATCAAATTCCTCGGTTTCGAGCAAATCTTCAAGAACGCGCTGACCGGGATGCCGATCGGCGGCGGCAAGGGCGGCGCGGACTTCGACCCCCGCGGGCGCAGCGAAGGCGAAATAATGCGCTTCTGCCAGTCCTTTATGACCGAACTGTACCGGCACCTCGGCGAATATACGGATGTGCCGGCCGGTGACATTGGTGTGGGCGGCCGCGAAATCGGCTTCCTGTTCGGTCAGTATAAGCGGATCACCAACCGCTACGAATCGGGAGTGCTCACCGGCAAGGGCACCAGTTGGGGCGGCTCCCTGGTGCGCCCCGAAGCCACCGGCTACGGCACGGTGCTGTTCACCCAGGAGATGCTGCGCACCAGGAAGCAGACGTTCGACGGGCAGCGAGTGGCCGTCTCCGGCTCGGGAAACGTTGCGCTCCATGCCATCGTCAAGGCCCAGGAGCTGGGAGCGAAGGTCGTGACGGCCTCGGATTCGTCCGGGTTCGTGGTCGACGAGGCGGGTATCGACGTGGACCTGCTCAGCCAGATCAAGGAAGTCGAGCGCGGCCGGATCGGTGAGTATGCCGAGCGCCGCCAGGAAACGGCGAAGTTCGTCGATGGTGGCTCCGTCTGGGACGTTGACGCGACTGTGGCACTGCCCTGCGCGACCCAGAACGAGCTCCTGGAAGAAGATGCAGTCAAGCTGGTCAAGTCCGGGGTGACAGCTGTGGCCGAGGGCGCAAACATGCCCTGCACCAGCAAGGCCGCCGATGTGTTCCACGATGCCGGCGTACTGTTTGGCCCGGGTAAAGCCGCCAACGCCGGCGGAGTGGCGACGTCGGCGTTGGAAATGCAGCAGAACGCCAGCAGGGATTCGTGGACTTTCGAGTACACCGAGGAACGGTTGACGGACATCATGGTGGGCATCCACGATCGTTGTGCGACCACCGCGGATGAGTACGGGCAGCCGGGCAACTACGTGGCCGGGGCTAACATCAGCGGCTTTGTGCGGGTGGCGGACGCCATGCTCGCCCAGGGCGTGATCTAGGAACAGCGCGTAGACGCAGGTTGTTCCACCACTGGCGTCGGCTCTGCCCGGGCGGTGGAATGATGAAAACTTTCACTTTAATCCCATCTACCTCTAGAGTGTGGTTACGACACGGTGAACGCACGGTCTCGCACGCGGTGTTGCGAAGAACAACTTTGGAGCAAAGGAACAGGGAGATGGGCGAGGAGAGAAATTTCTCTGACGTGCGATTCTTGACAGTATCGGAAGTGGCCGAGGTTATGCGGGTGTCCAAGATGACTGTGTACCGCCTGATTCATTCAGGTGAGATGCCTGCAGTGCAGTTTGGCCGCTCCTACCGCGTACCGGAGGCGGCCGTGACGGATTACCTCAAAGAGGCAAAGGTCGACGGCCAGTCCGACACGGCCTGACTGCCGGCGGCAGGGCCAACCCACTGTGCAGTAGCGCACAGGGGGCGGAGCGTGTGCCGCGGCGGACGCCTGTAGACGGTACCCTGTTAAGGAACGTTTTACGTCGTGGTAAGAAACTGCCCGGCCTGACGCCGGGTGAAAAGACAAAAGTTTGTGAGGACTCGTGGGTTCAGTAATTAAGAAGCGCCGCAAGCGTATGGCCAAGAAGAAGCACCGTAAACAGCTTCGCAAGACCCGCCACCAGCGCCGCAACAAGTAGCAGGCGCCTGCGCTCAGCCGCCCGTCATCGTACAGATGGCGGGCGTTGTTGATTTAACTGTGATTCAGGGGGTTCAGCGGCGCCGGAACTTGGCCAGGCTCTTCCACAGCCCATAGACGACGCCGGCTCCCGTTGCCGTCCGCAGCCCGAGGGTGGCGGCACGGCGTCCGCTGCGGAAGTCGTACACCGGCCAGCTGTTCGCTTTGGCATGCTGCCGCAGCCGCGTATCGGGATTGATGGCCACCGGATGCCCCACTGCCGAGAGCAGGGGAATGTCGTTGTAGGAGTCGCTGTAGGCCCAGCAATCGGCCAGGTCGAATCCCTCGGCGCCGGCCAGCGCGATGATCGCATCAGCCTTGGCTGGCCCATGCAGGAAGTCACCGACGAGTTGGCCGGTGTAGTAGCCGTCGGTGATTTCCCCGACCGTCCCCAGGGCGCCTGTCAGCCCCAGCCGGTCGGCGATCACGCGGGCCACCTCAATTGGCGTTCCGGTGACCAGCCACACCTTCCGCCCGGCCATCACATGCTGGTTGGCCAGCGCCCGGGTGCCCGGCCAGATTCTGGAGGCAATCATTTCGTCGTAGACCTCGTCGCCGAGGGTCTCCACGTCCGAGGCGGCGATACCGGTGGCAAACGTCAGTGCGGATTCGCGGATGGATTGCACATCGTTGAGGTTCTCGCCCCGCAGGTTGTACTTCACTTGCTTCCAGGCAAAGCCCGCGACGTCGCGCATCCTGAATGCCCGCCGCTGGTACATCTTGCGGGCAACATGAAACAGGCTGGCTCCCCGCATCATGGTGTTGTCGACGTCGAAAAAGGCGGCGCCCACATGCGGTGGAGTGCCGGCCGGATCGTGGCCAGTGTCCTCCGAAGTGGTCGTGGGCATAGTTCGAGTCTAGCGTTTCAGCGCCGCTGCGCTCTGTGACGATTGAAAGTAGCGGGTTTGTCGCCCGGGTGCCTGGCTTTTCGGCTGGTCGGACGCTGGGGTTGCGTGCTGACAACTGGTCCGGCCTGGGGCACCGGTACCGTTGAACCATGGGCGAACATCAGACGCGGAGATTGTCCCTGCTGACCCGGCCGCAGTGCCACCTGTGCGAGGCGGCGCGCGACGTCGTGGGCAGGGTTGCCGCGGACCTGCACATGGACTGGGAGGAAGTGTCGCTCGACGACGATCCCGGCCTCATCGAACGGTACGGCGAAGAAATCCCGGTCGTCTTCGTGGACGGAGTGCAGCGTGATTTCTGGCAGATCGATGAGGCCAGGCTGCGGCGGATCCTCGAAGCAGAATAAGTCATTCCAACTTTGTGGCGGATCGGCTGAGCCTTAAAGTGGAGGTACCCACGGATGCCGCCACGGCCGCGTGGGGCAGCGTTGCACAGCAGCGCTGATTGCGGCGAATGGAGCATGAGTGAGCGAGCGTGAGACCCCTTCCCGGCCAAGACCGGAGCCCGTCCCTGTCCCGGCGCGGGGAGAGATACCGCCGGCCTCGTTGGCGCGCCTCACGCTCTATCTGCGGGCGCTCAACAGCCTGCTGGCCGAGGCGGTCGAGCGAGTCTCCTCGGAGGAGCTGGCTGACGCGGCGGGAGTGAACTCATCCATCCTGCGTAAAGATCTGTCCTACCTGGGCTCCTACGGAACCCGCGGCGTCGGCTATGAGGTTCCCTATCTGAACCGGCAGATCACCGCAGCGCTGGGGCTGACCCAGGACTGGCGGGTGGCGATTGTCGGAGCCGGCAACCTGGGACGTGCGCTGGCGGGGTACACAGGTTTTGAGTCGCGTGGCTTTGAAGTGGTGGCCCTGCTCGACGCCGACCAGTTGGTGGTCGACAGCGAGGTCGGTTGGTTGCGGGTCCGGCACGTGGACAACCTGGAGTCGGTCATCGAGCGCACCCGCACCAATATGGTGGTGATGGCCGTTCCGGCCACGGTGGCACAGGACCTGTGCGACAGGATTGTGGCTTCCGGGGTGACAAGCATCCTCAACTTCGCGCCGGTGCTGCTGCAGGTGCCTGACCATGTGCAGGTGCGCAAGGTGGATATGGCCACCGAACTGCAGATCCTTGCCTACCACGCACAGCGGGCGCAGCACCCGGAAATTGAACCCGAATCCCACGCCCGCACTGCGACCTAGAAGCCAGCGGATTTACTGCCCGTAGGCTCCAAACTTCTGTGCCTTAATGGCGTTGAAGTAGTTGCTTGATTTCGGCAGGAACAAAAGCACGACGGCGGCCACGCCCAGCAGCACTGTGATGATCCACAGGAAGCTGGCGCCGATCATCGTCAACAGGGACAACGCGGCCAGCACGGTCGCGGTGATCCGGGCCCAGTTCTTGCCCTTGCGCACCATGAAGCCGAGCAGCAGGTAGAGACCAATGCCAATGATTCCGATAATGACAATGAATACGGCTGCCGCGCCAATCAGGGCCTGGGCGTCCATCGGCGCCTGGCCGCCCTGCTGGCCCATGATCATCTCGAACTGCTCCATCATGGCCGGTGATCCTAAGGCCGCAAGGGTGACGATGGTCGTCACCGCGGTCAGCACCGCAGCCGCAATGATCAGCCAGAAGGAGATTTCCACTTCCCTGGGCCGCTGGACCGGCCCCGGCTGTGCGAACTGGCCTTGACCGCCGGGATATCCGTAAGCGGCAGGCTGCCCGGCGGGGTAACCATACGGCGGCTGAGCACCCGGGTCCTGGCCGTACGGCGGCTGTCCGGCCGGGTTCTGGTGTTCCATTGGCGGCTGCTGGCCCGCCACCGACTGGCCCGGTCTCGGCTGGCCGTATCCGGGAGCGTGCTCGCCATACTGCGGCTGGTCCTGCTGCGGCTGGCCGTATTGGGGCTGATCGTACCGGGGCCGGCCATCATCGGGCTGACCATACTGCGGCTGCTCCGGCTGGTCCTGGTTGCCGTCGTCGTCGGGTTTTCGATTCGGATCCGGCGGTTGATTGGGATCCTGTGGAGGGGTGCTCATGACCTTCGTCCTATCGTTCGAGACCGTATTCAGCTGTTCCCTTACTGCTCCTGTCCCGCAGATACAGTAAGTACTCTTTCCACCCTACCGCCAGCGACCTGGCTGATGAGGGACCTTGTACACCTTCTTGCCGGGTAGTTTCCCGGGCAATTCCACGCACCAGGCATCGGCGATGGGGTGCGACGGTTCCGCCGGTGGACATGAAAGCGGCCGCTGTCCGGTTCCTGGATGAACCGGACAGCGGCCGCAGACAGTGAGCGAGAGTTACTCGCTGGCAGCGACGAAGGCCACATCCAGGCTGATAGTGACCTTCTCGCCGACCAGCACGCCGCCGGTCTCCAGGGCGGCGTTCCAGGTCAGTCCGAAGTCCTTGCGGTTGATCACGGTGCTGCCGGAGAAGCCGGCCCGGGTGGCGCCGAAGGGATCCACTGCCACGCCATTGAACTCGGTGTCGAAGGTGACGGGCTGGGTGGTGCCCTTGATGGTCAGGTCACCGGAGATGCGGTAGGTTTCGCCGGAGCCGGAAACGTCGGTGGCGACGAACTTCATCTCCGGGTACGTCTGCGCGTCGAAGAAATCCTCGCCCTTGACATGGGCGTCACGGTTCGGGTCTTTGGAATTGAAGCTGTCTGTCTTGGCGACCGCGGACAGGCGGGACTGGTCCAGGCTGTCAGCGACTTCCAGTGCCGCCTCGACGTTGTCGAAGTGGCCGCGGACCTTGCTGATGCCTGCGTGGCGGACGGTGAAGCCAACCTCGCTGTGGGTCGGGTCAAGGGTCCAGGTGCCTTTGGTCAAGCCGGTGGGAATAGACATATTTGCTCCTTTAGCTGTTGCGGTTTCGGTGGGCGACGAACGCGCCGACGCGGGCCGTTCCGTCACCGTCACGGGTTAAAAGCATGCATTTGCATGTTTTATTCCGGCGCCGGGAGACTTTTTTGATTGATGTGTTCGGCCGTGCAGGTGAAAACGGCCAACCGGTGGACGAATGGGCGGAATCCGGCACGTCTTCCTGCCCGGCCGAACATGACGCGGCGGCCACCCGCAGGACGGCCGCCTCGCCGTCGGCCCGTGACGCCCGGAAACACAGGGTTCGTCAAGGGGTGCCAACTTTGAGAAACTGGAAAGCATGTCCCGTGCCACCATTCACATGCTTCGCCACGGCGAGGTCCATAATCCCGACCGTCTGCTCTACGGACGGCTGCCGGAATTCCACCTGTCCGGATTGGGGGAGCAGATGGCCGAGCGGGCGGCAAAGGAATTCAAGAAGCGCACCGAAGCCGGTGCCGTGATCTCTTACCTGGTGTCCTCGCCGCTGACCCGCGCACAAGAGACCGCGGTGCCGACGGCACGGGCCCTCGGGCTGGACGTGGTGACCGATGAGCGGATCATCGAGGCGACAAACCGCTTCGAAGGCCTGGCGGTCACCGGGGCGGAACTCTGCCATGCCAAGCATTGGAAGCATCTGGTCAATCCGGTGAAGCCGTCCTGGGGCGAGCCGTATACGGAGCAGGTGGACCGCGTGATGCAGGCGGTGGCCGAGGCACGGGACAAGGCTGTTGCCGCCGGAGGTGCCGGTGCCGAGGCGGTGATGGTCAGTCACCAGCTCCCGATCTGGGTGACCCGCCGCGCTGCCGAGAAGCGCAGGCTGTGGCACGATCCTCGGCGTCGAAAATGCTCACTGGCCTCTATCACTTCCCTCACGTTTGAAGGCGACGAGATCGTGGACGTCCAGTACAGCGAGCCCGCGGCCGACCTGCTTTCAGGTGCTGCCAATGTTCCAGGGGCATAATTAAGTACTACACGTTGTAGAATTGACAGCATTGCCGCAACGAAATCGATGAAAGACGCGCCTGATGCCTGAATCGAAACACCAGCGCCGGGTGACCGGCCGCGTTGCCGCGCGCCTGGCCGCCATCGTGCTGGCTCTCAGTTTGCCATTGACAGCCTGCACAGCTGAAGATCCGCTGGCCCAGCAAGCAGAGGCCGGCAGCAATAAGAACTACATCGCAGGTGATGGCTCCGTCACCGAATACGCCCCTGAATCCCGCGGCGAACCTGTGCAGCTCGATGCGAAGCTGTTTAACGGCAAGAGCGTTGATTCGTCCAACTGGCAGGGCCAAGTCACCGTGCTGAATTTCTGGTACGCCGCGTGTGCACCCTGCCGGGCTGAGGCCCCGGAGCTGCAGTCGCTATACGAAAAGTTTAAGGACGAGGGCGTCCAGTTCTACGGCGTAAACCTCAGGGACAGCAAACCTACCGCCGATGCGTTTGAGCGCAATTTTGGAATCACCTATCCAAGCATCAAGGACAAAAACGGTAGCGTGTTGTTGTCGATGACCGAATATGTTCCGCCGCAGGCCGTGCCCACCACTATCGTGTTGGATAAGCAGGGACGCGTTGCCGCCAGGATCCTTGGAATGGCGGACAAGAGCACCCTGGAGACACTGATTTCCGACTCGGTGGCTGCCTGACAGTGGGAACCGCCATCTCCGCCACACTGACCGGTGCGCTTTCCGGCCCGACGACAGGGACGCTCCAGGCGGCGGCCAACCCCTTCGCCGAGACGGTGCTTGGCGGTCCGCTCCTGCTGGCCATTCCGGTGGCGCTGCTGGCCGGCCTGGTGTCTTTCGCCTCGCCGTGTGTGCTGCCGCTGGTTCCCGGATACCTGGGGTATGTCAGCGGGTTGACCGGAGTCGATCTGCAGCAGCAAAAACGCGGCCGGATGCTGGTCGGTATCGGGCTGTTCGTGCTCGGCTTCTCTCTGGTGTTTATGCTCATTGGCGCGGTTTTCGGCCAGCTCGGCGCCTGGTTGCAGGGTGCCGACCAGGGGTGGGTGACCCAGGTCCTGGGCGTGTTGGTCATCGTGATGGGCATCGTCTTTATGGGCGGGATGTCATGGTTCCAGCGCGATGCGAAGATCCAATCCAAGCCGCCGGCCGGGCTCTGGGGTGCGCCGCTGTTGGGCATTACCTTCGGACTGGGCTGGGCGCCTTGTATCGGTCCGACCCTTTCGGCGGTCCAGGCGCTGGCATTCTCCGGAGGCAGCGGCGCCCTCAAGGGCGCGGCGCTGACCTTCGTGTACTGCATCGGGCTGGGTCTGCCCTTCCTGCTGATCGCTCTCGGTGCCCGTCGCGGCATGGGGGCCCTCGCCTTCTTCCGCCGGCACCGGCTGGCCGTGCAGCGTTTTGGCGGCGGACTGCTGATCGTGCTTGGCCTGCTGATGGTGACCGGGCTCTGGGGCAGCTGGGTCGGACAATTGCAGGTCTGGTTTGCCAATGAAGTGAGGTTGCCGGTCTGATGCGCAGGACAACAGGTGAGGAAGAGTTGAGGCCCGACGACGGCGGTCGGCCCGACGAGGGCGGCCGGCCCGACGAGGGCGGCACCGATCGTGGTGCCGCCACTGAGCGGGATGCCGGTGCGGGCACGGAGTCCGGTGCCGGCAAAGGTGCCGTCGACGTCGGCCAAGGCGCCGGCCGCACTAAGAAATCACGCAGGAAGAAATCCGGCAAGGACGACGTAGTGCTGCCCGCCCTGGGCTTCATCGGCATGCTGCGCTTCGTCTGGCGGCAGCTGACCAGCATGCGCACCGCGCTGTTCCTGCTGCTGCTGCTGGCGGTGGCGGCAGTGCCTGGATCGCTCTTTCCGCAGCGGCCCACCAACGCTGCGGCCGTGGACCAATACATCGAGGACCACCCGGTGGTCGGTCCGTGGCTGGAGAACCTGCAGTTGTTCGACGTTTATTCGTCGGTCTGGTTCTCGGCGATCTACCTGCTGTTGTTCATCTCGCTGATCGGCTGTGTGGTCCCGCGGACGGCTCAACATGCAAAGGCGATGCGGTCGAAACCACCGCGCACCCCACGGCGGCTGTCCCGCCTGCCGGAGTACAGCGCCATGGCGATCCCGGCAGCTGCAGGAGTGACGCCGTCGTCGGCTATTGAAGAGGCCGCCGCCATGCTGAAGAAGCGTGGCTACCGCGTGGATGTGCGGGACCGGGACACCGGGCGGCCCTCGGTGGGTGCTGAGCGCGGCTTCCTCAAGGAAGTGGGGAACCTGCTGTTCCACATCTGCCTGATCGGCGTGCTGATCTCTGTGGCCGTGGGCGGGATGTTCGGCTACAGCGGCCAGAAGACGCTGGTCGAGGGCGACACGTTCGTCAATACGCTGGTCGGGTATGACTCGTTCGAACCGGGCAACAACTTCGACCGGGGGCAGCTGGACCCGTACTCCATCAGGCTGGACGACTTCAGCGTCACCTTTGACCGGCAGTCTGAGGCCAATTACGGCCAGCCATTGGACTACACCGCCGAGATGACCGTCACCGAGTCCCCGGGGGCCGAGCCCGAGCAGCAGGTGCTGGAGGTCAACGACCCGCTGAGTATCGGCGGCACCAATGTGTACCTGCTGGGCAATGGATACGCTCCCGTGGTCACCGTCCGCGGCGGCAACGGAAATGTTGCGTACAAGGGGCCAGTCATCTCGCTTCCCAGTGACAGCTCCTACACCTCCAGTATCGTCATCAAGGCCCCGGACGCCCAGCCGTCGCAGCTCGGGTTCGTCGGGCTCTTCATTCCCACCGCCGTCGTCGGCAAGGACGGCCGTACGGTGGCCAGCGACCCGGACCCGCTGAACCCGCAACTGCTGCTTGATTCCTACTACGGGAACCTGGGGCTGGACAGCGGGGACCCGCAGAACGTGTACGCCCTGGACGTGAAGGGCCTTAACCAGCTCAATGGACGTCAGCTGGACACTGGTGGGATCGTGCTTAAAGCGAAAGAGACCTACAAGCTTCCCGAGGGCAAGGGATCCATCTCATTCGACGGCCTGAAGCGGTACATTGCCATTGAAGTCCATCACGACCCGGGCAAGATGGCGGTGCTCATGTGCTCTTCATTGGCACTGCTGGGGTTGATCATGTCGTTGTTCATTGGGCGGCGCCGGGCGTGGGTCCGCGCGGGTGCACACGATGACGGACGCACCATGGTTGAGTTCGGGCTGCTGGCCCGCGGCGAGGATTACCGGCTGGACGCGGAGCGGGACAAACTGCGCGAACTGTTCGGCAGGAAGTGGTTGGTGGAGAATGGCCAACCCGACGATGACGATCGTAAGGATAAGTAATGGGTGTCAACGAAACCCTGGGTGAGTACAGCGACCTGTTCATGCTGTTGGCCGCCATGACTTACTTGGTGGCCTTCCTGGGCTTCGCCTGGGATATGGCAAGCAGCAGCAAAACGCTCAAGGCCGTCGACCAACGCGCCGCTTCGGCTCAAAACGCTCAGCAGACGACGTCGAAAGTCTCCACCGTGGCTGCCGGGGCCGGGGCACAGGCCGAAAGCACCAGCCACGAAGGCCTCACCGGCCCGTCCGACCGGGTGGCGCGCATTGGCTCGGGTCGCTCCGCCAGCGTCAGTGACTCCGTGGCGGCCCAGTCGATGGATTACACGGGGGAGCGCCGGGTGGCCGCCCGGGTGGGCGTGAGTATTACTGCGCTGGCATTCGTGGTGCATCTGGCCGCTGTGCTGGCCCGTGGTATCGCTGCGGACCGGGTGCCGTGGGGCAATATGTACGAATTCTGCACCACCGGCGCCCTGGTGGTGGCCGGCATCTTCCTCGGTGCACTGACTCGCAAGGACCTGCGGTTCCTCGGAACGTTCGTTATCGGCCTGGTGCTGATCATGCTCTGCGCGGCAACTATCGGGTTCCCCACGCCGGTGGGCAACCTGATCCCGGCGCTGCAGAGCTACTGGCTGGTCATCCACGTTTCGGTGGCGGTCATTGCTTCGTCATTGTTCACCCTGACCTTCGCGATGTCGGTGCTCCAGCTGCTCCAGTCACGCCGCGAAGCGGCCCTGGCGGCGGGACAGAGCCCGGGCATGGCATTCATGAAACGGGTTCCGGCCGCGCTCAACCTGGAGAACCTGGCCTACCGGATCAACGCCGTGGGCTTCGTGCTGTGGACTTTCACGCTGATGGCCGGGGCGATCTGGGCTGAAGAGGCATGGGGCCGCTACTGGGGCTGGGACACCAAAGAAGTCTGGACCTTCGTGATCTGGGTGGTGTTCGCCGGTTACCTGCACGCACGGGCCACCCGCGGGTGGACCGGGACCCGCGCGGCCTGGCTCTGCATTGTCGGCTACCTGTGCATCATTTTCAACTTCGCCATTGTGAACGTGTTCTTCTCGGGCTTGCACTCCTACTCCGGGCTGTAAACACTCCGCCACGTTGCACCGGTTCCCGGTGGCATGATGTCCTGTGAGACATCGCACCGGGGGCGGGGGTGATATCCAGCCGCATGCAACGGAAGGCCACAGCTATGACGCCGTCGTCACCTGAGATCGATCACTCAACCGCGCCCGGGCTGCGGGACGCCGGCGACGTGAAGCGGGTGCTGGTCCGCAAGCGCATCGGCTTGCTGACCGGCGTCGTGCTGGCCGTTGTGGTCTATTTCGTGTTGCCGGCGGATCTGGACCAGCAGGCGCGGATCACCGCGTCCATCGCCGCCTTGATGGCGTCATGGTGGATGACAGAGGCTATTCCACTGGCCGCGACGGCGCTGATTCCGCTGGTATTGTTCCCGGCTCTCAATGTCGCAACGGTCGACGACGTCGCCCCTCCCTACGCCAACCCCATTATCTTCCTGTTCATGGGCGGGTTCATGCTCGCCCTGGCCCTGCAGCGGTGGAACCTGCACCGGCGCATTGCATTGGCGACAGTGCTGCTCGTCGGGACGAAGCCGAAACAGCTGGTGGGCGGATTCATGATCGCCACCGGGTTCCTGAGCATGTGGGTGTCCAATACGGCCACCGCTGTGATGATGATTCCCATCGGGCTGTCGGTGTTGAGCCTGGTGGCGAACACGGAACATGCGGAGAAGCCCCCGAAGAACTTCGGTATCGCGTTGATGCTCGGCATTGCCTATTCAGCGTCCATTGGTTCGCTGGGAACCATTATCGGCACCCCTCCCAACGCCCTGATGGTCGGCTACCTGGCCGAGAACCACGACATCAACATCGGCTTCGGCGAGTGGATGCTGGTGGGCGTGCCAATGGCGGTCGTGTTCATGGCGATCACCTGGTTCCTGCTGACCCACGTGCTCTTCAAACCTGAAATCGAAGAGATCCCCGGCGGACGTGAGTTGATCCGGGACGAGTTCAAGAAGCTTGGCCCCATGAACACCGGCGAGAAGCTGGTGCTGGCCACCTTCGTGCTGGCCGCGGCAGCATGGATCACCGTGCCCCTGTTGTGGCCCGATACCAACATCGGCAATGCGGTGATCGCGATGGCTGTCGCCGTCGTGCTGTTCCTCGTGCCGGCCGATCCGAACAGGGGCGTGCCGCTGCTGAACTGGTCAAGTGCCAAGGAGCTGCCCTGGGACATTCTGATCCTCTTCGGCGGTGGACTGGCCCTGTCGGCCCGGTTCACGGAGTCGGGATTGAGCGAATGGATCGGCACCCAGGTCAGTGCGCTGGGCGGCCTGCCGCTGGTGCTCATCATCGCCGCCGCCTCGGCACTGGTGCTGATGCTCACCGAACTCACCAGCAACACGGCCACTGCGGCCACATTCCTGCCGCTGATCGGCGCGGTCGCCGTCGGACTGGGCTATGACCCCATGCTGCTCGTCATACCGGTTGCCATCGCAGCGACGTGTGCGTTCATGCTCCCGGTGGCCACCCCGCCGAATGCCATCGCGTATTCGTCGGGGCACTTGGAAATAGCCCACATGATCAAGGCCGGCGCCGGGCTTAACGTCATCGCGTTGGTGTTGACAACGATCACGACGCTAACGCTGGCCGTCTGGGTCTTCGGCCTGGTCTACTGACGTCGACTGACCCGGCTATTTGCTGTCCTTGCCGTCCTCGTTCAGGCGTTGTTCACGGTTCCGCAGTTCTGCTTCCTTAGCCCTCAGTTCGGCCTCCTTGGCCTGCTGGCGGCGCTGGGTTTCCAGGTTGTTCAGGAAATGCGGATCATCGTCCGGGGAGGTTGGGCGCCTGCGTGCCTGCTGTCCGCCGGGCTGCTGTCCGCCAGGCTGCTGCCCTCCGGGCTGCTGCCGGGGTGCCTGGGCAAGGGGGCGTCCGAGGACGAGCCAGAGCAGGGCCCCGATAACGGGTATCAGGACAATGATGGCGATCCAGGCGGCCTTCGGTACGCTGCGGACCTTGGCCGCATCCGACATGATGCAGTCGATCGCGGCGTACACGATCAGCGCGACCAGGAGAATGACTAATATTCCGCGCATACATCCATTCTAATGGAGGACCAGGGGTGGAACGGACAGATGTGCTGGAGGGGCCGGGCAGAAGCTAGAATTGCCCTGTGGCATTCTTCAAATACTCCGCCGTCAGGCTCGGCATCACTGCAGTCGTGTTGGCCCTGTGTCTGTGGCTGGGTCTGGGGTGGATCTTCTCTGCCATAATCGCCGTCGTCGTTGCCTTCTGCATCAGCTTCCTGTTCCTGACCAGGATGCGCAACGAGGCTGCCTCGTCAGTCCAACACCGTTTCAGCGGGAAGGCGGAGCCGATCCGCACCAAGACGGAGCGCAGCGATGCCGAAGCAGAGGATCCTTTCCAGGACGCCAATCCCGAGCACCGCCCGCAGCCGCCGGTTCGGGGCCGCGACCGCGGAACTGCCGGCGAGTAGCGCGCCGCTGAAGGTTCCGGTGTTTCAGCCAAGTGTGGCCGAAAACACCAGCCCCAGGCTGAACAGCACGCTGTAACCCAGGTTGATCAGTCCGGTCTGCTTCAGCACTGGAATCAGGCTCTTGCGCCGCTTGCCCTTGAGCATCAGCCAACTCGGCAACAGGCATGCGGGGCAGACCAATAGCACCAGCAGGATCCAGGGGAGCTGCTCCACCAGGATCAGGGGCAGGAAGATGGCAGCGGCCAGCATCATCACATAGCTGATCCGGGCACTGTCGTCACCGAGGCGGACCGCGAGCGTCTTCTTGCCCGCCGCGATGTCTGTGGGAATGTCGCGGACGTTATTGGCCATCAGCAAGGCCATCGCGATCAGGCCCGTGCCGGTGGCACCCAGGAAGGCGGCCAGACTGATCTGGCCCGCTTGTGTGTAGGTTGTCCCCAGGGTGGCCACCAGGCCGAAGAAGACAAAAACAAAGACGTCGCCCAGTCCCAGGTAGCCGTACGGATTCGAGCCGCCGGTGTATCCCCATCCGGCCAGCACGCAGGCGACTCCAACCAGCAGCAGCCACCACGAACCCGACAGGATGATCAGCACCAGACCCGCGAGCAGCGCTGCCCCGAAGGAGGCGAAGGACGCATTGCGGACGGCAGCGGGACCGGCTGCACCCGAGGCCGTCAGCCGCAGCGGACCGACCCGGTTGTCGTCGGTTCCCCGCACGCCGTCGGAGTAGTCGTTGGCATAGTTCACCCCAACCTGCATCAGCACCCCGACCAACAGCGCGAGCACCGCGTTGAGCAGGATGAACGACCCGAGCTCAAACGCAGCCGCACTGCCGATAATCACGGGAGCTACCGCCATCGGCAGCGTGCGAAGCCGGGCACCCTCAAGCCATTGGCCGGCAGTAGCCACAGTTCAACTCCTCTTTGCTTTCAAATAGGCCAACCGGTGCACCTCGCGTGCGACCGACGATTACGCGGTTGACTCGTCCCGGTACGTCCGCTCCAGCAGATGTATTAGTCGCTGCCGGTCCGGTTTTCCGGTGGGCAGCATGGGAAGCTCGCTCACGAACTTCACCACCTTGGGCACGGCCTCCGCCGCGATGTCCCGGCGGACAGCGTCGGTCACTGCCTGCGTGTCAGCGGAGCCGACGACGGCGGCCGCAACGACGTGCCCCCACTCGGCGCTCTCAACGCCCGCCACGAATGCGGACTGCACACCTGCAACACCCTCGATGGTCTTCCTGACTGAAGCCGCGGAGATCTTCAGGCCGCCACTGATAACGACGTCATCGACCCGGCCAATCACCCGCAGCCTGCCGTCGTCGTCGAATTCTCCCAGGTCATCAGTGACGTACCAGCGGGTCTCGTCCTCATCGATGAAGCGGCGCCCGGTCAGCTCCGGCTCGTTGAGATATCCCGCCGCGACGACGTCGCCACCGAGGCGGATCCTGCCGTCGTCGAGCTTGATCTGCACGCCGGGCAGCGGCTTGCCGTCATAGACACAGCCACCACACGTTTCACTCATCCCGTAGGTGGTGAACACCTTCAGCCCTTCGCCGGCCGCTGCGGCGAGCAGGTCGGAATTCACCGGACTGCCACCGAGCAGGATGGCGTTGAACCTGCGCAGCACTGACAAGGTGCTTGGATCCGGTGAATCGAGCAGCCGGTGCAGCTGGGTTGGAACCAGCGAAACATAGCGGTGCGGGTCGGTCATTTCCCGGGCTGCACTGGTGAAAGCCTCGGTGTCGAAGCCGTTCGAAGGGTCCATGACCATGGGCTTGGTGCCTGCATAAAGCGAGCGGATCAGTACCTGCAGTCCCGCCACGTGATGCACCGGGAGCGTGCACAGCCACTGTCCTTCGCCTTGCAAGGTGATGGCGGTGGCCATGGAGGAGGCGGCCAGCGAATCGATGGTCAGCATAGTCTGCTTAGGTTCGCCGGTTGAACCGGAAGTGCTGACGACGACGGCGGTGTCCGGTGCCAGCCCGGCCGGCGCTTGCTGCGCGTGCCGCTCAGCCCCGTTGGGGGAGAGGTCAGTCAGGCCGGTGAGCAGATTGGCCGGCGGCTCATCCGTCGCGTAGGGCGCCACAACCGGCCCTTCACCGGCGAGTACGTCAGCCAGCGGCTTGAGCAGCTCCAACGGGTTGAAGTCCCGGGGCGTGTGGATGGGGAGGATCTCCATGCGGGCGAAGTCCTTGGGCTAGTAGTAGTGCGGAAAGCGGGACCAGTCCGGATCCCGTTTGTCGAGGAATGCCTCCTTGCCCTCCACGGCCTCGTCGGTCATGTAGGCAAGCCGGGTCGCTTCTCCGGCAAAGACCTGCTGCCCGGTCAGACCGTCGTCAGGGAGGTTGAAGGCGAATTTGAGCATCCGGATCGCCTGCGGGGATTGCCGGGCGATGTCTGCTGCGTACTCCAGTGCGACTTCCTCGAGACGTTCATGATCAACCACCTCATTGACTGCACCCATCCGGTGCATGTCGTCAGCGGAGTATTCGCGGGCGAGGAAAAATATCTCACGCGCCGCCTTTTGTCCGACTTGGCGGGCCAGCAGCGCCGAGCCGTAACCGGCGTCGAACGATCCCACCGTGGCATCGGTTTGTTTGAAACGGCCGTACTGCGCCGAGGCGATGGTCAGATCGGCGACTACGTGCAGGCTATGGCCGCCTCCGGCCGCCCACCCGTTGACGACGGCGACCACGACCTTGGGCATGGTGCGGATCAGCCGCTGGACTTCGAGAATGTGTAATCTCCCGGCACGCGCCGGATCGACCGTTTCCTGCGTTTCGCCGTCTGCATAGCGGTAGCCGTCCCTGCCGCGGATTCGCTGGTCGCCGCCCGAGCAGAACGCCCAGCCTCCGTCCTTTGTGCTGGGGCCATTGCCGGTTAGCAGCACGGTGCCGACGTCGGGTGTCATCCGGGCGTGGTCGAGTGCACGGTAGAGTTCGTCAACCGTTCCGGGGCGGAACGCGTTACGCACCTCCGGACGGTTGAAGGCAATCCGCACGGTCGGCATATCCCGGACTTCACCGGCAGTTGCGCCGGGGCTGGCAGTTGCGCCCGGCGAGTCCGGGACGCGTTCCACCTGACGGTGGTACGTGATGTCCTGCAGATCTTCGAATCCGGACACCAAACGCCAGCGCGTTGGATCGAAGATGTCTGAAACCTGGGGTGGAAGTTCAGCGTTCACCAGTCGAGTGTATCTGTGCCGGCCCGAACGTGCCGAGCCGGGATCAATACCCTGAACTTGCCGGCAGGGCCGCCGTGCCGCATCTGCAGCCAGCCTGCTTGTGCGAACGTGTGCAATCTCGACGATCTGTATTCATGACATACCGGTGGCCATCGAACCCAGGCATCGTGGCCCCGGGCCGTGGTAGCAACCGGCCGCCACGTGTTTATCCGGTGTCGGCGAAGTCGATGGTGGTTTGGTGGTGGCCGCGGTGGGGTTTGCGGTTGAAGTAGTGGTTGCGGATTGGTCGTCGGTCGGGGTCGACGTATGCCGGTGGGGTGAACCAGGGGATACCGTTGTGGACGGTGATGGCCCATTTTTCCTTGTGGATGAGGTGGTGGTGGTAGCTGCATAGCAGACACCCGTTGTCGGTGGATGTCTGCCCGTCGTCGCTGGCGTATTTGATGTGATGAGCCTCGGTCCAGGGTGCGGGCATGGTGCAGTAGGGGAAGGAGCATCCGCCGTCTCGGGCGACGAGGGCCCGGCGCAGGTTCGGTGGGAAGATCCTTCGGCCGGTGCCGAGGTCGAGGATTTGGCCGTTGCCGGCCAGCACGGCCGGGATGATCTCGGCGTCGCAGGCCAACTGGCGGATATTCGCGGCGTGGACCGGCCCGGAAAACACGTACGACCCGGTCCCGCCGGTGGCCCCGGCGCCGGCATCCGGACCGTAGCGTCCGGTGCTGAAGACTGTGCCCGTCCCGGCCCCGTCACCGCAGGTACCGCCTTTTGCTTCGGTGAGTTGGGTGAGGAGTTCCTGGTAGTCGATGACGGCCATGATTTGGGGGCGGTGTCCGCCGGTGTCGGGTAGTCCGCCGGTGGCCAGGGCGGCGTCGCAGGCGGCGACGAGCCCGTCGAGGCGTTTCTGCGCCACCGCCCGATTGTCGATCGCCGCCGCCGGCACCGGAGCACCACCGGCGGCACCAC